>JAHCAM010000136.1 GCA_019634895.1 Steroidobacteraceae bacterium | reverse complement strand
CGACGATGATCCGGCCCGCGAACACGCCCCGCGACGCGCCGTCGAGGATGCCGCGGTAGAACTCGCGGCTCGTGCCCCGCGGCTTCGCGTGCTCGATGCGGGTGTGGTGATCGACGTGGCGCCGCCCGTCGACGTGGAACAAGCCGTTGAGCAACGTCTCGCAGCCTTCGCCGTCGAAACGCGTGACGATGTCGTTGCGCGCCAGGCGCGCGCCGAACGACAGCGAGTGCGAATCGAACGCCGCGCCGCGCGCCTGCACGGCTTCGATGCGGGCGAGGTGGACCGCCGGCGCGGATTCCTGCTGCAGCTTCAGGTGCGTGATGCGCGCGTCGGGACCGGCGTCGATGCGGGTGACCGCGTTGGTGAGCGATGACGGATCCTGCGCGTTCGCGGACGCGCCCACGTAGTGCTCGACCACGGTGGCCTGGGCGCCGGCCTCGGCGACGATCAGGTTGCGCGGGTGGCAGGCGCCGCCGGCGGTGGCCGAGACGAACACCAGGTGGATCGGCGCCTCGACGGCGACGCCGCGCCCCAGGTGCACGAAGGCGCCGTCGGTCGCCAGCGCGGCGTTCAGCGCCGCCGGGCTCGCGCCGTCGTCGGCGCTTCCGAAGGCCGCCTCGACGCGCTCGGGCGCGCTGGCCAGCGCCGCCGACAGCGCGTCGACCCGTGCGCCCGCCGGCAGCGCGCCGATCGCCGACAGCGCCGGCGAAAAGACGCCGTCGACGAACACCAGCCAGTGCCCGCCCGCCGCGTCAGCGCCTGCCTTGTCGGCCTCCTCGCGCCGCAATTGCGCCACCGCTGCCTGCGCAGACCCGGCCGCACCGGCGGCGGGCTGCGCGGCGGTGACGAAGCGCTGCTGGGCGAGGAACGCCAGCGACGTGTGCCGGAAGCCCTCCATCCGGTTGGTCGGCCACCCCTCGTCGGCGAAGCGTTCGATCGCGCGCTGCCGGATCGCGGCGAGCCACGGCAACCCGGCGCCGGAAAGCGTGGCGGCCTGCGTGCGAAACGCGGCCAGCCAGGTGTCGATGTCGCTCATCGCGCCGCCTCGCCCGCCGCTGCGCCGGCCTGCGCCGCGGGGGCGCCGGCGATCCAGGCATAGCCGCGCTGCTCGAGTTCGAGCGCGAGCTCGGGGCCGCCCGAGTGCACGATGCGGCCGCCCGAGAGCACGTGGACCTTGTCGGGCACGATGTAGTCGAGCAGCCGCTGGTAGTGGGTGATGACGATCATCGAGCGCTCCGGGCTGCGCAGCCGGTTCACGCCGTCGGCA
>JAHCAM010000135.1 GCA_019634895.1 Steroidobacteraceae bacterium | reverse complement strand
TTCGCGCCGCTCCCCGGATGGCTCGCGCCGCTCCCCGGTCGGCTCGCGGCGCTCGCGACGCGGCCGCTCTTCGACCGGGCCGACGTCGAGCCGCTCGACGGGCAGCTTGCGCTTGATCAGCTTCTCGATGTCGTCGAGCAGGCGCTCGTCGCTGCCGACCATCAGCGAGAGCGCCACGCCGCTCGCGCCGGCGCGGCCCGTGCGGCCGATGCGGTGCACGTAGTCCTCGGCGTTGTACGGCAGGTCGTAGTTGATGACGGCGGGCAGCTCGGCAATGTCGAGCCCGCGCGCGGCGACGTCGGTGGCCACCAGCACGACGATCTCGCCCTTCTTGAACGCCTCGAGCGTGGCCAGGCGCTCCTGCTGCGACTTGTCGCCGTGGATCGCCGCGGCATTCAGGCCGTCGCGCTCGAGCAGCCGCGCCAGCCGGCCGGCGCCGATCTTGGTGTTCGTGAACACGATGACCTGCGCGAGTTGCCGGTCGCGGACCAGCTTCGCGACCGCGGCGCGCTTGGCTTCGAGGTCGGCCACGCGAAACACCAGCTGTTCGACGTTTTCGGCCGTGGCATTGCGCCGCGCGACCTCGATCAGCACCGGGTCGTTCAGGAAGGTTTCCGCCAGTTTGCGAATTTCCCCGGAGAACGTCGCCGAGAACATCAGGTTCTGGCGGCGCGCCGGCAGCGCATGGATGATCCGCTGGATGTCGGGCAGGAAGCCCATGTCGAGCATCCGGTCGGCTTCGTCGAGCACCAGCAGCTCGGCCTGCGCCAACGTGACCGTCTTCTGCCCCATGTGGTCGAGCAGGCGCCCGGGCGTGGCGATCAGCACCTCGCAGCCCTGGCGCAGCGCCGCGATCTGCGGCTTGATGTCGACGCCGCCGAAGACCACCGCCGACTTCAGGCCGGTGTACTTCGCGTATTCGCGGACGTTCTCGTAGATCTGGTCGGCCAGTTCGCGGGTGGGCGCGAGAATCAGCGCGCGCACCGGGTGGCGCGCCGGCGAGGCGCTGGTATTGGCCACCGGCATCAGCCGCTGGAGGATCGGCAGCGCGAAACCGGCGGTCTTGCCGGTGCCCGTCTGGGCAGCGCCCATGACGTCGCGCCCCTGCATGACGACAGGGATCGCCTGCGCCTGGATCGGTGTGGGTTCCCTGTAGCCGAGTTCGGTGACTGCTCGCAGGATGGGTTCGGCCAGGCCGAAGGAATCGAAGGTGGTGCTCAAATGGGTCCGTTCGGATGTGCCGCCGCCGTGGGTAGGGGGCGGGGCA
>JAHCAM010000134.1 GCA_019634895.1 Steroidobacteraceae bacterium | reverse complement strand
CATCTCCTCCTGGATCGACACCGGCACCACCCAGGTCTTGTCGGTCTGGCGGTTGATCACCTTGAACTCGCCGGTGGGAGTCGGCCAGTCGGATCGGCCGACCGCCACCGGATACGCGCTCGCGAGCCGCCCGCCGCGGAAGTGGAACAGCATCCGCTGCGGCAGGTTGATCACGATGCCGTCGTCGAGCGGCGGTGGCACGACGTGGCGCGCGGTCACGCTCAGCGTCGTTGCGGGCCGCAGCGGCTTGCGGGCATCGAGGCCGTTCTCGGCAATGATCAGCCGCGTCGAGACACCGTAGCGCGCGCCGATCGACGCCAGGCTGTCGCCACGGGCCACCACGTGAAGGGCGGAGCGGTCGACGACCGCATCGGCCTGCGGGCCCGCCACGCGATTGGCGGGTGCGCCGGCCGGCTCGCCGCCCACGAGGCGCAGCGTCGGCGCCGGGCCCGGCGGACGCGACTCGGCGAGGGACGGCACGCCGACGCCGACCAACGTCACGACCAGGAGCAGGCGGCAGCCGGCCGTGGTCGCACGGCGGCCGCTGACGGCGGGGCGCCGCCCGGAGACCTGCGGGTGCAGCGAGGGGTCGCGCGACAGCGGCGCAATCGGGACCATCGACCGCATGATAGTGCACCGCGACATGACGCCGACGGGGCGCGGCGGCTCAGAGCCCCAGGTACGCCTCCTTGACCCTCGGATCGTCGAGGAGCGCCGCGCCGCTGCCCTCGAGCACGATGCTGCCGTTCTCGAGCACGAAGGCGCGGTCGGCCAGCTGCAGCGAGGCCGCGACGTTCTGCTCGACCAGCAGGACCGTCATCCCCTGCTCGTGCAGGCTGCGGATCGTCCGGAAGACCTCGCCGACCAGCGCAGGCGACAGGCCGAGCGACGGCTCGTCGAACATGATCATCCGCGGCGCGCCCATCAGGCAGCGGCCGATCGCGAGCATCTGCTGCTCGCCGCCCGACAGCGTGCCGGCCAGCTGGCCGGCACGCTCCCGGAGCTTCGGGAACATCGCGAAGACGCGCTCGAGCGTCGACGACGCCTGCGCGCGGGCGCGCGGCAACATCGCGCCGACCTGCAGGTTCTCGAGCACGCTCATCGACGGAAACACCTGCCGGCCCTCGGCGACCTGCCCGACGCCGAGGTCGCAGACCCGGTGGCTGTCGAGCCCGCCGATCTCGTGGCCGTCGAACCGGATCGAGCCGCCGCGCGGCTTCAGGATGCCCGCCACCGTGCGGATCAGCGAGGTCTTCCCCGCGCCATTGGCGCCGACCAGCGCGACCACCTGCCCGGCT
>JAHCAM010000133.1 GCA_019634895.1 Steroidobacteraceae bacterium | reverse complement strand
GACGCGCGCGACGTCGGTCGGATCGGACAGCGCCAGGAACGACCCGGGACGCCTGGCGGGGTTGAGCTTGCGCAGCGTGCCCGCGGCGACCATCTGCTCGCACAGCCGGTCGTATTCCTCCTGGGAGCCGTCGCACCAGTGGATCCGGTCGGGCTTGACCAGCGCGGCGATCGAGCCGACCCACTCGATCAGTCGCGGGTGCTGGACCCATTCGGGCGCCTGCATCGGCGCGGCGCCGAAGCCGGCAGCGCGCGACGCAGCACCCTGGCCCCCGGTAGCGGTCATGGCCGCCTCGGCACGAGCGTGGGACATGGAAAAACCTCCGTGATTGGGAACCGGCTGCATCGGCGCGGCCCCGGCCGCGCGCGCGCCCGTTGCCTGCGGCAACCGGGCTGCTGTGCGAATTCGTGCGACTGCTTCGGCATGTCTCCCCCGCCGCTCCTGTGTCGGTTCGCGCAACGGGGGCCTGTCGCCGGCCAGGCGGCCGGCCGGCGCGGGTCGCGTCCACGGCGGGGGACCGAGTGTACACCCAGCCCGGGAGGGCCGGACGTGACAAAGGGCGTCTTCAGCCGGCGGGCGGATCGTCGAAGAGGCGCCCGAGTGTCGCGGCGGGAGGGAGGCTTGCGAGCGGAGCGCGGGCGGCCGCGGCTAAAGGGATCCGCGCCGGCGAGCGCGAAGGCGCCCGCCGGCGACTCGGGAGCCGCCGCCGCGGCCGTTCAGACGTAGTCCTTGTACTTGTCGAGGAAGCGTACCGGCTTGGACAGCGCGTCGCGGCGGAACGGGTCGCCGAGCTCGCGGGTGCACATGATCTCGAGCACGCAGGTCTTGCGCCCGTTCATCTGCATGTCGACCGCCTTCTTCAGGGAGGGGCCGACGTCCTCGAGCCGGTCGACGACGATGCCCTCGGCGCCCATCGCCTTCGCGATCCCCGCGAAGCTCGGGCTCTCGAGCTCGCCGGCAACGAAGCGACGGTTGTAGAAGTCGACCTGGTTCTTCTTCTCGGCGCCCCACTGGCGGTTGTGGAACACGACCGCAGTGACCGGAATGTCGTGGCGCACGCAGGTGAGGATCTCGCCCATGCTCATCGCCCAGGCCCCGTCACCGGCATACGAGATCGCCGGCCGGTGCGGCGCGGCAACTTTCGCGCCGACGATCGTGGGGAACGCGTAGCCGCAGTTGCCGAAGCTCATCGCCGCGAACATGCTGCGCGGCTCCTCGAAGCGCAGGTAGCTGTTTGCCACCGAGTTGATATTGCCGATGTCGGTCGACACCATCACGTGCGCCGGCATCGCCTTCTCGAGCTCGCGCA
>JAHCAM010000132.1 GCA_019634895.1 Steroidobacteraceae bacterium | reverse complement strand
CCGCAGGCCATGCCGAGTATATGCTGGGCCAGTACGTCCAGCGCCCCGGTGCGCGCATCCGGCGTATCCTGCGCGGCCTCCGCCACGGCGTCGAGCGCCGCCCGGCATTCCAGCACCTCGAAGCGGTTCGAGGGCACGAGGACCGCCGCGGACGGCTCGTCGAGCCTGTGGTTGGCGCGGCCGATCCGCTGCATCAGACGGCTCGCCCCCTTCGGAGCGCCGACATTGATGACGAGGTCCACGTCGCCCCAGTCGATGCCGAGATCGAGCGTCGAGGTGCAGACGACGGCGCGCAGGCCGCCTCTGGCCATAGCCGCTTCGACCCTGCGGCGGCGCTCCACATCGAGCGAGCCATGGTGCAGAGCGATCGGCAGGTTGTCGTCGTTCATGCGCCAAAGCGCCTGAAAGGTCATCTCCGCCTGGCTGCGCGTGTTGACGAACACAAGCGTCATGCGCGCCTGGCGGATGGCCTCATAGACTTCGCTCCAGGCGTGGCGGGCGGAATGGCCGGACCACGGAATGCGCTCGCCGGAATTGAGCACGTCGACGACGGCGCGCGCCCCGCCCGCGGCGCGGATGAGCGCAGGCCGCGCGCCGCCTGAGCCGAGATAGTCGAGCAGCGGCTGCGGATCCGGCACGGTGGCGGAGAGCCCGACGCTGCGCATGTCGGGCGCGAGCCTTTTCAGGCGCGCAAGACCCAGGGCGAGAAGATGGCCGCGCTTGCCGCCGGCGAGCGCGTGCAGCTCGTCGATGACGACAGCATTGAGCCGGGCGAACAATCGGGCCGCCTCGCTGTGCGACAGCAGCAGCGCCAGTTGTTCGGGCGTCGTCAGCAGGATGTCGGGCGGGCTGTGCTTCTGGCGCTGGCGGCGCGCCTGCGGCGTGTCGCCGGTGCGGGTCTCGATGCTGATGTGGAGCCGCATCTCCTCAACCGGCGCCTTGAGGTTGCGGGCGATATCGACCGCCAGCGCCTTGAGCGGCGAGATGTAGAGCGTATGCAGACCGCGCCCGGTCCCGTTCTCATGCAGATCAACCAGACTTGGCAGGAACCCGGCAAGCGTCTTGCCGCCGCCGGTCGGGGCGATCAGCAGAAAAGAACGTCCTGCGCGCGCCTCGCCCAGACAATCAAGCTGGTGCGCGCGCGGGCGCCAGCCCCTCGCCGCGAACCAGCGGTCGAAGACGGGCGGAAGGCTGGGAGCGGCGGTCTGTTGCAGCATCAGGCCGCGCATCATACGCGGCCGCCGCCGAACGCCTATCGGGATTTAATAGCGAAGCGGCGGCTCGTAGCCCTTCGACTCCACAGCCGCCAGCGCCAGCGACG
>JAHCAM010000131.1 GCA_019634895.1 Steroidobacteraceae bacterium | reverse complement strand
GCGTGGCTGTTCACCGGCATCTTCGCGCTCGGCTCGGCGCTGGCCGCGCTCGGGGGGGCGCTGCAACTGCCGCGCGAACCGGCCAACCTCGCGCTCGACATGACGACGATCGGCGATGCGTTCGTGGTGGTGGTCGTCGGCGGGATGGGCAGCATTCCGGGCGCTTACCTCGCAGCGCTGGTCATCGCGGAAATCAAGGCGATCTGCTACGGGATCGGCACCGTCGAGGTGCTCGGCACGAGCTTCTCGTTCTCGAAGCTGACGCTGGTCGTCGAGTTCCTGGTGATGGCCGCGGTGCTGATCTGGCGTCCGTGGGGACTGCTCGGCAAGCCGCAGGGTGCGGTGCGCAGCGCGGCAGCCGCCGAGGCGCCGATCCGGCCGATGTCGCGGGCCGGCGTCGGTGCGGTGATCGCACTCGCGGCAGCACTGCTCGCGCTGCCGCTGCTGGGCGACTCGCTTCCGTACCTGACCGTGCTGATGATCGACGTGCTGATCGCCGTGCTGTTCGCGACCAGCCTGCACTTCATCATGGGTCCGGGCGGGATGCACTCGTTCGGGCACGCGGCGTATTTCGGGTTGGGCGCCTACGGCGCCGCGGCGCTGCTCAAGGGACTGGCGCTGCCGATGGAGCTCGCGCTGGTGCTGGCGCCGCTCGCCGCGCTCGCCGGCGGGCTGCTCTTCGGCTGGTTCGCGGTGCGGCTCTCGGGCGTCTACCTCGCGATGCTGACGCTGGCTTTCGCGCAGATCGTCTGGTCGATCGTCTTCCAGTGGGACGACGTGACCGGCGGCAGCAACGGGATGGTGGGCATCTGGCCTTCGGAGCGCTTCGCGTCGAAGACCGCGTACTACTACCTGACGCTGGCGCTGGTCGGCGCCAGTGTCTTCGCGCTGCGCCGGATGCTGTTCTCGCCGTTCGGCTACGCGATGCGCGCCGGGCGCGACTCGCCGCTGCGCGCCGAGAGCACCGGCATCGGCGTGATCGGCGTGCACTGGGCGGGCTTCGCGGCGGCGGCGCTGTTCTGCGGGCTGGCCGGCGCGCTCTATGCGTTCGGCAAGGGCTCGATCTCGCCCGAGACGATCCACGTCGGGCGCTCGATCGACGGACTGGTCATGGTGCTGCTCGGCGGCGTGCAGACGCTGGCGGGCCCGATCGTCGGCAGCGCGGTGTTCACCTGGCTGCAGGATTCGGTGAGCCGTGCGACCGACTACTGGCGTGCGCTGCTCGGGCTGGCGATCCTCGGGCTGGTGCTCGCCTTTCCGCAGGGCATCGTCGGTGGTCTTGCGGCGGCGTGGGAGCGCTGGCGCTGGCGCGGCGCGCCGGGAGCACGCCGGTGA
>JAHCAM010000130.1 GCA_019634895.1 Steroidobacteraceae bacterium | reverse complement strand
CAGCGTGAAGCTGACAGTGAGCCGGCCCGGGTCGTCGCCGTCGCGCAGCAGGCGGAATCCGTAGAGGCCGGCGGCCCGGGCGCCTTCGGGATCGGCCAGGCTGCGCAGTACCCGCGTCACCTCCTCCTGGACCCTGCCGTCGAGCGTGCTCGCCGCGCTCAGGTCGAAGCGGTCGAGGTCGTAGGTGCGTGCAACGCCGAGCAGGCCGGCGAGTCGCGCGCGCATCGCGGTGGACGCCTTTCGCTCGACGAACGAGACCGGCGGCATCTGCACGCGCTGCGCCTGCAGCGACAGGCGAAGCGGCAGCGCGGCGTCGCGAAGGCGCGCGTCGATGACGCCCGCGTCGGCGAGCAGCCGCAGGTGGGTGTCGGCAAGGTCGGCCAGCTCGGCCTCGCCGCCGCCGAGGTACCAGGCGGGTCGCCGCTGGGCGATCATCAGCGACAGCGCCTGCTTGAACGCGAGAGCCTTCGCCTGAAGCGCCTCGTCGGCCGTCTCGTCGGCGGTCTCGCCGTCGACGGCGGCGCCGAGCGCGCGGTTGACCTCGTCGAATTCGCGGCCGTACCAGGCCCAGAGCCCGTCGCCGATGCCGTTGACCTCGCCGAAGCCGGTGCGCGCGGCCAGCGGCACCGTGTTCAGGTAGTCGACGACGATCCGGCGCCGGCGCGCCGTCGTGTCCGGTCCGTCGAGGTAGGCGCGCAACGAGGCCGAGGCCATCTGCCTCAGCTTTTCCTTGCCCGACGCGGTGCGGCCCTCGGGCGAATGCCGGTACTTCTCGATCTGCGTGGCGAGCGTGCTGCCGCCGTGCGCCGGATGCGCGTCGTCGATCAGGTGCCAGAGCTGGTCGAAGGTCGCGAGCGCCAGCCGGTCCCATTCGACGGCCGGGTTTCGCGACGGGTGCTCGGCATCGAGCAGTTCGCGGTTTTCGATGAACAGCAGCGCCTGCACCAGCAGCGGCGGCACCGCGTCGAAATCCGCATAGGTGCGCTGCGGAAAGCGCGCGGCAAAGACGGTCTCGTCGCGGCAATCGCGCAACTCGAGCCCGGCCTGGCTCTTCTCGTCGTAGGTCGCGAACAGGCCGCGGTCGACGAGTTCGATCATCCGCGGCGACATGCGCGCCTGCGCGGTGACCTCGAAGCCCTGCTGCGCGAGCCGCTCGATCGTCTTGGGAAGCTGGTGGTAGCCGAGCCGCTCGTCATAGGGGCCCGGCCCCGGATAGCGGATCGAGCTGCTCGGGCCGGGCTCCACGTCGAACCGCGCCTCGCGCGCGAGGTCGCCGATCCACTCGGCCTGCAGGCGCGAAGTGCGGATCTCGACGGCCACCCACCAGATCGCCGC
>JAHCAM010000013.1 GCA_019634895.1 Steroidobacteraceae bacterium | reverse complement strand
GCGGAGTTTGCGAGCGAGCGACCCCGCCGGATCCCGCGCACGCCGGCCGCAGCCTGCAGCAGAGGCATGGGCATGAGCGACCGCGTGTACGTCGCGATCGACCAGGGCGGCCACGCAACCCGCGCGACCGCCTATGACGCCGCAGGCACCGTGCACGGCGCTGCGTTCGTCTCGATCGCGACGCAGCACAACGCGCTTGGACACGTCGAGCACGATCCGGATGAAGTCCTGGCCAGCGTGACGACGGCGCTTGCGGAACTCGCACGCCACGCGCCGGCGGTACGCTGGGCCGCCGCGGGTCTCGCGGTGCAGCGCTCGAGCCTGCTGTGCTGGGATGCCGTGGACGGCGGCCCGCTGTCGCCGGTCATCTCCTGGCAGGACCGGCGCAACGCCGCCTGGCTCAAGGGGCTCGCGAGGCGCGCGGCAGAAGTGCACCGCCTGACCGGCCTGCCGCTGTCTCCGCACTACGGCGCCAGCAAGATCCGCTGGTGCCTGGACCACCTGCCCGCAGTCCGCGCGGCGGCCGCCCAGGGGCGGCTGCGCGCGGCGCCGCTGGCCTGCTGGCTGCTGCACCGGCTGCTGCGGGAACGCCCGTTCGTCGCCGACGCAGCGACTGCGGCCCGCACCCTGCTCTGGTCGCCGTTCGAGCGAGACTGGTCGGAGGAGCTGCTCGCGATGTTCGGGGTCCCGCGTGCAGTGCTGCCGCGCGCAACCGGCACCGCCGGAAACTTCGGGACGCTCGACCACGAAGGCACGGCCGTGCCGGTGACGGTCTGCAGTGGCGATCAGTCCGTCGTGCCCTTCGCCGCCGGGCCGCTCGATGGCGCCGCCGCCTACGTCAACCTCGGCACCGGCGCATTCGCGCTGCGGCCGGTTCCGGCCCCGCTGCGCGCCCCGCCCCTGCTGACGAGCGTGATCCGCGTGGACGAGACGCGCTTCGACTGCGTGCTCGAAGGCTCCGTGAACGGGGCAGGTGCGGCACTCGAATGGTTCGAGCGCCACCAGGGCGCGGCGGCGGACCGCATGCTGGCGCTGCTCGACGCCGCGGCGATCGTGGACGACGGCGCGCCGTTCTTCCTGAACGGCGTCTCGGGCCTCGGTTCGCCGTTCTGGAACCCGGATTTCGAGTCGCGCTTCGTCGGCGAGGGCGCGGAGCTGCAGCAGTGCCGGGCGGTGCTCGAGAGCGTCGCCTTCCTGATCAAGGCCAACCTCGACGAGATGGACCGGCACCATGCGCAGGCCGCCCGCCTGGTCGTGAGCGGGGGACTGGCCGAGAACCGGTTGCTGTGCCGGCTGCTGGCCGCGCTGTCCGAACTGCCGGTGGACCGCTCGAGCGACCGCGAAGCCACCTCGCGCGGCCTCGGGTTCCTGGTCGCTGGTGAACCGCGGGAGTTCCAGGCGCCGGAGAGCACCCGCTTCGAGCCGGAGGACGACCCGCGCCTGCTCGCGCGCTACCTCAAGTGGCTCGAGCTGATGCGCGCGGCCGCGGGCTGAGCATCAGTCCCGATTGAGCTCCGCGACGATCGCGCGGTCGATCCAGCTCGGGCCGCCGAGCGCGTCCATGTAGCCGCAGTGCCCGCCGCGCCCGGTCAGCACCAGCCTGAGCGGGGCCGGACTTGCGATCCTGTCCAGGTCGCGCGCGAGGATCATCGGGTCGTCACGCGAGGTGATCAGCGTCGTCGGTACCGTCAGCGATTCCAGCGCCGGTCCCGTGACCGCGTAGCCGCGCAGGTAGCTGGCAAGATCCGGGAAATCCGTGTACCGCAGCACCATCCGGCCGGTCATCGCCGTGAGCGAGCCCTCGGACAGCAGTTCGCCGAAATCGTAGGTCGAGGGCCAGGCTGCCTGCTTCTCGAGCAGCGAGCGCCGCCACTTGCGCATGAAGTACCAGCGGTAGATCGCCGGGCCGCTCTCGAGCGCGGACAGCGTGGTCGCCGGGTCCAGCACCGGACAGACCGCGACGATGCGCGCGACGCGCAGGCCTGCGGCGGACGCCCGCGCGCCGACGCGCAGCCAGAAGTTGCCGCCGAGTGAGAACCCGGCGAGCGACAGCAGCGCGTCCGGATGCAGCGACTGCACGCGCGCCACTGCGCCCACGACCTCAGCAATGCGGCAGGAATGGAACAGCTCCCGGTTGAGCGCATGCGTGCCGCCGTGGTCGCGCAGGTTGAGCCGCAGCACGAAGAATCCCCGGTCGTGCAGGAGCTGCGCCACGGACAGCACGTACGGCGACTCGGCGCTGCCCTCCCAGCCATGCAGCAGCACGGCGAGCCGGCGCGGCGCAAGCGCCGCCGCCGCAGCCGGCTCCGAGAGCCAGCCCATCAGGCGCACGCCTTCGCCGCAGTCCAGCACCAGCCGGCGGCTCGCGGCCTGCACCGCCGCCGCGCGGCGCAGGATGGCCGCGCGGCGCAGCGGCAGGCGCGGCAGCACGGACTGGACGTGGCGGTTGGCAAGCCACGCAGGCGGGCGGAAATCGGGATCCGGTTCACTCAAGGGTGATGGGGCCCGCTCCCGGCAGGGTCGAGACGAATCCCGCGCCCATCAGTCGCGCCGGCGTCGTGAACCCCGGCGCCGCGGCGGACTCCAGCAGCCGGCGCGCGACCGCGACTGCGGCGTCGGTCGTCAGCGTGTACCCGTTCGGCACGCGCAATCGCGCGGTGACGGTGCGGCCCGCGGCGTTGGCCGCCTCGCCCCAGACGTGCACCGGCGTGCGCTCGCGCTCCTGCGCCGTCGGCCCCGCGGCGCCCTTGCGGATGCGCCACTTCAGGACTGCCTGCACGGACTTGCGGCGTAGCAGCCACCCCAGGCGGCCGAGCCGCTGCAGGTTTGCCAGCGCGCGCGGCGAAACCGGGACGTAGACCTCGACGTTGGGGATGCCCGTCGTCCGGTACGCCGTGCTGACGTCGCCCCAGGGTATGGCGGTGGCGAGCTTCTCGCCGGCGCCGAAATCGATGCGCCGCGAGCGCGCCCCCAGGGGAATGCGCACCAGCTTCCCTCCCTCGCGCACGCGGCTGCCATTGCCAAGGCCCTCGACGCTGGTGGATGCGGTGCCGCGGCTGAGCGATGCCTTGCTGTCGAAACCGAGCGCCAGGCGCGTGGCATCCGGCAGCGCGTTCTTCAAGGTCAGTGCGATGCAGTCTGTCGGCACCACGTCGAAGCCGACGCCGGGGCAGATCACGATGCCGGCGCGGCGCGCCGCGTCGTCGTTGCGAAAGCCCAGCTCGAAGACCTCGATCTCGCCGGTGATGTCCGTGTAATGGGCCCGGACGGCGAGGCAGCCGGCCATCATCGGCGCGGCCGTCGCCGAGAACGGGCCGGCGCAATGCACGACGACGCCGCAGCCCGAAAGCCCCGCCGCCACCGCCGCGGGATCGTCGAGGCCAAAGACCCGCGCCTCGCAGCCGAGTTCGCGGGCCAACGCCTGCACCGGGCCGGCCGAGCGGCCCGCGAGGACCGGATTCAGGCCGAGCGCGGCCGCGGCGCGCGCGATGAGCTCACCCGTGTAGCCGTTGGCGCCATAGATCAGCAGGCGCACGGTCATTTTTCGCTGACGCTGATCTCGATCCGGTTGTTGGACTGGGCTGCGGCATTCCACTGCCCCGCGGTCGCCTGCTCGATGGCGGGATAGGACGCCGCAAGGCGATCGCGCGGACCGGCCACGAGCTCGAGCTCGACCGCCCCGCCCGTGCGCTGGCGCACCGACGCCGCCAGGTTGGCGAACGCGAGCGGCTGGCGCGCCGCTCCGCCCGCCGCCTCGTCCAGCGGATTGCCGACCTGCTCGCATTGCGTGGCCGGAACCGCCGGCGGCGCCAGCGAGTAGCCCTGGGCGGCCGAGCCGGCCAGGCAGAAGCTGCCGGAATAACTCTCGACGCGGATCGTCCCGCTGATCGCGGTCCGCTCGAGCTGGGCGACGAGGTTGCGCACCGCCTCCAGCCGCGAGGGCGCCAGCGGCTGCTCGCCGAAGGGCACCGACAGCACCATCGGTCGCGGGCCGCCAGGACCCGGTTCCTCTGCCGCAAGACGCTCGTTGGCGATGCGCCAGTTCTCGATCGCCTGGGCCAGCGATTCATTGGACGCAGTGACGGCCTCGAACGCGCGCTCCGCCTGCCGCGTCGCGGCAACGGATTGCCAGTACAGCACCGCGACGACCAGCAGGGCGACCAGTGCGGACCCCGTCGCCAGCATCCAACCCCAGGGCCTCGATGCGGGCGGTGGAGCCCCGGTCGCCGCCTCCTCCGCAGGCTCCGGCTCCCTGGGCCGCAGCTCGGAGAGGATCCGGTGCGTGTGGGCTTCGAGCGTCGAGACCACGAACCGCCGCAGCTCGACACTCTGCTCCTTCAGCATCGCGTCCATGGCGCTGCGGATGCGCGACTCCTCGCCCGCAGGTGCGCCACTTGCAGCGGTGATACCCGCAGGTCCGGGGCCTGCCGACTCCAACGCAGACGGCTCCGCGTCGCGCCGCTCCGGCAGCATCTGCAGCTGATACAGGGCCTTGGTGACGTCGATCGGCCGGATCGACTTCGGCAGTACGCCTACCGCCCCGGAGGCGCGCGCCTGCCCGCCGTAGATTTCGCCTTCCTGCGACGTGTACATCATGATCGGGATGGACGCGAGCGAGGGATTGGCCTTGATCTCGCGCACCGCCTGCAGGCCGTCCATGCCCGGCATCAGGTGGTCCATGAAGATGACGTCGGGATGGTGTTCGCGCAGGTAGTCGAGCGCGGACTCCGCCGAGTCCGCGGAATCCACCTCGATCCCGTACTTCTCGAGCATCCGGCTCAGGACGACCCGCGCCGACTTGGAGTCGTCCACGACCAGCGCGCGCTTTCCGGGCATACCCGCTTCCTCCCTGTCTGGCGTGCGCAGTGTAGCGCAGGCTGCGTTTCGCACGTGAAGGCGCAGCGAAGGAGCTACACGAATCTCCCTGTGATCGGGCAAACTGCTTCCCGATGGGATATCCGGGGCGATGGCGACTTGAACTCGAGGACGGCACGGTCATGCACGGCGACGGCTTCGGCGCGTCGCGCACCGTCGCCGGGGAAGTCGTCTTCAACACCGCCATGGCGGGATATGTCGAATCGCTGACGGATCCGTCGTATCGCGGCCAGATCCTGGTGCTGACCTATCCGCTGATCGGCAACTACGGGGTGCCGGCGCCGCGTGCCGCCGGCAGCATCGACGGCCCGTTCGAGTCCGGGCGCATCCAGGTGCAGGGGCTGGTCGTGCAGCACTATGTCGCGGTGCCGAGCCACCATTCGTCCGCGCGCTCGCTCGGTGACTGGCTCGCGCAGGAGGACGTCCCGGGCGTCGCCGGCATCGACACGCGCACCCTGACCCGGAGGTTGCGCGAGCACGGCACCATGCGCGGCTGGCTCGCGCCTGCCCGCCTGGACGCCGCCGAGGTGCGTGCGCAGGCCGACGAGCGCGACATGCGCGCCGGCATCTTCCTCGAGGTCGCACCGCGCGAGCCGGTCCGCCACGAGGGCGGTCCGCTCGAGGTGCTGGTCGTGGACGCCGGCGCCAAGGACAACATCGTGCGTTCGCTGCTGGCGCGCGGCGCGAGCGTGACGCGCGCGCCCTGGCACTGCGACCTCGCCCCGCTGGCGGCGCGCGCGGACGGCGTGCTGATCGGCAATGGCCCCGGCGACCCGAAGGACCTCGGGCCGCTCATCGCCCGGATCCGCTCCCTGCTCGCGGCGTATCGGCGGCCGGTCTTCGGCGTCTGCCTCGGCAACCAGATCCTGTGCCTGGCGGCCGGCGGCGACACCTACAAGCTGCCGTACGGGCATCGCGGCGTGAACCAGCCGGTGCGCGACCTGCGGACCGGACGCTGCTACGTGACGAGCCAGAACCACGGCTACGCGGTGCACGACGGCTCGCTGCCCGCGGGTTGGCAGCCCTGGTTCGTGAACGTCAATGACGGCTCGAACGAAGGTATCCGCTCCATGGCGGATCCGTACTTCAGCGTCCAGTTCCACCCGGAAGCCTCCCCCGGTCCGCAGGACACGGCTTTCCTGTTCGACGATTTCCTGCGCCTTGCCGGCGCGATGAAAGCGTGAGCCGATGAGCGCCGCCGCCAAAGCCGGAAGACCGCGCCGGACGCTCGTGCTCGGTTCCGGCGCGCTCCAGATCGGACAGGCGGGGGAATTCGACTACTCCGGCTCGCAGGCCATCAAGGCGCTGCAGGAGGACGGCGTCTACACGGTGCTGTTGAACCCGAACATCGCGACCATCCAGACCAGCGAGGGCATGGCCGACCGGCTCTACCTGCTCGCGGTCACGCCGGAGATCGCCGCGGAGGTCATCCGCAAGGAGCAGATCGACTCGATCCTGCTCTCCTTCGGCGGGCAGACGGCGCTCAACTGCGGCATCGCCCTGCACGAGCGCGGCCTGCTCGACGCCCTCGGCGTGCGCGTGCTCGGCACGCCGGTCAAGGCCATCCTCGACACCGAGGACCGGCAGCTGTTCGTGGACCGCCTCAACGAGATCGGCGTCAAGACCGCGCGCAGCACCGCTTGCGGCACCGCCGCCGAGGCGCGCCGCGCGGTAGCGGGAATGGGCTACCCGGTCATGCTGCGCGCGGGCTTCGCGCTCGGCGGCAAGGGCAGCGGCATCGTGCGCGGCGCGTCCGACCTCGATGCCGCGCTGCAGCGCGCGTTCTCGGGCGGCGTGAAGCAGGTGCTGGTCGAGGAGTATCTCGGCGGCTGGAAGGAGATCGAGTACGAGGTGGTGCGCGACGCCGGCGACAACTGCATCACCGTCTGCAACATGGAGAACCTGGACCCGATGGGGATCCACACCGGCGAGTCCATCGTGGTCGCCCCGTCGCAGACGCTGAACGACGAGGAGTACCAGCTGCTGCGGACGGTCGCGATCCGCACCGTGCGGCATCTCGGCATCGTCGGCGAGTGCAATATCCAGTACGCACTCGATCCCGACGGCCTCGACTACCGGGTCATCGAGGTCAATGCCCGCCTGTCGCGCTCCAGCGCGCTCGCATCCAAGGCGACCGGTTACCCGCTCGCCTACGTGGCGGCGAGGATCGCGCTGGGCTACGACCTGCCCGATATCCCGAACGGCATCACGAAGAAGACGACGGCCTTTTTCGAGCCGGCCCTCGACTACCTGGTCTGCAAGGTGCCGCGCTGGGACCTCACCAAGTTCCACGGCGCGGTCAAGCAGATCGGCAGCGAGATGAAGAGCGTCGGCGAGGTCATGGCGATCGGCCGGACTTTCCCCGAGGTGATCCAGAAGGCGCTCAGGATGCTGGACATCGGCGTCATGGGCCTCGACCCGGACGCCTTCGCGTTCGACGACCTCGAGCAGGAACTGCGCCATGCCACGCCGCGGCGCATCTTCGGCATCGCGCAGGCGCTCGCCCGCGGCATGAGCATCGAGCGCATCCATGAGATCACCGACGTCGATCCCTGGTTCCTGCATTGCATGCTCCCGGTGGTCGCGATGTTCCGGCGCCTGCGCGCGCCGGGCGCCGCGCTCACGCCGGAACTGCTGCGCGAGGCCAAGGCGCTCGGGTTCTCGGACCAGGCGATCGACGACGCGCTGGCGCTGCCGCTGGGCAGCGCCCGCACCGCCCGCGGCAGCAGCGGCATCCGCCCGGGCTACGCGCAGATCGACACGCTGGCGGCGGAGTTTCCTGCGGAGACCAACTATCTGTATTCCACCTACCATGCCCGCGTCTCCGACGTGGAGCCGACCGCGCGGCGCAAGGTCGTGGTGCTCGGCGCCGGCGTGTACCGGATCGGCTCCAGCGTCGAGTTCGACTGGTGCTGCGTGAACGCCGTGCAGACCCTCGCCGACCAGGGGTTCGAGACCATCATGGTCAACTACAACCCCGAGACGGTCAGCACCGACTACGACATCTGCGACCGCCTGGTCTTCGACGAGATCAGCCTCGAGTCCGTGCTCGACATCTGCGAGCGCGAGCGCCCGGAGGGCGTGATCGTCAGCATGGGCGGCCAGGTCCCGAACAACCTGGCGATGCGGCTGCACCGCGCCGGCATCCGGATCCTGGGCACGAGCCCGGAGGACATCGACCGCGCGGAGGATCGCCGCAAGTTCAGCGCGCTGCTGGACGATCTCGGCATCGACCAGCCGGCCTGGCGCCACGTGACCGACGCCGCGCTGGCGCCGCGCATCGTCGAGGAGCTGGGCGGGTTCCCGGTGCTGGTGCGGCCGAGCTACGTGCTCTCCGGTGCGGCCATGAGCATCGCGCACGAGCCGAACGAGCTGCAGCGCATCCTGGCGCGCGCCAAGCGGGTTTCGCCGGACCACCCGGTGGTGGTGTCGAAATTCGAGACCCGCGCGCGCGAGATCGAGATCGATGCGGTCGCCGACCGCGGCGAACTCGCGCTGTGGGCGATCAGCGAGCACATCGAGGATGCGGGCGTGCACAGCGGCGACGCGACGCTCGTGCTGCCGCCCCAGGGCGTCTACATCGCCACCATCCGGCGCGTCCGCCGCATCGCGGCCGAGCTTGCTGCCGCCCTGAAGATCACCGGCCCGTTCAACGTCCAGTTCCTCGCCAAGCACAACCTGGTCAAGGTCATCGAATGCAACCTGCGCGCCTCGCGCAGCTTCCCGTTCGTGTCCAAGGTGACCGGCGCGAACTTCGCGGCGGAGGCCACCCGCCGCATGCTGGGCGTCGCGGGCGCCGCCAATGTCGCGAGCCTCGAGCTCGATCACGTCGGCGTCAAGGCGCCGATGTTCTCGTTCAGCCGCCTCGCCGGCGTCGATCCCATGCTGGGCGTCGAGATGGCGAGCACAGGCGAGGTCGGCTGCCTCGGCGACGACCTGCAGGAGGCCCTGCTCCATGCGCTGCATGCCGCCGGCTTCCGCTACCCGACCAGGGGCGTGCTGCTGTCGCTCGGCCCGCTCGAGGACAAGTACTGGTTCGCCGACGAGGCGCGCCTGATCCACGAGGAGCTGAAACTCCCGATCTACGCCACCGGCGGCACGGCGGAGGCGCTCGCCACGCTCGGCATTCCCTGTACGCCGGTCGCCAAGCTGCCGGGCGACGGCACCAGCGCAATGGAGCTCATCGACTCGGGCGCCGTCGACCTGATCGTCAACGTGCCGCGCGAGTACGACGAGTACGGCCGGCCCGACGGCTACCTGATCCGCCGCCGCGCGGTGGAGACGGGCACGCCGCTGTTCACGGACCTGCAGCTTGCCCGGGCGGTGATCGAGGCGCTGTGGCGCAAGCGGCCCGGGGCGCTCGCCATCCGCGCCTGGCAGGAATTCATCCGCCCCGCCCGCCGCCCGGAGCGCTGATCCTTTCCGGCCCGCCGCGCTTGGTTGCGCGGCCGGTACGCGCCTATCATTCGTCCAACGGAACGGAATCCCGGATCACGCCAGATGACGACCGATCCGAACGCCACGCTGCCAGAGTCGCTGCTCGCCGATCTCGTCGAGTCGGCACCGGACGCCCTGCTCGTGGTCGATGCGCAAGGCAGGATCGCATTCGCGAACCGGATGGCCGAGCAGCTGTTCGGCTATGAGGCCAGCGAACTGTGCGGTTCGCCGATCGAGCGTCTGATTCCGGAGCGCATCCGGACGCTGCACGTCGAGCACCGGGCGCGGTTCCTGGCGCAGCCGCGCACGCGCGAGATGGGCGCGACGGCCATCGACCTGGTCGCGGTCCGCAGGGACGGCAACGAGTTCCCGGTGGAGATCCGCCTGTCGCCGCTCGGCAGCGGCGCCCGGCGCTTCGTCGCCGCCGCAGTGCGCGACGTCACCGACCGCCGCCACATGGTGCGCGTACTGCATGCCGCGCAGGCGGAAGCGGAGCGCGCGAACGTCGCCAAGACGCGCTTCCTGGCGACGGCGAGCCACGACCTGCGCCAGCCGCTGCAGACCCTGCAGCTCCTGAATGCGGCGCTGCGCCGGCGCGTCTCGGACGCGGAGGCGCGTGAACTGCTGGCGCGCGAGCGCGAGGCCGTGGACGCGATGACCGGCCTGCTGAATTCGCTGCTCGACGTCAGCCGGCTGGAGGCAGCGAACATCCAGCCGCGGATCGAGGAGTTCGGCGTTGAGGGGTTGTTCGAGGCGCTGCGCAACGAGTTCGGCGCGATCGCCGAGGCGCGCAGCCTGGAGTTTTCGGTGACGGCGGTGGTGGCGCGTGGCCTCAGGACCGACCGCACGCTGCTGCGCCAGCTTCTCGAGAACCTCGTCGGCAACGCCATCAAGTACACCGAGGCGGGATCGGTGCGCCTCGCCTGCCGGGCCGACGGCGACGGCCTGATGATGACGGTGACCGACACCGGGATCGGCATCCCGGCGTCGCGCCTCGACCGCATCTTCGACGAGTACTACCAGATCGGCCAGAGCGGCCACTACGGCGTGGGCCTCGGCCTCGCGATCGTCAAGCGCATCGCTGCGCTGCTCGACCTCGGCGTCGCCGTACAATCGGAGCCGGGCCGCGGCACCGAGTTCCGGATCTCCATTCCCCCGGCGCTCGTCACGCAGGCCGCAAAGCCGGAACCTGCATCTGCTCCTGCGTCCGCGGCGGCGGCGGCCGGTGCCGTCATCCTGCTGGTCGAGGACGACGCCGCGGTCCGCGGCGCGACCGAGCTGTACCTGCGCGCAATCGGTCACACGCCGATTGCGACCGCCAGCCGCGCCGAAGCCGAGTCCGTGCTCGCCGCGGGCGGACGCAGGCCCGACCTGATCATCAGCGACTACCACCTCGGCGGCGGCGAAACCGGCGTTGACGCGATCGTCTCCGTCAGGAAGCAGATGGGCCGCACGCTGCCCGCGCTGCTGCTCTCCGGCGACACCTCGACTGCGCTGCGCCAGCATGCCGACCTGCCGGCGTGCCGCATCCTCAGCAAGCCCGTGGACGTCGAGCAGTTGTCCAGCGCCATCGCGGGGTCGCTGTCCTGAGGGTCTCGGCAAGTACGTAGCCCGGGCGCGGCGGAGCGGTGCCTATAATCGGCCCCATCGCCATGAAGAACGGTCAAGCCGAGCAGGAGTTCCGGGCGCTGCTGACGGCCGCGGTGGATGCGATCGTGATCATTGACCACCGTGGCGTGATCAGGACCTTCAACCGCGCTGCAGAGGAGCTGTTCGGCTACGCGGCGTCCGAAGCGGAGGGAGCGAACGTATCCATGCTGATGCCCGAGCCGTACCGCAGCGAGCACGACGGTTACATGCTGCGCTATCTGGAGTCCGGTGAGGCCCACATCGTGGGCATCGGCCGCGAAGTCGACGCCCGGCGCAAGGACGGCACGATCTTCCGCGCCTGGCTCTCGGTCGGCCGGGTCGAGGGCGAGGACCCGCCGCGGTTCGTCGGCTTCCTGCATGACGTCACTGCGCACCAGCGCGCCGAGGAATACGAGCGCCGCGCCGCGGAACGGCTGGCGGAAGTCGCGAGGCTGGGCGCCATGGCCAGCATGGCGGCCTCCATCGCGCACGAGGTCAACCAGCCGCTCGCCGCGATCAGCACCTACGCGCTCGCCTGCGAACGGCTGCTCGGCCTGCCGAACGCCGACCTCGCCGAGGTGCGCCGGGCGCTGCGCCAGATCGCCGAGCAGGCGCTGCGCGCCGGCGACAGCATCCGCAACATGCGCGAGCTGGTCCGCAAGGGCGTCGGGCCCGGGGTCCCGGCAGGCGACGGGCTCGGGAACCCGCCGCCGTGACCAGGGAAGATCCGGTTCCGGCGGTTTTCGTGGTCGACGACGACGAGGGCGTGCGCAGCGCGCTCGCGCTGCTGCTCAAGTCCATGGGCCAGCCCGCGGCCACGTACGCGTCCGCCGCGGACTTCCTCGAGGATTACGACCCGGACCGCCCGGGCTGCGCGCTGCTCGACGTGCGCATGCCGGGCATGAGCGGCCTCGAGCTGCAGGACGAGCTCAACCGCCGCGGCGTCGTGCTGCCCGTCATCTTCATCACCGGCCATGGCGACGTGCCGATGGCCGTCGAGGCGATGCAGCGCGGCGCATTCGACTTCCTGCAGAAGCCGTTCCGGGACGACGACCTGGCCGAGCGCATCCGGCGCGCGCTCGCGCGCGACCGCGAACTGCGGGCCGCCATCGGCGAGAAGAGCCAGATCCGCGCGCGCCTCGGGCGTCTCACGCCGCGCGAGCGGCAGGTCCTGGAACTCGTCGCGGCCGGCAAGCCGAACAAGGTCATGGCGGCCGAGCTCGGCGTCAGCCAGCGCACCGTGGAGATCCACCGGGCGCACGTCATGAAGAAGATGGGCGCCTCGTCCCTGGCGCAGCTCGTGCGCATGAGGCTGGTCGCGGGCGGCTGAGGGGACCTCACCCGGACGGAACGCGGCGGCTCCTTCACTCTCCCAGCGTGACCCTCTCACCGTGCGTGGGGATGCGGCATTGCCATCCCAGCTCGGCATCCATCCTGGCGCCGAGCGCCGCGGCCGCGTCCGGCTCGCCGTGCACGAGAAAGACCTCCCGCGGCGGCCGGCGCAGCCCGCGCAGCCAGTCGAGCAGCGCCGTCTGGTCGGCATGCGCGGAGAAACCCTCGAGCACCACGACCTGCGCGCGCACCGGCACCTCCTCGCCGAACATGCGCACGACCGTTGCGCCGTCCACGAGCCGGCGCCCCAGCGTGCCCGCGACCTGGTAACCGATGAACAGCACGGTCGTGCGCGGATCCGGCAGGTGATGGCGCAGGTGATGCCGGATGCGGCCGCCGTCGCACATGCCGCTGGCGGCGACGATCACGGCGCCGCCGGAAGCGCGGTTCAGCGCTTTCGATTCCTCGACGCTCGACGTGTAGGAGACGCGCATCGCGCCGTCGCCGCCTGCGGGCTCGCTGGCCACGCGGCGCGCCTCGTCGTCGAACAGCTCGAAATGGCGCGCGGTGATCTGCGTGACCTCGGTGGCCATCGGCGAGTCGACGTACACCCGCGGCGCGGGGATCCTGCCGGCGCGGCTCAGCCGGTTGAGCTGGTACAGGAACTCCTGGGTGCGCCCGACCGCGAAGGCGGGCACGAGCACGACTCCGCTGCGCTCGTCGAGCGCGCGGCGCAGCGCGGCCACCAGCTGTTCCAGCGTCTGTGCCATGGGCTGATGGTCGCGGTCTCCGTAGGTGGACTCGAGCAGCAGCACGTCGGCCTCCGCGAGCGGCGCAGGATCGCGCACGATCGGCCGGCCGGGCTGGCCCAGGTCTCCCGACACCACGACCTTCGTCGTGCCCCCGCCACCGGCCAGCCAGAGCTCGACGAACGCGGAACCCAGGATGTGGCCGGCATCCTGGAGGCGCGCGCGCACGCCGCGGGCCGGCTCGAAGGCGTTCGCATACTCCACGGCGCGGACCTGCGCGAGGACCGCGTGCGCATCCTCCATTCGGTACGGCAGGTCATAGGGCCGCCCGCGCCGCGCCGCGTTCGCCGCCTCGCCGCTCATGACCCAGGCGCTGTCGGGCAGCATCACCGCGATCAGGTCGCGCGTGGCGGACGTGGCGTAGATCGGCCCGCGGAATCCCTCGGCATAAAGCCGCGGCAGCAGCCCGCTGTGGTCGATGTGGGCATGCGTCAGGATCGCGAAGTCGAGGCTTTTCGGATCGAAGGGAAACGGCGCGACGTTGCGCGCCCAGGTGTCGCGCCCGCCCTGGAACAGCCCGCAGTCCACGACGAAGCGGCAGGCGCCGGCCTCGAACAGGAAGCATGATCCGGTCACCTGGCCGGCCGCGCCGCAGAAGGTCAGTTTCACCTGGAGTGGGCTTTGACTTTCCACTGGCGGCGGCGCTCGTGGTCCTGCAGCCGGCGCCGGAGGGCCCGGAAGGCGTCGCGCAGCGCGACGTATGGATCCTCGTGGGACCGGTCGATGGGGTGCGCCCGCCGCACGGCGATCTCGCGCCGCGGCACGGTGACGTCGATGCGGACCTGGTACAGCGTGCCCTGCCGGCTGTGGCGATGCGGCGCCTCGATCGTGACATGGCAGCGCATGATCTGGCTCGAGAACCGGTCGAGGCGCCCGGCCAGTTCGCGCGCCCGCGCGTTGAGCGCCGGCGAAGGATCCACGTTGCGGAACGTCACGCGCAGGGGCAGTCGCATCAGGCCCTCCACACCACCGGGTTCACGGGGCGGTCCACCAGTTCAGGAACTCCTCGAACTGGATGACGCCGTCCCGGTCGGTGTCGATCTCCGCGAACCCGATGCGGCATTCCTCATTGGACATCCCGGCGCCGAGCCCGTCCAGAAAACGGATGAACTCGTCCACTTGCAGCAGACCGTCCCCGTCATCGTCGAAATAGGCGAAATCCTCGCGCAGTTCCGCCTCCCGCTCGGCCAGCGGCGCACCGCCGCGCTCTGGATCGTTCATGGCACCTCCGGATCCGGCCGCGGTGTCAGTGCCGCTCCCGCAGCCGCGTGATTGCGGTCTCGACCGATTCTACCTCGCTGGGGACCAGCGGTTCGGGCGTCATCGCCTCCAGCGCCGACGCCCTGGTGACCACCGCAATGCCGAAGTGCTCCTCGCGCATTGCTGCCGAAATTGCACCACGCATGTTCCGGCACGACGATGAGTAGAAGTACGGATTGAACACGAAGACGCCGGGCGTAGCCTTGCGTCGTAATGGAGTGGTGTACCTTTGCAAAGGAGGGGAACATGAGACTCACACGTTGGGAACCCTTCCGCGGCACGGACGATTTCTTCCGCGGCGCCATGCCGTCGCTGTTCGGGCGCTGGCCGCGCATGCCGGGAGAGGAGCCCGAGACCTATGAGTGGTCGCCGGTCGCGGACATCAGCGAGACGGACGACGAGTACCTGGTGAAGGCGGAGCTCCCGGGCGTGCGGCGCGAGGACGTCAAGGTCTCCCTGGAAGAAGGGATGCTGACGATCCAGGGCGAGCGCAAGCAGGAGAAGGAGGCGAAGGGCCACAGGATGCACCGCGTCGAGCGGTTCTATGGCGCCTTCTGCCGCAGCTTCTCGCTGCCGGAGGATGCGGATGCAGCCGGGATCCGCGCCGAGAGCAAGGATGGCGTGCTGAACGTGCACATCCCGAAGTCGAAAGTCGTCAAACCAAAGGCCATCGAGATCAAGGTCAACTGAGCCGGATGGCCACGCCGCACGCGGGCCGCCCCCGTCCCGCGTGCGGCGATAATCCCTGCATCAGCAACTGAACGATCGGATTACCGGCTGCCGCCCTCGCCGGGCACGCTGGCCCGCGCCCGCCCCGGATAGCGCGTGAAGAGGTCTGCGACGACGCCGGAAATGGCGCTCTGCGGATCCTCCATCGCCTGCTGGGTCAGCTTGCCTTCGGCAAGCCCTTCCCAGATGAGCTGCTTGCGGCGGGCATCGACGACGTCGATGTTGGCGGTCCCGACCTTGTAATGAACCGTCGAGACCTCACTGCCGTACAGCGGCCAGGCGCCGTACAGGCCATAGCGGTAGCCATAGTAGCCGTAGCCGACCCAGGCGTTGGGCACCGACCGCACGTCGGTCACGTCGCGCGCACGCGCGAAGAAATTGACCAGCAGGTCGGGGTTGCTCTCGGCGAACTGGTAGCCGCGCAGCCGCATTTCGCGGTCCACCGCCTGCCGGAAGTAGCCGGTGATCAGCGTCGAGTAGCCGCCGCGGTCGGTGCCGAGTTCGGCGGGATAGCCGTAGGTCTGGTACGCGCTGAAATCGGCGGCGCGGTCGTAGTCCACCCGGATCTTCGGGCCCACCGTCGCGCACCCGGCCAGCGCCGCGATGGCGGCCGCCGCGAGCGCCACCGTCATCCATGCCACCGGATGTGCGTGCCTGCGCGGCGCCTCGTGCTGCATGGTGTCCGTCATCGGCCTCTCCTGCGCATTCCTTCGCATGTCATCCCGTGGATACTCCTTCCGTACCGGCCGCGGTACTGTGGAAAACCGCTACCGCGCGCGGCCGCGCCGCGCGCGTATCATCGGGTCATGGTGGAACTCGAGCTCAACCGCGACGTCGTCGGGATCGTCATCGACAAGATGCGCCAGTTCCAGGCCAAGGAAGAGGTGACGTTCCCCGAAGACCCCATGAGCCCGACCGAGGACTGGGCCATGCAGACGCTGGCCGACCACGCGGATGACCCGGTCCTGCTGGAGCTGTCGAGCACCGTCGAATCGCTAGAGCCCGACCAGCAGACGCTGCTGGTGGCGCTGATGTGGGTCGGCCGCGGCGACTACGGCGTGGACGAATGGGACGAGGCCGTCGCCGAGGCGCGCGCCCACTGGAACGGGCGCACCGCCGAGTACCTGATCGGGACGCCGCTGGCTGCCGATTACCTGTCGGCGGGACTCGAGCAGTTCGACGCCTAGTGCTTGAGCCGCCAGCCGGTGCGGAAGATCCAGGCGACCGCGGCGAGGCACAGCACCAGGAACACGAGCGTCATCGCCAGGCTGAGTCCGACGGCCACGTCGGACTTGCCGTAGAAGCTCCAGCGGAAACCGCTGATCAGGTAGACGACGGGATTGAACAGCGTGACGGTGCGCCAGGCGCCCGGCAGCATGTCGATCGAGTAGAACGCGCCGCCCAGGAAGGTCAGCGGCGTCACGATCAGCATCGGGATCAGCTGCATCTGCTCCCAGTTCTTCGCCCAGATGCCGACGATGAACCCGAACAGGCTGAAGGTCACCGCGGTCAGCAGCATGAACGCCATCATCCAGAACGGGTGCAGGATCGTGACTGGCACGAAGAACGCCGCGGTCGCGAGGATGACGAGCCCGAGCAGCACCGACTTGGTCGCGGCCGCTCCCACGTAGCCGGCGACGATCTCGAACGGCGATACCGGCGCCGACAGGATCTCGTAGATCGTGCCGGTGAACTTCGGGAAATGGATGCCGAACGACGCGTTCGAGATGCTCTCGGTGAACAGCGACAGCATGATCAGGCCCGGCACGATGAAGGCGCCGTAGCTGACGCCGCCGACCTCCGCCATCCGCGAGCCGATCGCCGCGCCGAACACCACCACGAACAGTGCGGTCGTGATCACGGGCGTCAGCACGCTCTGCAGCAGCGTGCGCAGGAAGCGCGCCATCTCGAAGCGGTAGATCGCCCACGCGCCATGGCGATTGAAGGCCATGCCGCTCATGCCCGTCCCGGCCCGCGCTCGCTGACCAGGCTCACGAAGATCTCCTCGAGCGAGCTCTCGCGGGTGTTGAGGTCGCGGTAGTTGATCCCGAGCTGCTCGAGCCGGCGCAGCAGCGCCGGGATGCCGGTCTGCTCGAGCGCGGCGTCGAAGGTCAGTTCGAGCTCGTGGCCATTGGCCTTGAGCGCCAGCGGCCATTCGCCGAGTTCCTGCGGCAGGGCCGCGAGCGGATCCTGCAGCGTCAGCGTGAGCTGCCGCTTGCCGAGCTTGCGCATGAGTCGCAGCTTCTCCTCGACCACGATCAGGCGCCCGTGGTTGATCACGCCGATGCGGTCGGCCATCTCCTCGGCCTCGTCGATGTAATGCGTCGTCAGGATGATGGTGACGCCCGAGTCGCGCAGCCGCCGCACCAGCGCCCACATGTCGCGGCGCAGCTCGACGTCCACGCCCGCGGTCGGCTCGTCCAGGAACAGGATGCGCGGCTCGTGCGACAGGGCCTTTGCGATCATCACGCGCCGCTTCATGCCGCCCGACAGCGTCATCATGATGTCGCCGCGGCGGTCCCAGAGCGAGAGGTCGCGCAGCACGCGTTCGAGGTACGCATCGTCCGGCGGGCGGCCGAACAGCCCGCGGCTGAAGCGCGCCGCCGCGAATACGGTCTCGAACGCCTCGGTGACCAGCTCCTGCGGCACCAGCCCGATCGTCGCGCGCGCCTGGCGATAGTCGCGGACGATGTCGTGCCCATCCACGAGCACCGTGCCCGCCGTCGGCCGCACGATGCCGCAGACGATGCTGATCAGCGTGGTCTTGCCGGCGCCGTTCGGTCCGAGCAGCGCGAAGATCTCGCCGCGCTCGATGTCGAGCGAGACGTCCTCGAGCGCGTGGTGGCCGCCCGCGTAGGTCTTGGTCAGGCCGGAGATCGAGATGACGGCGGACATCGGAGTATCTTAACCGTCGGCGTCACGCCAGTTCACGCAGCCGCCGCCCGATATGGCGGCGCAGCGACTCCTGCTGCGCGAGCGCGAGCGCGCGCTCGAACGACCGCCGCGATTCCGCCGTCCGGCCGAGCCGCCGGCACAGCTCCGCCCGCGCCGCGTGGGCGGGCAGATAGTCCGCGAGCTCGCCGCGGGCGAGGATGCCGTCGATCAGGTCGAGCCCCGCCACGGGACCATCTCGCATGGCGACGGCCGCCGCGCGGTTCAGCTCGACGACCGGCGACGGGCCTGTGACCAGCAGCAGATCGTAGAGCGCCACTATTCGCGCCCAGTCGGTCGTACCGGCCTCGCCGGACTCCGCGTGCACGGCGGCGATGGCGGCCTGCAGCAGGTAGGGGCCCAGTCGCCGCGACTCGAAGGCGCGGCGCACGATCTCCAGCCCCTCGCCGATCTGCGCGCGGTCCCAGAGCGAGCGGTCCTGGTCCTCGAGCAGGACCAGATCGCCAGCCGCCGTCGCGCGCGCGCAGCGGCGCGAATCCTGGAGCACCATCAGGGCCAGCAGTCCCAGCACCTCCGGATCGGGAAGCAGGTCTGCAAGCAGGCGCCCGAGCCGGATGGCCTCGCCGGTGAGATCGGCGCGCGTGAGCGTGCCGCCGCTGGTCGCCGCATAGCCCTCGTTGAACACGAGGTAGACGACCCGCAGCACCGCATCGAGGCGCTCGGTCAGTTCCGCGGGTTCCGGCACCTGGTAGGGAATCCGCGCGGCGCGGATCTTCGCTTTCGCGCGCACGATGCGCTGCGCCAGTGTCGCCGGCGGCACCAGGAATGCGCTCGCGATCTCCTCGGTGGTCAGGCCGCAGACCTCGCGCAGCGTCATCGCAACCTGGGCGTCCGGCGCGAGCGCCGGGTGACAGCAGGTAAAGATCAGTCGCAGGCGGTCGTCCGGCAGCGCTTCTCCCGCGGCCTCGGCAGGATCGGGGCCCACCGCCTCGAGCTCGTCCGCGAGCGCGGCAAGGCCTGTGTCGTAACGGGCGCGGCGGCGCATGGCGTCGATCGCCTTGAAGCGCCCGGCCGATACGAGCCATGCGCGCGGGTTCGCGGGCACGCCGTCCCGCGGCCACTGTTCGAGCGCGGCCGCAAAGGCGTCCGACAGCGCCTCCTCTGCAAGCTCGAAATCCCGCAGCAGCCGGATCAGGGTGGCAAGCACGCGGCGCGATTCGGCGCGGTAGACCGCCTCGACCCGCGCCCGCGCGGCCTGCCCCGTATCGTCGCCACTCAGCTGCGCGGCTCCACCGGTCGCACCTCGATCGTGCCGCCGACGCGCAAGGTCGGGATGCGCGCGGCAAGCGCAAGCGCCTCGTCGGCGTCGCGGCACTCGACGATGTGGAAGCCGCCGAACTGTTCCTTCGTCTCGGCGTAGGGCCCGTCCGTCACCACCGGCTTGCCGTCACGCAAACGCAGCGTCTTCGCCGCCGGGCTCCAGGCGAGCTTCTCCGTGGCGCGGTGCTGACCGGAATGCTCGAGGCCGGCGATCCAGGCGTAGTAGTCCCTCATCACCGCGTCACGCTCGGCGTCCGGCAGCGCCAGCCAGCGCCGCTCCTCGATGCAGCACATCAGCATGAACTGCATCAGTACTCCACGATCGGCTTGAAACCGCCCCAGAACATGCGCTTGCCGTCGAACGGCATGTTCTTCGGGTCCATGTACTTCTTCCACTTGGGATCCGACATGAAGAACTTCATGACCTTCGCGTTGATGCGGTCGCGCTGCCCCCGCGAGCGATAGACGATGAACGAGAACACGACGACTTCACCGCGCTTCAGCTTCACGCTCCGCGGAAACGAAGTCCACTTGCCTGGCTTGACGTCGTCGGCCACGCATTCGACGTACTGGAGCGCTCCGTGCTTGCGCCAGACCTTGCCGGCGCCACTCGCCATGCGGCGGTAGGCCGCGAGATTCCTGCGCGGGACTGGCAGCACATAGCCATCGACGTAACTCATTGCGTGCTCCTATTGCAGCTTCAGTATGGGGTGTTGGGCCATGAACGCCTCGTCCGCGGGCCGGACCTCGAACGGGCCGATGCGGATCGCGGGGTGCCGGCTCATGATCTCGACCGCTTCCGCCTTGTCCCTGGCCTCGAGGACCAGGATGCCGCCCAGCATCTCCTTGGTCTCCGCGAAGGGGCCGTCCACCTGCGACGGCCTGCCGCCATTCCAGCGGATCGTCGTGGCGCTCGCGGAGTCCTGGAGCGCGAAGCCGGCCGCGAACCGCCCTTGCGCGTGCAGCTCGCGGTCGAAAGCCGTGCACGCTTCGATCATGGCCTGCTGCTCTGCGGGGCTCAACCTGCCCCAGGCGTCCTTGTCGAGGCAACCGAGACAAACGAACCTCATGACCGTTTCTCCTCTCCGCCCATGCCGATCTCGCAGTCACCGCCGTCCAGCGCCGGGTTCGGGAAGCGGCGCGTCCACGCCACCGCCTCCTCGCGCGACTTCACCTGGATGATCGTGTAGCCGGCGATCGGCTCCCTGGTCTCGGCGAAGGGACCGTCGATCACCGTGCGTCGCGCGCCGCTGCGGCGGATACGCCGGCCCTTGGCGCTGCGCTGCAGCCCCGAGCCTGCCACGAGCATGATCATGCATCTCATCGTTTCATTTCCATGACTGGCCGCACCTCGATGCAGCCATATCTTGCGCCGGGGATCCGGGCTGCCAGCTGGATGGCCTCGTTGAGATCGCGGGCTTCGAGCAGATAATAGCCCCCAAGCTGTTCCTTCGTTTCCGCGAACGGACCGTCGGTGGTCGAGACGCGGCCGTTGCGTACGCGCACGGCGGTCGCGGCCGAGGTCGGTTCGAGCCGGTTGGCGCCCACCAGGTGGCCGCTCCGCTGGATGTCATCGGTGTAGGCGTGATACTCACCAAGCACGCGCTCGTGTTCGGCCTTCGGGAGCCCGGGCCACTGGCTCTCGTCGCTGTAGATCAGGCAAAGGTACTGCACGGCCACCTCCTGCTGTGGGCCTGGCTGTTGGCGCCTCGCAGCCGCGAGCACGGCTGCGACCATATACGCGGGATTCATGACGCCCAATAGTCGAATGTCGCCGGCCGGAATCGACATTCCGGCGACAGTCCCAGAGGTAGCTGATTAACCTGGAAAAATCCGCGTCGCAGGTTGATGCCGCGCCCAGCCCGGGCCTGCAGGCAGCGGCGCACCGGCAGTGAAGCATGACGAGAGCCGCCGGCGATCGGCCATCCTGCTGGCGCTAAGATGGCCCCATGTTGGCGATGCGCCTGCACGCGCCGGGCCAGCCGCTCGTCGCGGATGAGCGGCCCGTGCCGCAACCCGGTCCCGGCGAGCTGCTGCTGAAGGTCTCCGCCTGCGGCGTCTGCCGCACCGACCTTCATGTCGTGGACGGCGAGCTGCCCGGTGTCCGTTGCCCGCTCGTTCCGGGTCACGAGATCGTCGGCCGCGTCGTCGCCATCGGCGCGGGCGCGCGATCTGCCGTGGGCGCACGCGTCGGCGTGCCCTGGCTCGCCGCGACCTGCGGCCGCTGCCGCTGGTGCCGCGCCGGTCGCGAGAACCTCTGCGACGGCGCCGTGTTCACGGGCTACACACGCGACGGCGGCTATGCCGAGTACGCCGTCGCCAACGCCGGCTTCTGCTTCGCGATTCCCGAGCGTTATGACGACGCGGAAGCGGCGCCGCTGCTGTGCGCGGGCCTCATCGGCTACCGCGCCTGGCGCGCGGCCGGCGACGCCGTCACGCTCGGCCTCTACGGCTTCGGCGCTTCCGCGCACCTGCTCGCGCAACTGGCCACGGCGCAAGGCTGCCGGGTCTTTGCCTTCACGCGGCCCGGCGACACGGATGCTCGGCAGTTCGCCATCAGCCTCGGCGCCGCCTGGGCCGGAGATTCGGACCAGTCGCCGCCGGAACCGCTGGATGCCGCCATCCTGTTCGCGCCCGTCGGCGCGCTGGTCCCGTCGGCGCTGGCCGCCACGCGCAAGGCCGGGCGCGTCGTCTGTGCGGGCATCCACATGAGCGACATACCTTCCTTCCCCTACCGGCTGCTCTGGGAGGAGCGATCGGTCGTCTCGGTCGCGAACCTGACGCGCCGGGACGGTGAGGAGTTCATGCGCCTGGCGGCCGAGGTGCCGCTGCATGTGTCGGTCCAGCGCTTGCCGCTCATGCAGGCCAACGAGGCACTCAAGCTGTTGCGCCAGGGCGAAATCCGCGGCGCCGCCGTGCTGGTGGACGGGCCGTGCTGAGGCGCTGGGCCCGGTTCATGGCGGCCGCCCTGGCGGGCGGCATCGCCCTTCCCGCGGCGGCTGCCGGCCAGATCAGCCTGAGCGCCGGCCGCGTCGAGTTTGCGGGCCTGCAGATCGACGGGCTCGCCGTCGCCCTTGCGCAGGATGCGCAGGCGGCCGGTGCGGTCACGGTCCGCGCCGCGCGCATCCGCGGCCTCGCAGCCACCGGTCCGCTCGCCGGATTCTCACTCGACTGCCCCTCGCTGCAGGTCGCCGGCGACACCGTCCGCTGTCCGCGCGGGCGCCTGCGCGGATCGCTCGGCTCGCTGGGCGCGCAGGACACCGCGTTCTCCGCGCACGCCGGCGCCGACGGCAGCCTGCGCGTGGGGCTCGATGCGTTCTCGCTTGCGGGCGGCCGCGCGAAGGCGGACCTGAGGCTCGAGGGTACCCGCTGGCAGCTCGACGCCACGATCGCGGGCCTCGACATTGCCAGGCTGCCCGCGGTCGCCAAGCCGTGGATTGAGTTGCCGGAGGGATTCTCGGTGGCCGGTGCGGCATCGGGCGCCGTGAGCGCGGCCGGCCGCGGCGACGAACTGCGCGCAGCCACGGTCGCCATGGACATCGCGCGCCTGGACTTTGCCGATGCCGAGGGCCTGCTGGCGGGCGAGGCCGTCGCGGGCACGCTGCGGATGAAGCTCCAAGCGGCGCCCGGCGGCTTCGCCGTGCAGGACGGCCGTCTCGAGTTCGTCGCCGGCCAGGCTTACAGCGATCCCGTGTTCCTCGATTTCGGCGCGCAGCGCGCCGACCTCGGCTTCGCGGGCCTGCTGCACACCGATGCCGCGCGCTTCGAGGCGCGTGAATTCACGCTCGATCACCGCGGCGTGCTGCAGGCCAGCGGCCAGGCGACGCTCGATTTCGCAGGCGAATCGTTCCTGCCCGAGGCGCGCGTGAAGGTCGCCGCGCTGGAGCTGGCGACCGCCCTGCCCGCCTACCTGCAGCCCTTCCTCATCCACACGGCCTTCAAGGAACTGGAGGGCGTCGGCCGCGTATCGGGCGAACTCGACATCGCCGCGGGGCTGCCGGCGCGCGCGGCGTTCGACGTCGAAGGGGTCACGCTCGACAGCAACAACGGCGCGCTCTTCGTCGGCGGCCTGAACGGGCGCCTGAACTGGTTCGACGATGCCTCGCGCAGCGCACTCGCGGGCACGATTGACGATGCGCAGTTCCAGTCGCGCCTCGCCTGGGACACGGCCAGCCTCTGGGGCATCGAGCTTGGCGCCACCGCGGTGCCGTTCTCGACCACCGGCCGGCACTTCCGCCTGCTGGAGCCCCTGCTGTTGCCGATATTCGACGGCGGGCTCGCGATCGAGACGCTGCGCGTGCGCCACGCCGGCACGGAGCAGATGTACGTGCGCTTCGACGCCGCGGTACGGCCGATCAGCGTCGCGCCGCTGGCGCGCGCATTCGGATGGCCCGAGTTCGAGGGCACGCTGGCCGGCAGCATCCCCGACCTGCAATGGGCACGGGGCGAGGTCACGCTCGGCGGCAACCTGGAGGCCGCGGTGTTCGACGGCAGCGTGGTCGTGCGCGGGCTCAGGCTGCGCGACCCGCTCGGCAAGTTCCCGCGGCTTTCCGCGAGCGTGGACGTCAGGAACCTGGATCTCAAGCTGGTCACGAGCACGTTCTCCTTCGGCATGATCACCGGCCGGCTGTCCGGCGAGATCGAGGGCCTCGAGACCTTCGCCTGGATGCCGGAATCCTTCGACGCGCGCTTCTACACGCCGCCGGGCGACCGCTCGCGCCACCGCATCAGCCAGCGCGCGGTGCAGAACCTGTCCAGCATCGGCGGCGGCACCGGCGGCAGCGTCGCCTCGGCGCTGCAGGGCGGGTTCCTCCGGTTCTTCGACGACTTCGGCTATGACCGGCTCGGCCTCAGCTGCAGGCTCGCCAACGACGTCTGCACCATGGGCGGCATTCAGCCGGCGGCCACCGGCTTCTACATCGTGAAGGGTTCGGGACTGCCGCGCATCGACGTGATCGGCAACCAGTCGCGGGTCGCCTGGAGCCGGCTGGTGAGTCAGCTGGCCCGCATCATGGAATCCGACATCGTGGTCGATTGAACGGAATCCTGCGCTAGAATCGGTTCAGGAAGCATTCAGCCGCCGTCCGCGAGCATGGTTCGCGAATGGCCGGGGAATCGAAGGAGGCATCCGCATGATTCGCTGGATCACAGCCGGTATCGCGGCGGGCTCGCTGGCGCTGGCCGCCTGCGTGACCATCAACGTCTACTTTCCCGAGGCCGCGGCCGAGCGGGCGGCGGACCGCATCATCGAGGACATCTGGGGCCGCGAAGAGGCGAAGAAGCGGGAAGGCAACGAGCAGTCCTCGGTCGGCATGCCGGGGCGCGCCATGCTGGCCAGCGCGTTCGCCGGTGCGGTCGAACTTCTGGTGCCGGCCGCCCACGCGCAGGCCGACATCGACATCTCGAGTCCCGCGATCCGGGCGCTGACCGCGTCCATGAAGGCGCGCGCCGCGGACCTCGAGCCGTTCTTCGATTCCGGCGCCGTGGGGCTCACCGCGGACGGACTGATCGAGCTGCGCGACGCCAATGCCGTGCCGCTGGCCGACCGCAACCGCGCGCGCAAGCTGGTCAGCGACGAGAACGCGGACCGCAATGCGCTGTACCGGGAGATCGCCTCCGCCAACGGGCACCCGGAATGGGAGGCCGACATCCGCAGCACCTTCGCCGCGCGCTGGGTCGCGAATGCGCGCGCAGGCTGGTACTACAAGCGCGCCGGCGGGGACTGGACGAAGAAGTAGCCGCGCGCGCCGGCGGCTCTGCGCTCAGCTCGCGATCGAGCGGTCCTGTTCGATGAGCTTCGCGCCCTGGTTCCTGGGCGCGTTGACCAGCCGGCTGACCGGCCAGAAGTCGAGCGCCTTCGGATCGTAAGGCTGCAGCAGCAGCGACAGCTGCTCCGTATCGGCATAGGCGGTGTCCAGCCAGCGGTCCCATTCCGCCTCGGGCAGCACGCAGGGCATGCGGTCATGGATCTTGCGGATCGACGCCGACGCATCCGTGGTCACGATCGTGCAGGACTCTAGCGTCGCGCCGTCCGCAGGGTCCTTCCAGCGCTCCCACAGCCCCGCGAACGCGAACGGCCGCCGGTCCTTCATGCGGATGAACCAGGGCTGCTTGCCGCCGGGTGCGACCTGCCATTCGTACCAGCCGTCGGTCACGACCAGGCAGCGGCGCTTGCGGAATGCGTCGCGGAACGAGGGCTTCTCCGCGAGCGTCTCGGCGCGCGCGTTGATCATGCGGTTGCCGATCGCCTTCTCCTTCGCCCACTTGGGCACCAGGCCCCAGTGCAGCAGGGCGAGCGCGCGCCGGCCCTCCTCGCCGGCGCGCACGGCCGGCACGTCCTGGGTCGGGGCGATGTTGTAGCGCGGCTCCAGTTCCGGCACCTCGTCGAGCGCGAAGGTCCGCCGGACCGCCTCGGCCGGGGAGAAGAACGCGTAGCGCCCGCACATGGGGGCCGCCGCTACTCGCGGATGCCGGTGCCGCGGTTCATCAGCGTGACGACCACGGCATACATGGCCGCCGCAAACGCCGCCATCACCGCGAAGGCGAAGCGCAGGTCCACGTCGCTGGTGCCCAGGAACCCGTGCCGGAAGGCGTTGACCATGTACAGGATCGGGTTGAAGTAGGAGAGCCGCTCGGCCCAGGACGGCAACAGCGACACCGAGTAGAACACGCCGCCCAGGTAGATCAGCGGCGTCAGCACGAAGGTCGGGAACCAGGAAATCTGGTCGAAGTTCTTTGCGAAGATCGCATTGAAGAACCCGCCGAGGGAGAACACCACCGAGGTCAGCAGCACCGAGGCGATCACCAGCAACGGATGCTCGACCGGGATGCGGGTGAAGAACAGCGTCACGATGGTGACGACGACGCCGACCAGCAGTCCCCTCAGCACGCCGCCCGACACGTAGCCGAGCACGATCAGCCAGTTCGGCAGCGGCGCGACCAGCATTTCCTCGATGTGCTTGCCGAACTTCGCGCCGAAGAAGCTCGACACCACGTTGCCGTAGGAATTGCTGATGATCGCCATCATGATCAGGCCGGGCGCGATGTACTGCATGTAGTCGTAGCCGCCCATCGTGCCGATGCGCCGCCCGATCAGGCTGCCGAAGATGATGAAGTAGAGCGTCGCCGTGACCGCCGGCGGCACCAGCGTCTGGCCCCAGATGCGGATGATGCGGCCGTACTCGCGGCGCATCATGGTCTGGAACCCGACGCGCCGGATGCGGGCGAGCGTGCGCGCGCCTTCGGCCGCGGCGTCCACCTCAGCCCCTCCCCGCGCCGGCGGCGCCCTTGCTCTCGACCAGGCGCATGAACAGCTCCTCGAGCCGGTTGACCTTGTTGCGCATGCTGACGACCTCGATGCCGCCCTGCGACAGGCGCGAGAAGATGTCGTTGAGGCTCTGCTCCTTGCTGACCTCCACCTCCAGCGTGTGGCCGTCGGTCATGCGCGCGGCGTAGCCCGGCAGCGGCGGCGGCTCCGCGATCGGCTCGCGGAGATTGAGCACGAAGGTCTCCTGCGCCAGCTTGCGGATCACGCCGGCCATGGTGTCGTTCACGATGATGCGGCCGCCGTCGATGATCGCGATGTGGCGGCAGAGGCTCTCCGCCTCCTCGAGGTAATGCGTGGTCAGGATGATCGTCGTGCCCTGCGCGTTGATCGAGCGCAGGAAGCTCCACATGCTGCGGCGGATCTCGATGTCCACGCCCGCGGTCGGCTCGTCGAGGATCAGCAGCCGCGGCTCGTGCACCAGGGCGCGCGCGATCATCAGCCGCCGCTTCATGCCGCCCGACAGCGAGCGCGCGATGGTGTCGCGCCTGTCCCAGAGCTGCAGCTGCCGCAGGTACTTCTCCGCGCGCTCGAGCGCGAGCCGGCGCGGCAGGCCGTAGAAGCCGGCCTGGTTCACGATGATCGTGAACACTTTCTCGAACTGGTTGAAGTTGATCTCCTGCGGCACCAGCCCGATGCAGGACTTCGCGAGGTCGAGCTCGCGGTCGATGTCGTGGCCGAACACCGACACGGCGCCGCCGCTCTTGGTCACCAGCGACATGATGATGCCGATGGTGGTCGTCTTGCCGGCGCCGTTCGGCCCGAGCAGCGCGAAGAAGTCTCCCTCGTCCACGTCGAGGTCGATGCCGGACAGCGCCTGCACGCCGTTGCGATAGGTCTTGGTCAGGCCGCGGATCGAAAGCGCCTTCATGGAGCTCCGGGGACGGGCGGGAATGCGTGCGGACAGGCGCGAAGGGTAGCTTTCGCCCTGCTCCCCGGCAACCGAACGGCCGCGCGCCGGCGCGCGGCGCTGCGCCTCAGGCGGTGGCCGCCCGGCGCGGCCGGCGCTGCAGCGCCTGCTGGCGCGCGCTCTCCGCGCCCTGGATCTGCAGCCCGAGCCGCTGCAGTTCGTCCACCGAACGGTCGTCCGGATGCGCCGCGCAGCCCTCGAACTGCAGCCAGAACCGCGCGCGCGAGCCGAAGCGCGCGGTCAGCGCCGGCGCCACGCGCCGCGCAAGCCGTTCGACCGCCGCCACCGGCAGCCGGGCCAGCGCCGCGATGGTCGCCGGCGAGGTGCCGAATGCCAGCCGCGCGGCGGCCGGACGCGTCTGCGCCAGGTGCCAGGCGAGCATGACCGCGGCGCGCGCGAATGCGACCACGCGCTCGTCGCAGGCCGCGGACGCGGGCGCGTCCTGCACGCCGCCGGCCGCGGCCACTTCGCCCTCCCAGAAACCGGCATCGCCGAAGCGCAGGTCGAACAGCGCATAGGGCAGCCGCTCGCAGAGCCGCTCCCCGGCCTGCGGGTGGATCAGCGAGTCGATCGCCCGCGCCGGCAGGCCGGCGATCAGCTTCAGCCGCCCCTCGTCCGCCAGCTCCGTGGCCAGCGCCAGGAACGCCTGGTTGACGGAGCCGAGCGCCCCTCGCGTCGGCGCATCGAGCAGCGAATGTTCAGACCATTCCGCGGTCCCGGCCGGCGGAGCCAGCGCGAGCGGAGGCTGAGGGTGCATGGCATTTCTCCCCGATGACGTGCCATTCGACGTGCGGCCGGCTCTATGGCCGGCTTGGAATGTGCTGGTACGATAATACCAGTCCTCCCGACGCGTCAAGGCTGCCTCCATGCGCATTACCGACGACCGCTACACGCGCGACCGGCTGCGGCTCGACCTCGCGCTGCGCCTCATCCGCCACGAAGCGCGCACCCGCACGATCCGCAGCTGGACCGGCCTCACCGACGACCGCATCCGCAAGCTCTACCGCTCCTACGTGGCGGATGCCGGCCGGCGCGACGTCCGCCGGCGGCGCGGCAAGAGTCCCCGGCAGTGCGCCTGGTTCATGAAGAACGCCGCGATCCGCCGCGAGGCGGCGGGACTCGCCACCCTGCTGTGCGTGCTCGGCCTGCTCCGCCGCGAGGCGGGAGCCGCGCCGGGGGCCGTCGAGCAACTGCGCTGGGGCGAGCGCTTCTGCGAGGCCTACGAGACCTTCCTGAGCCTGAACCGGCAGCCGCAGATCTCCTTCGAGCACGCCTGCCACCTGCTGCGCTCGCTGGAGAAGCAGAACGAGATCTGCCTCGACGACTGCGAGGGCTGCGGCAGCCTGCTGGTCGTGCTGCGCTACGCGGAGCGCCCGCAAGTCTGCGAGTTCTGCGCCTCGACGCGCCCGCCCGCCCGCCCGGGGCTGTCGGTGGGCGACTGCTAGAATGCCGGGATCGCAAGCCATTCCCGGGTTCCCATGCGTTCCGAATCGGAGCGGCCGAACGTCTTTGCCGGGCCGCACGTCGACCGGCTGAAGTTCGCGCAGGCCGACGCGGCCACCGTCGCGCGCTGGATCGCCGACGGCAGCGCCCGCATGGTGCCGGTTTGGCGGTCGCGCTGCCCCGTGATCCGCGAGCCTTCCCCCGGCGCCTGCCTGCTGCCGGTCGGCAGCGGTCCCTTCGCCGGGGTCGGCACGGACGACCTGATCCTGCTCGGGGAATACCGCGGCGTCCCCGTGTTCACGACCGAAATCGAGGCGGATGCGCCGCCGGCCCTGGACGGCGGCGCCGAGTTCGCAGACCTGCGGCTGGCCGCCAGCCTGCTGCCGCACGACGAGGCAGGCCTCGTCGCCTATGCGCGGGCGATGATCTCCTTCCGGCACCGGCACCGCTTTTGCGGCAGCTGCGGCGCGCCGAACCGCCCCGAGCGCAACGGCCGCGTGATGACCTGCACCCGCACGGCATGCGCCACCGAGTTCTACCCGCGCGTGGACCCGGCGGTGATCGTGCTCGTGACCCGCGGCGATCGCGTCCTGCTCGGCCGCCAGGCCGGCTGGCCGGACGGCCGTTACTCGACGATCGCGGGCTTCGTCGAGCCCGGCGAGAGCCTCGAGGACGCCGTGCGTCGCGAGGTGCTGGAGGAAACCGGCGTCGAGACCGGCGCGCTGAGCTACCAGTCCTCGCAGCCCTGGCCGTTCCCGCGCTCGCTGATGCTCGGGTTCCGCGCCGAGGCGCGCACCTCGGAAGTGAAGCTCGGCGACGCCGAACTCGAGGACGCGCGCTGGTTCGGCCGCGACGAACTCGCGGCCGGTGCGATGCTGCCCTTCACGCAGTCGATCGCGTACCGGCTGATCGAGGACTGGTACGACGCGGGCGCGGCGCGGCCGCTCGCCGCGGAAGCGGAGGCACGCGGATGGATGCGGCGCCGCTCGGCGTGATCGTCTCGGTCGCGATGGGCATCGCGCTCGCCGCGGCGGCGGGGTTCCGCGCCTTCGTGCCGCTGCTCGCGGCCGGGCTCGCCATCCGCTTCGGGCTGGTTGAGGCCGCGCCCGGCTTTGCCTGGCTCGGCGACACGGGCGTGCTGGTCGCGCTCGGCGTCGCCACGCTGCTCGAGATCACTGCCTACCTGATACCCGGCCTGGACCATGCGCTGGACGTCGCCGCGGCGCCGGTCGCGGTCACCGCCGGCATCGTGGTGGCCGCCGGGGTCATGGTCGGGCTGCCGGACTGGCTGCGCTGGGCAGCCGCGGTCGTCGCCGGCGGCACGGTCGCGACTGCAGGTCACGCGCTGACCGCGCTTGGCCGGGCCAAGACCGGCGCCGTCACCGGCGGGCTTGCCAACCCGCTGTTCTCGACCGGCGAACTGCTGATGTCGGGACTGCTCGCCATGCTCGCGCTGCTGCTGCCGTTCGTCGCGCTGGCCGCGGTCCTTGCGATCGTCGCCATCGCGATCGGGCGCTGGCGCCGCCGCCGGGCCTGACGCCAGATGCGGCGGGCGACGCACCTGGCCGCCTGGCTGCTGGCGGCCGCCGCCTGGCCGGCAGCTGCGGCCGAACCCTCGATCGAGATCGACATCGAGGGCGTCGAAGCGGCGCTCCTCGACAACGTGGTCGCGCTGCTCAGCCTCAAGCGCCTGCAGCGCTCGCCGGACCTGGACGACGAGATGGTCGGCCGCCTGGCCCAGCGCGCGCCGGGCGAGGTGCGCGCGGCGTTGCGGCCTTTCGGTCACTACGAGCCGACGGTCGACACCGCGGTCTCGCGGCGCGAAGGCGGATGGCGGGTCCGCATCCGGATCGAACCGGGACCGCCGGTCGTGCTCGTGGAACAGGACGTGGAAATCGCGGGCAGCGGCCGCGAGGAACCGTTCCTGCGCGCCGCGCTCGCGCGCTCCACGCTGCGCACCGGCGAGCGCCTGAGCCACGCAGCCTACGACCAGCTCAAGGGAGAGCTGCTGCGCGCCGCTGCCGGCAACGGCTACCTCGACGCCGAATTCACGCGCAGCGAGCTGCTGGTGGATCCGTCCGCCCGCGAGGCCCGCGCCCGGATCACGCTCGACACCGGCGAGCGCTACCGCTTCGGGCCCACCACGATCGAGCAGGACTTCCTGCGGCCCGACCTGGTGGCGCGCTACCTGCGCTACCGCGAGGGCGACTGGTTTGACGCGGCGGCGCTGCTGCGCACGCAGTTCGCGCTGGACGACTCGCAGTACTTCGCGGTGGTCGAGGTGCTGCCGGAGGAGCGCGACCGCGAGCGCAGGGTCGCCCCGGTCCGCGTCAGCTCGGAACCGAACCGCCGTCACGTGTGGACCGCCGCCGTCGGTTACGCCACCGACACGCGCGCGCGCGGGACGCTCGGCTTCGAGGACCGGCGCGTCAACTCGCGCGGGCACCGCGTGCGCGCGGAACTGCGCGGTTCGAGCCCTGAGGAATCGCTGCGCGTCGCCTACGTGATGCCGTGGACGGATCCGGCGCTCGAAAAGCTCTCTTTCGAGCTGCGCGGCTTCCGCGAGCAGCGCGCCGACATCAACACCACCGGCGCGAGCCTGCGCGCCGGGCTCACGCAGGTGCGCGGGAACTGGCAGCGCGTCCTGTCGCTGACGGCGGATTCGACGCGCGACGAGGTCACGGCCGTCGCCGACGGCGTGACCACGGTGACGCGCACGCAGAGCCGGCTGCTCGTTCCCGGCATCTCGTTCGCCTTGCTGCCGCCCGGTTTCCTGGGCATCAACGCCGTACCGCGCGGCTTGCAGGCCGAGCTGCTCGGCTCGACCTCCGCGCTCGGCTCCGACACCGACTTCGCGCGCCTCGTGGTGCGCGACGAGCGGCGCTTCACGCTCGCGCCGCGCTGGCAGCTGCAGCTGCGCGCGGAGGCCGGCGCGAGCGCGGTCGGCGAGTTCCAGGACCTGCCGGCGCAGTACCGGTTCTTCGCCGGCGGCGACCGCAGCGTGCGCGGCTTCGGCTACGAGGAGCTTTCGCCCGTGGACGCCGACGGCAACCGTGTCGGCGGGCGCTACCTGCTGGCCGGCAGCGTGGAACTGCAGCGGGATCTGCCGCGCAATCTCGTCGCCGCGGTGTTCGCGGACGCCGGCAACGCGATCGACCGTTTCGGCGATCCGCTCGAATATTCGGTGGGCGTCGGCCTGCGCTACCGGCTGCCGTTCCTCTCCATCGGGCTCGACGTGGCCCAGCCGCTGTCGGAGCGGGGCCGCGGGCCGCGGCTGCACCTCAACTTCACGCCGGAACTCTGAGATGCGCTGGCCCCGCAAACGCCTGCTCGGCTGGCTGCTCGCCGCCGTTGCGCTCGTGCTCGCCGCCGCGGGCGCAGGTATCGCCTGGCTGGTCACGACCGAAGCCGGCCTCGCGCGGGCCGTCGCCTTGCTCGAGTCGCTGGACGCCGTCGAGATACGCGTCCAGGGAGCGGGCGGGCGGCTGGTCGGTCCGCTGCGCGCGGACGCGGTCGCGATCCGCAGCCCGCGCGTCGTCGTGCACATCGCGGACCTCAGCCTGGACTACGAACCCTCCGGCCTGCTGGCGGTGCGGATCCGCGCCAGGGACATCCGCGCGGCATCCGTTTCGGTCCGCCTGCTGCCGCGCACCGAGCCGCCGAAGCCGCCGGCCTTCCTGCCGCGCTGGCTGACCATCGTGGCCGAGGACGCCTCGATCGGCCGGCTCGAGATCGAGTCGCCGGCCGGCGCCAGGCTCGTGCTCAGCGACGTCGGCGGCTCCGCGGCCGTCACGCACTCGCGCATCGTCTTCGAGGGGATGCGCGGTGACGCCGGCGCGTGGTCGGTGTCCGGCGCGAACGGGCGCCTGCACGCGCATGAGCCGCTCGCGATCGAGGCCGGCGCATCCTGGACGCTGGCGCCATCGCGGGAGATCTCTGGCGTTGCCCGTGCGCGCGGCGACCTCGCGCGCCTGCGGGTCGAGGCCGACCTGGCCTCGCCCGGGCGCGGCCGCGCGCAGCTCGAGCTGCAGGACCTCACCGGTGCGTTGCGCTGGGGCGGCCGGCTGGCGGTGCAGGAACTCGACCTGCGGCAGTGGATGGACACGCCGCCGTTCGGGCCGCTCGCCGCCGCGCTAGAGGTCTCGGGCGATGCGAGGCACTACGCCGCGCGCGGGACGGTCCTCGGCAACGGACTGCCGGACGGAGGAATCGCCGTCAACGGCATCGCTTCGTATGCCGACGGCGTCGTCACCATCCCGGAACTCGCGACGGACATCGCCGGTGCAGGCGCCGTGCGCTGGCGGGGAACGGTGGCTGCGGCCGGACAGGATGCCTTCGAGCTGCAGGCGGACTGGACGGGCCTGGCCTGGCCACTCACCGGCGAGGCGCGGCTGCGGTCCCCGCGCGGCAGCCTGCGCGCGGCGGGGTGGCGCGATTTCAGCTTCGGCGTGGACGGCGAGTTCGATCCGCTGCTGGCGCCGCCATTCGCAGGCAGCGCCGAGGGACGGTTTACCTCCCGGGCCATCACCGTGGAGCGGTCCTCCTGGCGGGCGCTGGGCGGGCGCGTCGAGGCAAGCGGCTCGCTCGCGCGGGATGCGGAGCGCGCCTGGGCGATTTCCGGACGCGCCTCGGGCGTGGACCCCGCGACATTGCGCCACGGTCACGACGGCCGGCTGGATTTCACCCTTGCGGCTTCCGGTGAAGGCCTGCGGGGCGACGGGCCGTGGTCGGCAACCGTCTCCGCATTGTCGGGACGTTACCGCGGCCAGCCCGTCGCCGGAGTCGGCACGGTGCGCCGCGCCCCCGGCCGTACGCAATTCGACCGGGTCAGGCTTTCGCTCGGGCGCGCCAGTCTCGCGCTCGACGGCGCGCTCGGCAGGGGCGCGGTCCTGGATGCGCGCCTCGTGGCGCCCGACCTGTCGCAGGCGCTGCCGGATCTTGCGGGGCGCGTGGACGCGACGTTCCGGCTGCGCGAAGACCGCGCCTCGCTGACCTTCACCGGGCATGACCTGGCCTGGCGCGAGCATCGCGCGGTCGTCTTCTCGGCCGACGCCCAGGTCGACCTCGCCGACCGCGAGACCTCGTGGCTGCGCCTGCGCACCAGCGGACTCACGGTCGCAGGCCAGTCGCTGACCGACACGCGCCTGTCGCTCGACGGCCTGGTGCGCGACCACGCGCTCGCGTTCCGCGTCGGGCGCGGCGATGACGCGGTCGAACTGCGCGGGCGCGGCGGCTGGGACGGCGCGCGTTTCCGGCTGGACCTCGCGACCATCGTCGCCGAAGGGCCGGGCGCGGCGCCATGGCGCCTCGAGTCGCCCTCGCTGCTCGAGGCCTCGGCTGCCGGCGCGCGGCTCGCGCCGGCATGCTTCGTCCAGGGCCCGCGGCGCGCCTGCCTGGAGGGCAGCTGGTCCCGCGACGGCGCCTGGTCCGCGCGCGCAGGCACGCGGGCGTTTCCGCTGGAAGCGCTCGACCTGCGGGTGCCGGGCTCGCCGCGCTACCGCGGCCTGCTGTCGGTCGAAGCCCAGGCCACGCGCCGTGCCGGCGAACCGTGGCAGAGCGAGGTGCGTGCCGGCATCGAGGACGCCGTGCTCGAGTACCAGTCGGCGAGCGGGACGCCGCGCTCGGTCGCACTCGGCCGCACCTCGCTGACGCTGCAGAGCACCGCCGAACGGCATCGCCTCGAGCTCAACGTCGCCGATGCGGCCGACACCGAATTGTCCGCGGACCTGGTCGCGACGCGCACCGCCGGCCTGCCGCTCGCCGAGCTGCCGCTCGCGGGTACCGTCGCCGGGGCGACGCGGCAGTTGCAGCTGCTGCCGCTGCTGTTTCCCGACATCGACCAGGCCTCCGGGCGCCTGGCGTTGCAGGTCGGGGCCGCGGGAACCCTGGGTGCGCCCGCGCTCACGGGCACGGCCCGGCTGGAACAGGGGTCGCTCGACTTCTACCAGGCCAATCTCCGGCTGCGCGGCATCGAGGCGAGCCTGCGCCTGCAGGACACGGACCTCGAGCTCGGCGCGACCGCGCAGGCGGGCGACGGGACGCTTGCCATCGACGGGCGCCTGTCCTGGCGCGACCGGCTGCCGGGCGGAACGCTGTCCATGCGCGGCGAGCGGCTGCTGCTCGCGGATGTGCCTGAGGCGCGCGTTCTGGCGTCGCCGGACCTGCGCTTCACGCTCGACGGCCGGCGCATCGGCGTGACCGGAACGGTCACGATCCCGGAAGCGCGCATTGCGCCCGCACAGACCGCTGGCGCCGTGCTGCCCTCCGCCGACGAGCGCATCCTGCGGCCGGAGGGCAGCGACGAGGAGGCAGACCGGTTCGAGGTCGATGGCGACGTGCGCCTGGTGCTGGGCGAGCGCGTGCAGCTCGACGCCTTCGGGCTGAGCGGCAGGATCACCGGCAGCGTGCGCACGCGGACCCGCCCGCGCGAGGCCGCCGTCGCCTCCGGCGAGCTCGAGATCGAGGACGGCCGCTACCGCGCCTACACGCGCGAACTCGACGTCGAGCGCGGGCGGCTGCTGTTCACCGGCGGGCCGGTGACCGACCCGGGCGTGGACCTGCGCGCCTCGCGCAAGCTGCCCGGCCACGTGGTCGGCGTCATCGTTCGCGGGCGCCTGCGCCGGCCGCAGCTCACGCTGTACTCCGAGCCCGCGCTGCCGCAGGCGCAGATCGCCTCGCTGCTGATCGTCGGCCAGTCGCTCGACCGCCTGCAGGGCGAGGACCGCGCGGGCCTGGAGTCCGGCCGCGCCAGCCTCGCGGCCCAGGGCGGCGCGCTGCTGGCCGGCCAGCTCGGCCGCTACGTCGGCCTCGACGAGGTCGGGCTCGCGCAGGACGCGGACGACGGCGCCGCGCTGGTGCTCGGCAAGTTCCTGTCGCCGCGGCTGTACCTCAGCTACGGCATCTCGCTGGTGGACGAGATCAACACCTTCAAGCTGCGCTACACGATCGGCGACCGCTGGGTCATCGCCGCGGAATCGGGCCGCGAGTCCGCGGCCGACGTCGAGTACCGCATCGAGCGCTGAGCGGCGGCCGCCGCTTGACGCCATGCGCATAAATATGCATAATTTTTGCAACTTTATGCAAACACGTCCACGTCCCAACGGCGACGCGGCGCAGGCGCGCCGCGAAGCGCTGAAGCGCATCATCGGCCGCGCCCCGGTCGGGCGGCAGCGCGACCTCGTGCGCCTGCTGAACCGCGCCGGCCATCCCGCGACCCAGTCGAGCGTCAGCCGCGACCTGCGCGAGCTCGGCGTCGCCAAGCAGGGCGACCGCTACGTGCTGCCGGGCGAGTCCGCCCCGGCGCTCGACGACTTCGGCGCCGTCGCCGCGTTCGTCCGCGACATCCGGCCCGCGGGACCCTGCCTGACGGTCATCCGCACCAAGGCCGGCGCCGCGCAGAGCGTCGCGATCGTGCTCGATCGCGCCGGCTGGCCGGACGTGGTCGGCACGATCTCCGGCGACGACACCATCTTCGTCGCGACCGCCGGCGCCACCGCGCAGCGCCAGGTACTCGCCCGCCTGCACGACAAGCTCCGAGCCTGAGCCACCCACATGACGGCAACCAGCCCGGGCGCCCCGGCGCCCATCCTGCTCGCATTCTCCGGCGGACTCGACACGTCCTTCTGCGTGCCCTGGCTCGCGGAAACCTGCGGCCGCCCGGTCGTCACCGTGACCGTGGACACCGGCGGCATCGACGGGGCCGCCGCGCGGCAGCTCGCGGAGCGCGCGCGCGCGCTCGGCGCCGTCGCCCACCACCAGGTCGACGCGCGGCGCGAGTACTTCGACCGCGTGCTGAGGTGGCTGCTCGCCGGCAACGTGCGCCGCGGCAACCTCTACCCGCTCTGCGTCGGGGCCGAGCGCTCGATCCAGGCGCAGACCGTCGCCGCGACCGCGAAGAAGCTCGGCACCGGCACGGTCGCGCACGGCTGCACCGCGGCCGGCAACGACCAGGTCCGCTTCGAGGTCGCGCTGCGCACGCTCGCGCCCGGGCTCGAGATCCTGGCGCCGGTGCGCGACCGCGCGTTCAAGCGGCCGGAGCAGCTGGCCTACCTCGAGCAGCGCGGGCTGCCGGTTCCGCCCCACGGCGCGGCGTACTCGACCAACCGCGGGCTGTGGGGCGTCACCATCGGCGGCCGCGAGACGCTGACCTCGTCGGGCAGCATCCCGGAATCGGCCTGGGTGCTGTCGAAGGACGCATTCGCGCACCCGCGCGAGCCGCGGCGCGTCGCCATCGGCTTCGAGCGTGGAGTGCCCTGCTCGCTCGACGGCACGGCCATGGATCCGGTGACGCTCATCGAGAAGCTGGAGGCGCTCGCCGCGCCGTACGGAATCGGACGCGGCATCCATCTCGGCGACACGATCATCGGCACCAAGGGCCGCGTCGCCTTCGAGGCGCCGGCCGCCACGGCGCTGATCGAGGCGCACCGCGAGCTGGAGAAGCTGGTGCTGACGGCACGCCAGCAGCGCAGCAAGGACCTGGTCGCCGCGACCTACGGCGACCTGGTGCACGAGGGCCAGAACCTCGACCCGGTGTGCCGCGACATCGAGGCGCTGTTTGCCTCCTCGCAGGCACGCGTCACCGGCACCGCCACCCTGCTGCTGCGGCCGGGCGCGGCGTTCGTCGAAGGCGTGGAATCGCCGTACTCGCTGATGAAGGCGAGCAGGGGCGTGTACGGCGAGGCGGCCGGCGAATGGACCGCGGACGATGCCCGCGGATTCTCGAGGATGGTGTCACTGCCCGGCGTGTTCTGGACGCGCGCGGGCGGCGAGGGCCCAGAGCAATGATGAAGTCGATCATCGTCGACAAGATCGCCTCGGTCACGCAGGCCTGCGGCCTGTCGCACGAGCTGCGCATCTCCACCGACATTCCCTGCGAGGAAGGCGTGGTGCTGGCGGTCGAGATCCTGACCGACAAGGCCCAGTACAACACGCTGGAGCTCACCAGCGGCCGCATGGCCAAGCTCGCGCGCGGCAACGTGGTGGTGGGCGCGCTCGGCCACCGCAAGGCGCTGTTCGGCTACTCGGGCCACCTGCCGTCGAGCCTGGCGGCCGGCGACGTGATCCAGATGCTGAACATCGGCGGGGTGCTCGGCGTCTGCGACTCGGCGAATCCCGAGAAGGGCCGCCCCTTCGACTGCCGCGTGCTCGGCGTGGTGCTGCACTTCCCCTACCTCGGCGAGCGCATCGGCGTGCCGGCGCGCGCCGGCCTGCGCAAGCTCGACCCCGACGCGAAGCTCGGGACCAACGGCGTGCCGGTCGTCGCGCTCGCCGGCTCCTGCATGGAGGCCGGCAAGACCGCGGCCGCCTGCGCGATGATCTCGCGCATGCGCCACCGCGGCCTGACGATCGACGCCTTCAAGGCGACCGGCGTCTCGCTGAGGCGCGACATCCTCGCCATGGAGGACTCCGGCGCGCGCCGCTCGGCGATCTTCACCGACTTCGGCGTGGTGACCACCACCGCGAAGAACGGCCCCGCGCTGACGCGCACGATGCTGACGGAGATGGCCGCCGGCAAGCCGGACGTGATCGTGTTCGAGCTGGGCGACGGGATCCTCGGCGCCTACGGCGTGGAGGCCATCCTCGAGGCGCCCGACATCCGCCAGGCCCTGACCGCGGTCGTGCTCTCGGCCAACGATCCGGTCGCGGCCTGGGGCGGCGTCAAGCTGCTGCGTGAGCGCTTCGGCATCGAGCCCGCGGTCGTCACCGGGCCTTCGACCGACAACTCCGTCGGCGTCGGCATCATCCGCGAGCAACTGGGCGTCCCGGCGTTCAACGCCATGACCCATGGCGCCGCGCTCGGCGACTGCGTGATCTCCGCCGTCGGCCTGGACGCGGTCGCGCATTCCCGGGAACTCGCGGAATGAGCGCGAAGACTCCCGCCGTCATCCTCGGCGGCACCGGCTACGTGGCCGGCGAGCTGCTGCGCCTGACGCTCGCGCACCCGCGCCTGGCGCTCGCGGCGATCGCCTCGGACAGCCAGCCTGGCGAGCCGGTGGCCAGGGCATTCCCGCATCTCGCGACGGCCTGCGGCGACCTGCGCTACGTGTCCGTCGAGCAGGCGGGCGACATCGCCGCGAAGGCGCCGCGCGCCGCCGTGCTCGCCGCGGCGCCGCACGGCGTTTCGGACCTGTTGATCGATTCGATCCTGAAGAAGGCCGAGGCCGCGGGCGCAGACCCTGCCGTCGTCGACATCTCCGCCGACTACCGCTACGCCGACCTCGCGGAATACGAGCGTGTGTACAGACACGCGCACGGCGCACCCGCGCGAGCGAGGCAGTTCACCTGCGCCGTGCCCGAGCACCTCGAGCGCTCGCCGACGCCGCACGTCGCGCATCCCGGGTGCTTCGCGACGGCGACGCTGCTCGCGACCGTGCCGCTGCTGAAGCTCGGCCTGGCCGACGGGCCGGTGTTCGTCTCCGCGGTGACGGGCTCGACCGGGGCCGGGCGCAGCCCGATCGCGGGCACCCATCACCCGCAGCGGCACAGCGACCTCTATTCCTACAACGCCCTCACCCACCGCCACGCCGCCGAGGTCCGCGCGCTCGCGCGCGCCGCGTCGGGGCGCGATCTCCGGCTGGCCTTCGTGCCGCACTCGGGCCCGTTCGCGCGCGGCATCCACGCCACCGTGCAGGCGAAGCTGTCGAAGCCGCTGGCTACGGCGGGTGCGATCGCCGCGCTGCGTGACTTCTACGCCGGCAAGCCCTTCGTGCGCGTGCTCGACGAGCCGCCACGCGTCAAGGACGTGGTCGCCAGCAACTACGCACACCTGTCCGCCGCGGCCGACGGCGACACGATCGTCGTGATGTCGGTCGTGGACAACCTCGTGAAGGGTGCCGCGGGCGGCGCCATGCAGTGGATGAACCGGCTGCTGGGCTTCGGCGAGACCGATGGCCTCACCGCGCCCGCACCGGGCTGGACCTGAGCGTGGATCACCTGGCTCCGGTCTTCGCGCAGTTCCCGATCGAGGTGGTCGCGGCCGAGGGCGTGTGGCTCTCGACGCGCGACGGGCGCAGGATCCTCGACCTCTACGGCGGCCACGCGGTCGCGGCGCTCGGTTACGGGCACGCCGGCTGGCTGGCGGCGCTGGAGTCGCAGGCGCGGGCCGTGCATTTCCAGAGCAACGCCGTCCCGATGGAGGTCCGCACGCGCGCCGCGCGCCGCCTGGTCGGGTTCTCCGGGCTGCCGCTCGACACCGTGTTCTTCGTCAACACCGGGGCCGAGGCGAACGAGAACGCGCTCAAGCTCGCCTGCAAGGTCACGGGACGCGCGCAGGTCGTCGCCCTGGAGCACGCCTTCCATGGCCGCAGCGCGGCCGCCGGCGCCGTCACCTGGGGCGCGATGGCGAAGTGGTACGGCTTTCCGCGTCCCCCGTTCGACGTCGCCTTCCTGCCGCGGCGCGACGCGTCCGCGCTCGCGGCCGGAGTCACGGAAAGGACCGCGGCCGTCATCGTCGAACCGGTGCAGGGCGTCGGCGGCGCCTTCGACATGGGCCGCGAGTACCTGGCGGCGCTGCGCAGGCGCTGCGACGAGACCGGCGCGCTGCTGATCTTCGATGAAGTGCAGTGCGGCATGGGCCGCACCGGACACCCGTTCGCGGCCAGTCTCTACGGCGTCGTGCCGGACATGATCACGACGGCGAAGGCGCTCGGCGCCGGATTCCCGGTCGGCGCGCTCATGACCGGCGCGAAGGTCGCCGCCGCGCTCAGGCCCGACGCGCTCGGCACGACCTTCGGCGGCGGCCCGCTCGCCTGCGCCGCGGTCACGGCGGTGATCGACGCGATCGAGCGCGGGCAGCTGCTCGACAACGTGCGGCGCCTGTCGCGGATCATCCGCGAAACCTGCGTCGTCGGGCCGGTGACCGGCACCCAGGGCGAAGGCTTCCTGCTCGGCCTGCGCACCCGCCGGCCGGCGAAGGAAGTGCACGCGCAGCTGCTCGAGCGCGGCATCCTGGCCGGCACCAGCGGCGATGCGCAGGTGCTGCGGCTGCTGCCGCCGTTCACGCTGGCGGAGCCCCATGTCGCGCTGCTGCGCGATGCGCTCGCGGAGATCGGTGCGTGAAGAACTTCCTCGACCTCGCGGACCTCGGGCGCGACCAGGTCGTGGACCTGCTGGCGCTCGCCGACCGCCTGCGCGAGCGGCCGGAGCCGACGGCACTCGCCGGCCGCGTGCTCGGCCTGCTGTTCTTCAACCCGTCGCTGCGCTCGATGACCTCGATGCGCGTGGCGATGGCGCGGCTCGGCGGCGAGTCCGTGGCCGTCACGCCCGGCGCCGGCAGCTGGCAGCTGGAGACGCGCAGCGGCGTGACCATGACGGGCGCGGCGGCCGAGCACATCCGCGAGGCGATTCCGGTGCTTGATTCCTACTGCGACGCGCTCGGCGTGCGCGCCTTCGCGGAAGGGCGCGACCTCGCCGCCGACCTCGGCGAGCGCACCTTCACGGCCATCGCCTCGCTCTGCCGCAACCCGCTGATCAACCTCGAGTCCTCTGCCAACCACCCCTGCCAGGCGCTGGCCGACTGGAAGACGCTCGACGACCTCTCGGTTCCGCGCCGCGGCCGCTTCGTGCTGGCCTGGGCGAACCACCCGCGCGCGCTGCCGCTCGCCGTGCCCGCCGCGGTCTCGCAGATGGCGGCGCTGCGCGGCATGGAGGTCGTCGTGCTGCGCCCGGAGGGATACGCATTGCCGGAGACGGTCATGGAGAAGGCCCGCCGCGCGGCGGCGGCGTCCGGCGGCAGCGTGACCGAGACCGACGACCGCGACGCTGCGCTCACCGGCGCCCACGTCGTCTACGCGAAGGAATGGGGCTCGACCGCGCATTACGGCGACGCCGAGGCGGATGCGCGCGCGCGCGCCGGGCTCGCCGACTGGATGGTGCGCGAGTCCTGGTTCGCGGCGGCCGCGGCGGGCTGCCACTTGATGCACTGCCTGCCGGTGCGCAGGAACGTCGCCATCGCCGACGAGGTGCTCGACGGGCCCCGCAGCCGCGTGCTGCAGCAGGCCCACAACCGCCTCGTGGTGCAGATGGCGGTACTCTATCGTCTGCTCGGCGGCAACGGCCGCCGGCACTGAGGGAGCAACGGAACGATGGTCACTCACCGGATCGACCAGGCTGCCGTGATCGCGGCGCTGCGCGGCGCGGCGCCCTACATCCGCCTCTACAAGGGCAAGATCTTCGTGATCAAGGCCGGCGGCGCCGTGTTCGGCGACGCCGCGCAGACGCGCGCGCTGATCGAGCAGATCGCGATCCTGCACCACCTCGGCATCCGCGTCGTGCTGGTGCACGGCGGCGGCCCGCAGCTCGACGAGATGCAGCGTTCGCTCGGCATCGAGCCGCGCATGGTGCGCGGGCGGCGCGTCACCGACGACAGGTCGATCGATGCCACCACCATGGTGCTGAACGGGCTGATCAACACGCGCATCCTCGCCTCGTGCCGCGAGCTCGGCGTCGATGCCGTCGGCCTCTCGGGCGTGGATGCCGGCCTGGTGCGCGCCAGCCGCCGCCCGCCCGTGCGGATGGACGGCGAGTCGGTGGACTACGGCTTCGTCGGCGACATCGTCTCGATCGACACGGCCGTGCTGAGGAAGCAGCTCGACGCCGGCCTGATGCCGGTCGTGAGCCCGGTGTCGTCCGACGATTCCGGCATGGTGCTCAACATCAACGCCGACACGGTCGCCGCCTCGATCGGGGCGGCGCTGGGCGCGGAGAAGCTCATCCTCTGCACCGGCGCGCCCGGCATCCTCGAGCGGCGCGACGACCCGCGTTCGCTGGTCTCCTACACCGACCTCGCCGGGCTGCGGCGGCTGGAGCAGGCCGGCAGCCTGGAGGGCGGCATGCTGCCGAAGGCCTCCGCGATCGAGTCTGCGATCCGCGGCGGCGTGCGGCGCGTGCACGTGATCTCCTACGACGTGCGCGACAGCGTGCTGGCCGAGGTGTTCACCAACGAGGGCACCGGCACCCTGATCGTCGCCGACATCAAGGGGCTGACGCCCGCCGAGCAGCATCCGGAGGCGGCGGCGCCGTGACGCGGCTCTGGGACAAGGGCGCCCCGCTCGACGCGCGCGTGCTCGCCTTCACCGCCGGCGAGGACCACGCGCTCGACGACCGGCTCGTGCCCTACGACGTGCGCGCCTCGATCGCCCACGCCGAGATGCTCGCGGAGGCGCGGCTGCTGTCGACGGGGGACCTGGCGAAGATCCGCGACGGCCTGCTGGCCCTCGGCGAGTCGCACGCGCGCGGCCAATGGCGCGTCACGCTCGAGGAGGAGGACGGCCAGACCGCGCTCGAGGCCCGCCTGACGGTGCGCATCGGCGAGGCCGGCGCGCGCATCCACCTCGGCCGCTCGCGCAACGACCAGGTGCTGGCGGCGCTGCGCCTGTACCTGCGGGACGCCGTCGCCGAACTCGCCGCCGGCGCCGACGCGGTCGCCGAGGCGCTGCATGCGCTCGCCTCGCGCCAGGGCAACGTGGCGCTGCCCGGCTACACGCACATGCAGCAGGCCATGCCTTCGAGCGTGGACTGGTGGGCGCGCGGCTTCGCCACGGAGATCCGCGACGACGCCCAGGGCCTGCGCCAGACGCTGCGCCGCATCGACCGCAACCCGCTCGGCTCCGCCGCGGGCTACGGCACGCCCGGACTGCCCGTCTCGCGCGAGGCGACCCGCGCGAAGCTCGGCTTCGCGGAGACGCAGGAACCGGTCACCGCGGTGCAGCTCTCGCGCGGCAAGGCGGAGTCGCAGGTCCTGTTCGAGATCACGCTGCTGATGCAGGACCTCGGCCGGCTGGCGGCCGACGTGCTGCTCTTCTTCACGCGCGAGTTCGCCTTCGTCGGGCTGCCGGACGCCATGACGACGGGTTCCTCGATCATGCCGCAGAAGCGAAATCCCGACGTCTTCGAGCTGGTCCGCGGCCGCTCGGCGACCGCGCTCGCCTGCCTGGTCGAGGCACTCGCCGTCTTCGCGCGCCTGCCGTCCGGTTACCAGCGCGACCTGCAGCTCATCAAGGCGCCGCTGTTCCGGGGCATCGATTGCTGTGCCGGGGCGCTCGCGATCCTGCCGGCAGCGCTCGAAGGACTGCACTTCGTGCCGGCGAACATCCGCCTCGACCCGTCGATCCACGCCGCGGAACGCGCCAACGAACTGGCCGCCAGGGAGGGCTTGCCGTTTCGCGAGGCCTATCGCAAGGTGGCGGAAGATATCGCCAAGGGAGGCGGCAAGCCATGAAGAACTGGGTCCTGCCCGTCGCCGGCGTCGTCCTGATCGCCGCGGGCGGCTTCGGCCTCGCCAAGGGCGAGTTCAGCTATACCAAGGAAGAGCACGAAGCCAGCATTGCCGGCATCGAGCTGTCGCTCAAGGAGAAAGAGCGGATCGAGGTGCCGAAGTGGGCCGCCGGCGGCGCGGTCGCGCTCGGCGTCATCCTGCTGCTGATGGGCCGCAAGACCGGCTGAGCGCACGCGCCGCGCTTCTTTTGGCAGTTTCCACCCGGCGACGTATGCTGTCCGGCGTCACCCATCCGGACCCGGCGGAGGCCCCGACATGAACGAGGACAGCGGCAAACTCATCCTGCGAGTGGCGCTCGGCGTCCTGATCCTGATGCACGGCATCGGCAAGATCGTCAACGGCATCGACTGGCTCGGCCCGATGCTGGAGTCCAGCGGCCTGCCGGCCTTCTTCAAGTACGGCGTCTACGTCGGCGAGCTGCTCGCCCCGGCGCTGGTCATCGCCGGCTTCTACACGCGCGTCGGCGCCTGGCTGATCGCCGTCAACATGCTGTTCGCGATCGGGCTCGCGCACTGGGAAGAGCTGTTCGTCATCACCAAGTCCGGCGGCTTCGCGATCGAGAAGCAGTACATGTTCCTGCTGTCGGCGATCGCGCTAGCGCTGATCGGCGGCGGGCGCTACGCCGTGAACCAGAAATGACGGGTTGAGCGCTTGCGTCACGGCGAATGGCATGGCACGAGCCGGGCCGGCTGGCTGCGCGCGGCCGTGCTCGGCGCCAACGACGGCATCGTCTCGACCGCCAGCCTGCTGATCGGCATGGCGGAAGCCGGCGCCGGCCGCGGCGCCGTGCTGACCGCGGGCCTCGCCGGACTGGTGGCCGGGGCGATGTCCATGGCCGCCGGCGAGTACGTCTCGGTGAGCTCGCAGGCCGACGTCGAACGCTCCGACCTCGCGCGCGAGCGCAAGGAGCTGCAGGACGACGTCGAGGCCGAGCACCGCGAGCTCGCCGCGATCTACGTCGGCCGCGGGCTCGATCCGTCGCTCGCGGCGCAGGTGGCGACCCAGCTGATGGAGAAGGATGCGCTCGGCGCGCACGCCCGCGACGAGCTCGGCATATCCGAGGTGATGCGCGCCCGCCCGGTACAGGCCGCGCTCGCCTCCGCGGCTGCATTCGCCACCGGCGCGGCGCTGCCGCTCCTGACCGCATTCGTGGTCCCGTCCGAGCGCACGGTCCCGGTCGTCGCCGGGCTGTCGCTGGTATTCCTGGCGATGCTCGGCGCCGTCGCCGCGCGCGCGGGGCGCGCCCGGCCGCTCATCGGCGCGCTGCGCGTGACCTTCTGGAGCGCACTCGCCATGCTGCTGACGGCCGCGGTCGGCCGGCTGTTCGGCGTCGTCACCGCCTGATGGGCCGCCCGCCGCGGGGCCGGATTCCGCCCTGGACTTTCGGCGGGGCCCGTGCGGATTGACACGCCGCGCCTCGCGCTGACCGGACTGTCGGACGCCGACGCGGAGTTCATCCGCGGATTGCTCAACGAGCCCTCGTTCCTGCGCTACATCGGCGACCGCGGCGTGCGCACGGTCGAGGATGCCCGGCGCTACATCCAGGACGGCCCGGTGGCGATGTACGCGCAGCACGGCTACGGCCTGCTGCGCGTCGGCCTGCGCGAGGACGGCACGCCGATCGGCATCTGCGGCGTGCTCAGGCGCGATGCACTGCCCGAGCCCGACCTCGGCTTCTCGCTGCTGCCCGCATACTGGTCGCAGGGCTACGCCCTCGAGGCCGCGGCGGCCGTCATGCGCGATGCGCGGCGGCGGCTCGGGCTCGGGCGGGTCCTCGCCATCACCTCGCCCGACAACGATCCGTCGATCCGGCTGCTCGGCAGGCTCGGCTTCCGTTTCGAGCGCATGATGCGGCTCGCGGAGGACGCCGCGGAGGTCCGCCTGTTCGTGAACGAGCCATGAAGCGCTGTGCCTGGGCCACGACGCCGCTGTCCATCGCCTACCACGACAGCGAGTGGGGCGTGCCGGTGCACGACGACCGCGTGCTGTTCGAGTTCCTGGTCCTCGAAGGTGCGCAGGCGGGGCTGAGCTGGGAGACGATCCTGAAGAAGCGCGAGGGCTATCGCCGCGCCTTCGCCGGCTTCGACCCCGCGAAGGTCGCGCGCTTCACGGCCGCGCGCCGGCGCCGCCTGCTGACGGACGAGGGCATCGTGCGCAACCGGCTCAAGATCGGCAGCACGGTGACGAACGCCGCCGCGTTCCTGGCGATCCAGCGCGAGGCCGGAAGTTTCGATCGCTGGCTGTGGGAGTTCGTCGGCGGCCGGCCGATCGTGAACCTTCGGCGCAGCCATCGGCAGGTCCCGGCGCGCACGGGGCTTTCGGACCGCCTGTCCCGCGAGCTGAAGCGCCGCGGGTTCCGCTTCGTCGGCACCACGATCTGCTACGCTTTCATGCAGGCGGTCGGCATCGTCAACGACCATGCGACGGACTGCTTCCGCTACCGGATCTGCCTCAAGGCCTGAGCCCGCCATGCTGCTCCTCGATCGCCAGGACGTCGCGGCACTGCTGCCGATGGCGGACTGCATCGCGGCGGTCGAGGGGGCCTTTCGCGCCCATGCCGAGGGCGCTCTCCCGGCCGCGCCCGGCACGCTTGCCACGCCTGTGCCGGGCGGCGGTTTCCACGTCAAGACCGCGGTGCTCGGCCCCGCTCCCGGCTACTACGCCGCCAAGATCAACGCGAACTTCCCCGGCAACCCGGACCGCAGCGGCCTGCCCACCGTCCAGGGCATGATCGGCCTGTTCGACGCCGCGGACGGACGGCCGCTCGCGCTGCTGGACTCGATCGAGATCACGACGCTTCGCACGGCGGCGGCCTCCGCGATCGCCGCGCGCCACCTGGCGCTGCCGGACGCCAGGACGCTGCTGGTCTGCGGCTGCGGCATCCAGGGCCGCGCGCACCTGCGTGCCCTGCTCGCCGTCCGCCGGATCGGGCACGTCTATGCCTGCGATCGCGACCCGGCCCGGGTCGCGGCATTCATCGGGGAGTTCGCGGCCACCGGCATCGACATCGAGCCGGTGGAATCCGCCGGCGAGGCGCTGCCGCATGCGGACGTCGCCGTCACCTGCACCCCCGGACGGCAGGTCGTCGTCCGCGAGGACGACATCCGGCCCGGCCAGTTCATCGCGGCGGTCGGTGCCGACAGCGAGGGCAAGCAGGAGCTCGCCCCGCGCGTGCTCGCCATGGCGCGCGTGGTCACCGACCTCACGGCGCAGGCCGCCCACATGGGAGAGTTGCAGCATGCCCTCGCCGCGGGAATGATGGGCATCGGGGACGTCCACGCCGAACTTGGCGAGCTGATCGCCGGGCAGCGGCCCGGACGGTCCTCCCCGGAGGAGATCTTCGTGTTCGACAGCACCGGCACGGCGCTCCAGGACGTCGCCTCGGCGGCGGCCGTCTACGAGCGCGCGCTGGCGACCGGGCGCGGGCGCACGCTCGCCCTCGAGGGCGGGGCTGCCGGCCATGATTGATCCGCAGGTGCTCGCCTTCACGCTGGTGGCCGCGCTCATGACGATGTCGCCGGGTCCCGATACGATGCTGGTGGTGCGCAACGCGCTGCGCGGCGGCGGAAGGGACGGGCTGCTGACGGTGGCCGGCATCTGCTCCGGACTGTTCGTGCATGCGCTCCTCTCCGCGCTCGGCGTGTCGGCCGTGCTGATGTACTCGGCGACCGCATTCACGGTGATGAAGGTCGCGGGCGCCTGTTACCTGGTCTGGCTCGGCATCAGGTCGCTGCGCGCCGCGGCGGCGGGCGCGCCGGCACCGGCCGCGCACGGCGCCGGCGCGGCGGCCGTGTCGCGCGCGCAGTCGTTCCGGGAGGGCCTGCTGACCAACGTGCTCAATCCCAAGGTCGTCGTGTTCTACCTCGCGCTGGTGCCGCAGTTCATCGGACCCGGCGACGCCGTGATGCTCAAGTACCTGCTGCTGACCGCGATCCACTACGTCCAGGGCATGCTCTGGCTCGGCGGAGTCGCGCTCGTCGTCGCGCAGTCGCGCACCGTGTTCCTGCGCCCGGCCTGGCGGCGGTGGACCGACGCCGCCTGCGGCACCATCCTGGTCGCGCTCGGGCTGCGGCTCGCGGTGCAACGGCCATGAAGAAATCGAGCCTCAAGGCGATCGAACGGCTGCACCGGCGCGACATGCGCGCCTCGGCCGCCGGCGACTTCCGCGCGCTGCGGGCGCTGGTGGACGACGAGGCGGTCATGTTCCCGCCCGGCGGCGCGCCGCAGCGCGGCGCCAAGGAGTTCGACGTCGCCTTCGAGCGCATGGCCGCCGGGCCGAAGACGCACGAGGTGATCAGCTACCGCCTCGACTTCGAGGAGGTCAAGGTGTTCGGCCGGTTTGCCGTCGAGTGGGGCGCGATCCGCGGCGCCACCCGGGAGATCGCGACCGGCCGCATCGTCGAGTCGGAGTACCACGTGATGCGCGTGCTGCGCCGGCAGAGGAACGGCAGCTGGAAGGTGTACCGCTCGATCTGGGCGCCGCGCGTGGCGCCGCCAGCCGGCTGAAATGACGGGCGCAGGCCTGCCGCGCAGGCGGATCCTGCAGGTCGCGCTGCTGGTGCGCGATTACGACGAGGCAATCGCCTTCTACACCGGCGTGCTCGGGTTCGGGCTGCTCGAGGACGAGCCGCGCGAGGCCGGCAAGCGCTGGGTGCGCGTGGCGCCCGCGGGATCGGACTTCGCGCTGCTGCTCGCGCGCGCGGCGACGCCGGAGCAGCGCCTCGCCGTCGGCAACCAGTCCGGCGGGCGCGTGTTCCTGTTCCTGCACACGGACGACTTCCGCGCCGACCATGCGCGGCTGCAGGCAGCCGGCGTGCGCTTCACGGAGCAGCCGCGGCACGAGGCCTACGGCACCGTCGCCGTATTCCTGGACCTCTACGGCAACAGGTGGGATCTCATCGGGCCGCCGGGGCGCCCATGAGGATGCCGGCGCTGTTCGTCGGGCACGGCAATCCGATGAACGCCATCGAGCGGAACGAGTACTTCCGCGGCTGGCAGGACATCGCGCGGCGGCTGCCGAAGCCCGTCGCCATCCTCTGCGTCTCCGCGCACTGGGAGACCCAGGGCGCCTGGGTCACCGCCAGCGCGCATCCGCCGACCATTCACGACTTCTACGGATTCCCGAAGGCGCTGTTCGACGTGCGCTACCCGGCGCCGGGCGCGCCCTGGCTCGCCGAGCGCGTGGCGGCCCTCGTCACCAGCGAGCGCGTGCAGCAGGACCCCGCCCGCGGCCTGGACCACGGCGCCTGGAGCGTGCTGGTCGCGATGTACCCCGCCGCCGACATCCCGGTCGTCCAGCTCGGCATGGACACCGGCCGGCCCGGGCCGCACCACTACGCCATTGGCCGGCAGCTGGCGCCGCTTCGCGACCAGGACGTGCTGGTGCTTGCGAGCGGCAACATGGTGCACAACCTGGGCCTGTTCCGGTTCCACGACCCGAAGCCGCAGGCCTGGGCGGAAGCCTGCGACGAGGAACTGCAAAGGCGCATTTCGGCGGGCGACCACGCCGCCTTGATGGACCCCGGAAGCCTGGGGCCCGACATGCGGCTGGCGGTGCCCACGCCCGAACATTATTACCCGCTGCTGTACGCGCTCGCCCTGCAGCAGGAGGGGGAACCCCTCGTATTCTTCAATGCCGGGGTGATCGGCTCCCTGTCCATGACCTCGGTGCTGATCGGCGGCGGCTTGCAGGCGTAAGATCGGCGCCGGGGGCCGCCCGTCCGGCCGGCCCGAAGGGGACAAAGAATGAACGCGAAATTCCTGATCGCCTGGCTCCTGCTCTTCATCCTGTGGATGGCGGCCGGCTTCGTCGTGCACGGCCAGCTGCTGGCCGATGAGTACACGGCGACGGGCCTGATGCGGCCCGTCGAGGAGCAGCAGCAGTACTTCGTCTGGATGATCGTCGCGCACCTGCTCATGGCCGGCGCCTTCGTGTGGATCTACGCGCGCGGCCGGGAAGCGAAGCCCTGGCTCGGGCAGGGCCTGCGCTTCGGCCTCGCCGTGGCGCTGCTCGCCGTGGTTCCGGTCTACCTCATCTACTACACGGTGCAGCCGATGCCGGGCGTGCTCGCGCTGCGGCAGATCGCCTACGACACCATCGTCGTGCTGATCCTGGGCTGCGTGACCGCCTTCCTGTACCGCGACAAGGCCGCCGGCTGACATCGCGGGCATGGCGGGCTATTCGGGCACGCCGCTCGCCGCCAAGCTCGGCATCCAGCCGGGCATGGCGGTGCGCGCGGTGAACGCGCCGAAGGACTACCGGCAACTGCTGGCGCCGCTGCCCGGCGGCGCCCGCATCGCGGCGGGACGCGTCGCGGCCGGCCTCGTGCACCACTTCACGACCCGCCGCGCGGAACTGGCGGCGGCGCTGAAGTCGTATCGCAGGCAGCTGGGCGATGACATCCCGCTGTGGGTGTCCTGGCCGAAGAAGTCGGCGAAGCTGCCGACCGACGTGACCGAGGACACGATCCGCGAGCTCGCGCTGCCGCTCGGCTACGTGGACGTGAAGGTCTGCGCCGTTTCCGACGTCTGGTCGGGCCTCAAGCTCGTCGTGCGCAGGGAACTGCGCGGAAAGGAAGGCAAGTGAGCGAGGAATGGATCGACCTCGGCGCCGCCGAGGAACTGGCGAAGAAGCCGCTGCAGGAACTGCGCGCCGGCGAGCGGCGCATCGCCCTCTCCTTCAGGGACGGGCGCTTCGGCGCGATCTCCGGGTCCTGCAACCACGTCGGCGGTCCGCTCGGCAAGGGACACCTCGACGGCGACTACGTGGTCTGCCCCTGGCATTACTACAAGTTCCACTGGCAGACCGGCGAGGGCGAGCCCGGCTACGAGGACGACCGCGTGCCCGCGCACGACGTGAAGGTCGAGAACGGCCGGGTGCTGCTGGCCGCCAAGCCGCGCAGCAAGCGCAACCGCCTTCCGCACAAGCCGCATCCGCTGGCGCGCGACCCGAAGCGCGAGCCGGGCCCGATCCGCGTGCTCGGCATCTCGACCACCTCGATGACCGCGGGCCAGCCGCGCTACAGCACCTCCGAGGACCTGCTGCTGCACGCGCTCGCCGCCGCGCGCGCGCGCAAGGACGGCGAATGCGATACGCGGTTCATCGCGCTGCGCGAGCTCGCCTTCCGCGCCTGCGAGGGCTATTACTCGAAGGCGGCGCGCGCCTGCACCTGGCCCTGCTCCATCACGCAGATGGATCCCAAGGACCAGATGGACCGCGTGTACGAGGGCGTCGTGCACTGGGCCGACGTGCTCATCATCGCCACGCCGATCCGCTGGGGCGGCGCCAGCAGCCTCTACTACAAGATGATCGAGCGCATGAACTGCATCCAGAACCAGGAGACGGTCGCCAACCGCCACCTGATGCGCAACAAGGTCGTGGCGCTGGTCATCACCGGCGGCCAGGACAACGTGCAGGCGGTGGCCGGCCAGATGCTGACCTTCTTCGCCGAACTCGGCTGCCAGTTCCCGCAGTTCCCGTTCGTCGCCCATTCGCGCGGCTGGAGCGCCGAGGACATGGAGAACAACGAGCAGTACGTGCGCGACTCGAAGTCGCTGCACGAGGGCGCGGCGGCGCTGGCCTGCCGCGCCGTGGACATGGCCCGGGTCATGGTGGAAAGCAGCCTCGGCCAGGGCGCGCTGGTGCGCGGGGGCCGCAAGGGGCACGAACTGGATACCCGGGCGCAGCTGACGGGACTATGATCGCGGTCCACAGGAGGTACCCATGACCACCATCGCCGCACTCTGGCTGCCGATCCTCGTCGCCGCGGTCATCGTCTTCGTCGCGAGTTCCATCATCCACATGGCGCCGCTCTGGCACCGCGGCGAGTGCCCGGCCCCGCCGGACCAGGACCGCATCATGGACGCGCTGCGCCCGTTCGCGATCAGGCCCGGCGAGTACATGCTGCCGCGCGCGGCCGACATGAAGGCGATGAAGTCACCGGAGTTCGTCGACAAGCTGAAGCGCGGCCCGGTGATCCTCATGACCGTGCTGCCGAACGGCCCGGTCTCGATGGGCAAGTCGCTCGGGCAATGGTTCGTCTACTGCATCGTCGTCGGCGTCCTCGCCGCCTATGTCGCCAGCCGCACGCTGGAGCCGGGCGCCGATTACCTGACCGTGTTCCGCGTCGCGGGCGCGACCGCCTTCATCGCCTACGCCGTCGCCCTCTGGCAGCAATCGATCTGGTACAGCCGGCCCTGGTCCACCACGCTCAAGCTGACGCTCGACGGCCTGATCTACGCCTTGCTCACCGGCGGCGCGTTCGGCTGGCTGTGGCCGGCGGCCGGCTGAAGCGCCGGGAAGATGACGGGTCAGGGCGAGGGATCCGCCGGCAACATCCGCTGCGAGGTGCGCGAACACCCGGGGCACGTCGAGCTCGTGTGCGTCGGCGCCTACTATCCCGGCGCGCAGCTTAACGTCGCCAGGGAGGCGCTGATGGCCGCGTCGCGATCCGGCCGCACGGCAGCGTTGATCGACGTCCGCCAGGTCGCAGGTCCGGCGCCGACGATGTCGGAACGCTACGACCAGGCCGTCAAGGTCGCGCAGCTCCAGTCAAGCGTCTCGCCGCGCATCCGCCTGGCGCTGCTGGGCCACGAGCCGATCGTGCATCCGCAGCGCTTCGGCGAGATCGTGGCCACGAACCGGGGCGCATTGCTGCGCGTTTTCACGGACGAGGCCCTGGCGCTCGAATGGCTGCTGGCGAAGCCGAGAACGCCCTGAATCCCGCGCCTTCGACCCCGGGCCGCCCGCCCGCAGGCTTCCAATGCCCGGGGGGTTGTGCAAGACTCGGGCGCTGCGGGGGGATCCACAGATGAAATGTCTGTATTACGTCGCACCCGAACTCGAGAGCACCTCCCGGGTTTCCGATGACCTGCACGACGTCGGCATCGACGACTTCTTCGTGCACGTGATCGCCAAGGACGAGTCGGGGCTCAAGAAGCGGCACATCCACGCCGGCAACTACCTCGAGACGCTCGACGTCGTCCGCGAGGGCTTCATCGGCGCGGCGATCGGCCTGTTCGCCGGCGTCGTCGGCTGCATCCTGCTCGACAACTTCGGCCCGTTCCAGAACATCCCGTGGTTCGTGTACGTCGCGCTCACAGTCGTCGCGACGCTGTTCGGCGCCTGGGAAGGCGGGCTGATCGGCGTCGAGAAAGAGAACAAGAAGCTCGAGCGTTTTCACGACGACATCGAGGCCGGCAGGTTCCTGATCCTGATCTACGCGCGCAAGGACCAGGAGGCCGCGGTGCGGCACATGATGAGCCGCCGGCATCCGGAGGCGGAGTTCGCCGGCGTGGACAGTCATTTCGTCAATCCGTTCACGACGGTGCGCCGCCGCCGGGCCGCCGGCGATCGGGTCCGCGCGTAAACAGGGGGCCCGCCGATGGCGATCGCTGTCGTTCTCGTACTCCTCGTCGTCGGTTCGATCATCTTCCACTTTGCCAGTCCCTGGTGGTTCACGCCGATCGCGTCGAACTGGACCACCATGGACGACACCGTGATCCTGACCTTCTGGGTCACGGGCATCGTGTTCGTGGCCGTCAACCTGTTCCTGGCCTGGGTGGTCTGGCGCTACCGCCACCGCAAGGGCCTGAAGGCGGATTACGAACCCGAGAACAAGAAGCTGGAGTGGTGGCTCACGATCGTGACTTCCGTCGGCGTCGCCGCCATGCTCGCGCCCGGCCTGTTCGTCTGGGGCAAGTTCGTGTCGGTTCCCGAAGAGGCGTCGGTCGTGGAGGCCGTCGGCCAGCAGTGGCACTGGAGCTACCGGTTCCCCGGCGCGGATGGCGAGTTCGGCGCGACCTCGGCCGCGCTGGTCACGCCTGAAAACCCCTTCGGCCTCGACCACGACGATCCCAAGGGCCGCGACGACCGGCTGATTGCGAGCCCGGAGCTGCGCCTGCCGGTGGGCGAGCCGGTGAAACTGCTGCTGCGCGCCAAGGACGTCCTGCACAACTTCACGGTCGCTCAGTTCCGCGTGAAGATGGACCTGGTGCCCGGCATGATCACCCACATGTGGTTCACGCCGACCGAGGTCGGCAGCTACGAAGTGCTGTGCGAGGAGCTGTGCGGCGTCGGCCACTTCGCGATGCGCGGGCGCGTGGTGGTGACGCCACGGGACGAGTTCGAGTCCTGGCTCGCGGCACAGCCGACCTTCGCCGACACGCAGGCGGTCGCCGCCGCGGACCCGGCCGCGGGCGCGGCGCAGTACGCGACCTGCATGGCCTGCCACGGCCCGTCCGGCGAGGGCAACCCGGCGCTCAATGCGCCGCGCCTCGCCGGGCAGGAAGCCTGGTACGTGCGCCGCCAGCTGCACGCCTTCCGCAACGGCCTGCGCGGCACGCACCAGAGCGACACCTTCGGCGCGCAGATGCGGCCGTTCGCGTCCATGCTTCCCGACGACACCGCGATCCGCAACCTCGCCGCCTACGTCGAGACGCTGCCCGGCCATGAGCCGCAGGCGACCGTGACCGGCGACGCGAAACGCGGCCGCAGGCTGTACACGACCTGCGCCTCCTGCCACGGCAGGCAGGGCGAGGGGATCTGGGCGCTGAACGCGCCGCGGCTCGCCGAGATGTCCGACTGGTACCTGGTGCGGCAGCTGCAGAACTTCCGCGAGCGCGTGCGCGGCACGCACCGGCAGGACTTCTACGGCTGGCAGATGGCGACCGTCTCCGACATGCTGAAGGACGACAAGGCGATCGCGGACATCGTCGCCTACATCAACACGCTCGATCCCGGGCCGGCGCGCACCGCGGTGGCGTCCGCGAGGGGGAACTGATGGCTTACGTGGCAATCGCCGATCGTGACGCCCCGATCCACGATCCGCACACCTTCATCGAGAAGTACATCTGGAGCCAGGACCACAAGGTCATCGCGATCCAGTATTCCATCGTCGCGATCTTCGTCGGCCTCATCGCGCTGGTGCTGTCGGGCCTGATGCGCCTGCAGCTCGGCTTCCCGGACCAGTTCCACTTCGTCGACCCGAACAGCTATTACCAGTTCATCACCATGCACGGCATGATCATGGTGATCTACCTGCTGACCGCGCTGTTCCTCGGCGGCTTCGGCAACTACCTGATCCCGCTGATGTGCGGCGCGCGGGACATGGTGTTCCCGTACATGAACATGCTGAGCTTCTGGGTGTACCTGCTGGCCGTCGTCGTGCTGCTCGCGAGCTTCTTCGTGCCCGGCGGCCCGACCGGCGCCGGCTGGACGCTCTATCCGCCGCAGGCGGTGCTGCCCGGCACGCCGGGATCCGGCTGGGGCATCATCCTGATGCTGGTCTCGCTCGGCATCTTCATCGTCGCCTTCACCATGGGCGGCCTCAACTACGTCACCACGGTGCTGCAGGCCCGCTGCAGGGGCATGACGCTGATGCGCATGCCGCTCTCGGTCTGGGGCATCTTCATGGCGACGATCCTCGGCCTGCTCGCGTTCCCTGCCCTGTTCGTCTCCGCGATCATGATGACGCTCGACGGCACGCTCGGCACCAGCTTCTTCATGCCGGCGCTGAACTCCATGGGCGAGGGCCCGGCGCACGACGGCGGCAGCCCGCTGCTGTTCCAGCACCTGTTCTGGTTCTTCGGCCACCCGGAGGTGTACATCGTCGCGCTGCCCGCCTTCGGCATCGTCTCCGACCTGCTCTCGACGCACGCGCGCAAGAACATCTTCGGCTACCGCATGATGGTCTGGGCCATCCTCGCGATCGGCGGCCTGTCGTTCGTGGTGTGGGCGCACCACATGTACGTGTCCGGCATGAACCCCTACTTCGGGTTCTTCTTCGCGACCACCACGCTGATCATCGCCGTGCCGACCGCGATCAAGGTCTACAACTGGGTGCTGACGCTGTGGAAGGGCGACATCCACCTGACCGTGCCGATGCTGTTCGCGATCGGCTTCATCTTCACCTTCATCCACGGCGGCCTGACCGGCCTGTTCCTCGGCAACGTGACCGTGGACCTGCCGCTGTCCGACACCTACTTCGTGGTCGGCCACTTCCACATGGTCATGGGCGTGTCGCCCATCCTGGTGGTGTTCGGCGCGATCTACCACTGGTACCCGAAGATCACCGGGCGCATGTACGACGAGACGCTCGGCAAGGTGCACTTCTGGCTGACCTTCCTCGGCACCTACGCGATCTACCTGCCGATGCACTACCTGGGCATCCTCGGCGTGCCGCGCCGTTACTACGCCCTCGGCGACACCGAGTTCCTGCCGCAGTCCGTGCACACGGTGAATGCCGCCATCACGATCGCGGCGCTGGTGGTCGCCGGCTCGGTGGTCATCTTCCTCTACAACATGATCGCGAGCCTCAGGAAGGGCGCGAAGGCGCCGCCGAACCCCTGGAAGGCCACCACGCTCGAGTGGCAGACGCCGGACACGCCGCCGAAGCACGGCAACTGGGGGCCGCGGCTGCCCGAGGTGCACCGCTGGGCCTACGACTACAGCGTGCCCGGCGCGCCGGATGACTTCATCCCGCAGAACGTGCCGGTGGACCCGAAGCTCGGCGCCGGCCGCGACCACGGTAAGAAGCATTGAGCAACACCGCGATCTTCATCGCGCTGGCCACCGGCGTCCTGGTCTGGTTCGTGGTCGCGAGCCGGCTCACGGCGAAGCCGTGGCAGGGCGAGACGGCGGGCGACGTCGGCGCCTTCAAGTGGCCGCCCGCGCGCATCGGCCTGTGGGTGTTCATGGCCGTGGTGACTTCGCTGTTCAGCCTGTTCATCTCCGCCTACGCGATGCGCATGCACCACGGCCTCGGCTGGTGTCACCTCACGATCCCGAACCTCGCCTGGTACAACACGCTGGTGCTGCTGGGCGCGAGCGTGGCCATGCAGTTCGCGAGCAGCCTCGCCTCGCGCGGCCGGCGCGAGGCTTCCCGCAATGCGCTGCTGGCCGGCGGCCTGCTCACGCTCGGCTTCCTCGCGGGCCAGGTGATGACCTGGCAGGCGGTCGGCCCTTCGCTCTACTTCCTGCAGGGCAGCCCTGCGATCGCGTTCTTCTACGTGCTGACGACCGTGCACGGACTGCACCTCATCGGCGGCCTCTACGTGCTCGCCCGCACCGCGAGGCGCTTCGGCGCCGGCGCCGAGATCATCGACCTGCGCCAGAGCCTGTCGCTGTGCGCCACCTACTGGCATTTCCTGCTGCTGGTCTGGCTCGCCGTGTTCGGCGTGCTGCTGTTCCTGTAAGAGGAAGCTCCACCGATGGCCCACGATGCCCAAGCCGCCGCCCTGAGCCCGCTGCAGCAGGTGGTCGGGGATTTCGCCGCCGACAAGCAGGCCTTCCCCGTGCCCTGGGGCAAGGCGATGATGTGGATCTTCCTGCTCTCCGACACCTTCATCTTCACCTGCTTCCTCACGGCCTACATGAACGTGCGGATTTCCACGACCGAGCCGTGGCCGTACCCGAGCGAGGTGTTCGCGCTGCACATGTTCGGTCAGGACATCCCGATGATCCTGATCGCGATCATGACCTTCGTGCTGATCACCTCGAGCGGCACCATGGCACTGGCCGTGAACTACGGCTACCGCCGCGACAGGCGCCGCACGGTGATGCTGCTGGTCGCGACCGCCGCGCTCGGCGCCATGTTCGTCGGCATGCAGGCCTTCGAGTGGACCAAGCTGATCATGGACGGCGTGCGGCCCTGGGAGAATCCCTGGGGCGCGCCGCAGTTCGGCGCCTCGTTCTTCATGATCACCGGCTTCCACGGCTGCCACGTGACCGCGGGCGTCATCTACCTGCTGGTCACTGCCAGGCGCGTGCACAGCGGCTTCTACGACAAGCGCGGCAGCTACGAGACCGTCGAGGTCGCGGGCCTGTACTGGCACTTCGTGGACCTCGTCTGGGTGTTCATCTTCGCGTTCTTCTATCTCTGGTAGGGCCCCATGAGCGACCACGCCAAAGAAGGCCAGCAGCACCCGCTCACGATCTACCTGTGGATCTGGGTGCTGCTGTTCGTGCTCAGCACCTTCTCGTACATGGTGGACTACTACCATGTGCAGGGTTACCTGCGCTGGTCGCTGATCATCGTCTTCATGCTGCTGAAGGCCGGTTTCATCGTCGCGATCTTCATGCACATGGCCTGGGAGCGTCTCGCGCTCAAGCTCGCGATCCTGGTGCCGCCGCTGTGCCTGCTGGTGCTGATCGCCTTCATGGCGATCGAGGGCGACTACACCTTCCTGACCCGCGGGGCGGCCTTCCTGCGGTGATATGATGGGGCCATGGCGGCCCCGGTGATCCGCGAAGCCGATTTCGTGCAGAGCGTCGCCGACGCGCTGCAGTTCATTTCCTACTACCATCCCGCCGACTACATCGCGCACCTCGGCCGCGCGTACGAGCGCGAGCAGTCGCCCGCCGCGAAGGACGCCATCGCCCAGATCCTCACGAATTCGCGCCTGTGCGCCGAGGGCCACCGCCCGATCTGCCAGGACACCGGCATCGTCAACGTCTTCATCAAGGCCGGCATGGACGTGCGCTGGGACACGCACCGCAGCCTGCAGGAGCTCGTCGACGAAGGCGTGCGCCGCGGCTACATGGACGAGGGCAACCGGCTGCGGCCCTCGATCGTCGCCGACCCGCTGTTCACCCGCAAGAACACCGGCGACAACGCGCCCGCGGTCGTGCACGTCGAGCTGGTGCCCGGCAACCGCGTGGAAGTCACGGTCGCCGCCAAGGGCGGCGGCTCCGAGAACAAGTCCATGCTGGCGATGCTGAATCCCTCCGATTCCATCGTCGACTGGGTGCTCGAGACGGTGCCGCACATGGGCGCCGGCTGGTGCCCGCCCGGCATGCTCGGCATCGGCGTCGGCGGCACCGCCGACAAGGCGATGGTGCTTGCGAAGGAGGCGCTGATGCAGCCGATCGACATGCTCGACCTGCTCGCCCGCGGGCCGTCGAACAAGGTCGAAGCGTTGCGCATCGAACTCTACGAGAAGGTCAACGCGCTGGGCATCGGTGCCCAGGGGCTGGGCGGCCTCACCACCGTGCTGGACGTGAAGATCGCGATGTTCCCGACCCACGCAGCGTCCAAGCCCGTGGCGATGATCCCCAACTGCGCGGCGACGCGGCACGCGCATTTCGTGCTCGACGGCTCGGGCCCGGCCTACTGCGAGCCGCCGCCGCTGTCGGCCTGGCCCGACGTGCACTGGGCGCCGGACGTGAAGACCTCGAGGCGCGTGAACCTGGACACCCTCACGCGCGAGGAAGTGGCGTCGTGGAAGCCCGGGCAGACGCTGCTGCTGTCCGGCCGGATGCTCACCGGGCGCGACGCGGCGCACAAGCGGCTCGCCGACCTGATCAAGTCCGGTCAGGGCCTGCCGGAGGGCGTCGACCTGAAAGGCCGCGTGATCTACTACGTCGGGCCGGTGGACGCGGTGCGCGGCGAGGCCGTCGGCCCCGCGGGGCCGACGACCGCGACGCGCATGGACAAGTTCACCGACTTCATGCTGGAGAAGACCGGCCTCTACGCGATGATCGGCAAGGCCGAGCGCGGGCCGGTCGCGATCGAGGCGATCCGCAAGCACCAGGCCGCGTACCTCATCGCCATCGGCGGCGCCGCGTACCTCGTCTCCAAGGCCATCCGCAAGGCGCGCGTGGTCGCGTTCGAGGACCTCGGCATGGAGGCGATCTACGAGTTCGAGGTCAAGGACATGCCGGTCACCGTCGCGGTGGACTCACGCGGGGAGTCGGTGCATGAGACGGGGCCGAGAATCTGGGCGGAGAGGATAAGAATTGGCGCAATCCCCGTGCGCCTGGCGTGAGAGGCTGGCCATGAGGAAGGAGCAGCGAGATCGCATCATGTTCACGCGTCTCTCGAACGGTGCCCTTGTCGTGCGCGTCAAGAACAAGTCGATAGCTCACCTCGCGGGCATTCTCTCCAGACCAGGACGCCGGGTCCGGATCGAGAATCGGCGCTTTAGGAAGCATTGACTCGAATGATCTGCCGCGCAAGTTCACCGCACACGTTCCTCGGTACGGGTCAACCTGGCTCGCTGCAAGCGGAGCCGGCTCGTTGAAACTTGTTTCGGAGACCGCCTTCCTCGCGGACCCATTGATAAAGATAGATGCAATCACTCTGTCGACCGATCAAAATTGAAACAGCCACGCTTGCATTGTGTTGGGCGATTCGTGTGAACGATAATCTGACGGCCCAATAACCAGATTCCATTTCCAGGGCCCAAGTCCCGGAGCCGTCGATAATATTGGGTTGGAAACCTGGTGGGAAAAGTCCATCGCGAGGAAGCGATCGGACGACAAACGTCCCATCTGCGTGCAAGTATAGTTCGGCGCCTTTTGGTCCAGACCACGCTCCCACAACTTCTTCATAGTCTGGTGCTTGCGCACATGCAACTAATCCGAGCATGGTGAGGACGAGACTAGGTACCGAACATTTGTATCTCATCATGGACCCCAAGGAATGTTTTCCGACCAGCTAATGTGCTGCTCCGTTGGGGACATTGGTCCTTGCTTATAGTCCGCGAATACTGAGGAAACATTCTCTGCCCACCATTCCGTATATCCCAGTATTGGCAGATGAGTGACCGAACTGAGTGTTGAGGCATTCCAGACATAGAAATCTACTCGAGCCGTACCATCTGCATTGATGTCGGTCACATGGTAATAAAGATTATAACTTCCGAGGTATGTGACAACGATGTTCCCGGTAGTTCCCAACGTCAGGAGTGTGGAATAGTCCTTTATGTACTTGAAAACACCCTCTACGCCGGCTACGGAGTAGTTTCTGCTGCCTGATAGACTACCTCCGGTTGCGATTTGCTCCGCAATATAGTTTCGTGTTTCCCGTATCCATTCATGCTGTCTCAACTGAACGGTCAATGGATCGTTCTGGCCAAATACATGTTGGCGTTGCCCAAGCCCAGTAAGCCACTGCGCACCAAGCACCCACGCACTCGTAATGTTCGGCTGCACATTCTCATAAGTCCACAACGTAGGCTGTGAGCCAGTTTCCGCACATGCTACGTATTCGCCGCCGCATTCGACATCTACGGCGTAGCCACGGCCGCGGTTTGTTCGATCTGCGTCTCGATTGCCAGAACCGGAAATGCCACTTGCTAGGTTTCGGACAAATGACGAATTACTTGCAGCGAGGCCAGAAAGGACCTGATCAGTACCGACTTTGGCTATCATGTCGCTCATGATGTCGCCAATCTCCTTCAGAATCTCGTAACCGCTCAGTATTTCGCCGTAGCTCATGCCATTGATTGGTGAATAGAGCGTAAATCCCTGCTTCGGTGGCGCAAACCCGCTCGGATCCGTGAGACTGAGCGGCCGGTTGCCGACGTAGGCGTAGCGGTTCGGCGCCTGCGAGCCGAGGGAACCGGGCATGAACGGATCGGCGGAGAGGAACCTGCCCAGCACCGGCTCGAACACCCGCCCGTTCATGTGGATCAGGTTGACGTTGTCCAGGTGCTCATGGCCGGTATAGCCGTGGCGGGTGGCGTTGTTGATCTGGGTCCAGTCCCCTGAGGAGGGCGCTCCGGTCCAAGTTGCCCCGCGCCGCCGCCCATAGGCCGCGAAACTCATCCCGACCAGCGTATTCCCGGAAGAGTCCATCAGCACCGAGCTGCTGTTCAGGTGATCCGCGGTCAGGTATTTGGTGTCCTGCGTCCCCGTGCTCCAGCGGGTATAGACCACCTTGGCGCTGCCGGCCCCGACGTAGTGCCGCCAGGCGGTCCCGGTGGGCACCGTGACCTTCTCCAGCACCCCGCCCACGTAGATCGTGGTCTCGCTCCCGCTCGGGTAGCTCGCCAGCTGCTTCCAGCGGTTCCTGTTGGGCCCGTACCAGAACTGGCTGGACTGGCCGGCGGCGGCGATCGATGAGGGCAGGTTGTAGGAGGTCCAGGTGATGGAATTCCCCTTGTAGGAGGTCATGTTGCCATTGGCGTCGTAGCCGAAGCTCCAGCCGTTGCTGGTCGAGACCACCGCGTGCTTCTTGGTCGCGTGGTAGGTATAGCTGCCGACGTTCTCGGCCGGATCCGTGCTGCTGGTCTTGGCGGTGATGTTGCCGATCGCATCCAGCGTCAGGTCGAGATTGGTGACCCCGTTCAGCTGCGAATAGTCCAGCCGGTTCAGCGCATCGTAGAAGAACTCCTCGGTCAGGTTCGCCTGGCCGACGTCGATGCGCTTCTTGAGATTGCCGTTCAGGTCCCACTCGAAGGCGAGATTCTGGCGGTTGGTATAGGGCGCCGCGGTGCCGGCCTGGCGATAGATCATCAGCCCGGTCAGTGCATCGAAGCCGGTGATGATGCGCGCGCCGTTGCCGAGCTGCTCGTCGATCAGCTGGCCGCGCTCGTCCTGCGCATTCAGCTCCCAGAAGGTCGTGTAGGGCGAATTGAAGTCCTTGATCCGCTTCAGGGAGTCGAAAGCGCAGGACTCCGGGTAGACTCATGTCAGGCGGTTGCCGGTTGTCTCTGTCACAGCTAGTGAGTATTTTTACTCAATGACTGAGTAAATATTGACTCCCTTGCGTCGAACGCCCAGGCGGACAGTAGCTGTGGACAATTTCATCCTGGCGCTCAAGGTCCCAGCGATTCAATTCGCCCTCCTGGCAGCGCCCATGCTGTTTATCTTGGATGGACGTCTCTTGCACCGTCTCATGACGGACCAGTTTGCGAGGTACGTCGCTCTTTCGCTTCCGATCGCACTATCGATCGCCGTTGCGGTTGCCATTACACACTCGGAACGTTATGCGATGGGTGTTGCGGTGATGGCGCCGTATCTTCAATGGGGCGGTGTAAATCTACTTTATCGCCACTTCGTCAGGACGCACGGTCGACTGCCGAGAAGTCCTTCCGAACACGAGCAAAGCGATACAGGCTTTCGCATTGCGGCAAACATGCTGCTTGTCGGCTTGCCGCTCCTGGCGTTCATGATTGTCGCGAAGATTCAGTCTGGTGGTGGGCCGAACTGAGTTCGGCGGTCCCACCCAATTGGCAAGATGATGTCGAGCAGCATGCGCGCCCCCGCACATGCTGGACGCTAGCGGTCACATGAATTGCCACCGCGGGAATTCCATCACCTGGACCTCCTACAACCTGCCCTCATCGATCGCCGCCGCCGGCCAGTC
>JAHCAM010000129.1 GCA_019634895.1 Steroidobacteraceae bacterium | reverse complement strand
ACGCAAGCACGATCCGGGGCCGCGGTTCGACTGGGCGCGCGTGCTCGCGTCGCCCGAGACGAGAGGCCTCGTTCGACCGTTCTGACTGCGTGCCTCGATCGCGGCGCGATGGTGCACTGCGATTTCGCGCGTCGCTGCGCCGTCGCGAAATTCATACTTGCCGCATCGGTGACGCGCCACTAGAATTGGGCCGAAACAGGTTCAGGACCCCATATCTAGTGGTCACGATCGCCTGACCGGATCGCCCGCACGGCGGCGACCCGGCTCTCCCTGGTTCCGCCGCGGCGGGGCCCCGATAACGACTCTCCGGAGGAAGCACGCATGTCATGGGTCGCCGAAAACGCGCATTCGACCCCGATCAACCCGTTGCCGCACGCGGGCGCGACTGATCCGGTTGCCGCCGTCGCTGCGCCTGCCTACGCCGACTACAAGGTCATCCGGCGCAACGGCGCGGTCGTCGGCTTCGAGCCGTCGAAGATCGCGATCGCGATGACCAAGGCCTTTCTCGCGGTCAACGGCGGCCAGGGGGCGGCGTCGGCGCGCGTGCGCGAGCTCGTCGAGCAGCTCACGCAATCGGTGGTCGGCGCGCTGCTGCGCGGCAAGCCCGGTGGCGCGACGTTCCACATCGAGGACATCCAGGACCACGTCGAGCTCGCGCTGATGCGTTCGGGCGAGCACGAGGTGGCGCGCGCCTACGTGCTGTATCGCGAGCGTCGTGCCCAGGAGCGCGCCGCGAAGCTGCGCGAGCGCGACGAGGCCGAGCGGCCCACGCTGCACGTGGTCGAGGCGGGCGTTCGCAAGCCGCTCGACCTCGCGGCGCTGCGGGCGCTGATCGACTCGGCCTGCGTCGGGTTGGGCGACTTCGTCGCAACCGACCCGGTGCTCGGCGACACCGTCAAGAACCTCTACGACGGGGTGCCGATCGAAGAGGTGCACAAGTCCGCGATCCTGTCGGCTCGCGCGCTGATCGAGAAAGACCCCGCCTACAGCCAGGTCACCGCTCGGCTGCTGCTGCACACGGTGCGCCGCGAGGTGCTCGGCGAGGAAGTCGCGCAGGCCGGGATGGCGACCCGCTACGCCGAGTACTTCCCGCGCTTCGTGCGCCGCGGCGTCGACGCCGGGCTGCTCGACCAGGCGCTGCTGCAGTACGACCTGAAGCGGCTGGGCGAAGCGCTGGTGGCCGACCGTGACCTGCAGTTCGGCTACCTGGGCCTGCAGACGCTGTACGACCGCTATTTCCTGCACGTCGACGAGACGCGCATCGAGCTGCCGCAGGCGTTCTTCATGCGTGTCGCGATGGGGCTGGCGCTCAACGAGATCGACCGCGAGGCGCGTGC
>JAHCAM010000128.1 GCA_019634895.1 Steroidobacteraceae bacterium | reverse complement strand
CGCCGCGGGCTGCCCGATCGACTCGAGGCGGCGCCTGAGCGTCAGCGCGAAGCCGTCGACGCGCGCCAGCAGCTCGGCCATCGGAAGGTCGGGATAGGCGTCCTGCGCGATCGCGAGCGCCGCCTCGAACAGCGGCAGCGATTCGTCGCTTCGCACCAGCGCTCGCCAGTAGTCGAGGGTCGCGTCCATGATCGGGGAGTCCGACGGTTGGCGCCGATCTTAGGGCGCCCACGTCGCGCCTGTCCATCGCGCCTGTCTAGAATGGAGGTTTTTCGACCAGGCGAGCGGAGGCAGCGATGAAGATCTCGGACAACGTGGTGCTGATCACCGGAGGCGCGTCCGGGCTGGGCGGTGCGACCGCGAAAATGGTCGTCGACGCGGGGGGCAAGGCGCTGATCGCCGACGTCAACGCCGAGCTCGGCGAGCGCTTCGCCGCGCAGCTCGGCGCGCGCGCGAAGTTCGTGCGCTGCGACGTCACCGGCGAGGCCGACGCGAAGGCCGCGGTCGAGGCCGCGCAATCGCTGGGCAAGCTCGTCGGCCTGGTCAACTGCGCGGGCATCGGCCCGGCGGCCAAGACGGTCGGCAAGGAAGGGCCGCACCCGCTCGACATGTTCGCGAAGGTGATCGGCATCAACCTGATCGGCACCTTCAACATGATCCGCATCGCCGCCGCGGCCATGACCCGCAACGAGCCGAACGACGAGGGCGAGCGCGGCGTGATCGTGAACACCGCGTCGGTGGCGGCGTTCGACGGGCAGATCGGCCAGGCGGCCTACTCGGCGTCGAAGGGCGGCATCGTCGGCATGACGCTGCCGATCGCGCGCGACCTGTCACGCGACGGCGTGCGCGTGGTGACGATCGCCCCCGGCCTGTTCCTGACGCCGCTGCTGGCCGGCATGCCCAAGGACGTGCAGGAGTCGCTGGGCCGCCAGGTGCCGTTTCCCCCGCGGCTCGGGCGCCCCGAGGAATACGCGCAGATGGTCGGGCACGTCTTCGCCAACACGATGCTCAACGGCGAGACGATCCGGCTCGACGGCGCGATCCGGATGGCGCCGCGCTGACCGGCCGTGGCTGCCGGGGCCGCGCACCCCGGCGCGAGCCGCGCCTACTCCTCCGGCGGCATCGGCGTCACGCCGACCGCCGCCTCGATCCACCGCCCCAGTGCCAGCAGCGCGGCGTCGCCGTCACGGCGCCCGACCAGCTGCAGGCCCATCGGCAGCCCGTCGACCAGGCCCACCGGAATGCTGAGCGTCGGCAGGCCGCACAGCGAGAACGGCAGCGTCTGGCCTAGCACGGCCTCGCGCACGGTGGTGCGCCCGCCTTCGACTTCGATCTCGTCCTGCCCGCGCAGCGGCGGTAGCACGGCGCTG
>JAHCAM010000127.1 GCA_019634895.1 Steroidobacteraceae bacterium | reverse complement strand
GCCCCCGGCTGGCCGGGGCTGCGGCGCCGAGCGCCGCGCGCCCGCGATCAGCGCGCCCGGGCCAGCGGCGGGGTACCGGAATCGCGCGGCCCGGCGCGCATGCCGGCGCGCAGGTACGGCAGCGGGTCGCGCGGGACGCCGTCCACGCGAACCTCGAAGTGCAGGTGCGGACCGGTGGAGCGACCGGTCGAGCCGACCTCGGCGATCTTCTGCCCCTGCTTGACGATCTCGCCTTCGACGACGTCGAGCTTCGACGCGTGCCCGTAGCGGGTCACCAGGCCGTTGCCGTGGTCGATGTCGATCTGGTTGCCGTAGCCGGGATGCCTGCCGGCCACCACGACCACGCCCGCTGCAGCGGCCAGGATCGGCGCGCCGACCGGCGCGGCGAAGTCCAGTCCCTCGTGCGCGACGCGACGGCCGGTGAACGGATCGATGCGCGCGCCGAACCGCGAGCCCACCAGCGCGTCGGCCAGCGGCGTCGCGCTCGGCACCAGCCGGGCCGATACCTCCCGGTAGAGCAACTCGGATTCGAGGAGGCTCAACTCGCCGTTCTGCTGCGCGAACTCGTCGGCCGTGCGATCCACCGCCCGGCTGAGCTCATCCAGGGTCAGCGGACGCCCCCCGTCGGCGGGAGCCGGGCCGCCCCGCCCGCCGGGGGCGGGGAGCACGCCGAGATCGACCAGCCTGAGGCCCGCCATCGTCGCGACCCGCTCGCCCAGCGCGTCCAGGCGAGCCAGCCGCGCCTGCATCTCGCCGAGCCGGACGGCCAGCGCGTCGATGTTCTGGCGCAGGAATTCGTCGCGCGTGGCCAGCGGGCGCGCGGTCTCGAGTCGCGGCAACCACGGTTCGAGGAACGGAAACTGGCCACCCAGCGCGTGACGCAGCGTCACGTACGACAGCAGGCCCGAGGCCGATGCGAGCAGCAGCAGCAGCGCCAGCGCGGCGCCGACCAGCGTGCGCCGGCCGATGTGGATGGTGCGGGCCTGCCTGAGTCCCGGATGCACCAGAATGATCTGCATTCGATGTCTCCGCCGTGCTACCGTTGCCGCGAGTCGGGGCCCCACCGGCCCGGCATCGAACCGATGAAATCCGCCGCCCCCGCACGTTCCGTCACCAGCTGGCTCGACACCGAGTCCGGTTTCCGCGCCCTGGCCGCCCGCGTCGATCGCCTCGTGGCGCTGCAGGCCCGGCTCGCCGCGGCATGTCCGCGTGTCCCGATGACGGTCGTCTCGCTCGACGAGCAGACGTTGACCGTCATGACTCCGAGTGCCGCCTGGGCCGGCCGCCTGCGCCAGATGGCGCCTACCTTGCTGACGGTCGTACGCCAGGATTGCGGGCAGGTTAGTCGAATCAGGATCGTGCCGCAACGACGCTCGGGCGGGCCGGCGCGC
>JAHCAM010000126.1 GCA_019634895.1 Steroidobacteraceae bacterium | reverse complement strand
TTTATTTATATAATATTGTTTAATATACTAGTATTTTTTATTTTATAATTTACATCTTTATTCGTAATAGTTTTTTATTTTGAAACAAATATCTAAAAATCCAAGGTATTTAATTTTAAAAGTAAAAAAATATGAAAAATTTAAATCAATTGCATATACTATTCAATTAGTATCTATCTCTATCATTTCAAAATATGAAACAGAAATTAAATTAAAATCTGTTTCATTTATTTCATTTTTTTTTAAAAAAATAGAATCTTTTTATAATTGAAGAGAAGATTCTTTTTGCACTAAATTTTTTATTTATTTTATTACTGCAGATAAAAGTTGTTGTGGTTCACTTAATAGTCGTGTTATGGAATCAGTAATTTTTTTTTTAAAACATTTTAATAAAAATAATAATTTTACTTTTAAAATTTATTTTTTAGGTATTTCTGGATTGATTTTGATGAAACGTAGATTTAAAAAACTAATAAAATTTACAGTTTCTGGGCTTGATATATCAAAATCTCCATTTCCATGATTTCATAGTTTTTTTGCTTTTGAAATTCTTAATTTTGATTTTGATAGATTTTTTATTTTTTTTAATTTTTATGTTAATAGATTGATACAAAAATGTGGTAAATATGATATTCCTTCTTACGAAATTTTATGATTAAATTATTGAAAATATAAATCTCTTTTTGAGAAAATTGGTTTTTCTTTAAAATTCAAAAAAATGAATTATGTTTTTATTTTATATTTAGTTATTTTATTAGCAAATGCTTTTTTTGAAAATGAATTGAGTAGTTATGGGGCTAGAGCTAAAACAATGGAAAATGCTGTTTCAAATGCTGAAAAAACAATTCTTTATTTAAAATTAAAATATAATAAATTAAGACAGTCAAGTATTACAGGTCAAATTATAGAAGTATTAAATGCTTCAATTGTATAGATAGTTTTTGAGGTTAAAGAAAAAAGATTATTTTAATTCAATAATTAAATTTTTATCAGGAATAAATTTAAATTACTTTTTTTTGAAGGTACTGTAATATTTCATATATTAGTTTCTATTATTTTATTTGGTTTTTTTGGATAATCTAGATAAAAAAATTTGACTATACGAATATTTGTTGAAAAAATTGTATCAGTAAAGTATTGTAGAGAATTTAATTCAAAAAAATTTGGTATAAAAAATAATAATAATACAAAAAAATAATAGATAGTTTATTTATAGTTTTTAATTATTAATTGTTAAATAGTAAATTTTATATTTTAAAAAAGTATATTTCAGTTTTTGATGTTAAAAACATTTTTTTTTATTCTGAATTAAATTTTTTTTTTTTTTTTTTTTATTTTTGTTTTTTTTTTTTTTTTTCTTTTTTTTTTTTTTTTTTTTTTTTTTTAAAAAAAAA
>JAHCAM010000125.1 GCA_019634895.1 Steroidobacteraceae bacterium | reverse complement strand
AAGCCCTCCGAGCACTCGGCCACGCAGGACGTCGCCCGGCTCTACGGGATTCCCGTGATCGCGATCGCCTCGCTGGCCGACCTGCTCGCCTTCCTGGAGTCGGGCGGCGCCGAGGCCCAGGCGCTGGCCGAGTACAAGCCGCAGGTGCAGACCTACCGGGAGCGCTACGGGGTCTGAGGGGTCTGTGCGCCCGGGGCGCCGGCTCTGGCGCGCCCGGTTTCGGGGGCGTACCATTTCCCGACTCGACCCGTCGAGTCACTCGAAGGCGAGGCGCTGCGGCGACCGGCCGCAACCCGCTCGCCACGAGCGCGAAGCCAGCCGGCCCAGCCAGGGAGGTACCGTGAGCGACCCGGCCTTCATTGCCTCATCCGCGTCGTCGGCCGCCGGATCCGATGCCGACTTCGACGTCGTGATCGTCGGCGCGAGCCTTGCAGGCTGCGCCGCGGCCATGCTGTTCGGACAGGCCGGGCTCGACGTGGCCCTGCTCGAGCGCAATCGCGAGCCCGACGACTACAAGCAGCTGTGCACCCACTTCATCCAGCCGTCGGCCGGCCCGACGCTCCACAGGCTGGGCGTCGAGGATGCGCTCCTGGCCGCGGGGGCGGTCCGGAACCGGATCGACGTGATCCTGCCCTGGGCACGCACCGGGGAACCGCCCGCCGTCGACTCCAGGGGGCGTTCGCTGGTCGCGCTGAATCTCAGGCGAAGCAAGCTCGATCCGATCCTCAGGAAGGCGGCTGCCGCCACGCCGGGCGTCACGATGATGCGAGGCGTCAGCGTGAGCGCGTTGCTGCGCTCCGGCGAGCGCATCGTCGGCGTCGAGACCAGGGGCGAGCGCAGCGGTCCGCTGCGCGCCCGGCTGGTGGTCGCGGCGGACGGGCGCGAGTCGGCGATGGCCAGGCTGGCCGGGGCGCCGCTCAAGCGCTCGCCGAACGGCCGATTCGGCTGCTTCGCGCACTACCGGGGGCTGGATCTCGCGAGGCCGAGCACCTCGCTGATGTGGCTCCACGAGCCCCTGGTCGCCTACCTCTTCCCGAACGACGACGGCGTCTCGGTCGCCGGATGCATGCCGCCCAAGGCGAGGCTCGAAGAGTTCCGCGACGATCCGGGAACCGCGCTCGAAGCACTGTACGCAACGCTGCCGGGCGCGCCCAGACTCGACCCGGCGCGCAGGCAGGGACGGGCGCTTCTCGTGAAGGACTATCCGAATCAGTGGCGCGAGCCGGTTCACCAGGGCATGGCGCTGATCGGCGACGCCGCGATGAGCATCGATCCGCTCTGGGGCGTCGGTTGCGGCTGGGCGCTGCAGAGCGCCGAATGGCTGGTCGACGCAAGCGCCGAGGTGCTGCGTGAGCGCGGCGACCTGCCGGCCGCGCTCGCGGCCTACCGCAAGCGCCA
>JAHCAM010000124.1 GCA_019634895.1 Steroidobacteraceae bacterium | reverse complement strand
ACGCTGGAGCTGCTCGCGAAGACCAGGTGCTGCACCCGCAGCCGCCGGCACGCCTCGAGGACGACGGTCATGCCCGTGAGATTGCTGTCCGAGTACGCCATCGCGTTCGAGAGCGCGTAGCGCACGCCGGCCTGCGCGGCCAGGTGAACCACCTGCCGCGGGGCGTGACGATCGAACAGCGCGGCCATGGCGTCGCGATCGGACACGTCGGCCTGGTGGAACGCGAACCCCTCGACGGCTTCGAGCGTGGCGAGCCGCGCTCGCTTGAGCCGCGGGTCGTAGTAGTCGTTCAGGTTGTCGATGCCGACGACTGCCCGGCCGTCGGCGAGCAGCCGCCGGCAAAGGTGCATGCCGATGAAGCCGGCAGCGCCGGTGACGATGACGGGGAAACTCATCGGCGGCATTATCCCCCGGACCCGGGCCGGCGCGCCCGACGGACCGCCTCGGGGACCGCCTCGTCCAGCGGCAGGCCGAGCCTCGCGCCGATCGCACGACGCGACTGTTCCGCGATCCGCTGTCTGGTTTCGCCCTCGGCCGGCGGCAGCGGGTGCACCTCGGCCACGATCGACGACGCAGTCAGGACCCGGTACAGCGACGTGACGAACGCCATGCTGCCGATGAAGACCGCCGCGTCGGTTGGCCGGTGCTCGCCGTCCAGGTAGCGCAACCCCACCGGAACCACCGGCGCGCGCGCGTGCAGCGCGGCCTCGACCAGGTTGCCGTGGAACGGCAGCAGGCGCGTGCCATCACTGGTCGTTCCCTCGGCGAACACGGCAACCCGCCGTCCCTCGCCCAGCGCCTGCGCGATGCGCCGGTTCATCCGGTGCACGGCGTGGCGCTTGCCGCGCTCGATGAACAGCGTGCCGACCCGCGACACCAGCGTGCCGAGCAGCGGCCAGCGGGCAATCTCGGCCTTGGCCACGAAGTGCGCCGGCGCGATCGCCAGCACCAGGAACACGTCGAGCCACGAGACGTGGTTGGCCAGCAGCATGTGGCCGCCGCGCCGCGCCGCCAGCGACTCGGCGCCTTCGGCAGGATGCTCGCGAAGGCGCACCCCGCAGGCGCCGAGCAACAGCCGCGACCAGCGCGCCACGACGCGTTCGCGGGTGTCGCGGCCCAGCGCGGGAAACACGACGACGACGGTGAACAGCCCGGCCGCGAGCAGTGAAGCGAGCAACGGAGCCCGGCCCGCCAGCCGCAGCCAGCCCATCGGCGAAGCCATCGTGATCCGGACAGGCCGCGCGCGATCAGCGCGCCTCAGCGTTCGAAGGCGACGCGCCCGTCGACCACGGTGAAGCGCGCGCGACCGCTCAGTTCCATCCCGAGGTACGGCGTGTGCCTTCCCTGGCTCACCAGCGCCTCGGGCGCGACGGTCCAGTGCTCCTCCGGATCGAAGACGCAGAGATCGGCGGGCGCGCCGACCTCGACGCGGCCGCCGGCGGCCGACGGCCCGAGCACCGCG
>JAHCAM010000123.1 GCA_019634895.1 Steroidobacteraceae bacterium | reverse complement strand
TGCGCGAGCTGGCTGACGTCCTGCCAGAAGCTCCAGGTCTGCACGCCATAGCCGCGCAGCAGCGTGAGGGCCTGCCGCAGTTGCGGAAGCGAGCCGAGCTGCGCGGCCTCGTCGAGCAGGAACAGCGTCGACTTCGGCGGCTTCGCGCGCCGGCGGGTGATCGCGCTCATCAGCACCGAGATCCAGACCCGCAGCAACTGCCCGTGGCTTTCGAGCATGTGCGGCGGCAGCACCAGGTAGATCGACAGCGGTGCGCCGCGCGTGATGTCGTCGATCTCGAACGAGGAGTGCGACGAAGCCTCCTGCAGCAGCGGCCCGCGCAGGAAGTCGACCGACTCCTGGGCGAACGCGAGGATGCCGCCCAGCGTCTCTGGCGCGCGGATCCCGAGCGCGGCAGCGGTGCGCCGCACCTCGGGATGCGCGGACTCCTTCATCTTCTCGAGCAGCACGGCCGGATCGCCGGCAGCCTCCGCGATCACCGTGCGCAGCGTGTTCAGGTTCGCTCCGTCCTCGCGGTGGTCCGCCAGCACGTGCAGGATCGCTCCGGTGAGCAGGTGCGCCGAACGCCCCACCCAGAACCGGTCCTTGTCGGACACCGGGCCGGCCCACAGCGAGTGCGCGAGCATTGCCGCGTCGTCGACGGCGAGCGCCGACTCGATGTCGATCAGGTCGAGCGGATTGAAGTGCCCTGGCGGCATGTCGGTGATCCGCATCGGGTCGACGACGATCACCTGCTGGCCCATCTCGCGCCGGCGGCGCGCCGTGATCGCCACGTTCTCGCCCTTCGGGTCGACGACGATCACCGGCCCGTCGTGGCGCAACAGCGCCGGCACGATGCAGCCGAGGCCCTTGCCTGCGCCCGTGGGCGCGATCGTGATCAGGTGGCCCTCTCCGGCGAGCAGCACGGGGTCGATGTACCCGGTGGCCGGCGACTTGCCGGGATCACCGTACGAGAAGCCGATCGGACGCCGTGGCGCGCGCTTCTCGAGCGACCACCCGACCAGCAGGCCCAGGTCGTCGAGCGACTCCGGGAAGCGCAGCGCCGGAGCGGACTCGACAGGCAGCGACAGTCGGATCGCCATCGCCGTCCTCAATGCAGCAGCGGCATCGGGCCCGCGCCGACCAGCCGGAACGGCGAGGCCCAACGCTCGGCCTCGACGTCGACTTCACCGATCGGCTCGTCACCGATCATCCGGACGTCGCCGTCGCTCAGGTGATACGTACCGGCGAACAGCGTCGAGCCGTACAGGATGTTCGCATCGACGATCCACCCCTGCTCCGGCTCGCCGTCGCGCGGCGCGCGCACCCGCATCGGCCGGACCTTCGAGGCGACCGCCGGCGGCGGCCGCCCGGCCGCGAGCCGCGCGGCGAGATCGGCTTCGCTCTCGACGATCAGGAAGCGGCCCTCGTCGGCGAAGAGCTGCCCGCAGAACAGCCGCAGGTAGTCGACGGCCAGCGGCGGCGACGCGAGCGGCGCGAGCGCGCGCCGGTTCG
>JAHCAM010000122.1 GCA_019634895.1 Steroidobacteraceae bacterium | reverse complement strand
CCTGCGCGATCGACGCCTCGGCGTCGTGCTCGGCGCGCAGCACCCGCTCGACGGCCTGCGCCGCGGCGGCCTGCGTGCGCGCGTCGCTGCGCGGCTTCATCGGGCCGGCCTGGCGGGCGTCAGTCGGCGAGGTTGTCGGCCACCAGCTCGAGCAGGCTCTCGGTGGGCTTGTCCCATTTTGCGTGCTTCGCACCCATCTCCAGCGTGATCCGGCACTGGCCGCAACTGGTGACGAAGTGCTTGGCGCCGGTCGCCTCGACCTGCTGCCTCTTCAGCTCGAAGACCTTGTAGCGAAGCGGCGTGGCGCGCTGGTTCGACACGACGCCGCCGCCGCCGCCGCAGCAATAGCCGCCGAGGCCGTGCGCTTCGAGCTCGATCAGCTGGAAGCCGAGCGCGGACAGCACGCGGCGCGCCGCGGCCTCGAGGCCGCCGCGGCGCACGATCTGGCAGGGATCGTGGAAAGTGGCCGACTCGCCGATCTTGCGCACGCGGATCTTGCCCGAGGCGATCAGCTCGTCGAGGAGCTCGGTCATGTGGATGATGCGCACCGGCAGCTCCTTGCCGTACCACTTCGCCGCCTCCCATCGCGCGGCGCCGTAGGCGTGGCCGCACTCGGGCAGCACGACGGTCTTTGCGCCGATTCTCACGGCCGTGTCGACCAGCGAGCGCGTGAGCTTCTCCTGCAGTTCGAGGTCGCCGTTGTTGAAGCCGACGTTGGAGGCGTCGAAGCCGGCCTGGTGCATCGTCCAGCGCGCGCCGACGCGATTGAGGATCTTCGCCGCGTCGGCGAGCGCCTTCGTGTGCTCGCCGAGCTCTGCGGGCGCGGCCGTGACCAGGATGTCCGCGCTGTCGAGGTTGCAGGGAATCGGCACCTTGTACTGTTCCGACACCTCCGCCAGGATGTCGGGCAGGTATTCGCCCGGCGTCGCGGTGCTGCCCCACTGGCGCGCCGTGCGGTCCATCAGCGCCAGGCGCTCGGGCACGAGGCCGGCCTTGAACATGCCGTGGCGCGCCTCCTTCACGAGTTCGGCGATGTCGATACCCATCGGGCAGGCCAGCGTACAGCGGCCGCACATCGTGCACGAGTCGTAGATCAGCTCCTGCCACCGCTCGAGGTCGTCGATGGTGGGCTTCTTCACCAGGCCCAGCGCGCGCATCAGCGGCGCGAGCGGACTCGCCTCGCGGAAGTAGGCGCGGCGGAATGGCTCGAGCTTGTAGACGGGCGTGTATTTCGGGTCGCCGGTCGTGACGTAGAAGTGACAGGCTTCGGCGCACAGGCCGCAGCGCACGCACGACTCCATGTGCAGCGCCGCGGTGACGCTGAACTCGCGCGCGAAGCTGCTCATCGCGGCGTCGAGCCGCGCCTGGTCGGTCTGCTCGCCCTGCTTGTCGTAGGCGGGCGTGGCGGTGGTGGCGGTGCTCATACCTTGACCCCCCGGTGGCCGAAGCGCACGCCGGTGGCGCCGCGCGAGAAGGCGAAGAGGACTGCGTGCATCAGCTTGCCGAACGGAAACCAGATCAGCAATAGTTCG
>JAHCAM010000121.1 GCA_019634895.1 Steroidobacteraceae bacterium | reverse complement strand
ACACCGCCCGGACGATCTCGTCGCTCAGGCGCTCGCGCAGGTCGACGTTCACGTCGGGATGGCGCAGCAGGTACGCGCGCAGCACCGGCGGCAGGAACTCGCCCAGCGCGGTCGTGTTGGCGAGCACCCGCAGGTGGCCCTTCACGCCCTTCGCGTATTCCTGCAGGTCGCTGCGCAGGTGCTCGATCTGGGCCAGCACCAGGCGCGCGTGCTGGACGAAGGCCTGGCCCGGTGGCGTCAGCGTGACGCCCTGGCTGGTGCGGTACAGCAGCTTGGCGCCGATGCGCTCCTCGAGGTGCTTGACGCGCGCGCTCGCCGCCGGCAGCGACATGTGCGACGCGGCCGCCCCGCCGGTCAGGCTGTTGGCTTCGGCGATCCGCACCATCAGGCGCAGGTCGACCAGGTCGAAGTGCATGGACATGGAGCGAGGGTCGCGCTGGCCGTCGAATCCCGGCGGTCGATTTCCGGCCGTCGATGCCTGGCCTTCGGCCGCAGTCTACCTTGCCGCCCCTTACGCGCTGCCGAAGGCGGCCTTCCCGAAAACCGAATTGTCCTGCGCCGGCGTTTCGCGCAAGCTTGGGCTTTTCCCGGGCCGCCATGGACATCGAGCACCTGCAACAGTGGATCGGCCGCACCGAGCGGCGCGCCGACCTGGTCACCGCCACGCCGGTGGCCGCGCTGTCGGCGACGCTCGATCGCGACGACCCCGAGCCGCTGCCCGGCACCGACCTGCCGCCGCTGTGGCACTGGCTGTACTTCGTGCCGCTGGCGCGGCAGAGCGAAATCGGCCCCGATGGCCACGCGAAGCGCGGCGGGTTCCTGCCGCCGGTGCCGCTGCCGCGGCGGATGTGGGCCGGCGGCCGGCTCGAGTTCCATCATCCGATGCGCGTCGGCGACGAGATCACCCGCGAGTCGCGAATCGCCGACGTGCGCGGCAAGTCCGGTCGCAGCGGTTCGCTCGTGTTCGTCAACGTGCACCACGAGATCGCCGACGCGCGCGGGGTCGCGATCACCGAAGAGCACGACATCGTCTATCGGGACAACCCGACGTCCGGCGCGCCGGCGCCCGAGCCGCGCCCCGCGCCCGCCGACGCGACGTTCTCGCGCGAAATCGTGCCCGATCCGGTGCTGCTGTTCCGCTATTCGGCGCTCACCTTCAACGGACACCGCATCCACTACGACCGCAGCTACGTCACCGATGTCGAGGGCTACCCGGGCCTGGTCGTGCACGGCCCGCTGATCGCCACGCTGCTGCTCGACCTGCTGCGCCGCGAGATGCCACGCGCGCGCGTGCGCAGGTTCGAGTTCAAGGCCGTGCGGCCGCTGTTCGACATCCACCGGTTCACGGTCTGCGGCCGGCCCGACGGCGATCGCGCGGTGCGGCTATGGGCCCGCGACCACGACGGCTTCCTCGCGATGGAAGCGACCGCACAACTTCCCTGATCGGCGACACCTCGCCCTTCCCATCCGGACTCTCCCCGATGATCTCCACATCCGACGGCCGCTTCCAGGACATCCGCGACGGCGTGCGCGACCTGTGCCGCCAGTTTCCC
>JAHCAM010000120.1 GCA_019634895.1 Steroidobacteraceae bacterium | reverse complement strand
CCATGCAGTGCCACCAGCTGCGTGAACACCCGCACCACCTGCGCGCTGGGGCCCCGCTGCCACGGGCTGCGCGGGTCACAGAAATACACCGCCAGTCCCGCGTCGATCCGCAGTTGCGCATGCTCCGCCATTTCCGTCCCTTGATCCCAGGTCAGCGAGCGGCGCAGGGCAGCCGGCATCGTCTGTATCGCGCGGGTGATCGCATCGCGGACGGCAGCGGCCCCATGCCCGGCGAGCGGGGGCCCGTTCTTGATATGGGTGGTTCGCCGGCCGGTGAGGTGGCCGGCCATGCGCGGCAGGTGGAGCAGGAGAGTAAAGCGCGAGCTCCGCTCGACCAGGGTGCCGATGGCGGAGCTGCCGAGGCCGAGGATGAGATCCCCCTCCCAGTGCCCCGGCACGGCGCGGTCGGTGGCCTCAGCGGGGCGTGCGCTGATCAGCACCTCGGGCGTCACAAAGCCCTTCCGCGGCCGCCGAGTGCGTGCGCGCGGTACGCGCAGCGCACGTCCCGTCCGCAGGCAGGCCGCGAGCTCGTGTCGCAGCGCGCCGCGGCCTTGGACGTAGAGAGCTTGATAGATCGCTTCGTGACTGATACGCATCGTGAGATCGTCCGGGAAGTCGAGCGGGAGACGATGCGCGATCTGCGCCGGGCTCCAGGCCCGGCCCCAGCGCCGGTGCTGGCGTCGGCCGTGTCGGCGCCCCTTCCACGGCACCGACGGTCCGGACACCGCCGTGCCGCTCGGCGTGGTGATCACCCCGGCGAGCCGATCCTGCACATACCGCCGCAGTCGGGGATCCCGTGCGAGTTTCGCCGGTTTGGGGCGGCGGGCAGCGCGATCGGCATGCCACTGCGCGGTGCTCGCCAGGTACGCCAAGTTGCCACTACGCGTCGCCGCATTCCGACGGAGCTCACGAGAGATCGTCGACGGCGCGCGCCCGAGACGCCGGGCGCATTCGCGCACGCCATGGCCTTGGGCGCGCAGCAGCGCGAGCTGCTCCCGCTCGTCAAAGGCAAGGTACCGCTGCGAGAGCGGCCCGGCCGACGGAGCCAAATGGGTAGGCGGGGCAGACTCAAGTGGTCAACGCAACAGTCTGTCCAGTCGTTCTGCCGGCGTATCGAACGCCAGTGTCTTGCGGGGTCGACTGTTGAGCTTGGCCGCGACGACATCCAAGTCCTCTTGCGTAAGGGCGCCCATGCTCGTGCCCTTCGGGAAGTACTGGCGCAGCAGCCGGTTCGTGTTCTCGTTCGTGCCCCGCTGCCACGGGCTGCGTGGATCCGCAAAGTAGACGTCGAGCCCCGTATTGGCGGTGACCGTCTTGTGGTCGGCGAGTTCCATCCCACGATCCCACGTGAGCGAGCGCCGCAGGGCGGTGGCGAGTTTCGTCATCTCGCGCGAAAGCCCCGCCGTGACGGTTGCCATGTCGCGGCCACTCAGCTGCACCAGCACCGTGAATCGCGTCATCCGCTCGACGACGGTTGCGAGCTGGGTGCCGTGCCGTCCGAGCAACAGATCGCCCTCCCAATGCCCTGGCACGACGCGGCCCGCCACGTCCGGCGGACGCTCT
>JAHCAM010000012.1 GCA_019634895.1 Steroidobacteraceae bacterium | reverse complement strand
CAGCGGCAGCACGGGCACGCGGGTGGTGGCGGGTTCGCTGGCGGGCTTTTTCGTCTCTTCGGTCACGGCGACATCCTCTGGCGCGCAGCGGCGCCCGCGCTCATTGCAGGTAAGGATACGTCATGGGGGCTGCGGGGGTGCGCCACAAGTCGCAGACTGATAAAGGGGACGCGTCCCATTAACGCGAACTGCCGCACATGGCCGGCATCGTGCCGGCGCGTTAAAGGGACGCGTCCCCTTTATCAGTGCGCGTCGGAGCCCGCGGCGCGGCGGATCTCGGGGGCGGCGACTTGCGGCTCCTCGGTCCGGTACACGAGGTAGGGCTTGCTATCGCCCACGATCACCGACTCGTCCACGACCACCTTGGAGACGTTCTTGAGCGACGGCAGGTCGTACATGATGTCGAGCAGCACGTTCTCGAGGATGGTGCGCAGGCCCCGGGCGCCGGTCTTGCGCTCCATGGCCTTGCGCGCCACCGCGCGCAGGCCGTCGTCCCGCAGCTCCAGCTCGACCCCTTCCATCTCGAACAGGCGGGCGTACTGCTTGGACAGGGCGTTGCGCGGCTGGGTCAGGATGGTGACCAGCGCCTCCTCGTCCAGCTCCTCCAGGGTCGCGACCACCGGCAGGCGGCCGACGAACTCGGGGATCAGGCCGAACTTGATCAGGTCCTCGGGCTCGACGTCCTTGAACAGGTCGGCCCCCAGCGGCCGCTCGGACGGCGCCTTGACCTCGGCGGCGAAGCCGATGCCGCCGCGGGAGCTGCGCTTCTCGATGATCTTCTCGAGGCCCGCGAAGGCCCCGCCGCAGATGAACAGGATGTTCGAGGTGTCCACCTGCAGGAACTCCTGCTGCGGGTGCTTGCGGCCGCCCTGCGGCGGCACCGAGGCGATGGTGCCCTCGATCAGCTTCAGGAGCGCCTGCTGCACGCCCTCGCCCGACACGTCGCGGGTGATGGACGGGTTGTCGGACTTGCGCGAGATCTTGTCGATCTCGTCGATGTAGACGATGCCGGTCTGCGCCTTCTCGACGTCGTAGTCGCACTTCTGCAGCAGCTTCTGGATGATGTTCTCGACGTCCTCGCCGACGTAGCCCGCCTCGGTCAGCGTGGTCGCATCCGCGATCGTGAACGGCACGTTCAGCAGCCGCGCGAGGGTCTCGGCCAGCAGCGTCTTGCCGCAGCCGGTCGGGCCGATCAGCAGGATGTTGCTCTTGGCGAGCTCGACCTCGTCCTTGTCGGCGCGGTGGCGCTTGTCGCCGGGCCGGGACTGCAGCCGCTTGTAGTGGTTGTAGACCGCGACCGCGAGGATCTTCTTGGCGCGGTCCTGGCCGATCACGTACTCGTCGAGGACCTTGCGGATCTCGTGGGGCTTCGGCAGGCGGTCGCGGGACCGTTCCTGCTTCTCCTCGAGCTCCTCGCGGATGATGTCGTTGCAGAGCTCGACGCACTCGTCGCAGACGAAGACCGAGGGCCCCGCGATCAGCTTGCGGACCTCGTGCTGGCTCTTGCCGCAGAACGAGCAATACAGCAGCTTGCCGTCGTCGTGCTTGCCCCGCGTGTCGTCCACCATGCCGTGGTCCTCGTTGGCCGCTGCGCCGGCTGCCGTCTTATAGCACGCCGGTTTCGGCCGGTAAATTCCTTTCTATCTCAGGCGCTTGCCCGATCTATCTTGAGCGGAGTCTCACTCAACTGCGTCCAAGCTGCGGCAACTCGCCGCGCTTCGCAAGGACGCCGTCCACGATTCCGTAGTCGCGGGCCTGCTCGCCGCTCATGAAGTTGTCGCGGTCGGTGTCCTTGCGGATGGCCTCGAGCGGCTGGCCGGTGTGGCGCGACAGGATCTGGTTGAGCCGGTCGCGCGCATCCAGGATCTCGCGGGCGTGGATCTCGACGTCGGTCGCCTGGCCGTGGAATCCGCCCAGCGGCTGGTGGACCATGATGCGCGAATGCGGCAGCGCGTAGCGCTTGCCCTTGGCGCCCGCAGCCAGCAGCACGGCGCCCATGGACGCGGCCTGGCCGACGCAGATGGTGCTGATCTCCGGCTTGACGAACTGCATGGTGTCGTAGATCGCGAGCCCGGCGGTGACCGCGCCGCCCGGCGAGTTGATGTACAGGTGGATGTCCTTGTCCGGGTTCTCGGACTCCAGGAACAGCAGCTGGGCCACGACCAGGTTCGCCATCTGGTCCTCGACCTCGCCGACGATGAACACCACGCGCTCCTTCAGCAGCCGCGAATAGATGTCGTAGGCGCGTTCGCCGCGGGCGGTCTGCTCGACCACCATCGGCACCAGGTTCAGGGCCCGCGTCTCGTGCTTCTGGCTCACCGCTTCACCTCATCCCTCGGACGCCGCCTCGGCGCCGAAGTTCATGATCGCCTTGAAGGTCGACGGCTCGTCGGTGACCTGCGCCCGGCCCGCGATCCAGGCCACCGCCTGGTCCTCCATGACCGACATCTGCAGCTGCCGGGTGGCGGCCTCGTTCTGCAGGTACTGGCGCCGCGCCTCGTCCGGGTTCTCGAAGCCTTCCGCGATCTCGTCGAGCCGCGCCTGCACCTGGGCCGCGTCCGGCTGGATGCCGGACTGGCGGATCACTTCGTTGAGGATCAGGCCGAGTGCGACCCGGCGGCGGGCTGCCTGCTCGAAGGGCCCGCGCGGCGGCAGCTGGCGCGCGTCGCGCGCGCCCATGCGCCGCAGCATGTCCATCTGCATGTCGCGGATCTCCGCCTCGACCAGCGCGTTCGGCACCGTGATCGGGTTGGCCGCGAGCAGCGCCTCCATGATCTGTCCCTTGACCCGCGCCTGCACGGCCTGGGCCAGCTCGCGCTCCATGTTGGCGCGCACCTCGGCGCGCAGCGCCTCCACGCCGCCTTCGGTGACGCCGAAGGCCTCGCAGAACGTGTCGTCCACCGCCGGCAGCCGCCCCTCCTCCACCTTGCGGATCACCGCGGAGAAGCGCGCGGTCTTGCCGGCCAGCGCCTTCGCCTGGTACTCGTCGGGGAAGCGCAGGTCGAACTCGCGCGTCTCTCCCGCCGCGGCGCCCTTGATGCCCGCCTCGAAATCCGGCAGCAGCCGGCCCGCGCCCAGCACCACCGTCAGGTTCTCGCTCTTGCCGCCGTCGAATCCTTCGCCGCCGATGCGGCCCTCGAAATCCAGCGTGACCCGGTCCCGGTCCTGGCAGCCGCGCGCGACCTCGGTCCAGTCCGGACGCTGCGCACGCAGGCTCTCGATCATGGTGTCCACGTCGGAATCCGTGACCGTGGCGCTCGGCCGGGACACGCGGATGGCGGACACGTCCTGCAGCGCGAACTGCGGATAGACCTCGAAGGTCGCGACGTAACGCAGGTCGTCGGGCTCGCCGGACTGCTGCGGCTCGATGCGCGGCCCGCCGGCCGGCATCAGTTTTTCCTGGCGCAGCGCCTCGGCGAAGGTCTCGCGGATCAGGTCGGAGACGACCTCCTCGCGGACCTGCCCGCCGTAGTGCTTGCGCACCACGTGGATCGGCGCCTTGCCGGGGCGGAACCCCTTGATGCGCACGGTGCGGCTCACCTTGAGCAGGCGTGCGTCCATCTGCTGCTTCACGCGCGTTGCCGGCACCGACACCTGCATGCGCCGCTCCAGGCCCGCCAGCGTCTCGACTGAAACCATCATCGGTCCGGACACCTCATGGTGCGAAAGGAGAGACTCGAACTCTCACGGGTTGCCCCACCGGAACCTAAATCCGGCGCGTCTGCCAATTCCGCCACTTTCGCCTCGGGAACCGGCCGGAAACGCAACGCCCGCGTTGTTTCCAGCCGGCAAGTATAGCTTAAGGGTTGCCGCCACCCGCCCGTCCGCCGGTCCGCCGCCGGCGGGCCCGGCGGTTGCGCAGGTAGGCGACCAGGCTCGGCAGGACGAACGCCGCAAGCACCGTGGACGTCGTCGCCAGCCGTCCCGGCGCAAAGCCGCGATACACCGCGAGGTAGTAATAGAGGATGGTGGCGGCGGCTGCGGCGATCGCGCCGAGCTTCAGCGCGGCCAGCGCGGACTCCATCGGGGTCGGGTCGTCATCGGCCCCCGGACCGCCGGGCCAGTGGTAAGTCGGCTCGGGTATGTCTCGCCTGGGTTCCATGTTGGGTCGCTTGCGAAAGCCCCGCAGCCTCGGCTGCGGGGCGTCGGTTGGTGGGCCATGTAGGACTCGAACCTACAACCTACGGATTAAGAGTCCGGAGCTCTACCAATTGAGCTAATGGCCCGAAAAACTGGGGCGAGCGACGGGATTCGAACCCGCGACGGCCGGAATCACAATCCGGGGCTCTACCAGCTGAGCTACGCCCGCCATCTAAACCTTGCGCCGCCGCGTGCCTGGCTCCTGGTGCGCCCGGCAGGACTCGAACCTGCAACCGCCGGCTTAGAAGGCCGGTGCTCTATCCGGTTGAGCTACGGGCGCTCTGTCCGGCCCGCGGCGCCGCCCGTCCGAGATGGTCGGGGCAGAGGGATTTGAACCCCCGACCCTCTGCTCCCAAAGCAGATGCGCTACCAGACTGCGCCATGCCCCGCCAGAAATCCTGCCGGTTGCGGCCGCGCCGGCCCACCGGCCTGCGCGCGGGCCCGCATCTTACGTAGGCACTCCCGAACCGTCAATTTGACGGGGCCGGCCCGGGTGGATGCATAGCGCATCTGCCATACCTGTTCTTTTTTGACCACATTGGCCAAACGCACGGCGAAAGGTGTAGATTCCGGGCCGTGGCAGCCGCGTTGCGGCTGTGGTAGCAAAACCAATGGGAGTTCTTCCATGAACAAACAAACACCGCTCGCCCGCGCCGTCCGGCTGGCGATCGGAGGCGTGGCGGGATTGTCGGCAGCTCTGGCCGCGCCCGCGGTGACTGCGGCGGAAGATGACATCGTCGTGATCGGCTCGCGCATCGCGCGCAGCGCGGATTTCGAGGGACCGTCCCCGGTGCTGACCGTGGACCGCGAGGCCATCGAGAACGCCGGCTACCAGAATCTGCAGCAGCTGTTCGAGAAGATCCCCGTGAACGGCAACGGCGCATTCTCGACGCGCGGCAACAACCAGGATTCGACCGCGAACGGCGCCGCTTCCATCAGCCTGCGCGGCCTCGGCGCCGACGCGACCCTGGTGCTGGTGAACGGCCGTCGCGTGGCGATCAGCTCCTTCGCCGAGAGCGTGACCACCAACTTCGTGGACATCAACACCATCCCGGTCGCCGCCATCGAGCGCGTCGAGGTGCTGAAGGACGGCGCGTCCGCGGTGTACGGCTCCGACGCGGTCGCCGGCGTGATCAACATCGTGCTGCGCAAGGACTTCGAGGGCTTCGAGGTCTCCGCGGGCTACGGCGACGTGACCAGCGGCAGCGCGTCGGAGACGACCGCCTCCGCGATCTGGGGCACCAGCGGCGACGACTCGAACGTGACCATGATCTTCGACTACTTCAAGAACAGCACCCTGTTCAACCGCGAGCGCGGCCGCATCGGCTCGGCGAACAACTCGGCATTCGGTGGCGCGGACTACCGCTCGTCGCGCGGCTACCCCGGCCGCTTCTTTGTGCCCAACACGGCACCACCGCCGCCGACCGTCATCCTGCGGGATCCCGCCTGCCCGGCCGGCAGCATCGCGGGCCAGACCTGCCTCTACGACTACGGTCCGTGGAATCTGCTGATTCCGGAATCGGAGCGCACCGGCCTGCAGGTGCTCGGCCGCAAGGGGCTGGGCGGTGGCGTCGAGCTGTTCACCGAGATCGCGGTGCAGCACAACACCTCGATCGCGCAGGGCGCGCCGACGCCGCTCGACGAATCGGCGGGGCTGACGCTCAACAACCACCCGAACGATCCGTTCCCGGGTACCAATGCGGTCGGCATCAGCCGTTACCGCACCGTGGACGCGGGCCCGCGCCAGTGGGACATCGAGACCGACAACCTGCGCGCCGTCGTCGGGCTGCGCGGCGAGATCAACGACTGGAAGTGGGAAATCGGGGCGCAGCGCGCCCGCAGCGAGTCCACGCAGACCGGCGACAAGTCCCAGGGCTGGGTGCGGACCGACTTTCTGCAGGCGGAACTCGATGCCGGCCGCTACAACCCGTTCGGCGGCGTGCAGAATCCCGCCAGCGTGATCGACGCGATCACGACCAACCTGGTGCGCCAGGGCAAGTCGCATCTGACGATGTACGACGCGACGATCACCGGCCCGCTGTTCGACATGGGTGCGGGAAAGGTGATGATGGCCGCCGGGCTCGAGTACCGCGACGAGAAGGTGACCGACGTGCCGGACGACCAGTTCCAGCGCGGCCTGATCTTCGGCACGGAGTCGGTGTCGGCGGCGGCGCAGCGCGACAACTGGTCGGCCTTCGTCGAGTTCTCGATCCCGTTGCACGAGACGCTCGAACTGCAGGTCGCGGGGCGCTACGACGATTACAGCGACTTCGGCGACACGACCAATCCGAAGGTGGCCCTGCGCTGGGCGCCGGTGGATTCGTTCGCGCTGCGCGCGTCCTGGAGCGAAGGCTTCCGCGCCCCGTCGCTGGCGCAGATCGGCCTCGGCCCGTCGCAGGAGTCCGAGTTCTTCCAGGACACGTTCGGCTGCGCCGACAACCCGGCATACTGCGCGAACACGGATTTCCTGATCCTGTTCAGCGGCAATCCCAACCTGCAGCCCGAGGAGTCGGAGAGCTTCAACATCGGCGCGGTCTGGCAGCCCACCGGCTCGACCAGCGTGTCGCTGGACTTCTGGGACATCCAGCAGGACAACAAGATCGACGAGGAACCCCGGACCTTCCTGTACGTCAACCACTGCAACAACCAGGCCAGCACGATTTGCGTTCGTGGCGCGCCACTGCCGGGCGACACCCTGGGTCCGCTGCAGTTCATCCGCAGTACGTTCCTGAACATCGGCAGCCAGTCCGCGCAGGGCATCGACCTCGCCGTGTACCACAACATGGGCCTCGGCGACGGCAGCCTGACGCTCGGCCTCGACTGGTCGCACCTGCTCGAGTTCGACAAGGTGCTGCTCAACGCGGCGGGAACCGGGTTCGAGACCCAGTCATTCGCCGGCGAGTACGAGTATCCGGAGGACCGCGTGACGCTCACCGGCGACTACCGGCTGGGCGACTGGGGCTTCAATGCGCGCGTGAACTACATCAGCTCGTTCAACGACTGGCGCGACCTGTCGCCGCCGGTGACGACGGCGGTCGGCAGCGTGAGTTCCTTCACGACGGTGAACTTCCTGGTCTCGTACACGGGCATCGCGAACACCAAGATCGCGCTGTTCGTGGACAACGCGTTCGACGAGAAGGTGCCTGTTGCGGTGGGTGACGGGGATGCCGACGTGTACGGCTACGTGTCGGCGATCCACAACCCGCGCGGGCGGTTCTGGAGCCTGCGCACAACCTATTCGTTCCGCTGATACGTTCCGGGGAGGGAACGGGGAAAGGGGCGCTGCGGCGCCCCTTTCCTTTTCCTGCCGCTACTTGCGGCGCCAGGTGGTGCCGGCGGCGCCGTCCTCCAGCACGACGCCGCGCGCGGCCAGCTGGTCGCGGATGCGGTCGGATTCCCGGAAGTCCCGCGCCTTGCGCGCGGCGATGCGCGCTGCGACCAGCTTCTCCACCTCCGCATCCTCGATCGGCGCCGCCTCGGCCGCGCCGCCGGTGATCTCCGAGCGCGCGGACAGCCACTCCTCGGGCTGGCGCTCCAGCAGGCCGAGCAGCCCGCCGAGGCGCACCAGTTCCGCCGCGAGCCGCGAGGCGCGCTTCTCGTCGCCCGCGGTCCTGGCGACGTTCAGCTCGCGCGCCAGCGTCTGCATCGCGGCCATCGCCTCCGGCGTATTGAAGTCGTCGTCCATCGCCTCGGCAAAGCGCGCCGTCGCAGCGCTGGATTCCACCCGGCGCGCCGGCGCGACGCCGCGCAGCGCGAGGTACAGCCGCGTGAGCGCGGCGTCCGCCTGGCGCAGGTTGTCCTCGGTGTAGTTGAGCGGCCCGCGGTAGTGCGACGACAGCAGGAAGGCGCGCAGCACCTCGGGCCGCAGCTTCGGCAGCACCTCGCGCACGGTGAAGAAGTTGCCGAGCGACTTCGACATCTTCTCCTCGTTGATGCGCACGAAGCCGTTGTGCATCCACACCCGCGCGAAGGGCGCGTCGCAGGCCGCGCAGGACTGCGCGATCTCGTTCTCGTGGTGCGGGAACTTGAGGTCCATGCCGCCGCCGTGGATGTCGAACGCGGGGCCCAGCAGGGCCACGGCCATGGCGGAGCACTCGATGTGCCATCCGGGCCGCCCCGGGCCCCAGGGCGACTCCCAGGCGGGCTCGCCGGGCTTGGCCAGCTTCCACAGCACGAAGTCGAGCGGGTCGCGCTTGCGCTCGTCCACCTCGACCCGGGCCCCGGCGCGCAGGTCGGCGAGCTTCCTGCCGGACAGCCGCCCGTAGTGCTCGAATTTCGCGACCGAGTAGAGCACGTCGCCGCTCTCGCCGACGTAGGCGAAACCCCGCTCGCGCAGGCGCTCGATCATCTGCACGATCTCGCGGATATAGGCGGTGGCGCGCGGCTCGTGGTCTGGCTTCTCGACGCCGAGCGCCGCGAAGTCCTCCTCCATGGCGGCGATGAAGCGGGCGGTCAGGCCCTCCACCGACTCGCCGCGCTCGCGGGCGCGCTGGATGATCTTGTCGTCGACGTCGGTGACGTTGCGCACGTAGTTCACGCGGTAACCCGACTGCCGCAGCCAGCGGCGCACGACGTCGAAGGCCACCTGCGAGCGCGCGTGCCCGACGTGGATGTAGTCGTAGACCGTGATGCCGCAGACGTACATGCCGGCCTGGCCCTCGACCAGCGGCCGGAACGGCTCCTTGCGCCCGGTCAGCGAGTTGTGGATCTGCAGCATGGGGCCTCAGCGCGCCCGTGCCGCGTTCGCGAGCCGCTCGCGCACCAGCGCGGGCGGAATCGCGGCCAGCAGCGCCGCGAGCTCGGGTCCGTCGTGGCGGCCGGTGAGCGCGATGCGCAGCGGCTGGTAGATCTCCCGGCCCTTGCGTCCGGTGCGCGCCTGCAGGCCTTCCGCGAGCCGCCGCAGGTCGCCGCCGCTGTCGGCGAAGGCGGCCAGCGCCGACTCGAAGAACCCGGCGCCGGCCGCGGCCACCAAGGCAGCGTCCTCGCCCGCGAGTGGCGCGATGTCACCGCCCAGCACGCCCACCCAGCCAGCCGCATCTGCGGGCCGCAGCAAGTTGCCCTGCAGCAGCCGGGCTGCCTCGACGCGGCGCGCGGCGGTCCAGTCCGCCGGCAGCATGGGCGCGAGCCATTCCGCAGCCTGCGCCGGCGACAACCTGCGCACCGCTTCGCGCTGCCAGTGGTCGAGCTGCACCGGATCGAAATGCGCGGGTGCGCGCCCCAGCTTGCCCGGGTCGAAATGGCCGGCGAGCTCCGCGGGATCGATCCAGGCATCCGGCGCGCCATGGTGACCGAGGCGCAGCAGGAAATTCAGTACGGCGCCCGGCAGGTAGCCCTGCCGGCGCAGCGCGCCGACGGTCACGCTGCCGCGGCGCTTGGACTGAGGCGCCCCGTCGGCGTCTAGCAGCAGCGGCAGGTGGCCATAGCGCGGTGCCGTAAGCCCGAGCGCTTCCAGCAGCAGCAGCTGGCGCGGCGTGTTGCTCAGGTGGTCGTCGCCGCGCAGCACGTGGGTGACGCCCATCAATGCGTCGTCGGCGGCGTTGCAGAAGAAGAACATGGCCGCGCCGTCGGCGCGGCGGATCACGAAGTCGCCGAATGCCGCTGCGTCCGCCTCCTGCGGACCGCGCACCAGGTCGTCGAAGCGCACGATCCTGCCCTCCGGCACCGCGAAGCGCAGCGCCGGCCGCCTGCCCGCGGCTTCGCGTGCGGCGCGCGCGGCAGCGTCGAGGCCGCGGCAGGTGCCAGCGTAACGCGGCGGCTCGTGCCTCGCGAGCTGCGCGCGGCGCGCCGCTTCGAGCTCGGCCGGCGAGCAGTAGCAGGGATAGGCGTGGCCTGCGGCCTCGAGCTGCGCCAGCAGCCGCGCGTAGGTCGCGCCGCGCTGCGACTGCCGGTAGGGTCCGCGGCCGTCGTCGCGGTCCGGGCCGGCATCCCAGTCGAGGCCCAGCCAGGCCAGGTCGGCGAGCTGGCCGGCCACTGATTCGTCGCTGCTGCGCTCGCGGTCGGTGTCCTCGACGCGGAGCACGAATCGCCCGCCCGCGCGCCGCGCCAGCAGCCAGCTGAACAGCGCGGTGCGCACGTTGCCCAAATGCAGCGCGCCTGAGGGACTGGGCGCAAAGCGCGTGACCACCGTTGCCATGGCCGGCACAGTCTAAGGTATCCGGCGGGGTGTCTCACGCGCGGGCCGCTGGTATCCTTGCGGCCAGCATGGACCTGCGAGTGCTTCCGCTGCTGCTGCTGCTCCTGCCTGCGACGGCGTTCGCCCAGGCACCGGCCTCGCTCGCCCCGCGCGTGCAGCTGGACACGTCGCTGGGAACCATCGTGATCGAGCTCGACGCGGTGCGCGCGCCGCTCTCGGCCGAGAACTTCCTGCGCTACGTGCGCGACGGCCACTACGACGGCACGGTATTCCACCGCGTGATCGCGAACTTCGTGATCCAGGGTGGCGGCTTCGACGAGCAGCTGGCGCCGCGGGCGGCTGGCGCGCCCATCCCCAACGAGAGCGGCAACGGCCTGTCGAACCGGCGCGGCACCCTCGGACTCGCGCGCGAGGACAGCCCGCATTCGGGGTCCGCGCAGTTCTACATCAACCTCGTGGACAACGGCGCCCTCGACCCGTTGCCGACCCGCTGGGGCTACGCGGTGTTCGGCCGCGTGGTGGAGGGCATGGACGTCGTCGACCGCATCGCCTACCTGCGCACGCACGCGATCCAGGGCTTCGCCGCCGACGTGCCGGTGCAGCCGCCCGTGGTCCGGCGCGCGTTCGTGGTCGGCGAGACACCCGCGGCGGAACCGGCGCCGTGAGCGCCTGGTTCGCCTCCGACCTGCACCTCGACCCGAACACGCCCGAGATCGCCAGGCGCTTCATCCGTTTCCTCTCCGGCCCGGCGCGCGAGGCGCGCGCGCTGTACCTGCTCGGCGACCTGTTCGAGGCCTGGGTCGGCGACGACGACCCGGAGCCCGCGCACCGCGGGGTGATGGCCGCGATCGCGGCGCTCGCGGACACGGGCACGCTGGTGTGCGTGATGCGCGGCAACCGCGACTTCCTGATCGGGGAGCGGTTCTGCGCCGAGACCGGGGCGCTGCTGCTCGAGGACCCCGCCATCGTCGCGGTGGGCGGCACCCGGGTCATCCTCACGCATGGCGACGGCCTGTGCATCGATGACCGCGCCTACCAGCGGCTGCGCGCGCTGGTGCGGGACCCCGTGGCCCGCGCGGGCTTCCGCAGGCTGTCGCTGGACCAGCGCCGCCGGCTCGCCGGCGAGGCGCGCGCCGGCAGCCGTGCGCATCTGGCCACCGCCCCGGAGTACATCACCGACGTCAATGCGGCGGCGGTCGAGGCGCTGTTCCGGTCGGCGGGCGCCTCGGTGATGGTCCATGGCCACACCCATCGGCCCGCCGTGCACGAATCGGCCGTGGCCGGCGAACCGGCCCGGCGCTACGTGCTCGGCGACTGGCACGCCACGGCCAGCGTGCTGCACTGGGACGCCGGTGGCCCGCGGCTGCTGCCCTGCCCCGCCTGACGCCTCAGCGCTCGGTCTCGTCGCGCTCGAGTTCGCGCACCTCGTCCAGCAGCCGCTCGGCGCTCGCATAGCGCCGCTTGGGGTCCTTCGCGATGCAGTTGTAGAGCAGGCCCTCGAAGCGCTTGAGGTGCGCGGGCAGCTCGGGCAGCGGTGCATGCGCGTGCTTGTAGATCACCTGCATCGGCGTGCCGGCGACGTACGGCTTACGGCGCATCAGCATCTCGTAGAAGATGATCCCGAGGCTGTAGATGTCGCTGCGCGCGTCGGTGTCGCGGCCATGGCCCTGCTCGGGGCTCATGTAGTAGGGCGTGCCGAAGATCTCGCCGCCCGCATTGAGCGAGGCCTCCAGCGACAGCTGCTTGGACAGGCCGTAATCGATCAGCGCGACCGACGCTTCGTCGCGCACCATGACGTTGCCCGGCTTGAGATCCCGGTGCAGCACGCCCGCGCCGTGCAGCACCACCAGCGCCTCGGCCATCTGCCGCAGGTAGGCGAGCGCCTGCGCCGGTTCGATGCCCGCCCTGATGCGCGCGCGCAGGTCGCCCTTGGGAAAGTACTCCATGGCGATGTAGGCGTGGTCGTCGGCGGCGCCGAAGCCGTGCACCTGCGCCACGTTCGGGTGCGACAGGCCCGCGGCGATCTGGTATTCGCGCAGGAAGCGGTCGAAGGTCCGCTCCCCGGATCCGCTGTCGGGCGGCTGGTGCAGCACCTTGAGCACCACCTTCTCGCCGGTCTGCTCGCTCTGCGCCAGGTAGACGCTGGACACCGGGTTCTCCGCGATCTGGCTGGCGAAGCGGTAGCCGCGGATGCTGGCGTCGCCGAAGCGGTTCGCGCGCGACTGCTCCTCGGTGCGCGGCGCGGGCCGCGACGGCTGCCCGCGGCGGGCCTGTGCCGAGCGCAGCGCGGCGACCAGGCCGGCGTGGTCGATCTTGCGCGCCGACAGGCAGCCGTGCGCGCCCGCGGCGAAGGCCTGCTCCTCGGCGTCGACGCCGGGATCCGAGAGCAGGTAGATGATCGGCGGGAAGGCGTTGCGGCGCGACAGGTCGCGCAGCCAGTCGAGCCCCGCTTCTTCGCCCGGCGTGTCGCCGAGCAGCACCGCGTCGTAGGCGCTGCCGGAGAAATCGGCCGGCAGGCGGCCGCGTGCGGACGGGTCGTACTCGGCGATCGTGGGTTCGTCGAATCCGGTGGCGACGTGGTGCGCCAGCAGGCGCCGGAAGTCGTTCTGGTCGTCGATGATCAGAACCCGCACGCTCATGCGGCCATTTTACCCGCCAACCGCCGTCCCCGGCGGGATTCGCAGCGCGAGCACGAGGTCGCCGACGTTGGTACCGGTCGCGCCGGTGTACAGCAGATCGCCGGCGGCCTCCAGCAGCGTCCCGCTGTCGGCGCCGGCGAGCCCGGCGGCGGCGTCGAGGCCCGCTTCCTCGATCCGCGCGATCGAGTTCCCGTCCACCACCGCGCCGGCGTCCGGACTTGAACCGTCGCGCCCGTCGGTGCCGGCGGCGAGCACCAGCAGCTCCGGGTGTCCCGCGATCAGGCGCGCCGCGGCCAGCGCGAAATGCTGGCAACGCCCGCCGCGGCCCGGCCGCGCGGGCAGCCGGACGACCGTCTCGCCGCCCGCGACCAGCAGCGGCTGGGGAATGGTCGCGACCTCGTGGCAGATCCGGCGCGCCGCATCCTCCGCCGGCCCGTCGAGGCGCCGCGGCGACAGCGCCGCGTCCACGCCCTGCGCGCGCGCGGCGCGCAGCGCCGCCTCCAGCGCATCCGCGAGCCGCGCGACCACCGTCACCCGGCATCGAGGCGATGCCAGCAGGCCGGAAGCCGCGACCTCGGGGTCGTCGCCCGGCACGTCCGACAGCAGCAGCCCGCGCATCTCGCAATCGCGGAACTGTTCGACCAGCCGCCCGCCCTTGATCCGCGACATCCCGCGCCGCCGGGCATTGAGCCGCCCGATGTCCCAGCCTTCGGCGAAGGACTGCTCGGTGAGCGCGCGCAGTTCCGCCAGTGTCACGCCGGGGACCGGAGCCTCGGCGAGCGCCGAGGCGCCGCCCGAGACGAGCAGCAGCACCCTCGAGCCGGGCGGCGTCGCAGCGGCGAATGCGAGCAGCGCCTCGCCGGCGGCCAGGCTGGCCGCGTCGGGCAGCGGATGCGCACCAGCGAGGCAGCGCAGCACCGGGTGGCCGGTGAGCGCCGCCAGGCTGCCGTCATCGGGCCCCACCACCAGGCCGCGCGTGATCCGGCCACCCAGTGCGTCGACGGCGCCCAGCGCCATCGCCCCCGCCGCCTTGCCGACCGCGAGCACGGCGACCGGGTCGGCACCGGCATCCTGGGCGAGCGCGGCGCGCACGCGCCGGCGGCCGTCGACCGCGCCGAGCGCGGCATGGAATACCTGCAGCAGCAGCGAGCGGCGCGGGTCGGGTTCGGCGCCGGCCATGGCGGCGCGCGCCCTCAGACGGCGCGTGCGGTGCGTCCGCCCGGGAGGTCCAGCAGCCGCTGCGCGCGCACGCCGTCGGAGCGGTCGTGCTCGATGCGGGCGAGGTACTCGCGCGTGACGTCCCCGGTCACGTACTCGCCCGAGAAGCAGGAGGTGTCGAAGGCGGTGATGCGCGCGTCATCGTGCCTGCAGGCCGCGACCAGGTCGTCCAGCTCCTGGTAGATCAGCCAGTCGGCGCCGATCGAGGCCGCGACGTCGTCCTCGCTCCGGCCATTGGCGATGAATTCCGAGGCGACCGCCATGTCGATGCCGTAGACGTTGGGGTAGCGTACCGGCGGCGCGGCCGATGCGAAGTACACCTTGCGCGCGCCGGCCTCGCGCGCGAGCTCGATGATCTGGGCCGAGGTCGTGCCGCGCACGATCGAGTCGTCCACCAGCAGCACCGTGCGGTCGCGGAACTCGAAGTCGATCGCATTGAGCTTGCCGCGCACCGATTTCTGCCGCATTTCCTGCCCCGGCATGATGAAGGTGCGGCCGATGTAGCGGTTCTTGACGAAGCCCTCGCGGTACTTGACGTTGAGCTTGAGCGCCAGCTGCAGCGCGCTGGTGCGGCTGGTGTCCGGTATCGGGATCACGACGTCGATGTCGTGCTGGGGCCGCAGCCGCAGGATCCTGTCGGCGAGTTTCTCGCCCATGCGCATGCGCGCCTTGTGCACCGAGATGTTGTCGATGATCGAGTCCGGGCGGGCGAAATAGACGTACTCGAAGATGCACGGCGTGTGCGCGCCGGGCGGCGCGCATTGCTCGGCGTACAGCCGGCCGTGCATGTCGATGTAGACGGCCTCGCCCGGCGCCACGTCACGCTCCAGCGTGAACCCGAGCATGTCGAGCGCGACGCTCTCGGAGGCCAGCATCCACTCGATGCCGCGCTGCGTCTTGCGCCGGCCGAGCACCAGCGGCCGGATGCCGTGCGGATCGCGGAAGCCGAGGACGCCGTGGCCGACGATCAGCATGACGACGGCGTAGCCGCCGCGGCAGCGCCGGAACACGCCCTGGGCCGCGCGGAACACGTCGGCGGCCGCCGGCCGGGGCGCGGTCGAGCGCTGCAGCTCGCTGGCGAACACGTTCAGCAGCACCTCCGAGTCGGAGCGCGTGTTCAGGTGGCGCCGGTCCTCGGCGACCATCGTGCGCGACAGCTCCTCGGCGTTGGTCAGGTTGCCGTTGTGGCCGAGGCCGAGGCCGAATGGCGCGTTGACGTAGAACGGCTGGGCCTCGTCGGCGCCGTCGCAGCCGGCCGTCGGGTAGCGCACGTGGCCGATGCCGGCGTTGCCCGCGAGCTGGCGCATGTCCTCGTCGCGGAACACGTCGCGCACCAGTCCGCGAGCCTTGCGCACGAACAGCGCGCGGTCGTCCATCGTCATGATGCCGGCCGCGTCCTGGCCGCGGTGCTGGAGCACCGTCAGGGCGTCGTAGATGCGCTGGTTGACCGGGCCGGTGCCGACGATGCCGACGATGCCGCACATCGGTTCAGCTGCCCGGTGGCTCGGCGGCCTTCTCGATGAGTCGCGCGGCTGCGGGCTCGGCATAGCGCTCGAGCCAGTTGGCGACCGCCTCCGCCACCGGCATGGATCGGGTGCGGTCCCACCAGGGCTCCAGGTCGAGGTCGACCGCGCGGCCGCCGATGACCAGCAGGCCGATGACGACCACCGCGCGCATCAGGCCGAAAACCGTGCCCAGGACCCGGTCGGTGACCGCAAGGCCCGCGGCGCGGTGCATGAAGTGCGACACGATGGCACCGATGCCGGCGCCGGCGAGCAGCACCAGGAACAGCACGACCGCGCGCCCGGTCCACTCGCGCACGCCCGGCTCCGCGAGCGCGCCGCCGAGCACCGGCGTCACCAGGTAGGCGAAGTGCCAGGCGAGCCACAGGCCGACCAGCCAGGACAGCAGCGCAATCGCCTCGCGCACGAAGCCGCGCAGGAAACCGACGAAGCCGGAGGCCAGCAGGATGATCCCGAACAGATGATCGGCGCCACTCATCGGGTCGCGGCTCCCGGCGGAAGGTGCCGCATTCTAGCCGATCACGGATGCGGCGCCACGACCGGCTGGAAGCCGTCCTTGCGCAGCCGCTCGGCGATCGCCGCGGCCCGCGCGCGGTCCTGTTCGGGGCCGACACGCACGCGGTGCAGGACCTGCCCGCCCGCCCGGTACTCGAGCACGAAGGCCGCGTAGCCGCGTCGGCGCAGGTCGGCGACCAGGCCTTCGGCCTTCTCGCGGGTCGAGAAGGCGCCGAGCTGCACTGCCCACGCCGGCTGCTCCGCGGCGGCTGCCGCAGTTGCCGCCGGGGCGGCCGGCCTGGGAGCCGGCGCGGCCGGGACCGCCGCGGCGGGTTCCGGCGCGCGCTCCCGCGCGGGCGGTTCCGCCTGCGCACTGGGCGCGGCCGTCGCCCTCGCCGGCGGCGGCGCGGGTTCCGGAACGAGCGCATCCTCGGCGCCGGTCCTGACGCCATCCGTCAGCGTCACTTCCACGCTCTTCAGCTGCGGACCGGGTGCGGCATCCTGGGACTGCCGCGGGCCTTTCAGCAGCGCCGGCACCAGCAGCACGACCAGCGCGACCAGCACCAGCGCGCCCACCAGCCGTTCACGCACGCGGATTTCCATGCTGCCAAGATTGTAGCGTGCGTGACGCAGCTACGCCGCGAGCCCAAGATGCGACAGCGCCGGACCGACGGTCAGGAACGAGCCGAACACCAGGATACGGTCGCCCGGCATGGCCGCCGCGGCCGCCTGCCGGCAGCCTGCCGCGACGTCCGCGGCCGGCGCCACGGGCGCGCCGCTTGCCGCGGCAACGCGCCGCGACAGCTCCTCTGCGGCGAGCGCGCGCGGCCCCGGCAGTCCCACGGCGATCCAGCGGCCCACGACGCCGCCGAGCGCCTGCACGATGGCCGTGATGTCCTTGTCCGCGAGGATGCCGCACACCGCGATGGTCGTGCCGGCGCAGGGGCGCGCCGCCAGGCTGAGGGCGAGCGCGCGCGCCGCGTCCGCATTGTGCGCAACGTCCAGGATCCACTCCGGAGCGCCCGGCACGACCTGGAAACGGCCCGGCAGCCGCACGCGCGCAAGGCCCGCGCGGACCGCCTCGTCGGGGACCAGCACCGCGGGCTCGACCGCTTCCAGCACCGCGAGCGCCGTCGCCGCATTCGCAAGCTGGCGGGCGCCGGCGAGCGCCGGCAGCGGCAGCTCGCGCCGGCGCGAACCGGTGCCGACGTAGTCCCAGCCATCCGCGCGTTCGACATAGTCGAAGTCCGCGCCGAGGCGCCGCAGCGGGGCACCGCGTTGCGCGGCGATGCGCGCCACCGACGCCGGCATCGCGCGGGAGCCGAACACGGCCGGGCGGCCCGGCCGGAAGATGCCCGCCTTCTCGGCGCCGATCTGCTCGAGGGTCGCCCCCAGGAACTCGCAGTGGTCGAGGCCGACCGAGACCACCGCCGCGACGTCCGGGTCCGGCAGGTTCACCGCGTCCAGGCGGCCGCCCATGCCAACTTCCAGCACCGCCGCGTCCACGCGCTCGTCGGCGAAGATGAGCAGCGCCGCAAGGGTGTTCCACTCGAAGTACGTCAGCGAGACTTCGCCGCGCGCCGCATCGATGCGCGCGAATGCGGCGGTGATCGCCGCGTCGTCGGCCTCGCGGCCGCGCACGCGGATGCGCTCGTTGTAGCGGACCAGGTGCGGCGACGTGAACAGCCCGGTGTCGTAGCCGGCGGCGGACAGGACCGCGTCCAGCGTCGCGGCCACCGAGCCCTTGCCGTTGGTGCCGCCGATGGTGAGCACGGTGCGCGGGCGCGCCGGCGCGAGTCGCCGCCACACCTCCCCCACCCGCCCGAGGCCCGGGTCGATGGCGACGGGATGCGCGACCTGCTGCCAGGCCAGCCAGCGCTCGAGCGTGTCGAACCTCACTGCGTGCCGGAAACCGCAGGCCGGCGCAGCAGGATGCGCAGCAGCGACGCGATGCGGTCGCGCAGGTCGCGCCGGTCGACGATCATGTCGATCGCGCCGTGGTCGAGCAGGAATTCGCTGCGCTGGAAGCCCTCCGGCAGCGTCTCGCGGACGGTCTGCTGGATCACGCGCGGGCCGGCGAAGCCGATCAGGGCCTTCGGCTCGGCGATGTTGACGTCGCCGAGCATCGCCAGGCTCGCCGACACCCCGCCGGTGGTCGGGTCGGTCTGCACCGAGATGAACGGCAGCCGCTCGCGCGCGAGCCGCGCGAGCGCCGCGCTGGTCTTCGCCATCTGCAGCAGCGACAGCAGCCCCTCCTGCATGCGCGCGCCACCGCTCGCCGAGAAGCACACGACCGGCAGGCGGTTCGCCATCGCGTGTTCGACGCCGCGCACGAAGCGTTCGCCCACCACGGAACCCATCGAGCCGCCCATGAAGCCGAACTCGAAGGCGGCTGCGACCACGCCCATCCCGTCCAGGGTCCCGGCCATCACGATGAGCGCGTCGCGCTCGCCCACGGCCTTCTGCGACGCCGCGAGCCGGTCGCGGTAGCGCTTGCTGTCGCGGAAGCGCAGCGGGTCCTCCGGCACCACGCCCGCGCCGATCTCGGTCGCGCCGTCCGGGTCGAGGAAGCGCGAGAGGCGCTCGCGCGCGCCGATGCGCATGTGATGCGCGCACTTGGGACAGACCTGCAGGTTGCGCTCGACCTCGGGCCGGTACAGCACCGAGTCGCAGGCCGGGCACTTCATCCACAGGCCCTCGGGCACCGACCGCGTGCGCCGTTCGGTCTTGATGCGGGACGGGATGATCTTCTCGAACCAGGTCATGGGCCGCGGTCCCCCGGCGCGACAGCGCTCAGGCGCCGGTGATCATAGCCCAAGGCGGGATTCCGGGCGCCTCGGGGAAGGCGAACGCATCCGCATAGCGGACCCGCCACAGGTACAGGCCGCAGGCCGGCGCGGTGATGCCCGCCTGCGTCCGGTCGCGCGCCGCAAGCGTGGCGGCGACCGAACCCGCGCCACGCTCGCCGCTGCCGACCTCGATGAGCGTTCCGGCGATGTTGCGGACCATGTGGTGCAGGAATGCGTTCGCCGTGACCTCGACGGTCACCAGCGGCCCGTCCGCCCGGACCGAAATCGCGTCGACGCGCCGCATGGCGGTGGCCGACTGGCACTCGATGGCGCGGAACGAGGAGAAGTCGTGCTCGCCGACCAGCGCCTGCGCGGCCTCGTGCATGGCGGCGGCGTCGAGCGGCGCGCGCAGCCAGCAGACGCGGTCGCGCAGCAGTGCCGGCCGGGTCGCGCGGTTCAGGATGCAGTAGCGATAGCTGCGCGCAAGTGCCGCATGGCGCGCATGGAAGGCTGCGTCCGCGTCGACCGCCCAGTTCACGGCGATGTCCGCCGGCAGCCGGCTGTTGGCGCCGAGCACCCAGCCGCGCAGCGGCCGTTCGGCGGTGGTGTCGAAATGCGCGACTTGCGCCACGGCGTGCACGCCGGCATCGGTGCGGCCCGCGCCGGTGACGATCACCTCGTGATCGGCGACCGCCGACAGCGCGCGCTGCAGGCAATCCTGGATCGTCGCCAGGCCCGGCTGCTGCTGCCAGCCGGCGTAGCGCGTGCCGTCGTACTCGAGGCCGACGGCGATGCGCCGCGTCGCGCGGTTCACGCTCCCGGCAGGGAATCGATCAGGCGGCGCGCTTCCTGCTTCTGCGAGGCGCTGCCCTCGGCCAGCACTTCCTGCAGGATGTTGCGGGCGCCGTCCGGGTCGCCCATGTCCATATAGGCGCGTGCGAGGTCGAGCTTGGTGCCGACCTCGCTCATCGTCACCGGCTCGAGCTCGGACATCTGCGGCAGCTGCTCGGTCGCCATGCGGTCGCGCGCCGTCGGCGCCTTGTCGGCGTCGTCCAGGGCGCCGCCGACGTCGAGGTCGATCGAGCTGAAGTCGAGCTTCTTGACGATCGAGGTCGCGCCGGTTTCGTCGCCCGCCGGCAGGATCGCGGTCGCGGCCGTGTCGCCGGCCCGCTGCATGAGCCGTGTGGTCTCGTCGTGCCGCGCGATCTGCGTCGCTTCCTCGTGTACGCCGGTCGCAATGGCGGTGGCGTCGTCGGCCTCCGGCAGGCTGTCGAGCGCGCCGAGATCGAGGCCGAGGTCGTCGATCGCCATCTCGGCGGTCGCGTCGGTCGCCGGCCCGCGCTGCGGCGCGGCCTTGCCGCCCTTCATGCGCAGCGCAGGCGTCTCGACGGTCGGCGTTTCAGACGAGGGCAGCTCCAGCGTCGGCATTTCGACCGTGCCCGGGCCGTCCTTGCGGACGATCTCCTGGGTCGTAGTCGGCGAGAAGATGCCGGAATCAAGGTCGAACTCGATCGCCGTGTTCTCGCCGGTCGCCTCCGCGCTGCCGGCCGTGGCCCCGGAGGTGCCGAAGTCCAGGTCGAGGCCCCCTTCGCCAGCGGGCGCCGAAAGCAGGTCGACGTCCACGAGGTTGTCGCCGCCTTCGAGCGACAAGTCGACGCCCGCGTCCTGCACGCCGCCCGCGAACATGGCCTCGTCCGGCGCGAGCTGTCGGCCCATGATCACGACGCGGTCCCAGTCGGCGCCCGGCCCGAGCGTCTTGCGCAGGTCGCGTGCCACGTTCAGGAATTGCGCGGTGTCGCCCGCCACGAAATGGATCTCGGCCAGCTTGAGCTTGAGGTCGTTGCGCTCCGGCGCGTTCTTCAGCGCCATGCGCACCAGGTCCACCGCCTGGTCGTAGAGCCCGTAGGCCATGTGGAAATCGGCCTCGGCCAGCGGGTCGGCCTGGTCGAGGTCGAGCGCGGCTTCCGCGCTGATGGTCTCCTCGTGGCCCACGCTCGGCTTCGGCGCTTCCACCCTGGGCCGGGCCACCGGGCGCTCCTGCACCAGGATCTGGTCCTGCTCCTCCAGCGTCGCGGGCCGCTCGAGTTCGGCAGTCTCGTCGCCGGTCGCGAGCGCGCGCAGGCGCATGGTTTCCGACGGGACGGGCGCGGCGGCCGGGATGTCGAAGCCCCTGAGGCCGGTGTCCGGCTCCTGCTCGCGACGGCGGCGTACGTAGCCGTAGCCGAACAGGCCGAGCAGCAGCGCCGCGGCCGCGCCCAGCAGCCAGGTCCAGTTGTCGGTCAGGCTCTCCAGCAGGCCCTTCTCCGCGCGAGCGGGGACGGGGCGTGGCTCACGCGCCGGCTGCGCGGCCTCTGGCGGGGGCGCCTCGCGGCCGACGTCGTCCTCGGGCTCGACCGCGGCCTCGCTCTCCACCGGGGCCTCGGCCTCCGGCGCAGCCTCCGCCGCGGCCTGCGCCGCGCGCTCAGCGGCGGCCCTCTCGGCCGCTGCCTGTTCGGCGGCCGCGCGTTCCGCCGCGGCCCGGTCGGCGGCCTGCGCGCGCGAAAGTTCCTGCTGCAGCCGCGCCAGCTCCTGGTTGCGCAGTTCGAGCAGGCGGCGCTGCTCCTCGATGTCCTGCTGCAGCGATTCGATCTGCGAGCGGACCGCGCCGCTCGCCTCGGTCCGCGCCGTGCCGGTGTCCGCAGCGCCTTCGGCCGGCGTGACCAGCCGCAGCCGGCCGCCGGCCGCGCCGCCGCCGGCGGCGCGCCAGGCGGAGGTTTGGCGGCTGACTTCGGCGGAGGCCTCGGAGGCGGCGATGTCGGCGACCTCGGCCGCGCCCGGCACGCGCAATATGGCGCCGGCACGCATCACGTTCATGTTGCCGGCGAATGCCTCGGGATTGGCGCGGAACAGCGCGACCATCATGCGCTGGGTTGCCTGCCGGTCGCCGCCGGTCAGGCTGCCGGCGATGCCATACAGCGTGTTGCCGCGCTCCACCCGGTAGCTGCCCTCCGCGGCCGGCATCGCTGCGGATTCAGGCTGCGGCATGGCGGACGGCTGCGCGGCCGGCATCGTGGTCGGCGCCGCGACCGCCGCGGGCGCGCGCTGGGCGGGAGCCGCGAGCACCGGTGGGTCGAGCAGCACCGTGTATTCGCGCAGCAGCCTGCCGCGGTTCCAGTTGACGTCGACGAGGAAGGAGACGAAAGGCTCGCTGATCGGGTCGCGCGACCGCACCAGCAGGACGTTGCGGCCGTCCTGGCCGCGCCCGACGCGGAATTCGAGCGAGCCCAGGTAGGCCGGCCGCTCGAGGCCATAGCGCTGGAACAGCTCCGGCGAGGCGAGCTGCGCCTGCAGGGCGGCGAGTTCGTCCGGCGTGGCAGCGACCAGGTCGATCTCGGCCGACAGCGGCTCGTTCAGCGCCGAGCCGAGGCGGATTTCGCCGAGGCCGAGGCCCATGGCCGCCGCCGGTGCAAGCAATGCAGCCGACACCAGGACGCGCAATTTCCAGCTCATCGTGACTCCCCAAGGCCGCGGCCAGCGGTCGTACATTGGCCACGAACTTGCGAATGGGGTGTGAAACCGATCACAAGTCCCTGATCCTTTGGACTATAGCTTACACGCCGTATTTACCAAAATCTTGCCCCGCGTCACGCTCTGGCGGCGGCAGCGTCTGGCGGCGGGGCCCGGACATCCGTTGATCCGGCGGACCTCAGCGGGTGATGTCCGGGGTCGGCGAGACCACGTCGGCGCACTGGCCCCGGTGACGAAGGAAGTGATCCATCAGCACGATGAGCAGCATGGCCTCGACGATCGGCACCGCCCTGAGCCCGACGCAGGGATCGTGCCTGCCGGTGGTGACGATCTCGGCAGCCTGGCCGGCCACGTCGACCGTGCGACCGGGCACCTGGATGCTGGAAGTCGGCTTGAAGGACACGTGCACGATGAGGTCCTGGCCGGAACTGATCCCGCCCAGCGTGCCACCCGAATGGTTGGCGGCGAAGCCGGACGGCGTCAGCTCGTCGCGATGCTCGGAGCCCCGCTGGGCGGCGACGGCGACGCCGTCGCCGATCTCGACCGCCTTGGCGGCGTTGATGCCCATCATCGCGTAGGCGATGTCGGCGTCGAGGCGGTCGAACATCGGCTCGCCGAGGCCGGGCGGCACCCGCGTCGCCCGCACGCTGACCTTCGCGCCGATCGAGTCGCCTTCCCGGCGCAGCTGCCACAGGTACTCCTCGAGCATCGGCACCTTGGAGGGGTCGGCGCAGAAGAACGGGTTGCCGCGCGCGGAAGCCAGGTCCACGCAGTCGAGGCGGTGCGGGCCGGCCTGCGACAGCCAGCCGGCGACCTCCAGCCCGAGCTTCTCGCGCAGATACTTGCGCGCGATCGCGCCGGCCGCGACGGTGGCGACGGTGATGCGCGCGGATGAGCGCCCGCCGCCACGGTGGTCGCGGAAGCCGTACTTCTGCTGGTAGGCGTAATCGGCGTGGCCGGGGCGGAACCGGTCCTTGATGCGGTCGTAGTCGCGCGAGCGCGCGTCGGTGTTCTCGACCAGCAGTCCGATCGCCGTGCCGGTGGTGCGGCCCTCGAACACGCCCGACAGGATGCGCACGCGATCCGGCTCCTGGCGCTGGCTGGTATGGCGCGAGGTGCCGGTGCGGCGCAGCTCGAGGTCGGCCTGGATGTCCTGCTCGACGAGCGCGAGCCCCGGCGGGCAGCCGTCCACGACCGCGCCCAGCGCCGGGCCATGGCTCTCGCCGAATGTGGTGACGCAGAACAGCCTGCCGATCGTGTTGCCGGACATGGCCTCCTCTCTTATTCCGGGAGCTCGCCGGCATGCAGCAGGAAGACGCCGCCGCCGCCGAGTTCGAACTCGAGCCAGGTGAACGGCAGCAGCGGCCAGCGCCGCCGCACCCTCGCGGCCGTGTTGCCCGCCTCCACCACCAGGATGCCGTCCGGTGTCAGGTGGCGCCGCGCTCCCTCCAGGATGCGGGCGATCACCGCCAGCCCGCCGGCCGCGGCCTGCAGGCCGCGACGCGGTTCCGCGCGGTGCTCGCGCGGCAGCCGGCGCATTTCGGCGGCCGGCACGTAGGGCGGGTTGCTCACGATGACATCGTAACGCCGCGCACCGAGGCCCGTGTACACGTCGGCCCGACGCACGCGCACCCGGCGCCCCAGATGGTGCCGGCGGACGTTGCGGCGCGCGAGCGCGAGCGCCCGCGCCGACACGTCGGTCGCGTCCACCTGCGCCCGCGGCAGCGCGTGGGCCGCCGCGATGGCGATGCAACCCGAACCGGTGCCGATGTCGAGCACGCGCCGCACCCGCGAGGCCTGCAGCCAGGGTTCGAAGCCGCGGCGGCAGAGTTCCGCGATCGGCGAACGCGGCACCAGCACGTCGCGCGTCACGCGGATTTCGTGGCCCGCGAACCAGGTGACGCCGGTGAGGTAGGCGGAAGGGACCCGTTCCGCGATGCGGCGCAGGATGAGCCGCTCGGCGCGGCGCGCCGCGCGCGCGTCCACCGGCCGGCGGTAGCTCGCGGGCGCCGAGTCGTGCCCGAGCCCGAGCGCGTGGAAGACCAGCGCCGCCGCATCGTCGGCCGCGTTGCCGGTGCCGTGCCCGTAGTGCAGCCGCGCGCGCTGCAGCCGCCGCGCCGCCCAGTCGAGCAGTTCCCCGACGTTGCGGCAATCCTGCGCTGCTGCGGCCGTGCGTCGCGCCATCGCGCGAGTCTACCCGGCGCGGCGCGGGACGCGCCCGCGGATGTGGGATAATTCGGGCCATGATGCAGCGTGCAACGATGGCCGTCGCGATCGTCGCCGCCGCGCTCGCGGGCGCGGCCACGGCCTGGTTCGTCACCCGCGAACCGGCGCGGCCCACGCTCGAACGGGCCACGCTGTTCGACGCCGGCCGGCCGCTGCCGGAACCCGGCCTGACGGACCAGCTCGGACGCGATTTCGGCCTCGACCGCCTGCGCGGGCGCTGGTCGCTGCTGTTCTTCGGCTTCACGCACTGCCCGGACATCTGCCCGCTGACGCTCGCGACGCTCGCCGAGACCCGCCGGTTGCTGGCAGACCTGCCGCACGACGCGCAGCCGGGGGTCGTTTTCGTGAGCGTCGATCCCGAGCGCGATACGGCAGCGGCGCTGGCGCGCTATGTCAGCCATTTCGACCCGGAGTTCACCGGCGCCACCGGCGGCGGCGAGGTCATCGAGGACTTCACCCGGGCGCTGGGCGTCGCGGTCATCCTCGGCGCCCCGGGCGATGACGGCAGCTACACGGTGGACCACAGCGCAGCGGTCTTCCTGGTGAACCCGCGGGCCGAGCTGGTCGCGGTGTTCGGCACCCCGCACGAGGCCGGCGTGATCGCGGAAGACTACCGGCGCATCGTCTCCGCGGCACGCGGCTAGCGCGGCGCGTGGCGAGCCGGTTCCGGGAGCGCGCGTTCATCGGGCTGCAGCACCTGCTGCCGCAGCACCTGCTGTCGCGCCTCGTGCGCGTCCTCGCCCGCAGCCGCATCGGCCTGTTGCGCACCGCCCTGATCCGCGCATTCCTGCGCGGCTATCCCGTGGACCTGTCCGAGGCGGTCCACGCCGATCCTGCGGCCTACCCGTCCTTCAACGACTTCTTCACGCGGCGCCTGCGCGCCGGCGCGCGGCCGCTCGATCCCGACCCCCGCGCGGTGCTCTGCCCGGTGGACGGCGTGGTGAGCCAGGCGGGCGCCATCGAGGGCGATGCGCTGCTGCAGGCCAAGGGCATCCGCTATTCGCCGGCGGCACTGCTCGGCGGCGACGCGCCGCTCGCCGCGCCCTTCGCCGGCGGCAGCTTCGCCACGCTCTACCTTGCCCCGCACAACTACCACCGCATCCACATGCCGCTCGCGGGCACGCTGGTGCGCGCGCGCTTCGTGCCCGGCGACCTGTACAGCGTCAATGCGGCGACCGCGGCCGCCGTGCCCGGCCTGTTCACGCGCAACGAGCGCATTGCCTGCGTGTTCGACACCGCGGCCGGGCCGATGGCGGTCGTGCTGGTCGGCGCGCTGTTCGTCGGCAGCATGAGCCTCGCCTGGTGCGGCGAGGTCCGCGTGCCGGGTCGCGCCGTCCATGAGCTGCCGGTGCGCGACCCGATCATCGCCCTCGACCGCGGCGCCGAACTCGGCTGTTTCAACATGGGCTCCACGGTCATCCTGATGTTCGCGCCCGGCGCAGTCGCCCTGGCCGACGGCCTCGCGCCCGGGCAGGCCGTGCGTTTCGGCGAGCGCATCGCCTCGCTGCCATGACCGGCGCCGACTGGCGTCCGAGCGCCACCGGCGAAGTGATCCGGCAGCGCGCCGCCATGCTCGCCCGCGTGCGCGCCTACTTCGCCGCCGAGGACCTGGTCGAGGTGCACACGCCGGTGCTGTCCGCGGCCGCCCCCAGCGACCCGCAGATCGAGCCGATCGCCGCGCAGCCGGCTTCCGGCCCGGCGCGCTGGCTGCAGACGTCGCCCGAGTTCCCGATGAAGCGCCTGCTCGCCGCCGGCATCGGCGACTGCTACCAGGTGTGCCCGGTATTCCGCGACGGCGAATCGGGCCGCCTGCACGGGCCCGAATTCACGATGATCGAGTGGTACCGGACCGGGTTCTCCGCAGCCGAGCTGCGCCGCGACGTCGAGCGCCTGCTGCAGGCCGCGACCCGGGGATTGCGGTCGTTCGCACCCGCGCGCACGCACGCCTACCGCGACGCGATCCGCGAGGCCAGCGGCATCGACTGCCGCGTGGCCGACGCAGCCGCCGTGCGGGCCGCGCTCGCCGCGCGCGGCATCGTGCCCGCCGGCGACCGCGGCTGGGATGCCGATGCCTGGCTCGACCTGCTGATGGGCGCAGTCGTCGGCCCGGCGCTCGGCCACGAGGCGCCGGTCTTCGTCACCGACTATCCGCCCGCGCAGGCTGCGCTCGCGCGCCTTCGCACCGACGAGACGGGCGCCAGCGTCGCCGAACGCTTCGAGCTGTATGTCGACGGCATCGAGCTCGCGAACGGGTTCCGCGAGCTCGGCGATGCGGCGGAGCAGCGCCGCCGGTTCGGGCAGGACCTGGCCCTGCGCCGCCGCCGCGGCCAGCGCATCGCGCCTATCGACGAGCGGCTGCTCGCGGCTCTCGGGCACGGGCTGCCGGACTGCTCGGGCGTGGCGCTCGGGTTCGACCGCCTGGTGATGGTTGCGCTAGGCTTGCCGGACCTTGCTTCCGCGATGTGTTTCGCGCACGACCGCGCCTGAGGAACCCGGATGACCACGGCCTTCGATCCGGATGCGGACCTGCTGCGCCAGGCGGATGGACTGTTTGCCGGCGAGCGCGATCCCTGGGCCAATGCCGCCAACGCAGCGGCGCTCCTGTTCGAGCGGCTGCCGGACCTCAACTGGGCGGGCTTCTACTTCCTGCGCGGCGGCGAACTGGTGGTCGGGCCGTTCCAGGGACGCGTTGCCTGCGTGCGCATCGCGCCCGGCGCGGGCGCCTGCGGCACGGCGGCCGCGCGGCGCGCCACGCTGGTCGTGCCCGACGTGCATGCCTTCCCCGGCCACATCGCCTGCGACCCGGCCTCCAACTCGGAAATCGTGGTGCCGATCGAGGCCGATGGCCGCCTGGTCGGCGTGCTGGACCTCGACAGCCCGAGCTTCAGCCGCTTCGGAGGGCAGGACGCGGCGCTGCTCGAGGAATTCGCACGACGGCTCGCCGCCGCCTGCGACTGGCGGCTCGCCGGCATCGACGGTTTTTGACGGTTTTGACGGTGCCGGGTCGTAGATTCGTAGGTTTGGCGGCGCCAAACCTACGAATCTACGACCCGGCACCGAATTACTTGCCGGCGCGGGCGATGTAGGATGCGCTGCGCGTGTCCACGCGGATGATTTCGCCCTGATTGACGAACAACGGCACCTTGACCTGGGCGCCGGTCTCGAGCTTGGCGAGCTTGGTGCCGCCGGTTACCGTGTCGCCGCGCATGCCCGGATCCGTCTCGACGATCTTGAGCTCGACGTGCGCCGGCGGCGTCACCGTCAGCGGCTGGCCGTTCCAGAGCGTGACGATGCAGACGGTGCCGTCCTTGAGCCACTGCGCGGCGTCGCCGACCGCGGTCGCGCCCGCCACCAGCTGCTCGTAGGTCTCCGGGTTCATGAAGTGCCAGAACTGGCCGTCGGCGTACAGGAACTGCATGTCCGCGTCCACCACGTCCGCTGCCTCGACCGACTCGCCCGACTTGAAGGTGCGCTCGATCACGCGTCCGGTGCGCAGGTTGCGGATGCGCACGCGGTTGAAGGCCTGGCCCTTGCCGGGCTTGACGAACTCGTTCTCCACGATCGCGTACGGATCGTTGTCGAGCAGGATCTTGAGGCCGGAGCGGAACTCGTTGGTGTTGTAGCTGGACATGGTGAGCCGCCGGGGCCCGGCAGGCCGGGAACGAGGGGCGCGTATGATAGCGGCTGCCTGCCAGCCCGGCCACCCCGCCCCGGAGCATGACGCCGGTCGCGAAATCAGGGGTTTTCGGGGTGCTAGTATCCGGCCAGCATCCGATGCCAGGCCGCCCCCGGAGCCGGAATTGAAGCAGCCCGCCGCCGTGCCGATGATTGCGCTGACGCGCAGTCAGGACAATGTCGAGGCCATCAACAAGGCGCTGCGCAACGCCGGCCACCCGGTCCACGTGACCTGGCTGCCGGATGCGCGCGACCTCGGCGACGCCCTGACCCAGGCCTCGGCCGAAATGCTGATGCTGTTCGCCGACGAGGCCATCGTCGACCTCGCGAGCGCAATGGACTTCCGCGCCCGCTTCGCCCCCGACGTGCCGGTGCTGGTCGTCCGCGAGCGCCTCGACGAGGACGCCATCGCGCAGGCGCTCGCACTCGGCGCGCAGGACGCCGTCACGCTCACCAACGTCCCGCGCCTGCAGCTGGTGGTGGGGCGCGAGCTGCGCACCTACCGCCTCGACCGCGCGCTCTCCTCCACGCTCGCCTCGGCCCGCGAGTACAAGAAGCAGCTGCAGCACATCGTGGAGGGCTCGACCGACGCGATCGCACAGGTCCAGGAAGGCATCATCGTCGATGCCAACCCGGCCTGGCTGGCGCTGTTCGGCTATTCGAATGCCGATGAGGTCGTCGGCACGCCGCTGATGGATGCCTTCGATCCCGACGACCACGCCGCGATCAAGGGCGCCCTCGTCGCCTGCATGCAGGGCAAGTGGTCCGGCCACACGCTGCACGCCTCGGCGCTGGTCGTCAGCGGCCATACGCCGTCGCTCGAGTTCCAGCTGGTGCGCGCGGAGTTCGACGGCGAGCCCTGCGTGCAGGTCGTGGTGCCGGCGCGGGTCAGCGACGCCGGCGAGTACCAGCGCAAGCTCGAGGAGGCAATGCAGAGCGACCCGGCGACCGGGTTCATGCACCGCCGCTATTTCGTCGACAAGCTGCGCGAGCGGCTCGCGCAGCCCGCCAGGGGCGGCGTGCGCTTCCTCGCCTACGGCGAAGCCGACAAGTACGAGGCCGTGCACGAGGAACTCGGCGTGCTGGCCGGCGAGGACTTCCTCACCGACTTCGCGCGCCTGCTGAAGGAGCAGGTGCAGCCCGGCGACCTCGCGGGCCGCTTCGGCGGCCACGGCTTCATGATGCTGATCGAGCGCGGCAACACGCAGGACGTCGAGGCCTGGGCCGAGCACGTCGTGCACAAGGTTGCGTCCGAAGTGTTCCAGGCCGGGTCCAAGTCGCTGACGACCACCTGCACCATCGGCCTCGGGCCGGTGCCGCCCGAAGTGCAGTCGCCGGAAGGCCCTGCCAACGACGCCTGGCGCGCGCATCGCCAGGGCCGCGAAGCCGGCGGCAACCGCGTGCAGCTGCTGGAGCACACCGGGATGATGCTGCGGCTGCAGGACCAGGACCGCGCCTGGGTGCAGCAGATCAGGGCGGCGCTCACCGAGAACCGCTTCCGCCTGGTGCAGCAGCCCATCGCGAGCCTGGTCGGCGACGACCTCGGCATGTTCGACGTGCTGGTGCGCATGCTCGACGCCAAGGGCCAGGAAGTGCTGCCGTCGGCCTTCCTGCCGGCGGCCGAGCGCAACGACCTGATGAAGAGCATCGACCGCTGGGTCATCGGCGCGTCAATGGCCTTCTGTGCGGCGCGCAAGCCGGGCGCCCTGTTCGTGCGCCTGTCGCAGGACACGCTCGCGGACCCGACGCTGGCCGCCTGGCTCGCCAGCCAGCTCAAGTCCACGCGCATCGACGCCGCGCGCATCGTGTTCCAGGTGCGCGAGGAAGCCGTGGCCCAGCAGCTCAAGGAAGCGGTCGCCCTGCGCCAGGCGCTGCAGAAGCGCGGCTTCCGCTTCGCGATCGAGGGCTTCGGGCTCGGGCGCGACACCGAGCGCCTGCTCGGCCACCTGAAGCCGGAGTTCGTCAAGATCCACGGGGCGTTGATGCAGGGCCTGTCCGCCGACCAGGAAAAGCAGGCGCGGGTGAAGACGCTGGTCGAGCTCGCACGCGACTGCAGGGCGGTCACCATCGGCGAGCGCGTGCAGGACGCCAACACCATGGCCGTGCTGTGGCAGCTCGGCGTCGAGTTCATCCAGGGCTACTTCGTCAACGCGCCCGAGGAAGTCGTCATCGGCTGAATGTCGGCGGGCACCGTCCCGGCCGGGAAGGCGGGCCGGGTCGCGAGCGAGCGAATCCGGTCGCCGGCCTGAGCGAGCGAGCGCGCCCGGCCCGCCGTGCCCGGCCGGGCCGGTTCTATTCGACGCTCAATCGATCGACCTTGCGCCAGCCGCGCGGCAGGACCGAGCCTCGCTGGCCTCGCGAGCCGAGGTAGTGCTGCAGGTCCTTCCACGAGAGCGTCATCTTGCGGTCGCCGGACCAGACGATGGTCGACCGCTCGGGCGCGACCACCGTGGCGGCGACCATGAGCTCCTCGCCCGCCCGTGACTTCCTGCCGGGGATCCCGAAGATCAGGTTGCCGCGGCCGCGCTCCATCTCCGGCAGATCGGCGACTGGGAAGGCGAGCATGCGGCCCTCGCTGCTCACCGAAACCACGAGCGCGCCTTCCGCGGCCGGAACCGGGGCGGCCGCCAGCACCCTGGCATTCTCCGGCAGGTTGAACACCGCCTTGCCGGCCCGATTGCGGACGAACAGCGACTCGAGCCTGACGATGAAGCCGTGGCCGGCATCGCAGGCGAGCAGCCAGCGGTCGGCGGGCTCGCCGATCAGCACCGCCGCGAAGGTGGCGCCCTCCGGCGGGTCGAGCCGGCCCGACAGCGGCTCGCCCTGGCCGCGCGCCGAAGGCAGGGTGTGCGCCAGCAGTGCGTAGGCCCGCCCGGTCGAGTCCACGAACACGGCCTGCTGCGTGCTGCGGCCCGCGGCGGCGGCCTGGAAGGCGTCGCCGGTCTTGTAGGAGAGCTGGCGAGGGTCGATGTCGTGGCCGCGCGCCTGCCGGACCCAGCCGAGCGTCGACAGCACCACCGTGACCGGTTCCGCGGTGACGAGCTCGGTTTCGTCGATGGCCTGCGCGGCCTCGCGCTCGACGATGCGCGTGCGCCGCGCGTCCCCGTAGCGCTCGGCGTCCGCGCCGATCTCGTCGCGGATCAGCTTGTTGAGTCTGGCGCCGCTCTTCAGGATCTTCTCGAGCGTGTCCTGTTCCTCGGCGAGTTCCTGCTGCTCGCCGCGGATCTTCATTTCCTCGAGCTTCGCCAGGTGGCGCAGCTTGGTCTCGAGGATCGCCTCGGCCTGGGCGTCGCTCAGCTTGAAGCGCTTCATCAGCACCGGCTTCGGCTGCTCCTCGCGGCGCACGATGCGGATCACCTCGTCGAGGTTCAGGAACGCGACCAGCAGGCCGTCCAGGATGTGCAGGCGCGCCTGCACCTTCTCCAGCCGGTAGCGCAGCCGGCGCTTCACGGTTGCGGTGCGGAACTCGAGCCACTCCGTGAGCAGCTCCTTGAGGCCCAGCACCCGCGGGCGGCCGTCCAGCGCGATGACGTTGAGGTTGACGCGGTAGCTGCGCTCCAGGTCGGTGGTGGCGAACAGGTGCGCCATCAGCTGCTCGACGTCCACCCGGTTCGACCGCGGCGTGATGACGAGCCGCGTCGGGTACTCATGGTCGCTCTCGTCGCGCAGGTCCTCGACCATCGGCAGCTTCTTGGCGCGCATCTGTCCGGCGATCTGCTCGAGCACCTTGGCGCCGGAGACCTGGTACGGCAACGCGGTGACCACCACCTCGCCGTCCTCGATCTCGTAACGGGCGCGCGCGCGGAAGCTGCCGTTGCCGGCCTTGTACAGGGCGCGCAGCTCGGACTTCGGCGTGATGATCTCGGCGCCGGTCGGGAAGTCCGGCCCCTGCACGTGCTTGCACAGCTCCGCGATGCTCGAATCCGGCTTGTCCAGCAGCTGGATGCAGGCCGCGGCGACCTCCCTCAGGTTGTGCGGCGGGACGTCGGTCGCCATGCCGACCGCGATGCCCTGCGTGCCGTTCAGCAGCACGTTCGGCAGGCGCGCGGGCAGCAGCTTCGGCTCCTCCAGGGTGCCGTCGAAGTTCGGCTGCCATTCGACGGTGCCCTGCCCGAGCTCGGCAAGCAGCACTTCGGCGTAGGGCCGCAGGCGCGATTCGGTGTAGCGCATCGCGGCGAAGGACTTCGGGTCGTCGGTCGAGCCCCAGTTGCCCTGCCCGTCCACCACCGGGTAACGGTGCGAGAAGTCCTGCGCCATCAGCACCATCGCCTCGTAGCAGGCGGAATCGCCGTGCGGGTGGTACTTGCCGATGACGTCGCCGACGGTGCGCGCGGACTTCTTGTGCTTGGCGCCCGCCGCGAGCCCGAGCTCGCTCATCGCGTAGATGATGCGCCGCTGCACCGGCTTGAGGCCGTCCGCGAGCTGCGGCAGCGCGCGGTCGAGGATCACGTACATCGAATAGTCGAGGTACGCCTTCTCGGTGAAGGCCCGCAGCGGCTGGCGCTCGATGCCCTCGAAGTCGAGCGCCTGCTCCTTCATCTCAGACATTGGCCAGGTTGCCCTTGGTCTCGAGCCACTCGCGCCGGTCGGCCGCGCGCTTCTTCGCCAGCAGCATGTCGAGCAGCGCGTCGGCGCCGTCCTTCGCGTCCACCGTCAGCTGCACCAGCCGGCGCGACTCCGGCGCCATCGTGGTCTCGCGCAGCTGCAGCGGGCTCATCTCGCCGAGGCCCTTGAAGCGGGTGATGACCGGCTTGCCGCGGACGCCCTCGGCCTGGATGCGGTCGAGGATGCCGTCGCGCTCGTACTCGCCGAGCGCGTAGTAGACGTTCTTGCCGACGTCGATGCGGTACAGCGGCGGCATCGCGACGTACACGTGCCCGGCGAGCACCAGCGGGCGGAAGTGCCGCAGGAACAGCGCGCACAGCAGCGTCGCGATGTGCGCGCCGTCGGAGTCCGCGTCGGCGAGGATGCAGACCTTGTGGTAGCGCAGTCCCGACAGGTCCTGCGATCCCGCGTCCACGCCGAGCGCGGTCGCGATGTCGTGCACCTCCTGCGAGGCGAGGATGTCCGCGGCCTCGACCTCCCAGGTGTTCAGGATCTTGCCGCGCAGCGGCATGATCGCCTGGAACTCGCGGTCCCGCGCCTGCTTCGCCGAGCCGCCCGCCGAGTCGCCCTCGACCAGGAACAGCTCGCAGCGCTCCGGCTCCTGCAGCGTGCAGTCGGCGAGCTTGCCCGGCAGCGCCGGCCCGCTGGTGATGCGCTTGCGGGTGACGCGGGCGGCCTGGCGCGTGCGCTCCTGCGCGTTGCCGATCGCGTACTGCGCGATCCGCTCGCCTGACTCCGGGTGCTGGTTGAGCCACAGCGCGAAGGCGTCCTTGGCCACGCCGGAGACGAAGGCCGCGCTCTCGCGCGACGACAGCTTCTCCTTGGTCTGCCCGGCGAACTGCGGGTTCTGCATGCGCACCGAGAGCACGAAGGCGACGCCCGTCCAGACGTCCTCCGGGGCGAGCTTGAGCCCGCGCGGGACCAGGTTGCGGAACTCGCAGAACTCGCGCACCGCGTCGGTGACGCCGCCGCGCAGGCCGTTCACGTGGGTGCCGCCCTGCGGCGTCGGGATCAGGTTGACGTAACTCTCCGCGACCGGCGCTTCCGCGTCCGGCGCCCAGCAGAACGCCCAGTCGGCTATCTCGTTGCCGCCCTTGACGTGGCCGGTGAACGGCTCCTCCGGCAGCCGCCCGGCCTTGCCGATCTGTTCCACCAGGTAAGCCGCGAGGTCGCCGGTGAAGAACCACTCCTCCTTCTCGCCGGTCGCCTCGACCGCGAGCGACATGCGCAGCCCGGGGCACAGCACCGCCTTCGCTTTCAGCACGTGCTTCAGGCGCGGCACCGAGACGTTCGGCGAGTCGAAGAACGCCGGGTCCGGCCAGAAGCGCAGCGTGGTCCCGGTGCGGCCGCGCTTCACCTCGCCGACCGCCTCCAGCTTCGAGACCACCTTGCCGTCCTTGAAGCCGATGTTCCATTCGCGCCCGTCGCGGCGCACGTGGCATTCGAGGTGCTTCGACAGGGCGTTGACCACCGAGACGCCGACGCCGTGCAGCCCGCCGGCGTGCTCGTAGCTGCCCTCGGAGAACTTGCCGCCGGCGTGCAGCCGCGTCAGGATCAGTTCGACCCCGCTGACCTTCTCCTTCGGGTGGATGTCCACCGGCATGCCGCGGCCGTCGTCCTCGACGGTGACCGACCCGTCCTTGTGCACGGTGACCGTGATGTGCTCGCAGTGCCCGGACAGCGCCTCGTCCACGCTGTTGTCCACCACCTCGTGCACGAGGTGGTTCGGGCTGCGGGTGTCGGTGTACATCCCGGGCCGGCGGCGGACCGGTTCGAGTCCGGTCAGGACCTCGATGTCGGAGGCGGTATAGGTGCGGCTCACGGCGCGGCGATTCTAGCAGCCGCCGCTGCCGGCATCGCCCGCCGCGATGTTGACCGGCCGCGGCGCGGCTGTGACACTGGTCGCGCAATCGTCCCCGCCAGGCAGTTCTTCGTGACGCGAACCAGACCGGCAACCCCGGATTTCGAGGCCGCCCTCGCCGAACTCGAGCAGATCGTGCTGCGTCTCGAGCAGGGCGACCTGCCGCTCGAGGAATCGCTGAAGCAGTTCGAGCGCGGGGTCGCGCTCACGCGCAGCTGCCAGGACGCGCTGCGCCAGGCCGAGCAGAAGATCCGCGTGCTGGCGAAGACCGCGGGTGGCGAGCCCGTCGAGCAGGACTTCGCGCCGCCCGACCAGGACTGATCTCCCCAGGACATGCAGGCCGCAGTCGAAGCCGCACCCGGTTGGCAGGCGCGCTACCGCGAGCGGGTCGAGCGCATGCTCGGGCGCTGCCTGCCGCCCGCCGGCGCGGAACCCGCGCGCCTGAACGACGCCATGCGCTACGCCGCGCTCGGTCCCGGCAAGCGCATCCGCCCGCTGCTGGTCTATGCGAGCGGCCGGGCCATCGGCGTGCCGCCGGAACTGCTGGACGCGCCGGCGGCCGCCGTCGAGCTGATCCACGCCTACTCGCTGGTGCACGACGACCTGCCGGCGATGGACGACGACGACCTGCGCCGCGGCCGGCCCACGACGCATCGCGCCTACGACGAAGCCACGGCGATACTGGCGGGCGACGCGCTGCAGGTGCTGGCCTTCGAGATCCTGGCGGACGACGCGCTGCTGCCGCTGGAAGCCCCGGCGCGCATCGACATGATCGGGCTGCTCGCGCGCGCGAGCGGGACCGCCGGCATGGCGGGCGGCCAGGCGATGGACCTGGCCGCGACCGGCCGGCGGCTGGAGCCGCCGCAGATCGAGGACATGCACGCCCGCAAGACCGGGGCCCTGATCCGCGCCTCGGTGCTGCTCGCCTGCGCCGCCAGGCCCGGCCTGCCGGCGGCGCTGCGCGGCGACCTCGACCGCTACGGCACCGCGATCGGCCTGTCCTTCCAGATCGTGGATGACCTGCTGGACGTGCTGGGAGACCCGGCCGTCACCGGCAAGGGACAGGGTTCCGACGCGCTGCGGGGCAAGCCGACCTACCCTGCGATCGCGGGCGTGGCGCGCGCCCGCGCGCGCGCCGCCGAACTCGCCCACCAGGGAATCGCGGCGCTGTCGGCGTTCGGGCCGGAGGCCGGGGAGCTGCGCGATTTTGCGCAGGAACTGGCGGCGCGCAGCCGCTAGTGACGCCGGCCGGGCGTCCAGTAGACTGCGCGCATGGGTGATGCGCCGCGCACCGGCCTGCTGGAATCCATCGAAAGCCCGGCCGACCTGCGCGCGCTCGAGCGACAGGACCTGCCCGCGCTGTCCGCGGAACTGCGCGAGTACCTGATCCACACCGTCGGCCAGATGGGCGGCCACCTGGCCGCCGGCCTCGGCGCGGTCGAGCTGGCCGTCGCTTTGCATTACGTCTTCGACACACCCTATGACCGCCTGGTCTGGGACGTCGGGCACCAGGCGTATCCGCACAAGGTGCTGACGGGCCGCCGGCGCAGGCTCGCGAGCATCAAGCAGCAGGGCGGGCTGGCGCCGTTCCCGGCGCGCGCCGAGAGCGTGTACGACAGCTTCGGCGTCGGCCACTCGAGCACCTCGATCAGCGCCGCCCTCGGCATGGCGATCGCCAACCGCGCCGCCGGCAGCGACCGCCGCGTCGTGGCCGTGATCGGCGACGGCGCCATGAGCGCCGGCCTAGCCTGGGAGGCGCTGAACCACGCCGGCAGCCTCGACGTGGACCTGCTGGTGGTGCTGAACGACAACGACATGTCCATCTCGGAAAACGTCGGCGCGCTCTCCAATTACTTCGCGCGGCTGCTGTCGGGGCGCATGTACTCCCACCTGCGCGAGGGCGGCAAGAAGGTGCTGCGCTCCATGCCCTCGGCCTGGGAGCTCGCGCGCCGCTCGGAGGTGCATGCCAAGGGCATGGTGCTGCCGGGCACGCTGTTCGAGGAGCTGGGCTTCAACTACATCGGTCCGGTGGACGGCCACGACGTGGACACGCTGGTGACCACGCTCGGCAACATGCGCACGCTGCCGGGCCCGCAGTTCCTGCACGTGGTCACGCAGAAAGGCAAGGGCTATGCGCCCGCCGAGGCCGACCCGATCAAGTGGCACGGGCCCGGCCCCTACGATCCCGCGAGCGGCACCCTGCACAAGGAGCAGGCGGCGGGCCCGACGTACTCGCAGGTGTTCGGCGAGTGGCTGTGCGACGCCGCGGCGCAGGACGAGCGCATCGTCGGCATCACGCCGGCGATGCGCGAGGGTTCCGGCCTGGTCGAGTTCGAGCGGCGCTTCCCGGACCGCTACTTCGACGTCGCCATCGCCGAGCAGCATGCGGTGACGCTGGCCGCGGGACTGGCCTGCGACGGGCTGCGGCCCGTGGTCGCGATCTACTCGACCTTCCTGCAGCGCGGCTACGACCAGCTGATCCACGACGTGGCGCTGCAGCGCCTGCCGGTCGTGTTCGCCGTCGACCGCGCCGGGCTGGTCGGCGGCGATGGCGCGACGCACCAGGGCGTGTTCGACCTCTCCTACCTGCGCTGCGTGCCGGACATGGTGGTGATGGCGCCCGCCGACGAGAACGAGTGCCGGCAGATGCTGTACACGGCCGTCCAACTCGACCAGCCGGCGGCGGTCCGCTACCCGCGCGGCCGCGGCCCGGGGGTCGCGGTCCAGCCGGTCATGCAGGCGCTGCCGGTCGGGCGGGCGGAGATCCGCCGCCAGGGCGGCAGCGGGCTTGCGCTGTTCGCCTTCGGCACCATGGTGGCAGCGGCCGCCGGCGTCGCCGAGGCCCTGGATGCGACGCTGGTCAACATGCGCTTCGTCAAGCCGCTCGACCGGGAGACCGTGGCGGCGCTCGGCGCGGCGCACCGCGCGATCGTCACCCTCGAGGAGAACGTGGTCGCCGGCGGCGCCGGTTCCGCGGTGCTCGAGTGCCTGCAGCAAGCCGGCGTCGTCGTGCCCGCGCTGCAGCTGGGGGTGCCCGACCAGTTCATCGATCACGGCACGCGCGAGGACAACCTGCGCGCGGCGGGCCTCGATGCCGCGGCGATCGCGGCTGCGGTCGAGGCCTTCTGGCGCCCGCACGCGCTGCAGCGCGCGCTGCCCGCCGGCTAATCAGGACCAATATGGTATGATTTCCCGATGAATGCGAAGTCCGCGGGCGCCACCGTCACGCCGATCATCACCGACGTGCAGTCGCGGCCGGATACGCGGCGCATCCCGATCGACCGCGTCGGCATCAAGGACATCTTCCACCCGGTGCGGGTCAAGGACCGCGCCGGCGGCGAGCAGCACACGATCGCGAACTTCAACATGTACGTGCACCTGCCCCAGGACTTCAAGGGCACGCACATGTCGCGATTCGTGGAGATCCTCAACGAGCACGAGCGCGAGATCTCGGTCGAATCGTTCAACGCCATGCTCGCCGAGATGACCGACCGGCTCGATTCCGCCGCCGGCCACCTGGAAATGACCTTCCCGTACTTCGTGATGAAGCGCGCGCCGGTGACCGGCGTGCAGAGCCTGCTCGACTACCGGGCGACGCTGGTCGCCGAGCTCAAGGACGGCGCCGTCGAGACCTGGCTGAAGGTCGTCGTGCCGGTCACCAGCCTGTGCCCTTGCTCGAAGGAGATCTCCGACTACGGCGCGCACAACCAGCGCTCGCACGTCACCATCACGGTGCGCATCGCCGAGCACGTGTGGCTCGAGGAACTGATCGAGATCGCCGAGCAGGAGGGCAGCTGCGAGCTGTTCGGCATCCTCAAGCGGCCCGACGAGAAGTGGGTCACCGAGCGTGCCTACGACAACCCGAAGTTCGTCGAGGACATCGTCCGCGACATCGCGCTGCGGCTCAACGGCGACGAGCGCATCCGCGCCTACGTCATCGAATCCGAGAACTTCGAGTCCATCCACAACCACTCGGCCTACGCGCGCGTCGAGCGCGACAAGGACGCCGCAAAGGAATAAAGGGGACGCGTCCGATTACTCCTCCGCGCGGTGACGCGGGACGGTAATTGGACGCGTCCCCTTTGTTTCAACTCGCGATGCTGCGCTCGCCGTGCTGCAGGCGCGAGATCAGCGCCCGCAGGAATACCTTGTTGAACCGCAGCTGGCAGGCCTGGGAGGCCTGCTCCAGCAGCGTCGAGCTCACCTTCAGGATGGTCACGCCGTCACCGGCCACGACGCCGGCCTGGCGCTTGGCGCCGCGCAGGTAGCTGGTCTCGCCGAAGCAGTCCCCGGGCTCGAGCCGGCCGACGATGACGCCGTCACGCTCGACCGTGCAGCGGCCGGCGACCAGCACGTAGAAGCGGTCGTCGACGCCCCCGGCCTTCACGATCTCGTCGGCGCGCTGGTGCGACTGGAAGGTGCCGGCGCGCAGCACCTCCCAGATCTCGCCGGACGAGAATTCGTGGAAGAACTTGAGGCGGCGCAGCTGGTTGAACTGCTCCTGCTGATCGCCGCGGTCCGCCTGGGTGCGCTGCTGGGCGTGGATCTTGGCGATCGCCGCGGCGAACTCCGCGCCGTTCGGGAAGCGCTTGTGCGGGTCCTTGTCGAGCGCGGCCGCAACCACCGTTTCGAGCTCGGCCGGCAGCTCGGGACGCAGCGACAGCATCGGCGGGGGCGTGGCGTAGACGATCTGGTGCAGCAGCTTCGCCAGCGCACCGGCCCGGAACGGCCGGTGCCCGGTCAGCAGCTCGTACATGACCGCGCCGAGCGAGTACAGGTCCGAGCGGTTGGTCAGTTCCAGCGACTGCACCTGCTCCGGCGACATGTAGCTCGGGCTGCCGGCGATGCCCTCGATGCGCGAGAAGTCGGCATCCGTGTGCAGCGCGATGCCGAAGTCGATGAGGCGCAGGTCGCTGTCGGTCGTCAGCATCAGGTTGCTGGGCTTGATGTCGCGGTGGATGACGCCGCGCGAATGCGCGTAATGCAGCGCCTTGGCGCCCTTGAACATCAGCGTCAGCACGTCCTCGACCGGCAGCAGGTTGTCGGGGCGCGTGTAGGCGGCGAGCGTGCGCGCGCCGTGGATGAACTCGGTGACGATGTAGTAGTGCCCGTTCTCCTCGCCCGCGTCGAAGATCGGCATGATGTTCGGGTGCTGCAGCATCCCGACCATGTGCGCTTCGGACATGAACATCTTGCGCGCCACCTTGGCGCGCGCCGGGTCGTCGTCGCCGGCGATGCGGTAGGCCTTGATCGCGACGTCGCGGCCGTAGTACGGGTCGTGCGCCAGGTACACGGTCCCGGTCGAACCGCGTCCCACCTCGCGGATCACCTCGTACTTGCCGATGCGGTCGCCGATCCCCGTCGGCCCCTGCGTGGGGGGCGCGATCGTCGGCACGGTTGCGGTTGCGATGGCGCGATCCTCCAGGGCTGCCGGCGGGCACTCGCCACCGGATGACCGCGCCAGAGTATTTCGTCAAACCGCCCGGAACCGTGAACCGCATCGCGCTTCGCCGGGGGTCGCCAGGTCACTTTCCGAAGTGGTCGAAACCGTGACCGGCGTCTCGCGGCAGCGCCGCGCCCGACACCCGCACGCCGCCTCCGGATGTCACTGCCCCGATCCGGCGGCAGGCGGCTCCGGCCGCGAGCGCGCCGATCGCTTCGCGCGCCGCCGGCGGCGCCGTGAACAGCAGTTCGTAGTCGTCGCCCCCGGTCAGCGCGAGCCGGGTCGCGAGCTCCGTGCCCGCGGTGTCGAGCAGCGCCGGCGACAGCGGCAGCAATGCCGCGTCGCACTCGGCCCCCGTCCCGCTGGCAGCGCAGAGCTTCTCGAGATCTCCCGCGAGGCCGTCGGAGACGTCGATGCAGGCCGTCGCCAGGCCACGCAGCGCGATGCCGAGGGCAACGCGCGGCTCGGGCAGCAGGAAACGCCGCAGCAGGTCGTCGCGCGCGGCCCCGCCGGCCGCCAGCCGGCCCTGCAGGATCGCGAGGCCGGCCGCGGCGTCGCCCGGCGTGCCGCTGATCCAGACGTCCTCGCCGGCACGCGCCCCGGAGCGCAGCAGCGCGCCGCCGGTCGGCACCGTGCCGGCCAGCATGACGGAGGCCGCCAGCGGCCCGCGCGTGGTGTCGCCGCCCACCAGCGCCACCGCGTGACGGCGCGCCAGCTCGTCGAGGCCGCGCGCGAACTCCGCGGCCCAGGCTTCGTCGCCGGACGGCAGCGTCACGCCGAGCAGCGCCCATGCGGGCTCGGCTCCCATCGCGGCGAGGTCGCTCAGGTTGACGGCCAGCGCGCGGTGGCCGACGAAGCGCGGCGCCGTTTCGGCGGGGAAGTGGGTGCCCGAGACGATCGTGTCGAGGGCGAGGACGAGTTCGCTGCCGGCCGGCGGCGCCACGATTGCGGCATCGTCGCCGACGCCGAGGCGCACGTCGGCACGGCCTGCGCCGCGCCCGGTGAAGCAGCGCCCGATCAGCTCGAATTCGCCCGCCGCCATGGCGGGCCTAGGCGACCTCGCCGCGCTCGCGGGCGCGGTGTGCGCGCGAGGCGCGGTCGAGCACCGCATTCACGTAGCGGTGGCCGTCGGTGGCGCCGAACCGCTTCGCCAGTTCGACGGCTTCGTTGATCGCGACGCGGTACGGAATGTCGGGTCGCGCCATCAGCTCCCAGAGGCCGAGCCGCAGGATCGCGTGCTCGACCGGATCCAGGCGCGCCGGCGCGATGTCCGAATGGCGCGCGAGCTCGGTGTCGAGGCCGGCCTCGTCCTCGCACACGGCCTCCAGAGCCGCGCGCAGGTACGCGGCGTCGGCGCGCGCGAAAGACGGATCCTGGCTGTACTGCCGGTGCAGGTCCTGCCACGTCTGGCCGCCGATCTGGCGCTGGTACAGGGCCTGCACCAGCAGCCGGCGCGCGTTGCTCTTGGCCCGCGGATCGTCGCTCGCGGTGCGCGGGCTGTTCATCCGCGGATTATAGCCGCGCGGCGGCAGCCCGGCCCGCGGTCCGGCCTCAGCCGATGCGCTCGTCGGCGAGTCCGGACGCGAGCAGCGCCGCCGTCAGCGTCGCGCCGGCCTCGACCTGCAGTTCGTTCACCTCGAGCTCGGCGAGCCGGCGCATGACCGCGGCGAGGTCGAGTCCGCCCGGCGCGGCCGGCACCGCGAGCACGCGCGCGCCGGCCCGCTCGAGCGCCCCGCGGCGTCCGGCGTCCTCGCTCGCCGTCATCACCAGCAGACTGCCCGGCGGCGCCACGATGCGCGCCCGCGGCGACAGGCGCAGCCGTGAATCGAGGACCACGCGCAGCGGCTGGCGCGGCGCATCCTCAAGGCCGACGTCGAGCCGCGGGTCGTCCGCGAGCACCGTGCCGGATCCGGTCAGCACGGCGCTGCAGCGGGCCCGCAGGCGCTGCAGGCCAGCGTCCACTCCGCCGCTGCCGAACGGCGCCGGGAGCACGACGCGCACCCAGGGACGCCGCCGCTCGAATCGCGACAGGAATCCCGCATTGAGCGCGCGCGCCTCCGGCGCCATCAGGCCGCCGGCGACCGCGATGCCGCTCGCGGCGAGGCGCGCCGCGCCGCCGCCGTCGACGCGCGGGTCCGGATCGCGCAGCGCGTAGACGACGCGCCGCACGCCGGCGGCGACCAGCGCGTCCGCGCAGGGGGGCGTGCGCCCGTGGTGGCAGCAGGGCTCGAGCGTCACGTAGGCGGTCGCGCCGCGCGCGGAGCCGCCAAGCGCCGCCAGCGCCATGGCCTCGGCGTGCGGCCCGCCGGCGCGTTCGTGCCAGCCCTCGGCCAGCACGCGCGCGCCGTCGGCCAGCACGCAGCCCACCCGCGGGTTCGGGTCGGTGCTCAGCAGCCCGCGCTCGGCGAGCTCCAGCGCGCGCGCCATGTGCCGCAGGTCGAGCGCCGGGTCGGTCACTTCTTATCGCGCGGTTCGCGCCCCTGCGTCGGCAGCAGCGACATCTGCCCGGTCGCCGGGTCGCGCCTGCGGCGACGGCCGAGCTGCTCGATCTGGTCACGGAAGGAGTCGACGTCATGGAAGCGGTGGTAGACCGAGGCGTAGCGGACGTAGGCCACCTCGTCGAGCTGGCGCAGCTCCTCCATGACGATCTCGCCGATCGAGCGGGACGCGACCTCGCGCTCGCCGAGCCCGCGCAGCCGGTGCGCGATGCGCTCGACCATGGCTTCCACCTGCTCGCGCGCCACCGGGCGCTTCTCCAGCGCCTTGAGGATGCCGCCGCGCAGCTTGTGCTCGTCGAACGGCTGGCGCGTGCGGTCGTTCTTGACCACCTGCGGCATGACCAGCTCGGCGGTCTCGAACGTGGTGAAACGCTCGCCGCAGGACTGGCATTCGCGCCGGCGCCGGATCTGGTGGCCCTCGCCCGCGAGCCGGGAGTCCGTGACCTTGGTGTCCTCGTGGTTGCAGAACGGGCAGTGCACCGCCGCTTCCGGACGTCCTCAGCCGTACACGGGGAAACGCCCGCAGATCGCCAGCACCTGCGCGCGGACCCTGGCGACGGCGTCCTCGTCACCCATCGCGTCCAGCACGTCGGCGATCCAGCCGCCGACCGCCGCGACCTCCGCCTCGCGGAACCCCCGGGTCGTGGTCGCCGGCGTGCCGATGCGCAGCCCGCTGGTGACGAAGGGCGGGCGCGGGTCGTTCGGGACGGCGTTCTTGTTCACGGTGATGTGCGCGCGCCCGAGCGCCGCGTCGGCGTCCTTGCCGGTGTACTCGCGGCCGCTCAGGTCGAGCAGGAACAGGTGGTTGTCGGTGCCGCCCGAAACGATGCGGTAGCCGCGCTTCGCGATCCGCGCACACATCGCGCGTGAGTTGTCGAGCACGCGCTGCTGGTATTCCCTGAACTCCGGCTGCAGCGCCTCGAGCAGCGCGACCGCCTTGGCGGCGATCACGTGCATCAGCGGCCCGCCCTGCGTGCCCGGAAAGACCAGCGAGTTGAATTTCTTCGCGAGCTCCGGATTCTCGCGCGCGAGGATCAGCCCGCCGCGCGGCCCGCGCAGCGTCTTGTGCGTCGTCGTCGTCACGACGTCGGCATGCGGCAGCGGGTCAGGGTATAGCCCCGCGGCGACGAGGCCGGCGACGTGCGCCATGTCGACGAACAGCCAGGCGCCGACTTCGTCGGCGATGGCGCGGAAGCGCTGCCAGTCCACGATGCGCGAGTAGGCGGAGAATCCAGCGAGGATCATCTTCGGGCGGTGCTCGCGCGCGAGCCGCTCGACCTGTCCGTAGTCGATCTCCCCGGTCGCCGCGTCGAGTCCGTATTGCACCGCATGGAACAGCTTGCCGGAGAAGTTGACCCTGGAGCCGTGGGTCAGGTGGCCGCCGTGGTCCAGGCTCATGCCGAGCAGCGTCTCGCCCGGCGCGAGCAGCGCGAGGTACACCGCCGCATTGGCCTGCGAACCGGAATGCGGCTGCACGTTCGCATAGGTGGCGCCGAACAACTGCCTGGCCCGGTCGATCGCCAGCTGCTCGGCCACGTCCACGTGCTCGCAGCCGCCGTAGTAGCGCCTGCCCGGGTAGCCCTCGGCGTACTTGTTCGTCAGCACCGAGCCCTGCGCCTCGAGCACGCGCGGACTCGCATAGTTCTCCGAGGCGATCAGTTCGAGGTGCTCCTCCTGGCGCCGGCGCTCGGCCGCGATCGCGGCGGCGATTTCGGGATCGAACGACCGGATCGTCATGCCGGGACCGAACATGCCAGGCCTCGAGTGCGCGGGAAAAACGAGGCGTGAAGTCTAACCGAAAGGATGCGCCTCAGGCCGACTCGACGAACGCCTGCACGACCCGGGTCCAGGCCCGCGCGAGGTTCCGGCGGTTGTAGCCGCCGCCGCCGACGCCGAGGATGCGCCCGGCGGCGCAGCGGTCGGCGATGCCGCAGAGCGTACGGGCGGCATGCGCGTGCGCCTCCTCGGTCAGGGCCAGGTGCGTGATCGGGTCGCCGGCCAGGCTGTCGGCGCCGCACTGGAACAGGATGAACCGGGGCTGGTGCCGCTCGAGGTGCGCGAGCACCGCCGGCCAGGCCGCGTGGAACTCCCGGTCGCCCGCTCCCGGTGGCAGCGGGACATTGAGCTTGCTGCCCTGCGCGGCGCCCTGGCCCCGCTCGTCCTCCCGGCCGGTGCCGGGATAGAGGAAGCGCCCGTCCTCGTGCAGGTCGGCAAAGACCAGTGCCGGGTCCTCCTCGAAGGCGTAGAACACGCCGTCGCCGTGGTGCGCATCGATGTCGACGTAGGCGATGCGTTCCAGGCCGTGCGCCTGCTTGAGATGTTCGATCACGACGCCGCAGTCGTTGAAGACGCAGAAACCGGCGGCGTGGCCGCGCCCGGCGTGGTGCAGGCCCGCGATCGGCACGAACGCCCGCCTCGCCTGCCCGCTCATCAGCGCATCGGCCGCGACCAGCGCCGCGCCGACCACGTCGCAGGCCGCCTCGAACATGCCCTTCCAGGCGGGCGTGTCACCGGCGTCGAGGTAGCCCTCCCCCGTTGCGGAGCGCGCCTCGACCAGGTCCACATACTCCGGCCGGTGGAACAGCAGCAGTTCCGCGCGCGTCGCCCGGCGCGGCGCGAGCATCCGCACCCGCCGGTCGAGGCCGGCGGCCGCCAGCTCGCGCAGGAATGCGTCGTGCCGGTCGGGACCGAACGGGTGGCCGTCGCCGAAGGCGTAGCGCGCGATGCGCTCGCCGGCGACCAGGCAGGTGTCCGATGCGCCGTTCAGGGCCAAGGCAGATGTCCGGGAAACCGCGGCTCGGAGCCTAGCACACCGCGGCAAGCGCCCCGTCTGGCGGCGGAAGCGCGCATCGCAGATAATCCGCGCCCCTCGCTTCCGGTGGTGTGCATGGCCCAGTACATCTTCACGATGAACCGCGTCGGCAAGGTGGTGCCGCCGAAGCGCCACATCCTGCGCGACATCTCGCTGTCCTTCTTCCCGGGCGCCAAGATCGGCGTGCTGGGCCTGAACGGCTCGGGCAAGTCGACGCTGCTGCGGATCATGGCGGGCATCGACACCGAGATCGAGGGCGAGGCGCGGCCGCAGCCCGGCATCAAGATCGGCTACCTGCCGCAGGAGCCGCAGCTCGACCCCGGGGCCGACGTGCGCGCGATCGTCGAGGAGTCGGTGCGGGCGGTCAAGGACGCGCAGGCGCGCCTCGAGCAGGTGTACGCGCTCTACAGCGAGCCCGATGCCGACTTCGACAAGCTGGCCGCCGAGCAGGGGCGGCTCGAGGCCTACCTCGCCTCGGTGGACGGGCACAACCTCGAACGCCAGCTGGACGTCGCCGCGGACGCGCTCCGGCTGCCGCCCTGGGAGGCGAAGGTCGCGCAACTCTCGGGCGGGGAGCGCCGCCGCGTCGCGCTCTGCAGGCTGTTGCTGTCGAAGCCGGACATGCTGCTGCTGGACGAGCCGACCAACCACCTGGACGCCGAGTCGGTCGCCTGGCTGGAGAAATTCCTCGAGCAGTACCCGGGCACGGTCATCTGCGTGACCCACGACCGCTACTTCCTCGACAACGTCGCCGGATGGATCCTCGAGCTCGACCGCGGCCACGGCATCCCGTGGCAGGGCAACTACTCCTCCTGGCTGGAGCAGAAGGAGCAGCGCCTCGCGCAGGAGGAGAAGCAGCAGGAAGGGCTGCGGCGCACGCTGCGGCACGAGCTCGAGTGGGTGCGCTCGAACCCGAAGGCGCGGCAGGCCAAGAGCAAGGCGCGGCTGCGCCAGTTCGAGGAGCTGTCTTCGGTCGAGTTCCAGGCGCGCAACGAGACCAACGAGATCTACATCCCGCCGGGGCCGCGGCTCGGCGACCTGGTGATCGAGGCCGAGAAGCTGCGCAAGGGCTATGGCGAGCGCCTGCTGTTCGACGGCCTGTCCTTCAGTCTGCCGCGTGGGGGCATCGTCGGCATCATCGGGCCGAACGGCGCCGGCAAGACGACCCTGTTCCGGATCCTGACCGGCACCGAGCAGCCCGACGCGGGCACGGTGCGGCTCGGCCCCACCGTCAAGATCGCGCACGTGGACCAGTCGCGCGACAGCCTCGACGGCGGCAAGACCGTCTGGCAGGAGATCTCGGGTGGCCAGGACATCATCAAGGTCGGCAGCTACGAGACGCCGTCGCGCGGCTATGTCGGGCGCTTCAACTTCCGCGGCAACCAGCAGCAGCAGTTGATCGGCGAGCTGTCCGGCGGCGAGCGCAACCGCGTGCACCTGGCGAAGCTGCTGCGCTCCGGCGCCAACGTGCTGCTGCTCGACGAGCCGACCAACGACCTGGACGTCGAGACGCTGCGCGCGCTCGAGGAGGCGCTGTCGAGCTTCCCGGGCTGCGCGGTCGTGATCTCGCACGACCGCTGGTTCCTCGACCGCATCGCGACCCACATCCTCGCCTTCGAGGGCGACAGCGAGGTCACCTGGTTCGAGGGCAACTACCAGGACTACGTGGCCGACCTGCGCCGCCGCAAGGGCGAGCTCGCCGACCAGCCGCACCGGCTGCGCTACCGCCCCCTGCACACGTAGTAGACTTCCGCCCATGGCGGTATTCATCGATTCCTCGGGGCGCCTGCACCACGACCAGGACAGCGGCCTGGCGCTGCACTGCCCGCATTGCCAGGTGCTCGCGCACATCACGCCGGTGTCGGTGCCGGACTTCAACGCCCTGCAGCAGCACAAGCCCGCACAGGTCGGTCTGGTGTACCGCTGCGAGTCCTGCAACGCGCCGGTGTTCCTGCGCTTTGCCGTCAAGGTCTACGCCGGCAGCCGGGTCGAGCTGGCGCCGAACTTCGTCGAGCTCGAGCGCCCGCGCGAACGCTTCAATTTCACCTACCTGCCCGAGGACGCCGAGGCGCTGCTCAAGGAAGCCTTCGCCTGCTTCTCGGCGGCCTGCTACAACGCTTTCGCGTCCATGTGCCGGCGCGTCGCCCAGTGCGTGTTCGCCGACCTGGGCGAGGACGGCAAGCTCGCGCTCTACGGCGAGCTCGCCAACATCCGCCAGCTCGCGGAACTCGACGACGAGTCCTTCGCCGTGGTCCGCAAGATCCTGTTCGACCCGGACGCGCCCGGACGCGCGGCCATGCCGGTGATCGACGCGTTCCAGGCCGGCGTGCTGCTCGAAGTCGTGAAGGACCTGCTGTACCAGGCCTACGTGCGCCGCGGCCGCCTGCAGCAGGCGATGATGGTGCGCCGCTACTTCTCCGGGGACGAGTCCAAGGTCACGCCGCTGCCGGGACGCTCAGCCTAGCCAGACCCGGGCGTTCCTGAAGATCCGCATCCAGCCGCTGTCCTCGCCCGCGCCCGGCGGGCGCCAGGAATTCTGCGCCGCGCGGAACACGCGCTCCGGGTGCGGCATCATGATCGTGACACGCCCGTCGGCGGAGCACAGCCCGGCAATTCCCGACGGCGAGCCATTCGGGTTGGCCGGGTAGCGCGCCGCCACCGTCCCGCCCCCGTCCACGAAGCGCATGACCGTGAGCGGCGCCGCGGCCCGTTCCGCCGCGGCGTCCGGGAATACCGCCCGGCCCTCGCCATGCGCCACGGCGACCGGCAGCCGCGAGCCCGCCATGCCGGCGAAGAACGGCGACGGCGTCGCCCCGATCCCGACCAGCGACAGCCGGCCCTCGAACTGCTCGGAACGGTTGCGCAGGAAGCGCGGCCAGCCGGCGGCGCCCGGGATCAGGTCCGCCAGCGCCGCCAGCATCTGGCAGCCGTTGCAGACGCCGAGGGTGAGCGCGTCGCCGCGCCCGAACCAGCGCACGAACTGCTCGCGCGCGCGGGCGTTGAACCGGATGGACTTCGCCCAGCCCTCACCGGCGCCCAGAACGTCGCCGTAGCTGAAGCCGCCGCAGGCGACCAGCGCCTGGAAGCCCCCGAGCGAAACACCGCCGTCGATCAGGTCGGTCATGTGCAGGTCGAAGGCCGCGAACCCGGCCCGGTCGAAGGCGGCCGCCATCTCCACCTGGCTGTTGACGCCCTGCTCGCGCAGGATCGCCACGCGCGGGCGGGCGCCGGTCGCGATCAGGGGCGCAGCGACGTCCTCGTCCGGATCGAAGCGGAGGTCCCAGCACAGTCCCGGGTCGTCCTCGTCGAGGCGCGCGGCCTGCTCCTCGTCGGCGCAGGCGGGATCGTCCCGCAGCCGCTGCATGCGCCAGCTGGTCTCGGACCAGACGCCGCGCAGGCGCACGCGGTCGTCGTCGACGAGCGTCCGTTCCCCGGCCGCGACGCGCACGCGCCGGCCCGGCACCACGCGGCCGATGCCGCGCGACAGCATGCCAAGGCCGTGGCGCGCGAGCACCGCGTGCGCGGTCCCGGCATCCCGCTCGCGCAGCTGCAGCACCGCGCCGAGCTCCTCGCTAAACAGCGCGCCCGCGATCGAGGCCACCGGGCCGAGGTCCACCTCGAGGCCGGCACGGCCGGCGAACGCCATTTCGAGCAGGGTGACCGCCAGCCCGCCGTCGGAGCGGTCGTGATAGGCCAGCAGCAGGCCGCCATCGGCGAGCTCGCGCACGGCCGCGAACAGCGCGGCCAGCAACGCCGGATCGTCCACGTCCGGCGGCAAGTCGCCGGTCGCGCCGTGCACCTGCGCAAGACCGGAGCCGCCGAGCCGGTCGCGGCCGCCGCCGAGGTCCACCAGCACGAGGACGCTCGCGCCCTGCGACAGGTCGAGCGCGGGCGTCAGCGTGCGCCGCACGTCGCCGACCGGCGCGAAGGCGGAGATCACCAGCGACAGCGGCGCCACGACGGCGCGTTCCCGTCCGCCCTCGCGCCACTGGGTGCGCATCGACAGCGAATCCTTGCCCACCGGGATGGCGATGCCGAGCGCCGGACACAGCTCCATGCCGACTGCGTGCACCGCGTCGAACAGGTCGGCATCCTCCGCGGGATCGCCGCAGGCCGCCATCCAGTTGGCGGAGAGCTTCACGTCGCCGAGGCGGCGCACGTCGGCTGCCGCGATGTTGGTGATCGCCTCGCCAACCGCCATGCGGGCGGAGGCTGCCGCGTCGAGCAGCGCGATCGGCGGGCGCTCGCCCATGGCCATCGCCTCGCCCGCGTGGCCGGCCAGCCCGCACAGCGTGACGGCCACGTCGCTGACCGGCACCTGCCACGGGCCGACCAGCGGGTCGCGGCTGATGAGGCCGCCGACGCTGCGGTCGCCGATCGTCACCAGGAAGCCCTTGTCGGCGACCGCCGGCAGCCGCAGCAGCCGTTCGAGCGCCTCGCCGATGTCCACGCCCGAGCCGTCGAAGCCGTCGCCCCGTCGCGCGCGCCGCCGCGCCTCGCGCCGCATGCGCGGTGGCCGCCCGAGCAGCGCCTCGACGGGCATGTCCACCGCCGTGACGCCGCTCGCCGCATGCGTCACGAGCAGGCGCCCGTCGCCGGTGGCCTCGCCGATCACGGCGGCCGGGCAGCGCTCGCGCCGGCACAGCGCGAGGAAGGCGTCGAGCCCGGCCGGCGCAAGCGCGAGCACGTAGCGTTCCTGCGCCTCGTTGCACCAGATCTCGAGCGGCGACATGCCGGGCTCGTCGCTCGGCACGCGATCGAGTTCCACGCGCCCGCCGCCGCCGCCTGCCGCGACCACCTCGGGCACCGCGTTCGAGAGTCCGCCGGCGCCGACGTCGTGGACCAGCAGGATCGGGTTGTCCTCGCCCAGGGCCCAGCAGGCGTCGATGACCTCCTGCGCGCGCCGCTGCATCTCGGGATTGCCGCGCTGCACCGAAGCGAAGTCGAGCTGCTCGCTGCCGGCCCCGCTGCCCTGCGACGAGGCCGCACCGCCGCCAAGGCCGATCAGCATCGCCGGGCCGCCCAGCAGCAGCAGCGGGCTGCCCGGCGGGACCGGCCGCTTCTCGACGTGCATGCGCCGCACGTTGCCGAGGCCGCCCGCGATCATGATCGGCTTGTGGTAGCCGCGCACGACCCCGCCGGCCTCCTGCTCGAAGGTGCGGAAATAGCCGAGGATGCCGGGCCGGCCGAATTCGTTGTTGAAAGCCGCCGCACCGATGGGACCCTCGAGCATGATCGACAGCGCGGACGCGATGCGCGCCGGGCGGCCATGGTCGGCCTCCCACGGCTGCTCGAATCCGGGGATGCGCAGGTTCGACACCGTGAATCCGGTCAGCCCCGCCTTCGGCTTCGCCCCGCGGCCGGTCGCGCCCTCGTCGCGGATCTCGCCGCCCGAGCCCGTGGCCGCGCCCGGGAACGGCGAGATCGCGGTCGGGTGATTGTGCGTCTCGACCTTCGCCAGGATGTCCACCGGCTCCCGGTGCCAGGCGTAGGCGCGATCGCCCGGCGACGGGAAGAAGCGCGCCGCGACCGGGCCCTCGAGCACGGCGGCGTTGTCGCTGTAGGCGGACAGCACGCCCGCGGGACTGCGCTCGTGCGTATGGCGGATCATCCCGAACAGCGTGCGCGGCGCGGCGGCGCCGTCCACGGTCCAGTCGGCATTGAAGATCTTGTGCCGGCAATGCTCGCTGTTGGCCTGCGCGAACATCATGAGCTCGACATCGGTCGGGTCGCGGCCGAGACGTGCAAAGACGCCGGCGAGGTAGCCGACCTCGGCCGCCGACAGCGCCAGGCCCATGGCGGCGTTGGCGCGCGCCAGCGCATCCAGCGGCGCCGCCCCGAGCGCGAGGTGCGCGAGCGCCCGCGGCGGGTGCGCCTCGAACAGGCGCACGAGCTCGCGCGGATCGGCCAGCACCGCCTCGGTCATCGGGTCATGCAGCAGCGCCGCGAGCGCCGCGCGCCGCGCCGGCGGCAGCGGCGGGCGCGCGGTGATGCGCAGGCTGCGGCCGCGCTCCACGCGCCGCACCGCCGCCAGGCCGCACACCCGCACGATGTCGGTCGCCTTGGACGACCACGGGGACGTGGTGCCGGGCCGCGGCACCGCGAGCAGCAGCTGCCCCGGCGCAGCCGCCATGCCCTCCCCGGCATGCGCGTCGAGCAGCCGCTGCAGGAGCTGCGCCTCGCGCCCGTCGAGCGGCCGCTCGACCTCGACGACGTGCAGCCAGCGCGCCGACACGGCCGTGACCGACGGCTCGGCAGCCTGCAGCGCCGCGAGCAGTCTTTCGATCCGGAATGCGGAGAGTGCGGCTTCGCCTTCGAACAGCAGCACGTAGGTCAGCGCTTCGCGCCCGGATCGCCGCCCGCCGGGAACAGGGTCACCGGGAACTGGGCGACGTTGCCGCCCTCGAGCGCGCTGATCTTGCTGACGCCCTGCTTGCGCACCTCGTCGATGCGGATGACCGAGTGCAGCGGCAGGTAGCTGCGCTTGACGCCCGCGAACTCCGCCTTGATGCGCTCCTCGCCCGGGTCCAGCACCACCGAGCTGCGCTCGCCGAACACGAGTTCCTCGACCTCGACGAAGCCGAACAGCCCGCCGTGGCTGACCTTGCGGGCGTAGATCTCGTACACCTTGCCCTGGTTGACGAAGACGATCCTGAAAATGTGACTCGCGGCCATGATCCGGGTGGGGGTCGTCCTGTCGGGAGCGCGGTATTATAGCGGTCCCACCATGCCCGGGGCGGCGGTCGCCGCGGGCTCGGGCGATGCCGGGATCGAGCCATGGCCCTCAGGCTGAAAATCGTCAGCGACAACGCGGCGGCGGCCGGCGCACATTCGCGCTGGACCTTCGGCGTGAATGGCGGCTGCATCGGCCGCAGCGAGGCCAATGACTGGGTGCTGCGCGATCCGGACCGCTATGTGTCCGGCCGCCACGCCGAGATCGAGCACCGCGCCGGCACCTGGTGGCTGCGCGACACCAGCACCAACGGCACCTTCGTCAACGATTCCGACGAGGCGCTGGGGCCCGACCGGCCGCACCGGCTCGCGAACGGCGACCGCATCCGCATCGGCGAGTATGAGATGGAGGTCGAGATTTCCGGCAGCAATGACTTCCTCGTGCAGGACAGCGGCTCGGTGAGCGAGGCGGACCTGCAGCAGTCGTTCGACGCCAGAAACTTCATGGCCACCCGGCGGCTCGTGTCCGAGCCGCCGCCGCGACCGCCGCCGCCGCGGCCGACGCCCACGCCGGCTGCTCCCGCGGCGCCGGTCGCCTCGGCGCGTGCCCGCGAGGAGCAGGAGCTGTGGCCGGGCCTCGCCGCGTTGTGCAAGGGCGCCGGCATCGACCCGCGTGCGCTGCCGCCGGAAGCGCGCACGACGGCATTGGCGCAGGCCGGGCAACTGCTGCGCGAGACGCTGGTCGGCTTCTCGGAACTCGCCGGCACGCGCGCCGATTTCGCCGCCGAATTCAACATCTCCTCGGGCGCGCGGCGGCGCGACGCGACCAGCCCGCTGCTGCAGCTCGCGGCGGTCGAGCAGATCCTGGAGCTCATGCTGGCCGGGCGCGGACCCGGCGACGCGCGGGCGATCGACGAGGTGCGCGCGCAGTTCGCGCGCGCGCGCCACCACGAGCTGGCCTTCGCCGCGGCCCTGCGCGAAGCGGTCGCATCCTTGCTGCAGAAGCTTGATCCCGACGAACTCGAGCAGCAGTTCGGGCGCCGCGCCGCGGCTGGACCCGACCTGCAGGCGCGTATGTGGGAACGCTACCGGGAGCTGTTCCGCGCCACCGCGCAGTCCGGCGACGCCGGCCTGCCCGCGGCCTTCCTGACGGCGTTCGCGCGCGCCTACGAGACCGTCAGCGCCGGCGGTGCCACCCGCGACCCGGGCGAGCGCGGCGAACAGTAAAGGATAAAGGGGACGCGTCCAATTAACTTCTAATTGGACGCGTCCCCTTTATCTGCTGGCGGAGAGGGTGGGATTCGAACCCACGAATACCTTGTGGGTATTACTGGAATTCCAGTCCAGCGCCTTCGACCGCTCGGCCACCTCTCCGCGGGCGCGAAAGCCTACCGGAGCCCCTACCGTGCAGCAACCGGACGGCGCTCAGCCGCCCTGCGGCCGGGCTCCACCGTAGGCGGGCGGATGGTCCAGGCAGCGGCCCCGTTCCGCCGGCCGCTCGGGCGCGGGCACCGCAGGAATGCGCAGCGCATTGCGGGTGTCCGGGGCATCGACACCGGGCGGCACCTGCAGCCGCGGCACGTCCTGCGCCGACTGGTAGGGCTGCGGCTTGTCGCAGCCGCTGTACGCGTCAGGCAGCAGCCCGCAGCCGCCGGCCAGCCCGCAGGCCACGATCGCGATCCAGGTTCGGTTCATCGTCGTCCTCATTCGATCACCCCGGCGCGGCGCATCGCCGCAAGCACCGTCTCGCGGTGCGCCTCGCCGAGCTCCACCAGCGGCAGGCGGATGCCCGGGCCGACCAGGCCGAGGCGAAGCAGCGCCCACTTGACCGGGATCGGGTTCGGCTCGACGAAGAGCGCAGTGTGCAGACCCGCGAGGCGTTCGTCGAGTTCCCGGGCGGCTTCAACGTCGCCCGCCAGCGCCGCTTCCACCATCTCGTGCATCAGCCGGGGCGCCACGTTTCCGGTCACCGTGATGACCCCCTGCGCACCCGCGCCGACCAGCTCGCGGCAGCTCGCGTCGTCGCCGGACAGCAGCAGGAAGTCGTCGCCGCACCGCGCCAGGATCTCCCGGCCCCGCTCGATGCTGCCGGTGGCCTCCTTGATGCCGATGATCTGCGGGTGCGCCGCGAGGCGCTCGACGGTCGCCGGCAGCAGGTCGCAGGCGGTGCGCGACGGCACGTTGTAGAGGATCAGCGGCACGCTCGAGGCGTCCGCGACCACGCTGAAGTGCCGGTACAGGCCCTCCTGCGGCGGCCGGTTGTAATAAGGCGTGACCACCAGCACGCCGTCCACGCCGAGCTCGCAGGCGACGCGGGTGCGCTCGACCGACTCCGCGGTGGAATGGCTGCCGGTGCCCGCGATCACCGGCATGCGCCCGCCGACCCGCTGGACCGCGATCTGCAGGAGTTCCGCGACCTCGGTGGCCGTGACCGTGGCGGACTCGCCGGTGGTGCCGGCCACCACGATGCCGTCGCTGCCCTGCCGCAGGTGCCAGTCCAGCAGCCGGCCGTAGGCGACGTGATCCACGTCGCCCGATTCCGTCATCGGCGTCACCAGCGCCACCAGGCTGCCGCGGAACATCGCTCCCCCCGTCCGGACTGCCGGCACCGGACGCGGGATCGTACTGGCGCGCGGCGCGGCCGCGCAAGCCGGGCGCCGCGGGCCGATATCCTCGCGCGCCCGATTCCCGTAGACTGGCCGCGGCGCCCGCGCGCCCTGCTGCATGAAACAATTCATCGCAATTTCGGCCATCGGCGGCGATCGCATCGGCCTGATCCACGAGCTCTCGAAGGTGGTCGCCGACTGCGGCGGCAGCATCAGCGAGAGCCGCATGACCGCGCTCGGCAACGAGTTCGCGATGCTGCTGCTGGTCGCCGGCAACTGGCACTCGATCGCGCGCATCGAGACCGAGCTCGCCAAGCTCGCCGACGGCTCCGGCATGACGGTCCAGGTCCGCCGCACGGCCGAGCGCCCGGCGCGCGAGGACATGGCCCCCTACTCGGTGGACGTCGTGTGCATCGACCAGGCGGGGATCGTCTCCGGGCTTTCCGGGTTCTTCGCCGCGCGCGACATCGACATCGGCGAGCTGTCCACGCGCAGCTATGCGGCCGCGCATACCGGCGCGCAGATGTTCTCCGTGTACATGATCGTGAACGTCCCCGCCCGCATTCACGTGGGCGCGCTGCGCGAGGAGTTCATGGACTTCTGCGACCAGATGAACCTAGACGCCATCCTCGAGCCGGTCAAGAGCTGAGCGCCGCCGGAGTCCGTGAGGCATGCCCACAGTCGAGGTCGGCAGCAAGGTTCCGGGATTCGCGGTCGAGACGACCGGCGGCAGTTTCCGCTTCGGCGCGCGCCGCGAGGGCAGCCTCGTCGTCTACTTCTACCCGCGGGACAACACGCCGGGCTGCACCACCGAGGGCAGCGACTTCCGCGACCTTGCGCCGCAGTTCCGCCGCGCGCAGGCCACGATCCTCGGCGTGTCGACCGATTCGCTGGAATCGCACCGGCGCTTCCGCGACAAGCTGAAGTTGCCGTTCGAGCTCGGCTCCGATCCGGACCACGAGCTCGCGTCCCTGTTCGGCGCGTGGAAACAGAAGAACATGTACGGAAGGAAGATGATGGGCATCGAACGCAGCACGTTCCTGATCGACTCGAAGGGCGTCCTGCGCCGGGAATGGCGCAAGGTTCGGGTGGCGGGGCACGCCGCGGAAGTCCTCGCCGCGGCGCGCGCACTCTGAAAGCGCCATGATCAAGGGCCGATCCGCCAGGGGCGCGCGGCGCGCGTTCGTCCTCGACACCAACGTCCTGATGCACGACCCGGCGGCGATCTTCCGCTTCGAGGAGCACGACATCTACCTGCCCATGGGCGTGCTCGAGGAGCTGGACGCCAACAAGAAAGGGCTGTCGGAATCGGCGCGCAACGCGCGCCAGGTCAGCCGCTTCCTCGACGAGCTGATGGCGAACGCCACCAAGGAACAGATCGACCGCGGCCTCGAGCTGCCGGCGGGCCGCTCCGGCAACCACGGCAAGAAGCCGCCGAGCGGCAGGCTCTACTTCCAGACCCGGCGACTCGCCGCGGGCCTGCCCGACACCCTGCCCGGCCACGGCATCGACAACGCGCTGCTCGGCTACACGCTGGCGCTGCAGATGGAGAACCCGGCCACGCGGGTGACGCTCGTCTCCAAGGACATCAACCTGCGCATCAAGGCGGCCATCCTCGGCGTGCACGCGGAGGACTACTACAACGACCGCACCATCGAGGACGCCGACCTGCTGTTCACCGGCGTCGCGGCGCTGCCGGCGGACTTCTGGGACACCCACGGCAGCCAGATGGAGTCCTGGCAGGAGCAGGCGCGGTCCTTCTACCGGCTGCGCGGGCCGCTGGTGCGCGAGTGGCACCCGAACCTGTTCCTCTACGGCAGCGGCGACGACGCCTTCGAGGCGGTGGTGCGCTCGATCGACGGCGACGTCGCGACGCTCGAGGTGACGCAGGACTACCGCGGCGAGCGGCACTCGATCTGGGGCATCACGGCGCGCAACCGCGAGCAGAACCTCGCCCTCAACCTGCTGCTCGATCCCGAGATCGACTTCGTCACGATCCTGGGCCCGGCCGGCACCGGCAAGACGCTGCTCACGCTCGCGGCGGGACTGGTGCAGACGCTCGAGACCAACCGCTTCAGCGAGATCATCATGACGCGCGTGACGATTCCGCTCGGCGAGGACATCGGCTTCCTGCCGGGCACCGAGGAAGAGAAGATGGAGCCGTGGATGGGCGCGCTGATGGACAATCTCGAGGTGCTGACGCAGAGCCAGGAGGGCGGCAGCTGGGGCCGCGCGGCGACCCAGGACCTGCTGCGCCACCGCATCAAGATCCGCTCGCTCAACTTCATGCGCGGCCGCACCTTCCTGAACCGCTACCTGATCCTCGACGAGGCGCAGAACCTGACCTCCAAGCAGATGAAGGCGCTGGTCACGCGCGCCGGCCCCGGCACCAAGCTCATCTGCCTGGGCAACATCGCGCAGATCGACACGCCCTACCTGACGGAGACGACCTCCGGCCTGACCTACGTCGTCAACCGCTTCCGGGGCTGGCGCCATGCGGGCCACGTGACGCTGGTGCGCGGCGAGCGTTCGCGGCTCGCCGACTTCGCGTCTGAGGCGCTCTGAGCCGGCGGCGCCGAACCCGCGGCGGCGGCCGCGGTCGAACGGGCAGATCCACCGGGAACCGGACCATGCGCGCGACCGTACCGCTGCTCTCGCTGCTGCTCTGCCTGCCGGCGCCGGCGCCGGCCCAGACCCTGCCGGGCGGCGACCTGCCGGACATCGGCACGCCGGCCTCGACCACGCTCTCGCTGGTGGACGAGTACCGCATCGGCCTGATGATCGTGCGCGGGCTGCGCGACGCCGGACAGATCGTCGAGGATCCGGAGGTGGCCGAGTACCTGCAGGCGCTCGGCATGCGGCTCGCCAGCCAGGCGCACGAGGGCGCCCACCGCTTCACCTTCTTCGCGGTCAAGGATGCCGGCATCAATGCCTTCGCGCTGCCCGGCGGCTTCATCGGCGTCAACGCCGGGCTGGTGACGGCGACCCGCAGCGAGGCCGAACTCGCGGGCGTGCTCGCGCACGAAATCGCGCACGTGACCCAGCGCCACATCGCCCGTTCGATCCAGAACGCGGGGCGCGCGAACCTGGCCTCCGCCGCCGCGGTGCTGGCGGCCATCCTGATCGGCGCCACCACCGGCATGCCGGCCGACGCGATGGTCGGCACCATGACCGCGGCCCAGGGCCTGGCGCAGCAGCAGCAGATCAACTTCACGCGCGCCAACGAGAGCGAGGCCGACCGCGTCGGCGTGGGCATCCTGGCGGCCGCCGGCTTCGACCCGGTGGCGATGCCGGAGTTCTTCTGGACCATGCAGCAGCGTGCCGGCAGCGCCGGCCGCAACGTTCCCGACCTGCTGCGCACCCATCCCGTCACGACCGAGCGCATCGCCGAGACCCGCGACCGCGCCAATCGGCTGCCGCGGCCGCGCACGCCGGACAGCACCAGCTATGCGCTGATCCGCGAGCGCCTCGCGGTCGCGACGCTGCCGGGCGAGACGCAGTTCCGCGACCTCTACGCGCGCGCCGGCGGCGCCGACCTGCCGTCCACGGACGGCGAGCAGTACGGCCGCGCGCTGGCGCTGCTGCGCGCCGAGGCGCCGGATGAAGCCGTGCCGATGCTGCAGTCGCTGCTCGAGCGGCGCCCGGACGTGATCCTGTACCACACCGCGCTCGGCGAGGCCCTGCTCGCCGCGGGCCGCGTCGCCGCGGCACGGCGGGCGCTGGAGGAAGCCATGCGCCTGTTCCCGCGCAGCGTGCCGGTCACGATGCGCTACGCGGAGGCGCTGATCCGCGACGGCGACGCGAAGCAGGCGCACGTGGTGCTGCTCGACCTGTTCAACAACGTGCCGCCGACCCCCGCGCAGGCGCGCTACACGGCGTTCGCCGCGAACGCGGCCGGCGACGTCGCCGACGCCTACTACTACATGTCCGAGTACCACGTCATCAGCGGAGACCTGGTGCTGGCGATCGACCAGCTGCGCCTGGCGCAGGCGGTGCCCGGGCTGAACACCGTGCAGCGCGAGCGCTTCGACGCGCGCATCCGCGAACTGCAGGAGTACCTGCCGAAGGGCAGGCGTGCCCGGGAACTGCCCGGGCCGGCGGCCCCGGAGCCGGAAGGCGGCGGCGCACGGTAGAATCCGGCCCGTACCGGTATCGGACGGGAGGCCGGCGCCATGTCGAACCTTGCCCGCGCGGCGGTCGCCGCGCTGACGCTGGCCTGCGCGGGATGCGCCACCACCGGCACGCCGACGCCCGGCGATCCCCTGGAGGGCTGGAACCGGGGCGTGCAGCGGGTCAACGACGCGCTCGACCGCAAGGTCGTCCGGCCGGCCGCCGTGCGCTACCGCAGGCACGTGCCGCAGGTCCTGCGCACCGGCATCGGCAACCTGCTCGGGCACCTCGCCTTCCCCACCACCATTGCCAACGACCTGCTGCAGGGCAAGCTCGCCGACACGGCCGCCGACATCGGGCGCTTTGCGATCAACTCGACGCTCGGCATCGGTGGACTGCTCGATCCCGCCTCCCGCATCGGCATCCGCCGCAACGAGGAGGACTTCGGCCAGACGCTGGGCCGCTGGGGCGTCCCGGCCGGCCCTTACCTGGTGCTGCCGCTGTTCGGTCCCTCGACGCTGCGGGATGCGCCGGCGATGTTCGCGGACGCGCAGACGGATCTTCGCGTGCAGCTCGACATCAAGGAAAGCGAGCGCGCGGCGCTGGGCGCCGTGTTCGTGGTGGACACCCGTGCGGGCCTGCTGGCGGCCGATGCCGCCATGGACTCCGCCTTCGACCGCTATGCGTTCGTCCGCAATGCCTGGCTGCAGCGGCGCGAGTACCTGGTGCGCGACGGCGACGTGTCCGACGAGCCGCTGGAGGACCTGGAGGATCCGGAGGAACCGGAAGGGCCGCAGGATGCCGAGCCGCCCGGGCCTTCGGCGGATCAGCCGGTGCCAGCTTCCGCCAGCAGCCCCTCGACCTCGCTGATGGCCGCGAGCGAGCGCAGCGCAGGCGGCACATTCCGGTAGGCCACGGCGCACCCTGCCGCGCGCCGGCTGATCGACCACTCGAGCAGCAGCGCGAGCCCGGCGCTGTCCACGCGCCCGACCCCGGCGAGGTCCACGTGAACCTGGTCCCGCATGCCGAAGGCCGCCTCGCCGGCCGCGAGCAGCGCGGGCACCGTGTCGAAGACGAGGTCGCCGGCGAGCGCGAAGCCGCCGTCACCCCGCGCGCTGAGCGTCGCGGCATCCATGCGTTCAGCCGGAGCGCGCGGGCGCGCCCCGGTTCTCGCGCTCCAGGCGCTCGATCACGGCGTCCAGGCCGCGCTGGTCCACCTCGGCGCCGACGTCGTTGCGGAAGTTGCGCACGTAGGAAATGCCCTCGATCGTGACGTCCCAGGCCTTCCAGCCGGCGGGCGTCGCGCGCACCGTGTAGTTCACCGGTACGCGCGTGCCGTCGCTGCGCTTGACCTCGGTGCGGACGGTCGCCTGCCCGCTGGACAGGTCGCCGCGGAATGGCAGCACCACCAGCCGGTCGGCGGTGAACTCCGCCAGCGCCGAGCCGTAGTTGCGCAGCAGCGACTGGTAGAACGCGTCGATGAAGCGCCGGCGCTGTTCCGGCGTGGCATTGCGCCAGTGCTTGCCCAGCACCAGGCGCGCGGAATAGTCGCTGTCGAAGTGCGGCAGCAGGATCTCGTCCACCAGCTGCTGGACGCGCTTCGGGTCCTGGCGCGCGGCGTCGCGGCTGGCGTCCAGCGCCTCCAGCAGGCGCCGCGCGGTGGCTTCGATCAGTTCCTGCGGGGCCGGCCCCGGCACCGGTTCCGCCGCCGCCGCCGGCAGCACGGCGCAGGCGAGCACGAACGGGGCGAGACGGAACACCAGGCTGCGCATCATCGGTTGGACTCCTCCCTGGTAGCCGCGGCCGGCTGCTCGGACGCCTTCGAGAACAGGAACTTGCTGATCAGGTTCTCGAGCACGATGGCCGACTGCGTGAACTGGATCTGATCGCCGTCGCGGAAGAAAGTTTCCGAGGCCCCGGGACCGATGCCGACGTACTGCCCGCCGAGCAGCCCGGCGGTCAGGATGCCCGCATCGCTGTCGTCGGGAATCCGGTCGTAGGCGCTGCCGATGCGCAGCGTGACCCGCGCCCGGTACTCCTTGAAGTCGTACTCGATCGACTCGACCCGGCCCACGTTCACGCCGGACATGGACACCGGCGCGCCGGGCTTGAGCCCGCCGACCTGCTCGAAGGACGCGACCAGGCGGTAGCCGCCGTCGCCGATCCCGAACTGGCGGCTGGTGACCTGCGTGACCAGGAAGAAGAGCGCGGCGAAGCCGAGCAGCACGAACAGCCCGGTTCCCAGCTCGATGGCGCGCGTCTGGCGCATGGCGGACTCCTTACAGCATGACCGCGGTGAGCATGTAGTCGAGCAGCAGCACGAGCACCGACGAGATCACGACGGTGCGCGTCGTCGCGCGGCCCACGCCCTCTGCGGTCGGAACGGAATGATAACCCTCGTAGACCGCGACCAGGCCGCAGGCGACGCCGAACACGCCGCTCTTGATGACGCCTTCCATGACGTCGTCCAGCTCCACGGCGCCCTTCATCTGCGACCAGAACTGCCCCGCGTCCACGCCCATCAGCTGCACGCCGATGAGCTGCGCGCCGAACAGACCGATCAGGCTGAAGATGGCGGCGAGCAGCGGCATCGAGATGACGCTGCCGAGGAAGCGCGGCAGCACCACGCGGCGCACCGGATCCACCGCCATCATCTCCATCGCCGCAAGCTGGTCGGTCGCGCGCATGAGCCCGAGCTCGGAGGCGAGCGCGGTGCCGGCGCGCCCGGCGAACAGCAGCGCCGTGACCACCGGCCCGAGCTCCTTCAGCAATCCGAGCGCGACCGCGACGCCGAGCGATTCCTCCGAACCGAAGCGCTGGAGCAGGTCAAAGCCCTGCAGGCCAAGCACCATGCCGACGAACAGCCCGGAGAGCATGATGATGACCAGCGACAGCGCCCCCGCGTTGTGCACCTGCTGCACGACCAGGCCGAATCGCAGCAGCCCGCGCGGCGTCGCGGCCAGCAGCCGCAGCAGGAAGAAGGCGTAGCGCCCCAGCGTCGCGAGCGCCTCGCGAAGGCTCGCCAGCAGCTCGCGCGGCAGCGCCGCGATCACCCGCGCGGCTCCGCGACCTGGGCCGCGTAGTCCGGCGCCGGGTAGTGGAACGGCACCGGGCCGTCCGGCAGGCCGTGCATGAACTGCCGGACCTCGTCGCTGGTGCTGTCGGCCAGCGCGGACGGCGTGCCCGCGGCGGCCACGCGCGCGCCGGAGATCAGGTAGCAGAAATCGGCGACGGCCGAGATCTCGCGCACGTCGTGGGACACCACGATGCTGGTCAGGCCGAGCGCGTCGTTGAGCCGGCGGATCAGGCGCAGCACCATGCCCATCGAGATCGGGTCGAGGCCGACGAAGGGCTCGTCGTAGATCAGCAGCCCGGGGTCCATGACGATGGCGCGCGCCAGCGCGACCCGCCGCGCCATCCCGCCCGACAGCTCGGAGGGCATCAGCCGCCAGGCGCCGCGCAGGCCGACCGCCTGCAGCTTGGTCAGGACCACGTGGCGCAGCAGCCGCTCCGGCAGGCGCGTGTGCTCGCGCAGCGGAAAGGCCACGTTCTCATACACGTCGAGGTCGGTGAGCAGCGCGCCGTTCTGGAACAGCATGCCCATGCGCCGGCGCATGCGGTAGAGGGCGGCCCGGTCGAGGCGCGACACGTCCTGGCCCTCGACCTCGACGAGCCCGCGGTCGGCGCGCAGCTGGCCGGTGATCAGCCGCAGCAGCGTGGTCTTGCCGGTGCCGCTCGGTCCCATGACCGCGGTCACCGCGCCCCGGCGGATGTCGACGTCGACGTCGCGGAAGATCGGCCGGCCGTTCACCGCGTAGTGCAGCCCGCGCATGCGGACGACGATGCCGTCCGCGCCCGCGGACTGCTGGCGCGCGGATGCGCTCATCGGCGGATGCCCCGGCGCGGCCTCAGGCCGCCTGCTCCATCGCGGCCTCGTAGCCGCCGCTGCGGGCGAGCCCGTTGAGGCGCGCGCGGCGCAGGAAGCTGCGCTGTGCGGCCGGCACGTTGGCGGCCTCGCCTCGCCAGGCGTCGAGCGCGCTCTGCTGCAGCGCGCGCCCGTAGCTGAAGGACAGCTGCCAGGGCAACCCGCCCATGCGGTTCATCAGCGACAGGTGCAGCGTCGCCTCGGCCTCGCTCTGTCCCCCGGACAGGAAGGCGATTCCGGGCACGGCGGCGGGCACGTGCCGCCGCAGGCAGCGCACGGTGGCGGCGGCCACCTGCCCGGGACCGGCCTGGACCGGGCACTTCTTGCCCGCGATCACCATGTTCGGCTTCAGCACCATGCCCTCGAGCCGCACGCGCTGGCGGAACAGCGCGCCGAACACGGCCGCGAGCGTCGCATCGGTGACCTCCTCGCAGCGTTCGAGGGTGTGGTCGCCGTCCATCAGCACTTCCGGCTCGACGATCGGCACGATGGCGGCTTCCTGGCACAGCGCCGCATAGCGCGCCAGCGCATGCGCGTTGGCCTCGAGGCAGGCGCCGGTCGGGATGCCGGCGCCGATGTCGATGACCGCGCGCCACTTGGCAAAGCGCGCGCCCAGCGCGTGGTATTCGGCGAGGCGCTCGCGCAGGCCGTCGAGGCCCTCGGTCACGGTCTCCCCCGGGCATCCCGCCATCGGCTTGGCGCCCGCGTCCACCTTGATGCCGGGCAGGATGCCGAGGGCCGCCAGCAGTGCCGGGAACGGCCGGCCGTCGGCCGCCTTCTGGCGCAGGGTCTCGTCGTAGAGGATCACGCCCGAGATGTACTTTTCGGCCCCGGGCGCGGTGAACAGCAGCTCGCGGTAGGCGCGGCGGGATTCGAAAGTGGATTCGACCTTGATCTTGTCGAAGCGCTTCTTGATCGTGCCGGTCGATTCGTCGGCCGCGAGTATGCCCTTGCCGGGCGCCACCATCGCGGCCGCATTCTGGTCGAGTTCCTGGCTGTTCATCGCGGGCATTTCCTCCGGGATTGCGCTGGGGCGGCCTGGCCGCCGCGCCGGGCGCAGAAGGATACCAGACCAACACGGTCCTCTACCCCGCCGGGCATAATAGTACTAAAATCGTACTGTTTATAACCCGGGCCGGGAGCACGCATCCATGCTGCGCATCAGCCGTCTGACCGATTACGCCACGGTCATTCTCGCGAGCCTCGCGGGCGGCGGCCTCGCGAGCGCGGCCGGGATCGCGGATCGCACCCGCATCGGCCTGCCGACCGTCAGCAAGCTGCTGAAGCAGCTGCAGCACGCCGGGCTGGTGCGTTCCGTGCGCGGCGCCCGCGGCGGCTACCAGCTGGCGCGGCCGACCGCCGGGATCACCGCCGCCGACATCATCGACGCGGTCGAGGGTCCGGTCGCGCTCACCGAGTGCGCGAGCGGCTCCGGCAACTGCGACATCGAGGCGACCTGCCAGGTCGGGCATGGCTGGCAGCGCATCAGCGTCGCCATCCGCCGCGCGCTGACCGACGTGAAGCTCGACGAACTGCTGCGACGCGATGCGGCCATCACCCAGCCGGACCTGCACCGGCCGCAGGCGGGGCGCTGGCGGCCGCTGGTGCGCGGCGGCAAGACCGGGCCCGCATGACCACGGAATCCCGCGACCTCGAGGCGCTGGTCGCCGGCAGGTACCGGCACGGCTTCGTCACCGACATCGACAGCGACACCATCGCGCCGGGCCTCGACGAGGACGTGATCAGGCTGATCTCTGCGAAGAAGCGCGAACCCGCCTTCATGCTCGAGTGGCGGCTGAAGGCCTTCCGCCGCTGGACCCGGATGACCGAGCCGGGCTGGGCACAGGTCCGCTACCCGCCGATCGACTTCCAGGCAATCTCCTATTTCTCCTCGCCGAAGCAGCGCGCCGACGCGCCGAAGTCCCTCGCCGAGGTGGACCCGAAGCTGCTCGAGACCTACGACAAGCTGGGCGTGCCGCTGCACGAGCGCGCGCGCCTCGCCGGCGTCGCGGTGGACGCGGTGTTCGACAGCGTCTCGGTCGCGACCACGTTCAAGGACCGCCTGGCCGCGGCCGGCGTGATCTTCTGCCCGTTCTCCGAGGCCGTGCAGCAGCACCCGGAGCTGGTCGAGCGCTACCTCGGCAGCGTGGTGCCGGTCGGGGACAACTTCTACGCCGCGCTCAACTCGGCGGTGTTCACCGACGGCTCGTTCGTCTACGTGCCGAAGGGCGTGCGCTGCCCGATGGAGCTGTCGACCTACTTCCGCATCAATGCCGCGAAGACCGGCCAGTTCGAGCGCACGCTGATCATCGCCGACGAGGGATCGCACGTCTCCTACCTGGAGGGTTGCACAGCCCCGATGCGCGACGAGAACCAGCTGCACGCCGCGGTGGTCGAGCTGATCGCGCAGGACGACGCCGAGATCAAGTACTCGACCGTGCAGAACTGGTACCCGG
>JAHCAM010000119.1 GCA_019634895.1 Steroidobacteraceae bacterium | reverse complement strand
GCCAGCGGCGTCGTCAACTGGGTGGGCTGAGCGGCCGGCGCAGGAACAGCAGGTCCCAGACGCCGTGGCCGAGCCTGACGCCGCGCGCCTCGAACTTGGTCAGCGGGCGCCAGTCGGGGCGCGGCGCGAAACCGCGGCACTGCGCCGCCGTCTCGCCGATGACGGTGTCGCCCGCGCTGTTGGCGAGCAGCGGCTCGCGCGACAGCACGTCGAGCATCTGCACCGCGTAGTGCTCCCAGTCGGTCGCGCAGTGCAGGTAGCCGCCCGGCGCGAGGCGGCTCGCCAGCAGCGCGACGAACGGCGGCTGGATCAGCCGGCGCTTGTGGTGGCGCTTCTTCGGCCAGGGGTCGGGGAAGTAGACGTGCACGCCGGCCAGCGTGCCGGGCGCGATCATGTCGCGCACCACCTCGACGGCGTCGTGCTGGACGATGCGCAGGTTGCGAAGTCCCGCGGCCTCGATCCGCGCGAGCAGGCTGCCGACGCCGGCCGGATAGACCTCGATGCCGAGGAAGTCGCGCGCCGGGTCGGCGGCGGCGATCTGCGCGGTGGTCTCGCCCATGCCGAAGCCGATCTCCATCACGAGCGGCGCCGCGCGACCGAAGACGGCCTGCGCGTCGATCGTCGCGGCGCAGTACGGCAGGCACCAGCGTTCGCGCAACGTCTCGTAGGCGAGACGCTGACCCGAGGTGAAATGGCCGCGGCGCCCGGAGAAGCTCCGGATGTGCGGATGCGCGCCGCCGTCGTCGTCGCCAGCGGCCCCGCTCACGACCCGGCGCGCGTCGAGTCGATCATTCCGCCGGTCGGCGACGAGGGCGTGGCCGCGTAGTACTTCTTCGGCATGCGGCCGGCGAGGAACGCGTCGCGCCCGGCCTCGACCGCCTTGCGCATCGCCCGCGCCATGCGGATCGGGTCGCGCGCCGCGGCCACCGCGGTGTTCATCAGCACGCCGGCGCAGCCGAGCTCCATCGCGATCGCGGCGTCGGACGCGGTGCCGACGCCCGCGTCGACGATGATCGGCACCTGCGCCTTCTCGATGATCAGCTGCAGGTTCCACGGATTGAGGATGCCCATCCCCGAGCCGATCAGCGACGCGAGCGGCATCACCGAGACGCAGCCGATCTCCTCGAGGCGCTTCGCCTGGATCGGGTCGTCGCTGCAATAGACCATGACCTCGAAGCCGTCGCGAACCAGCGTCTCGGCGGCCTTCAGCGTCTCGGGCATGTTCGGGTAGAGGTTCTTCGGGTCGCCGAGCACCTCGAGCTTGACCAGCGCGTGCCCGTCGAGCAGTTCGCGCGCGAGCCGCAGCGTGCGCACCGCGTCGTCGGCGCTGTAGCAGCCGGCGGTGTTCGGAAGGATCGTGAAGCGCTCGGGCGACAGGAAGTCGAGCAGGTTCGGCTCGCCGGCGGTCTGGCCGATGTTGGTGCGGCGGATCGCGACGGTGACGATCTGCGCGCCGCTCTCCTCGACGGCCGCGCGGGTCTCGTCGAAGTCGCGGTACTTGCCGGTGCCGATCAGCAGCCGCGACGTGAATTCGCGCCGGCCGATTTTCAGGGTGTCCGAAGGTGCGCTCATGGTTCGCTTTCGT
>JAHCAM010000118.1 GCA_019634895.1 Steroidobacteraceae bacterium | reverse complement strand
ATGCGCACGATCGCGCTCAGGCCGGCGCGCAGCCGCGGCATGTCGGGCTGCGGGTCGAGCCGGATCCGCAGCGGCAGGCGCTGCGTGATCTTGACCCAGTTGCCGGTGGCGTTCTGCGCCGGGATCAGCGAGAACTCGGCCCCGGTGGCCGGGCTCAGGCTCTGGACTTCGCCGTGCCAGACTCGCCCCGGATAGGTGTCGATGCGCACCTCGGCGCGCTGCCCCGGATGCACCCAGGTGAGGTCGGTCTCGGGGAAGTTGGCCTCGATCCACGGCGCTTCGTCGGCGACCAGCGCGGCCGCCGTGGCCCCGGCCGCCACGTACTGGCCGGGCTTGGGAAGGCGGCTCACGGTGCCCGCCAGCGACGCCCGGACTTCGATGCGCGACAGGTCGAGTTCGGCCTGGCGCAGCTCGGCCAGCGCGCCGAGATACGCCGGGTGGCGCTCGACCGGCACGCTGGGCCCTCCGCCCAGCGCAGTCGCGATGCGCGCGAGGTCCTGCTCGTCGGCCACGACCTGCTCGGCTGCGAGCTGGCTACTCTGTCGCGCATCGTCGAGCTTCGAAGCCGAGATGAAGTTGCGCGACGCCAGGTCGGCCTGCCGATTCTGCTCCTTCTGGGCGAACGCCAGCTTCGTGCGCGCCAGCGCGATCTGCGCCTGCCGCTCGCGGTAGCTCGCCTTCATCGCCGCGACGTCGGTGCGCGCCTGCGCGAGCTTCGCTTCGGCCTTGGCGACGGCCACCCGGAACGGCGCCGGATCGAGCCGGAACAGCGGCTGGCCAGCGGTCACGGCCTGGTTCTCCTGGACGAGGACCTCGGCGACCGCGCCGGACACTTCGGCGCTGACCGGGACCTTGTCCGCCTTCACGTACGCGTTGTCGGTTTCGACGTAGCGCCCGCCATGTAGCCAGACGATCGCGACGACCAGCGCGGCGATCGCGGGGACGACGACGAGCAGCAGGATTCGCAGCGCACGCCGCCGGCCGTTCGGACCCGTTGGGCCGTTCGGACCACGCGGTGCGGTAGTCGGCGCGGGCGCCGACGACTGGCCGGGCGCGACCGCGAGATCGGGCACCTCGCTCATCGCGCGTCGGCGCGCGCGGCGCCGCCCCCGTTGATCGCGAGATTGCCGCGAATCCGCCCCAGCGTGTCAGACAGCGCTGCGGCCTGAGCGGCATCGATGCCGCGAAGTGCGTCGACGCGCACAGACGCGGCGACCTCGCGGATCGCGTCCAGATGCGGTCGCGCCGCCGGCGTCAGGAAGAGCCGGTGCGCGCGCCGGTCGTCCGGATCGGCGCGTCGCTCGACGAGCCCGTGCGCATCGAGCTGGTCGATCAGGCGCGCCAGCGTGATCGGCTGCACCTCGAGCAGGTTCGCCAGTTCGACCTGGCGCAGGCCTTCGCTGCGCGACAGGTGCACGAGCGCGCGTGCCTGCGCGAACGTGAGGACCGAGAGCCTGCCGTCCATGCGCTGGGCGAACTCGCGCCGCATCAGGCGCGAGACGTCGGCCAGCAGGAAGCCGAGGCCGTCGCGTTGCGATTGCATCGTCGGAAACCGCCGGATTTAGTAAGCAATGCTTATTATAATCCCGCGCCGGAAA
>JAHCAM010000117.1 GCA_019634895.1 Steroidobacteraceae bacterium | reverse complement strand
GTGAAGCAGGCCTGCAAGATCGCGGGCATGCGCAAGCCGCGCGTCTGGAGCACCGGTTAGGCGGGAGGCGCTGGCGCGGCGCGCGCGCCCGCAGAGGCCCGCAGGGGGCCGCTACGCCTCGCGCATCAGGCGCCAGTAGTCGATCTTCATCATCAGCGCCGCGCCGGCGCACAGCGACAGGAAGGTGATGATCGAGCCGAGCGCGAGCGTCGACACGCCCGAGAGCCCCTGGCCGATCGTGCAACCGAGCGCGGTGATGCCGCCGAACCCCATCAGGACCGCGCCGAGGATGTGGCGCTTGAGGTCGGCGGCGTTCGGGAAGCTCTCCTCGCGATAGGTACGCGAGATCAGCGCCCACGCGAGCGAGCCGGCCACGATGCCGAGGGCCGTCGCGATGCCGAACGTGACGTGCTTGCTGGCGTCGCTCCAGAACATCAGCAACTCGAGCGTGTACGCGAACGGCGCGACCAGTGACAGCGACTCGGGCCGGTTGCTGTTGGTCGCGATGAACGCCTCCTGCAGCGTGTCCGGGTGCTCGGCGACGTAGCCGACGTGGCCGGTCACGTACCAGCCGCCGACCACCGTGAGCCCGACCACGATGCCCCCGAGCAGCGCGTCGAGCGTCCAGGCCTCGCGGCTGGACAGCACGAACGCAAGCAGCAGCGCGCCGATTGCCAGCGGCAACCACAGTTCGACGCCGGCCCGGCCGACGCCGAGCGCCGCGGCCAGCACCGTCGGCAGGTCCTGGCTGGTCGCGAGCTTCACCGAGAACGTGTCGAACGTGTTCACGCGCCAGACGCCGAAAAGGCCCTTGAGCGTCACGTAGGCCGACACGCCGAGCACGACGAACACGACCAGCGACTTGAGGTTGCCCCCGCCGATGCGGATCAAGGTCTTGCTCGTGCAACCCGATGCGAGCGTCATGCCGATGCCGAACAGCAGGCCGCCGACCAGGTTGGACAGCCACATCAGGTTGCTGCCGGTGTAGATCGACTTGCGGGTGTCCACCAGCCCGAGCATCTGCATCGCCCAGACGCCGATGATCGCGACGGCGATGGCGAGCAGCCACATCCGCATCCGCGTCCAGTTGCCCATGTTCACGATGTCGGACACCGCGCCCATCGTGCAGAAATTGGTCTTGTTGCCGACGAATCCGAAGACTGCGCCGAGGCCGAACCCCAGCCAGACGATCAGCGTCGCCGATGGCAGCGCGGTATCCATTGCAGGCGATCTCCCCCTTTGTCGATCTTCATTCGGCCCACGCCCCGAGGTACGAGGCGTGCGTGCCCGAGATGCGGTCATGATACCGGGCGCGCAGCAGCCTCCGGCGACGCTCGGCCGAGTCGACGAATCCGTCGCGCTCGTGCAGCACGTTGTTGCAGACGATGCCCATGCCGGGCTCGAGCCGCAGGCTGAACACGTAGGGGCCACCCGCGTCGAGGAGCCGCCGCAGCGCCTCGACTGCAGCGACCGTCGCGGCATCGTCGCGCCACGCGATGCTGCGCGTGCGCGCGGTGTAGCGCATGTGCAGGTCGCCGCCGGGCGGCAGCGTCGAGAACACCGGGCCTGCCTGCGCCTGCCGCGCCGCGGAGTCGGCGCCGCCATCGCCG
>JAHCAM010000116.1 GCA_019634895.1 Steroidobacteraceae bacterium | reverse complement strand
GCGTCGGCGTCCGATGGCTGAGCAGAAGAACGAGTTCTAGGAGTCTGTCGGAGTATCGGCCAGCGCGCTGAAGCGCTGGCCGGCTAAGATTGGGCCTTCAGCGTAGCGCATGAGGCGGGCCCTGCGATGAGCAGATTCGTTCAGATCGACCGGGACACGGCGTACCTGCTGCCGCCGTCGGTGCAGGAGTGGCTGCCCGAGGATCACCTGGCGCGGTTCATCGTGGAGACGGTCGAGCAGCTGGACCTCTCGGAGCTCAACCGCGAGTATGCAGGCCGCGGGGTGGCGGCGTTGCCGCCGGCGATGCTGCTGGCGCTGCTGTTCTACGGGTACGCCACGGGGGAGTTCTCGAGCCGGCGCCTGGAGCGGGCGACCTACGACTCGGTGGCATTCCGGTTCATTGCGGCCAACACGCACCCGGACCACGACACGATCGCGGCGTTTCGCAAGCGGTTCCTGCCGCAGCTCAAGGGCCTGTTCGTGCAGATCCTGCAGGTGGCGCGCGCGCTGAAGCTGCTCAAGGTGGGCAACGTGAGCTTGGACGGCACCAAGGTGAAGGCCAACGCGAGCCGGCACCGGGCGCTCAGCTACGGGCACGCGAGCCGCATCGAGGCGCAACTGGCGGCCGAGGTCGAGCAGCTGCTGCGGCTGGCCGAGCAGGCCGACCGGCGCGATGTGCCCGACGGGATGGACGTGCCGGCGGAGATCGCGCGGCGCGAGGCACGGCTGGCGGCGATCCGCGAAGCGAAGGCGCAGATCGAGGCGCGTGCGGCCGAGCGCCTGGCCGCCGAGCAGCAGGTCTACGAAGCGAAGCTGGCCGCCCGCGAGGCGCGCCAGAAGAAGGCGGGCAAGAAGTTCGGCGGCAAGCCCCCGAAGCCACCCACTGGCGGCGTGCGCGAGACCGACCAGATCAGTTTGACCGACGACGAGTCGCGCATCATGAAGGCCGCAGGCGGGGGCTTCGAGCAGGCCTACAACGCGCAGGCGCTCACCGAGGTCGACTCCAAGCTGATCGTGGGCGCGTTCGTGACGCAACACCCGATCGACATGAAGCAGATCGAGCCGGCGCTGGCCAGCCTGAACGAACTGCCCGAGGCGCTGGGTCGCCCCGAGCACTTGCTGGCCGACACGGGGTACTGCAGCAAGGAGAACGTGCGCCGCTGCGAGGCCGCCGGGCTCACGCCGCTGATCGCGATGAAACGCGATGCGCACCACGCCTCGGTGCTCGGGCGCTTCGCGCCCGATCCGGCCGAGCCGCCGGGCGACGACCCGATGCTGCGGCTGCATCATCGGCTGGCCACCCGAGAGGGCAAGGCGCTGTACGCCCGGCGCAAGACCACCAGCGAGCCGGTGTTCGGAGTGATCAAGCACGTGCTCGGGTTCCGGCAGTTCCTGCTGCGCGGGCTCACCGCGGTCAACGGTGAATGGAACCTGGTGAGCATCGCCTGGAACCTGCGCCGGATGCATACGATGAGGCTGGCGACGTGACAAAGCGGGGGCAAGACCGCTCGCAACGCGCCTCGTGCGGACGATCCCGGCGGCTGCAGACCGCCGTGTGACCACCACTGGAGAGAAAATCGTGCGCATCGGTACGCTCACCACGCTTGACCTCGCCGTCGGAGCGTCAACTCCGACGGACTCCTAGTTGAGCGT
>JAHCAM010000115.1 GCA_019634895.1 Steroidobacteraceae bacterium | reverse complement strand
GGCGACGGCACCAGCGAGTTCTCCGACGACCTCGCGAGCCACAACCGCGCGGTGTCGCGTTACCAGCGCAACGGCCGATGAACGGGCGCTTCATCACCTTCGAGGGCATCGACGGCGCGGGCAAGAGCACCCACGTCGAGTGGTACGTCGAGCGCCTGCGAAGCCGCGGGATCGACGTGGTGCAGACGCGCGAGCCCGGCGGCTCGGCACTCGCCGAGTCGCTTCGCGAGCTGCTGCTGCACCGGACGATGGCGATGCAGACCGAGCTGCTGCTGATGTTCGCAGCGCGCGCCGACCACCTCGAGCGGCTGGTCCGCCCGGCGCTGTCCGCCGGCCAATGGGTCGTCTGCGACCGCTTCACCGATTCGACCTACGCCTACCAAGGGGGCGGCCGCGGCGCGTCCCTCGAGCGAATCGCCTGGCTCGAGGCCTGGGTGCACGGCGGGTTCCAGCCCGATCGCAGCTACCTGTTCGACCTCGCTCCGCCATTGGCGGCGCGGCGCCGCACGTCCGCGCGCGCCCCGGATCGCTTCGAGTCCGAAGACATCGCCTTCTTCGAGCGGGTGCGCCAGGGCTACCTCGCGCGGGTGCGCGCCGAACCCGAGCGGTTCGTGACGCTGGACGGCGAAAGGGCCATTCCAGAAATTCGTGTGATACTCGAAGAAGATATCTCAGAGCTTTGTAATACATGATTTATTCGTGGCTCGAACCGGCTTGGGCGAAGCTGCTCGCCCAGCGCGCGCAACTGCACCACGCGCTGCTGATCCACGGCCCGGCCGGCATCGGCAAGTCCGCGTTCGCGACCGAACTGGCGCGCGCGCTGCTGTGCGAATCGGCGCTACCCGACGGCGGCGCCTGCGGTCGCTGCAGCGCCTGCGGCTGGTTCGAGCAGGGAAACCACCCGGACTTCCGGCTGCTCGCACCGGCCGCCGCCGACGAGGCGCGCGAGGGCGAGGGCGGTTCGGGAGACGAGCCAGCGCGAAAGCCGGCGGGCAAGGGCGCCGCCAAGCCGTCGCGCGACATCCGGATCGACCAGGTGCGCGCCCTCGAGCGCTTCACCGAAGTCGGCGGCCATCGAGGCGGGACCAAGGTCGTGCTGATCGACCCGGCCGACGCGCTCAATACCGCCGCCGCCAACGCGCTGCTGAAGACGCTCGAGGAGCCCAGCGGCGCAACGCGCTTCGTGCTGGTCAGCGGCCGGCCCGACGTGTTGCCGGCCACCGTGCGCTCGCGGTGCCGATCGCTGGGGCTGCCGATGCCGGCCGCCGAGGCGGCCGCAGCATGGCTGGCCGCCGACGCCGGCGTGGACCTTGCGCAGGCGCGAGCGTGGCTGGCCGCGGCCGGCGGTGCGCCGCTGCGCGCGCGCCGATTCGCCGATCCTGCTCAGGCCGCCATCCATCGGCTGATCGTGGAGACACTGGCCGGCATTCCCGAGACTGGCATCGTGCAGGCAGCCGATGCGCTGGCCGACATCGAACCGGCGATGTGGACCGCGACGCTGCAGACCTGGGTAATCGACCTGCAGAGGGTGTGCGCCGGCGCCGAGCCGCGCTACTTCCCCGATCGGGCCGATCGGCTGAGGGTGCTGGCGCGGCGCACCGGCCTGGCTGCACTGGATCGCCTCGCCGCCCGCCTCGATCGGGCAGCCCGGGCGGTCG
>JAHCAM010000114.1 GCA_019634895.1 Steroidobacteraceae bacterium | reverse complement strand
CGGCGAGAGCAGGCGCTCGGCCATCGCGGCCCCCAGGCCCCGCGATGCGCCGGTCAGGATGACGAGTTCCACCGCCTGCCTCGCTTCGTGCTCGCGCGCCGGCGTCAGTAGGCGTGCTCGGGGCCGGGGAAGCTGCGCGCCTTGACGGCGTCGCGATACGCCTCGATCGCGCCGCGCACGCTGGCGGCGCCGGCCATGAAATTGCGCACGAAGCGCGGCTTGCGCCCCGGATATACGTCGAGCATGTCGTGCAGCACCAGGACCTGCCCCGAACAGCCGGCGCCGGCGCCGATGCCGATCGTCGGGATCGACAGGCGCCGCGTGACCTCGTCGGCCAGCGCGGCCGGCACCATCTCGAGCACCAGCATCGTCGCACCCGCCTCCTGCAGCGCCAGCGCGTCGGCGACGAGTCGCTCGGCGGCCTCGGGCGTGCGCCCTTGCACCCGGTAGCCGCCGAGCGCGAACACCGACTGCGGCGTCAGGCCCAGGTGCGCGCAGACCGGGATGCCGGCGCGGGTCAGCACGGTGACCGTCGGGGCGAGCCAGGCGCCGCCCTCGAGCTTGACCATCCGGGCGCCAGCCTGCATCAGTCGGGCCGCATTCGCGAAGGCGCTGTCGGCGCCCGTCTGGTAGGTCGCGAACGGCATGTCGGCGATGATCCACGCGTGACGCGCGCCGCGCGCCACGCAACGCGTGTGATAGGCGACCTCGTCGAGCGTGACTGGCAGCGTCGAGTCGTGTCCCTGCACCACCATGCCGAGCGAATCGCCGATCAGCAGGCACTCGATGCCGACGTCGTCGAGCAGCGACGCGAAGCTCGCGTCGTAGCACGTGAGCACCGCGATGGGCTCGCCGCGCGCGCGCAACTCGGCCAGGTGCAATTGCGTGACCGGCTTGCGCGAGGCGCCGCCGGCGGGGTCGACAGGATGGACGCTCATCGTGGATCGGCCGTCGGAACGTACGCGCCGCTTCAGGCGGCGTAGGAACGCACGCGCAGTGCGAGGTCCTGCAGCGCGCGGATGCCGCTCGCTTCGGCGCGCAGGCACCACTGCTGCAGGTGCGCCAGCAATTGCTCGCGGCTGAGGTTCGAGCGCTCCCACACCGCCGCCAGCTCGCGACGCATCTCGACCAGCTTCTTCAGGTGGTCGCTCGCGGCGAAGATCTCGGCGAGCCGTGCCTGGTGCTGCTCGGTCCAGCGCGCCGTGTCCAGGTGCAGCCAGCGGCGCGCCGACGCGACGAGTCGGCCCTCGGGCCGCTCGAGCCGCGACAGTCGCCGCGCCTCCTCGGCGCAGGCTCGCCGAAGCGATCGCGCGTATTGCGCCATCACGTCGTAACGATGCGCGATCACCGCCTGCAGCGTCTCGAGATCCACCGCCGGCTTGGCCGCCGCGAACTTCGGCTTCGGCGCGAGACGCCTCACGGTGGCCAGGCGCAGCAGCGACAGCAGCCGGATGTACATCCAGCCGATGTCGAACTCGTACCACTTGACCGACAGCTTCGCCGAACTGGCGTAGGTGTGGTGGTTGTTGTGCAGTTCCTCGCCGCCGATCAGGATGCCCCACGGCAGGACGTTCGTGCTCGCATCGGGGCAATCGAAGTTGCGATAGCCGCGTGCGTGGCCCAGTCCGTTGATGACGCCGGCCGCGAGCACCGGGATCCACAGCATCTGCACCGCGAACACCGTGAGACCGATCGCGCCGA
>JAHCAM010000113.1 GCA_019634895.1 Steroidobacteraceae bacterium | reverse complement strand
TGAAGCCCGCATAGTCGTCGCCACGGTCGGCGACGCGCGCCGCGTACAGGTCGAGCGGCACGTCGCTGCCGACGAAGTCGGCGACCAGCTCGCCGCGCGATCGGCGCCCGGGCGGCGCCGACGGATCGCGCACGTTGGTCACCGCCGCGAGGCGTCCGTGGCGGTCGATCGCCAGCCAGCTGCCTCCGGCCTCGAGGTCGCGCCCGCCCCAGGCCGGTGCGCGGTCGGTCCACCACGACGCCGGCGCCGCCGCGCGCGAATAGAATTCGTCGCGATTGGCTGCGAGCAGCAGCACGAAGTCGTCGTGCGCATCGAGCGCGAAGCCGATCAGGCACATCGGCGGATGCCGCGCAGCAGGTTCAGGCGCTCCACTCGAACACCTCGACGTGCCGCCCGCCCGTGGCCAGCGCGTCGAGGCCCAACTCCTTCGCCGCCGCCTGCAGCGCGCCGATGAATGCGTCGCAGCGCCCGGCGTCGAGCGGCTCGTAGGTCTCGAGCCAGGTTCGATAGCCCGGCTCGTCGCGCCAGCCCGAGCGGGCCTCGACGCCGAGGGTCTCGGCCATGCGCCGGCCGAGCGCGGACAGGCGCTCGGCGCACGCGCTGTCTTGCGCGCGATCGGCGCGAAACCAGACCATGACGACCTGGCTCATCGGCGAGCCCCCCGCTCAGGCTTCGGACGGATGTTCATAGGGCAGGGGCTCGATGCGCAGCGCACGGCCATCGACCTGCAGCCCACCCGCCTGCGCGACGACGGCGGCCTGCGCCTCGACGAGCAGGTCGGTGCCACCGCCGGGTGCGGGAGCCGCGAGGACGACCTGGCCGACCGGCCCGGCGGCCTCGGCGAAGGCTTCGGCGCCGGGCGCCGGCTCTGGCCCGTCGACGTGCGCGAGGAATACCCGCCGCTTCACCTTGCCCAGATAGTGGCTGCGGGCGACGATCTCCTGGCCCGGATAGCAGCCCTTGTCGAAGCTGACCCCGCCGACCGTGTCGAAATTGATCATCTGTGGAACGAACTGCTCCACCGTCGCCGGCACGATCCGCGCCACGCCGCTGCGCACGTCGGTCCAGCGCCAGGCCGCGCTGCCCACCGGACTCAGGTGCCCCGCAAGGACAGGCCAGGCCCGGCCCAGCGAACTGGCCGGCATCACGACGAGCCAGCGCGCCAAAGCGGCCGAATCGACAGAGGCGCCACTGCCGATCGCGGGGAGCCCGACGACCGTCGTGGGGATCGACGCGTCGCCGCCTGGCGCTGCCTGCGCCACCTCGAACGCCGCGGGCGCGGGCAGGCCCAGCGACCCGAGAGCGCCGACGGCGCGCTCGCCGCAGACGCCGAGCACCACGCATGCGTCGGAGCGGTCCTCGACGCGCACCTTCGCGCGCAGCACGTACATCGAAAGGCGCTTGCGGATCGGCTCGGCTTGCGGCCGGGGCAGCAACAGCCAGATCGCCGACGGATCGCGCCAGGCCAGCATCGTGGCGAGCAGGCGGCCTTTGGGGGTGCACAACCCGTGCAAGCGCGCCTTCGAGTCGGGCTGGCGCTCGACGTCGTTGGTGGTCATCGAGTGCAGGAAGCGCACCCGGTCGTCTCCGGTCAGCGCGAGCAGGCCGTGATCGGGCAGCAGCGCCACCGCACCGCGGGCCAGCGTGTCGAGGGGCGGGGCGGCCTCGTCGCGGAGCGCCTGCGGGCCATAGGCGTCGGTCGCGAAGCGGGCGCCGGTGGATTCGACGGCGGCGCGCGCCGCGCTGTCGTCGGCAAGAGTGG
>JAHCAM010000112.1 GCA_019634895.1 Steroidobacteraceae bacterium | reverse complement strand
GTCGGCGATCCGGTCGCCGCCGTGTCGCGCCACTGCGCCGTTCGCGCTCATGGCTTCAGGCCCACTGCACCTTCTGCCCGCCAGCGTACCAGCGCTCGACGTGCGCCTGCACGGCCGCCTCGATGCGGTTGCGCCGCACCTTCATCGTCGGCGTGAGGAACCCGTTCTCGATCGCCCACGGCTCGCGCGTGACGACGATCATCCGCAGCTGCTCGTAGTCGGCCACCTCGCGGTTCACTTCGTCGAGCAGGCGCTCGAGCTCGGAATGCACCCGCGCGCGCACCGCCGCGTCGCCCAGCCGCGGACGCAGGTCCTCGGCGAGCTGCACGATCGCGTAAGCCGCCGGCTGGCCCACGCCCGACACCAGCGACAGCTCGATCATCGGGTGCGCGTTCAGCCGGTTCTCGATCGGCGCCGGCGCCACGTACTTGCCCTTGGCGGTCTTGAAGAGCTCCTTCGCGCGACCCGTGATCTTCAACAGCCCGTCGGCGCGCAGCTCACCGAGGTCGCCGGTGCGGAAGAACCCGTCTTCGGTGAATGACTGCGCATCCAGTTCCGGCTGCCTGTAGTAACCCACCAGTCGCGCCGGCGACTTGATCAGGATCTCGCCTTCGGGGCTGATGCGCACCTGCACGCCGGGCAGCGCCACGCCGACGTACCCCGGCGCGTTGAAGTCGGCGTTCGAGCTGTGCGAGTACGAGTTGTCCTCGGTCATCCCGTATCCCTCGTACAGCGACAGTCCGATCCGCCTGTACCAGGCAATCAGGTCGGGGGGAATCGGCGCCGATCCGCTCCCCGCGACGATCACCTGGTCGAGCCCCAGGCCCTTGCGCACCTTGCGCGCGACGAGCTTGCCGACGATCGGGATCTTCAGGAGCCGGTCGAGCTTCGCCGGCGGCATCTTCGCGAAGACGCCCTGCTGGAACTTCAGCCACAGCCGCGGCACCGAGATGAACAGCGTCGGCCGGGCGCGCCGCAGGTCCTGCAGGAACGTGTCGAGCGACTCGGCGAAGAACAGGTGCGTGCGCCCGTCGACCAGCGACGACGCCTCGACCCACGAGCGCTCGAAGCTGTGCGCCAGCGGCAGGTACGAGAGCATCCGGTTGTCGGTGTCCTCGCCCACGCGAGCGCGGCTGTCGCGCGAGATGCCTTCGCCGGCGTGGGTGATGCCCTCGAAGCTCGTCATCACGCCCTTCGGCGTGCCGGTCGACCCCGACGTGTAGAGGATCATCGCCAGGTCGTCGGGACGGCGTTGCGGCCGGCCCGGAATCGGCGGCGTGCGCGCGACGATCGCGTCCCAGGTCTCGAAGTCGGTCTTCGGAGCGAGCGGGAACGCGATGCAGGGCAGCCCTGCCGGCACGCCGGACTGCTGCTGCGGCCACGTGTCGAGCTTGCCGACGAACAGCAGGCTCGCTCCGCTGTGGTCGAGCACGTAACGGACGGTGTCGGCGGTCTCGGTCGGGAAGATCGCCACCGTCGTGTAGCCGGCCATCCAGATCGCGAGCTCGGCCATGATGAAGTGCGCGCAATTCTTCGACAGCATGGCGACGCGCGCGCCCGGCTCGAAGCCGCGGCTTCGAAGGTGCGCGGCCATGCGCCGCGACTGGTCGACCACCTGCGCCCAGGTGTAGTCGACGACCTGTCCGTTGCCGGTCGGCTGGGTCAGGTACACCCGGTCGGGCTTCGTCTCGGCGTGCTCGAACACGTAGTCGAGGATGAGCTTGTCCTGCGCGGCCATCGATCGGCTCCGGTTGGGTCGGAAAGCCGCAGCCTACCGGTGCCGGCC
>JAHCAM010000111.1 GCA_019634895.1 Steroidobacteraceae bacterium | reverse complement strand
TGAATGAAAGCTCTAATTGCGGCGCTGCAACAAGAAAGCGCGGCAACCGGAACGGGAGGCGCGAGGAGCGGCACGGCAGTCGCCTCAGAGTGCCCGCCGTTGGGCGACCGGCGGGATCCGCAGCGCTTCGCGGTACTTGGCGACGGTGCGCCGCGCCACCACGAAGCCCTGCTCGGCGAGCAACTCGGCGACGTGGCCGTCGGACAGCGGCTGCGCGGGATCTTCGCCGGCGAACAGTTCCTTCATCAACGCGCGGATGGCGGTGCTCGAGGCGGAGCCGCCGCTGTCGGTCGCCACGTGGCTCCCGAAGAAGTACTTGAGCTCGACGATCCCGAATGGTGTAAGCATGTACTTCTGTGTAGTGACCCGGGACACGGTCGATTCATGCAGGCCGAGCGCCTCGGCGATCTCGCGCAGCACCAGCGGGCGCATCGCTACCGCGCCGTGCGAGAAATAGGCCCGCTGGCGATCGACGATCGCCTGCGCCACCCGCAGGATCGTGTCGAACCGCTGCTGGACGTTCTTGATCAGCCAGCGGGCTTCCTGGAGTTGCCCGGCGAGCCCCCCGTTGCCCCCGCGATTGCGTTTCAGGATCCGGGCGTAGGCGTCGTTGATGCGCAGCTTGGGGAGGACGTCGGGATTGAGCGTGGCGACCCAGCCGTTGCGGCCGCGCCGGACGATGACGTCAGGAACGACGTAGCCCGCCTCGCCGCCGCCGAACGCAGCGCCCGGCCGCGGTTCCAGGCGCCGGATCAGGGCGTGCGCGTCGCGCAGCGCTTCGTCGTCGCAGTGCAGGGCACGCCGCAACCTGGCGAAATCGTGCGCGGCAAGCGCCGGCAGGTGTTCATCGACGATGGCGCGTGCGATCTGCACGACCTCGGGCGCGTGGTTGCGCGCGGCTTCGCCGTGGTCGATCTGCAGCAGCAGGCTCTCGCGCAGGTCCCGCGCGCCGACCCCGACGGGGTCGAGGCTCTGCAGCAGCTTGAGCGCGGTCGCCAGTTCCTCGGGTTCGACGGCGAGCGCCGGCGGCAGCAGTTCCCCGATCTCCTCGAGCGAAGAATCGAGATAGCCATCGTCGTCGAGGGCGCCGATCAGCGTCTGCACCAGCGCGCGGTCGCGCTGCGTGCACTGCATGCCCGCGAGCTGTTCGCAGAGGTGGTCACGAAGCGACGTTCGGGCCGCCGCGAGCTGGGGATAGTCGCGCTCGTCGCCTTCGCCACGCGACGCGCCTTCGCCGCTCCAGTCGGTGCCGTGGGACTCGGCCGCGTCCCAGGCGCCCTCGGGCTCGCCTTCGCCGCCCGCACTCGCGGCCGGGAAATCGTCCTGGCCCGGCTCGTCGCCCGATCCGGACGGGGCGTCGGAGGTGGCCGGGCCTGCGCCCGCGCGCTCCTGGTCGAGCCCTCCGTTCGGAGCGATGCGCACGCATTCAGCCAGGGGGTCGTCGAGCCGCTCGAGCAGCGGGTTTTCCGACAGCGCCTGCTCGAGCTCCTGGTTCAGCTCGAGCGTCGACAGTTGCAGCAGCCGGATCGACTGTTGCAGCTGCGGCGTCAGCGCGAGCTGCGGCGTGAGTCTGAGCTGAAGCGACGGTTTCATCGGTTGTCCGGGCACTGCATCCGCGTCGTTGGCGGCGGCGCGACCGGGTCCGTGTCGCGCTACATCGAGAAGTGCTCGCCGAGGTAATAGCGGCGGACGTCTTCGTTCTGGACGACCTCGTCCGGCCGACCGGAAGCAAGAACAGTACCAGCCCTGATGATATACGCCCGATCGCAGATGCCAAGCGTTTCGCGCACGTTGTGGTC
>JAHCAM010000110.1 GCA_019634895.1 Steroidobacteraceae bacterium | reverse complement strand
TCGAGGAGAAGGCGCTCGGCAACATCCAGAAGATCGGCAAGAAGTGCACCGTCGACGGCGTGCTCGACAAGGCCGAGGAGCCCACGCACCCGGGCCTGTGGTTCATGGACTCGTCGTCCGCGGCCGCCGAGATGGTCACGCTGTGCGCGGCCTCGGGCTACGTCGTGCACTTCTTCCCGACCGGCCAGGGCAACGTGATCGGCAACCCGATCCTGCCGGTGATCAAGCTGTGCGCAAACCCGCGCACGGTGCGCCTGATGAGCGAGCACGTCGACGTCGACTGCTCGGGGCTGCTGCAGCGCGAGATGACGCTCGACCAGACCGGCGACAAGCTGCTCGAGGCGATGCTGGCCACGGCCAACGGCCGCTGGACGGCGGCCGAAGCGCTCGGTCACCGCGAGTTCGTGCTGACGCGCATCCACGAGTCGGCGTGATCGGGACGGCTGGCGCCGCGCGGCAGCCCGCCGGGCGCGCGCGGCGCCGCGACGCGGAGCAGCGGGCATGACGCGCATCGTCATCAGCGAGTTCATGGACCTGCCCGCGGTCGAGTCGCTGCGCGGCGCGTTCGACGTCGACTACGCGCCGGAACTGGTCGACGACCGCGCGGGTCTGCTCGCCCGCGTCGCCGACGCCGACGCGCTGATCGTGCGCAATCGCACCCGCGTCGACCGCGAAGTACTCGCGGCCGCGCCGCGGCTGCGCGCGGTCGGCCGGCTCGGCGTCGGGCTGGACAACATCGACGTGGCCGCCTGCGAAGCGGCCGGCGTCGCGGTATACCCGGCCACCGGCGCCAACAGCCTGGCGGTCGCCGAGTACGTGGTCGCCACCGCGATGGTGCTGCTGCGCGGTGCCTACCTGTCGAGCAACGACGTGGCGGCGGGCCAGTGGCCCCGCACACGGATGTCGCAGGGTCGCGAGACCGCGGGCAAGACGCTCGGCCTGGTCGGCTTCGGCGGGATCGGCCGGATGACCGCGAAACTCGCGCAGGGCCTGGGCATGCGGGTGCTCGCGTACGATCCGATGCTGCCGCCCGATGCGCCGGCGTGGTCCGAAGCCGGCGTCGGCCGACGCGAGCTCGATGCGCTGTTCGGCGAGGTGGACGTGCTCAGCCTGCACGTGCCGCTCACCGAGTCGACCCGCGGGCTCGTCGACGCCGCGCGCCTGGCGCGGATGAAGCCCGACGCGATCCTGGTCAACACGGCGCGAGGCGGCGTCGTCGACGAAACGGCGCTGGCGGCGGCGCTGCGAAACGGCAAGCTCGGGGGCGCCGCGCTCGACGTGTTCGACGACGAGCCGCTTCGCGCCGGCTCGCCGCTGGCCGGCGCGCCCAACCTGATCCTCACCCCGCACATCGGCGGGGTCACGCGCGAATCGAACGAGCGGGTCAGCTCGCTGATCGCCGAGCGGATCCGCGCGTTCTTCCCGGCCTAGGGTCCCGACGCGCTCCCATACTGCGAACTTACCCGCGGAGCACACGCATGCCCCGACTCTCCATCGAACGACTGAACGAACTCGCCGCCGCCGCGCTGCAGCGCGCCGGCGCCTCGGCCGAGATGGCGCGCATCACCGCGCACGCGCTGGTGGCTGCCGAGGCGCAGGGGCTGGGCTCTCACGGGCTGGCTCGCGTCGCGCAGTACGCGGGGCACCTGCGCCACGGCCGCGTCAACGGCCACGCGCAGCCGGCGGTGGTTCGCTCGCGCGCCGCGGCATGCCTGGTCGACGCCGACGAGGGACTCGCGTTTCCCGCCTGCGCGCTCGCGGTGCGCGAGGCGATCGCGCGCGCGCGCGCGGCGGGCGCCGCGTTCGCGGGC
>JAHCAM010000011.1 GCA_019634895.1 Steroidobacteraceae bacterium | reverse complement strand
CATCGAGAGCTCAGGTTTGCGGTCCGCCGGCCACTCGAGGAGGTATTCGACGATCTCGCTCTGCACGCCGCGCCCCGCGCGCAGCGTCTCGAGGCGGGCGCCGTGATTCTCGAGGGAGATGGATTCTTTGCGTCCGCCGAGGGTCGCCGCAAGACCGGCTACTCGAGCGGAACGATCTGCGTATGGGCACGCCACCTCGACCGGCTGCGCGAAGTCGAGACCCACATCCTGCGCGCAATTGGTGACCAGATGGTGCGCGAGGAGCAGTTCACGATCGACTGGTACTTCCACGGCGGCCACAGCGGACTCACGAACGTTTCGTTCGAGGAGCTGGCTGATCCCGCCCTGATCGATGAAGCCTATCCGACGATCGCGGGCGGCGTTTCCGCGTTCATCGACCGGTACCTTCAGGCACGCGACACGATCCTGGTGCTGCAAGGTCCACCTGGCACCGGCAAGACGCGGCTGGTGCGCGCGATACTCGCGGCTATGTCCAGGCGCAAGCGGGACAATGCGAACGTGATGTACACGGCGGATCGCCGCGCTATCGAGAATGACGAGATCTTTGTCGAGTTCCTGACCGGAGCGCACGACGCACTCGTAGTCGAGGACGCCGATCACCTGCTCGGCGCGCGCGCGAATGGAAATCCGGACCTGCACCGGTTCCTGACCGTTGCAGACGGCGTCGTTCAGGCCCTGGGCCGAAAGATCATCTTCACGACCAACCTGCACAACATTGGCGACATCGACGAGGCCCTGATCCGCCCGGGCCGCTGCTATGCGCTCGTGCGTACCCGAGGCCTGGCCCACGAGGAGGCGATCCGTTTTCTGGCTGCGTTCAGTGCCGACCGTCCGATCGACCCGGCGGCGATCATCGGATACGCATTTGCGGGCGGATCGAAGTCGGCCACACTGGCGGAGTTGTATCGCGCAATTGTGACTCACGCCTAGAAGGAGAGATCGGACTGTTCAGGCCTGTGCCCAGTGACTCAAGCTTGCTTTCACCCGATTTTTCCTGGAGTGGTTCTTGCATATGCACTGTCACATGGGCGGCACCAGCATGGGAAAGGCCAGCAGACGTGAACAAGACCGCCGAAATGCTGCGCCGCGCCGTCGTCAACAGGGGTGGCCGGCCGCGCTCCCCCAGTCCGCGTCAGCTCATCTCTCTTCGCCTGCCGCACGAGGTGGTGAAGCGTTGGCGCGCGACCGGCCGGATCCGGAACACCGGGGGACGACGCGGCCTTAAATCACCAGAGCGCGCTGGCCGGCGTGATGATCCTGCCGCCGCAGGCTGCAAAGCCCCTGCTCGCCGCCGAGCAGCTCAAGCGCCTGAGGGAGCTGTCAGGCTCCCTCAGGCACCCTTGAATCACGCGGCAATGACGCTTACGCCAGGTCGAACCGGTCGAGGTTCATCACCTTCGTCCACGCCGCCACGAAGTCCTGGACGAACTTGGCGTGCGCGTCCGCGCTGCCGTAGACCTCGGCCAGCGCCCGCAGCTGCGAGTTCGAGCCGAACACCAGGTCCACGCGCGTGCCGGTCCACTTCGCCTTGCCGGTCTTGCGGTCACGGCCTTCGAACACGTCGCCCGCCGGCTTCCATTCCGTGCCCATGTCGAGCAGGTTCATGAAGAAGTCGTTGGTCAGCGTCTCCGGCCGCCGGGTGAACACGCCGTGCTGGGACTGGCCGACGTTGGCGCCCAGCACGCGCATGCCGCCGATGAGGACCGTCATCTCGGGCGCGGTCAGCGTCAGCAGCTGGGCCTTGTCCACCAGCAGCTCCTCGGCCGACACGGTGTACTTGCCCTTCAGGTAGTTGCGGAAGCCGTCCGCGATCGGCTCGAGCACGGCGAAGGAATCCACGTCGGTCTGCGCCTGCGTGGCGTCCATGCGCCCGGGCGTGAACGGCACCTTGACCGCGATCCCGGCCTTCTTCGCGGCCCGCTCCACGCCCGCGCAGCCGGCGAGCACGATCAGGTCGGCGAGCGAGACCTTCTTGCCGCCCTTGGCCTTCTTGTTGAAGGCGGCCTGGATGCCCTCGAGCGTCTTCAGCACCTTCGCGAGCTGGGCCGGCTGGTTGACCGCCCAGTCCTTCTGCGGCGCGAGGCGGATGCGCGCGCCATTGGCGCCGCCGCGCTTGTCGGAACCGCGGAAGGTGGAGGCCGACGCCCAGGCCGTCGAGACCAGCTGCGATACGGAGAGATTCGAGGCCAGGATCTTCGCCTTCAGCGCGGCGATCTCCTTCGCGCCGATCAGCTTGTGATTGACCGCCGGGATGGGGTCCTGCCACAGCAGCTGTTCCTTGGGGACCTCGGGGCCCAGGTAGCGGGCGCGCGGACCCATGTCGCGGTGCGTGAGCTTGAACCACGCGCGGGCGAAGGCATCGGCGAACTCGTCCGGGTTCTCGAGGAAGTGGCGCGAGATCTTCTCGTACGCCGGGTCCATGCGCAGCGACAGGTCGGTCGTCAGCATCGCCGGCGCGATGCGCTTCGACTTGTCGTGCGCGTGCGGCACGGTGCCGGCGCCGGCGCCGCCCTTCGGCGTCCACTGCTGCGCGCCCGCCGGGCTCCTGGTCAGCTCCCATTCGTAGCCGAACAGGTTCCAGAGGAAGTTGTTGCTCCACTTGGTGGGCGTGGTAGTCCAGGTGACCTCCAGGCCGCTGGTGATGGCGTCGCCGCCCTTGCCGCTGCCGAAGCTGCTCTTCCAGCCAAAGCCCTGCTGCTCGATGGACGCGGCTTCCGGCTCGGGCCCGACGTGCGTCGCGGGGCCGGCGCCATGCGCCTTGCCGAAGGTGTGGCCGCCGGCGATCAGCGCCACCGTCTCGTAGTCGTCCATCGCCATGCGCGCGAAGGTCTCGCGGATGTCCTTGGCCGCGGAGATCGGATCCGCGTTGGCGTTCGGGCCCTCCGGGTTGACGTAGATGAGGCCCATCTGCACCGCGGCGAGCGGGTTTTCCAGGTTACGGTCGCCGCTGTACCGCTTGTCTTCCAGCCACTTGCTCTCGGAGCCCCAGTAGACGGACTCGTCCGGCTCCCACACGTCGGCGCGGCCGCCGCCGAAGCCGAAGGTCTTGAAGCCCATCGACTCGAGCGCGACGTTGCCGGCGAGGATCATGAGGTCGGCCCAGGAGATCTTGCGGCCGTACTTCTGCTTGATCGGCCACAGCAGCCGGCGGGCCTTGTCGAGGCTGACGTTGTCCGGCCAGCTGTTGAGCGGCGCGAAACGCTGCTGGCCGGTGCCGCCGCCGCCGCGGCCGTCGCCGGTGCGGTAGGTGCCGGCGCTGTGCCAGGCCATGCGGATGAACAGCGGTCCGTAGTGGCCGAAGTCCGCCGGCCACCAGTCCTGCGAATCGGTCATCAGTGCGCGCAGGTCCTTCTTGAGCGCCGCATAATTCAGGCTCCTGAACTCTTTCGCGTAGTCGAAGTCCTCGCCCATGGGGTCGGACTTGGACGAGAACTGGTGCAGGATCTTCAGGTTGAGCTGGTTGGGCCACCAGTCCTGGTTCGAGGGGCCGCTGCCCGCCGCGTGCTTGATCGGACACTTGCTCTGGTTTGACATGGGCGCCTTCCTCTCGGGATCGTGCCGGCCAATGTAACGCCCGCGGGCGTCAAACGTAAAATTGATTGATTCGATTAAAACGATAGGCTGACTCTATCGCCACGAGTCGCGTGCCCGCGTGGGCGCGGTCATGCGGGAGCGGCTGGCGGGGGTTTGTCAGGCCACCATGCGGCCGGCTTGGGAATCCGCATTCAGACCTCCTGAAGCAGGAAATGGCCGGTGGCAAGGGCGGTTGCGTACAGTCCAAGCCCGAAGATCCCGTGCGTGACCAGGCTTTGCAGGCGGGCGGCGGCGGGGTGTTGCGTGCGGCCTGCGGCAATGCCGGCGCCCATGCCCGGCTGCATGACCAGGAACGGCGCCGCGACGGTGCCGATGCCAACGGCCAGCGCCGGAGCGAGGGTCGGATGACGGACCCATTGCAGTCCCCAGATCGAGAGCAGCAAGGCCGCGAATGCGACACCGACCAGGTAGTGCGCGCACCAGCCGATCAGCCGCTCGCCGCGCAGCGCGGGCGCCGCCGTGATGGCGTCATGACGAAACCGTCCATGCCGCATATGGGCGATCCACCGGCCTACGAGGCCATAGTCCGGCGGCGGGATGGCCAGCAGGCGTTTCCTCACGACCGCCCAGACATCGATCGTTGCCGTAGCGCCCATGCCGATCAGGACACTGCACACCAGGAAATCCATTGCCGCCTCCTGCGGCTTGCGTTTGCCAGGCCGCGGCTGCACAGTGCCACTTGAAGTCAACTTGAGGTCAAGTGGCCAGGAACCTGGACATCGCCGAGGTCGCCCGGCGCTCGGGCATCCCCGCCTCGACGCTTCGGTACTACGAGCGGCAGGGTCTGATCGCGTCGATCGGCCGCCGCGGCTTGCGGCGCCTCTTCGACGCCGGCGTGCTGGAGCGGCTGGCCCTCATCTCGCTCGGGAGCACCGCCGGCTTCTCGCTCGCGGAGATTGCGCAGATGTTCGGACCCGACGGGCGGCCGAGCATCGACCGCCGGATGCTGGCGGCAAAGGCCGAGGCGCTGGACGGGACGATCCGCAGGATGAGCGCCATGCGCAACGGCCTGCGGCATGCTGCGGCCTGCCCTGCACCCAGCCACATGGAATGCCCGACGTTCCGGCGCCTCCTGCGAGCGACCGAATCCGGCGTCATCGGCGGGCGGATGGCGAAAGCCCTGGCGCGGCGTCAACGCCCGATCGCGTCGGCCGGGCGCACGCGCGCGGTCGGCGCGCGCCGGATCACCTCACGATAGGTTCGACGTGACACAGCCGCTCGACGCCTGGCACGAACTGGTCCGGACCCGCGACGCTTCCGGATTGAACGCCCTGCTCGCGGAGGACGCGGTGTTCCACTCGCCGGTCGTCCACGCCCCGCAGCGCGGCAGGACGCTCGTCGCCGCGTACCTGGGCGCCGCATTCAAGGTGTTCTCGGGCGCGGAGTTCCGCTACGTGCGCGAGATCGTCGGCGACTCGGACGCCATGCTCGAGTTCGAGACCGGGCTCGACGGCATCGTCGTCAACGGCGTCGACATCATCAAGTGGAACGAGGCCGGCCGGATCGTCGAGTTCAAGGTCATGCTCAGGCCGCTGAAGGCGATCCACCTGATCCACCAGAAGATGGCGGCGATGCTGCAGGCCGCGCCATGAAGCTGCTCACGCTGATCGGCTGGCTGGTCCTGTTCGTATTGTGCTGGCCGCTCGCCCTGCTCGCCCTGGTCCTGTGGCCGTTCGTGTGGCTGCTGTCGCTGCCATTCCGCCTCATCGGCATCACGTTCGAGGCGCTTTTCGCATTCCTGAGGGCGGTGCTGATGCTGCCAGCGCGCGTGCTCGGCCATGGGAGACGGTCATGAGCACCCCGCTGATCCGCGGCTGGCCCAAGTTCTCCTATGGCGTGGTGCTGCCCGTCGCGGTCCTCGTCCTCTACCAGATGGCATTGCTCGAATCGCTGAGCGGCACCGGGAGCTGGGATGGCATTCTTCTCGGCCTCGGGCTGATATTCATCGTCCCCGGGATGCTGGCCGCCAACTGCTGGGTCCTGGCGTGGCCGTGGGCGGCGAGGCACAGGCTGTTCGCTGCCGGCCTGGCACTGCCTTTCGTGCTCGCGCTCGTCGAATACCTGTGGCTTTATGGTGGCTCGACGACCCGGCAGGTCATCAATGGCACGCTGCTCGGTTCATTCTTCTGGCCCCGGCTGTTCGGCGCGCTGATGTTCCTGCCGCTGGCCGTCTCCCTGGCGCTGGCGTGGCGGCGCAGCCGCCGTGCATGAGCGGACGCAGAGCACCTGCCGCTGCAATTGCCCGATCTGCCCGCGCTGCGGCGTCAAACGGCAGGACGCCCCCGAGTTCTTCCGCCACCTGTAGAATCACTGCTCCGCCATGATCCGCAAGCTGCCGTCCGGAAGGTACCGCCTCTATTCGAGGTCCAAGGACCCGGGGACCGGCAAGCGCCGCAACCTCGGCGCCTTCCAGACGCGCGCCGCAGATCTCCTCGTCGCCCTCGTCGCCCTGCTGCACCTCGGCTTCCTGGTGCTCGAGATGTTCCTCTGGGACACGCCGACCGGCCACCGCATCTTCGCGATGACGCCCGAAGTCGCCGCCTCCTCTGCCGTGCTGGCGATGAACCAGGGGCTCTACAACGGCTTCCTCGCGGCGGGCCTGGCCTGGGGACTGGTGGCCGACCGCCGCGACCTGAAGCTGTTCTTCCTCGGCTGCGTGATCGTCGCGGGCATCTTCGGCGCGGCGACCGCGAAGCCCTCGATCTTCTTCATGCAGGCGCTGCCGGCGATCGTCGCGCTGGGCCTGATGCTGCTCTCCGCGCGCGGGGCGGGCGCCGCCAGCGATTGAGGCTGCCGCCATGTCATTCCAGCTCACCGCCAGCGGGAAGCCCGGCTGCCTCCACGTCGCCGTGACCGGGCCCAGCGCGGTGGAAAGCGTCACCGGCCACCTGCGGGACGTGTGCCGGATCGCCGAGGCCGAGGCCTGGCTCACCGCAAGGGTGCGACCGTGAGCGAAGGCTTCTGCGCGATCTGGGAGTTCCACGTGCGGGCGGACAGGCAGCGCGAGTTCGAGCGCCGCTACGGGCCCGAAGGCGACTGGGCGCGGCTGTTCCGCGGCGCGCCGGGATTCATCGGTCTCGAGCTCCTGCAGGATCGCGAGAACGGGCTGCGCTACGTGACGCTCGACCGCTGGACGGACGCCGAGGCATTCCGCGCGTTCCACGCAAGCCATGCGGCGGAGTACGCCGCGCTCGATCGGGAGTGCCAGGGACTCACCGAGCGCGAGGCGCCGCTCGGCGAGTTCGGCGGCCTGAGCGGCTGACATGCGGCTCGACTGCGGCGCCTGCGTCGTGCGCGACCGGGCGGCATGGCGGCCGGCGGCATCGGCCTGGTACCGGGCCAGGACGTGCATGCAAGGACTGCGCACATCGGCTACTGGCTCGGCGAGCCCCGCTGGGGCCGTGGCATCATGACGGCCGCGGTGAGGCGCTTGTCGGGCCATGCAATGCGCAGGCGCATGTGGAAGGACGGCCAGCTGACCGACTGCATGCTGTACGCAAAGGTAAAGGACTGATGGTTGCCGACGGAGCATTTCCCCTCGCGGGCGGCTGTGACTGCCGCGCCCTGCGCTACCGCATGGAGACGCGCCCGCTGTTCGTGCATTGCTGCCACTGCCGCTGGTGCCAGCGGGAGACCGGCTCCTCGTTTGCGCTGAACGCGATGATCGAGGCCGACCGCGTGACGCTGCTGGGCGGCGAGCCGGAACTCGTGGACACGCCCTCCGCAAGCGGCCGCGGCCAGCTCATCGCGCGCTGCCCGAAATGCCGCATCGCGGTGTGGAGCCATTACGCCGGCGCCGGCCGTGCGGTGTGCTTCGTGCGCGTCGGCACCCTCGACCAGCCCGACCACCTGCCGCCCGACATCCACATCTTCACGGCCTCGAAGCAGCCCTGGGTCCTGCTGCCGGAAGGCGTCCCGGCGGTGCCGGCCTACTATGACCGCGAGCAGCACTGGCCGAAGGCATCGCTGGCGCGGCGCGAAGCGCTGCTCGCCAAGCTCGGCGCCGCCAGGGGCTGAGATGCCGGTCCGGGACGTGTGCGCCGCCGACGCGCCGCGCATCGCCGCGATCTACAACCACTACGTGCGCGAAACGATCGTCACCTTCGAGGAGGAGCCGGTCACGGACGCCGGGATGGCGCGGCGCATCGCCGAGACCACGGCGGCCTACCCCTGGCTGGTCTGGGAGGACGGCGGGACGGTCGCCGCCTACGCCCATGCCTCGTCCTGGAAGCGGCGCTCGGCCTACCGCTTCGCGGCCGAAAGCACGATCTACGCCGCCCCGGGGGCCACAGGCCGGGGCATCGGCTCGCAGCTCTACCCGGCCCTGATCGCCCGCATGCGCGCGGCCGGCCTGCACTGCGCCATCGGCGGCATCTCGCTGCCGAATCCCGCAAGCATCGCGTTGCATGAGAAACTGGGCTTCGTCCCGATCGGCCGATTCCGCGAGGTCGGGTTCAAGTTCGGCCGCTGGGTGGACGTGGGCTACTGGGAGCTGGCACTCGCATGAACACACCGGACTCGAAGGGCATGCTCATCCTCGGCGGCCTGCTGTTCGCCGGCTTCGTCGCGCTCGGCCTGCTGCTCGGCAACGCCGCCATGCGCGTCAAGTCGCTGGAGCGCACCGTCGTCGTGAAGGGCCTGTCCGAGCGCGAGGTCCCCGCGGACATCGCCATCTGGCCGCTGACCTTCCGCGAGGCCAGCAACGACCTCAACGCGCTGTTCGAGACCATCCAGCGCAAGAATGCGCTGATCGCCGGGTTCCTGGAGGGCCACGGCATCGCTGCGGCCTCCATCACGATCTCGCCGCCCTCGGTCACCGACCGGCACGCGCAGGCCTACGGCGACACGCGCAGCATCCTCTACCGCTACACCGGCGGCTCCACCGTCACCGTGTACTCCAATGACGTCGAGGCGGTGCGCAACGCGATGAAGGACGTCATCTCGCTCGGCAAGAACGGCGTGGCGCTCTCCGGCGAGGAGTACCAGAACCAGACGCAGTTCGTGTTCTCCGGACTGTCGGACCTCAAGCCGGCGATGATCGAGGAAGCGACCAAGAATGCGCGCGCGGTGGCCGAGAAGTTCGCGGCCGACTCCAACAGCCGGCTCGGCAGGATCCGGAGCGCCTCGCAGGGACAGTTCTCGATCGAGAACCGCGACAGCACCACGCCGCACATCAAGAAGGTGCGCGTGGTCTCGACCGTCGAGTACTACCTCGCGGACTGAGCCCGTGCCCGAGCACGCCGCCACCGACGCCGAGATCGCCGACTGCTACGAGGTGATGGCGGAACTGCGCCCGCACGTGCCGCGCGAGCGCTTCCTGCCGCTGGTGAAGTCCATGCGCGCAGGCGGCTACCGCCTCGCCTGCATCCGCGAGGGCGGCCGCGTGGTGGCGGTCGCGGGCTACCGGATCTCGACCAGCCTGTTCTACGGGCGCGCGCTGTACGTGGACGACCTGGTGACGGCGGAATCCGGGCGCTCCAGGGGCCATGGCAAGGCGCTGCTCGACTGGCTGAAGCAGCTCGCGCGGGACGAAGGCTGCGACGCCTTCCACCTCGACTCCGGCGTGCAGCGCAAGCGCGCGCACCAGTTCTACCTGCGCGAGGGCCTGGAACTCTCGAGCTATCATTTCAGCACGCGCTTTCGCGCGCCCTGATCCGGAACTGCCGTGACCTCGCCGACCGCGGCACCCCGCGTCCTGACCCGCCCCGCGATCGACGCGGCCGCGCGCGAACTCGCGCGCCGCGACGCCGACCTCGCCGCCATCCTCGCGCGCCACGGGCCGCCGCCGATGTGGAGCCGCCGGCCCGGTTTCGCGACGCTGGTGCACATCGTGCTGGAGCAGCAGGTCTCGATCGCGGCGGCCGCGACGCTGTTCCGGCGCATCGGCGCGGCGATCGGCGGCATGACGCCCGGGAACGTCGCCGCGCAGGGCCCGCGCCGCCTGCACCGCCTCGGCTTGACGCGCCAGAAGGCCTCCTATTGCCACGGTCTCGCGCGCGCCGTCCTGGACGGCGAGCTCGACCTCGCCGCGGTCGGCCGCGGCGATGACGATGCCGGCCGCCGCACGCTGCTCGCGCTGCGCGGCATCGGGCCCTGGAGCGTGGACGTCTACTACCTGATGGCGCTGCGCCGGCCGGACGTCTGGCCGCGCGGCGACCTCGCGCTCGCGACCGCGCTCGCGGAGGTGAAACGGCTGCGGCGCCGCCCGGACCACGACCGCCAGCGGGCGATCGCCGCATCCTGGGCGCCGTGGCGTTCGGTCGCCGCGCGGTTACTATGGCAGCACTACCTCGGGAGGTAATCATGCAACGCAAGGCTTCGGCCGCCTGGGAAGGCGGCATCAGGGACGGCAAGGGCACGATCTCCACGGAGAGCCGGGTGCTCGTCTCCACGCCGTATTCGTTCGGCACGCGCTTCGAGAGCGCCCCGGGCACGAATCCGGAGGAGCTGCTGGCCGCGGCGCACGCCGGCTGCTTCTCGATGGCGCTGTCGCTGATGCTCGGCGAGGCCGGCATCCGGCCGGAGCGCATCGACACGACCGCGACCGTCACGCTCGAGAAGCTGGACACGGGCTTCACGATCACCAGGGTGCACCTCGACGTCGCGGTGCGCGCCGCCGGCGCCGAGCGCGTGAAGTTCGAGGAAGCCGCGCAGAAGGCCAAGGCCGGCTGCCCGCTCAGCAAGGTGCTGCGCGCCGAGATCACCATGGACGCGAAGCTGGCGGCGTGACGCTGACGCCGTTCCATCTCGCGGTTCCCGTCGCGGACCTCGCGGCGGCGCGCGCGTTCTACGGCGGGCTGCTCGGCTGTCCGGAGGGCCGGAGCGCGGACAGCTGGGTGGACTTCGACTTCTTCGGCCACCAGCTCGTCTGCCACCTGGCCGATCTCCGCGACCGGCGCAGGGAGCCACGCGCGGTGAACCCGGTGGACGGGCACGACGTGCCGGTGCCGCACTTCGGCATGGTGCTCGAGATGCGCGACTGGGAGGCGCTGGCCGCGCGGCTGCGCGCCGCGGGCGTCGCCTTCATCATCGAGCCGCACGTCCGCTTCCCCGGCCAGCCCGGCGAGCAGGCGACCATGTTCCTGCTGGACCCCAGCGGCAACGCGCTCGAGTTCAAGGCGTTCCGCGACATCGCCGGGCAGCTGTTCGCAAGGTAACCCAAGGAGATTCGATGTCCGCACTCGTCGAATGCGTCCCGAACTTTTCCGAGGGACGTGACCGCTCGGTGATCGACGCGATCGCCCGCGCCATATCCGGCGTCAGCGGCGTCAGGCTGCTGGACGTGGATGCCGGCGCCGACACCAACCGGACGGTCTACACCTTCGTGGGCGCACCCGACGCGGTCGCCGAGGCGGCTTTCCAGGGCGCGGCCGCCGCCAGCCGGCTCATCGACATGTCGAAGCAGCACGGCGCCCATCCGCGCATGGGCGCGCTCGACGTCTGCCCGATCGTGCCGGTCTCCGGCGTGACGATGGACCAGTGCGTCGAGCTGGCGCGGGCCCTCGGCCGCCGCATGGCCGAGGCTTTCGCACTGCCGGTCTACTTCTACGAATACGCGGCGACGCGGCCCGAACGGCGCAACCTCGCCGACATCCGCGCCGGGGAATACGAAGGACTGCAGAAGAAGCTGGCCGACCCGGCCTGGGCGCCGGATGCGGGCCCGGCGACCTTCAATGCCCGGCTCGGCGCGACGGTGGTCGGCGCGCGCGAGTTCCTCATCGCCTACAACGTCAACCTCAACACGCGCGAGCAGAAGCTGGCGAACGAAGTGGCGCTCAACATCCGCGAGGCGGGGCGCCTGAAGCGCGATGCGAAGGGCCAGGTCGTGACCGGCGCGGACGGCAGGGAGCTGCGCGTGCCGGGACGCCTCAAGGCGGTGAAGGCGATCGGCTGGACCATCGAGCAGTACCGCCAGGCCCAGGTCTCGATCAACCTGCTCTCCTACCGCACGACGCCGCTGCACGCGGTGTTCGAGACCACGCGCGAGGAAGCCGCGAAGCTGGGCCTGGTCGTGACCGGATCCGAGCTCGTCGGTCTCACGCCGCTCGAACCGCTGGTCGAGGCGGGCCGCTACTACCTGCGCAGGCAGGGGCGGTCGACCGGCCTGCCGGAGCGCGAGCTGGTGGAGCTCGCGATCCAGTCGCTGGGACTCGCCCAGCTTTCCCCCTTCGATCCCGACAAGCGGATTATCGAGTACGCTGTCCGCGTGGCGGCACCGCTGGCATCCATGACGGTCGAGCGCTTCGTCGACGAAGTCTCGAGCAACTCGCCGGCCCCGGGCGGCGGCTCGGTCGCGGCGCTGGCCGGCAGCCTCGGCGCGGCGCTGGCGGCGATGGTCGCCAACCTGACGGTCGGCAAGGCCGGCTATGAATCCGCATGGGCATCCTCTTCGGCGCTCGCCGAACGCGCGCAGGCGCTGAAGGCGGCGCTGCTCGCCGCGGTCGACGAGGACACGAAGTCCTTCGACGGCGTTCTGGCCGCCATGCGCCTGCCGAAGGGCACCGAGGAAGAGAAAGGCGCGCGCGCAGCGGCCATCGCCGCTGCGTACGAGACGGCGACCGCGGTTCCGCTGGCGACGGCGCGGCTGTGCCTGCAGGCGCTGGAGCTCGCCGAGCAGGCCGCCGTGAGCGGAAACCGGAACTCGGCCTCCGATGCGGGCGTCGGCGCGCTGCTCGCCAAGGCCGGGCTCGACGCAGCCGTCATGAACGTGCGCATCAACCTGCCGTCCGTGCGCGAGGGCAGTTTCAGGACGGCGACGCTTGCCGAGGTCGCCGAACTGCAGGCGAAATCCGCTGGCCCGCTGTCGCGGGCGCTCGCGGCGGTGGACGCAAGCCTGAAGGCCTGAACGGCGCTACGGCGGCGGTTCGGGCGGCGCCTTCGGCCGGCCGCGCACGCGGTTGACGACGCTGGTCGCGGTAGTGCGCAGCTTGCGCAGCCAGTGGCGCGCGAAGGCGAACTCGAGGCCCAGCACGCCGAGTCCGATCGGAATCACCAGGATCGCCGGTCCCGGCAACACGACCATCACCACGCCGATCAGCAGTATGGTGCCGCCGATCACGGCCACGACGATGCGCCGCGCCCAGCGGTAGGTGATGTGGTGCCGGAGCCAGGCGCGCATCCGTCCCCTCATGCGAATCCCGCCCGCGCCAGCGCCCGGTCATGGACGCGCGACAGCGTGAGCACCGCAATCGTCGCGCCGACCAGCGCCAGGAACATGTCCCACTGCGTGTCCCAGACGTCGCCCTGCGTCGCGAGGAAGGAATCCGCCGCGATGCCGGCGGCGACCGCGATCCACCACTCGAGGAACTCGTACATCGCGCTGATCGCGAGGCAGGTCATCACCGTAATGAACCCGAGCCAGCCGCCGCCCTTGAGCGGCGACAGCCGCTTCAGGATCTCGCGCACCGCGATCGCGGGCACGAAACCCTGCAGGAAGTGGCCGAAGCGGTCATAGTGATTGCGCGAGAAATCGAACAGGTCCTGCACCCAGAAGCCGATCGGCACGCGCGCGTAGCTGTAGTGCGAACCGAGGATCAGCACCAGGCAGTGGAAACCGATCAGCCAGTAGAGCATGGGCGTCAGCGGGAAGCGCCGCGCGCTCAGGTACAGCACCGGCAGCGCGATCGCCACCGGGAAGATCTCGAGGTACCAGGTGAGCCGATCGTAGGGTCCGATGCCGGACAGCGCGAGCGCCGGGATCACGACCAGCGTCATCCACAGCAGGTGCCGCGGCCACGGCAAGGTCCCCGGCATCAGGCGTTCCCCAGGAAGGACTCGATCAGCCGCGCCACGGCGCGCGGCTCCTCGTGATGCAGCATGTGGCCCGCGCCGGCCACGTGCTCGATGCGCAGTTTCGCGACCAGCGGCCGGAAAGTCTCGATCCCGCCCTCCAGCCCGAGCCGCGCGACCAGTTCCGAGCGGTCGCCGAGCACCAGCAGCACCGGCGCCTCGATGCGCCGCCAGCAGGCCTCCATCTCCTCGCGCCGGTAGAGATAGGGATTCACGAGGCGGTGCGCCGGGTCGGCGAGCAGGCGCACGCCGCCGCCCTCCTTCGGCGCGCTCCAGCAGGCGGCCACGTACCCGGCGCGCTCGCGCGGCAGGCGCGGGTTGCGCTTCACGATGCGGGCCGCGAGCTGGGCCAGGTCGTCGTAGTCGCCGAATTCCGCATTCTCGCGCAGCTGGTCGAGCCACTTCTCGATGCGCGCGGGCGCCTGGTCGGGCGTGACGCGCGGCAGTCCGAAGCCCTCGAGGTTCACCAGCGCGCGCACGCGCGACGGGCGCACGCCGGCGTAGATCATGGCGACGTTGGCGCCCATGCTGTGGCCGACGAGCCGCGCGGGCCGGCGCGGGCACAGCGCCTCGATGAAGCACTCGAGATCGGCGTAGTACTCGGGAAACCAGTAGCAGCCGCCGGGCGCGCGGGCGGAATGCCCGAAGCCGCGCCAGTCGATGGCGGCCACGGGCAGGTCCTCCGGCAGCTCGTCGGCGACGAACTGGAAGGTCGCCGCGGCGTCGGCGTAGCCGTGCAGGAACAGCAGCGGGTCGTCCGACTCCGGGCCCCAGCGCAGCAGGTGGTGCGGCAGGCCGCGGAACCCGCGCGTCTCGTGCCGGGGCGGGCGGCGCGGCGCGTACGCCGTCACGGCGAGGCCAGCCGCTGCACCAGCAGCTTGTCCACGCGGCGGCCGTCCAGGTCCACGACCTCGAAGCGCAGGCCGCGCCAGCGGAAGTGCTCGCCGGTCGCCGGCAGGTGGCCGAGCTGCGCCAGCACGAAGCCGGCGAGCGTGGTGTAGTCGTCGCCCGAGCGCATGTTGCCGGCGCCCAGCAGCCGCTCGACGTCGTCGATCGGCATCATGCCGTCGATCAGCCACGACTTCTCGTCGCGCACGACCGCTTCCGGCACCTCCTCGCTGGCGGCCTCCGGCAGCTCGCCCGCGATCGCGGTCAGCACGTCGACCGGCGTCACCACGCCCTCGATCGAGCCGTGCTCGTCCACGATCACGGCAAAGTGCATCTTGGATTCGCGGAACAGGTCGAGCAGGCGCAGGATGCGCGTGGACTCGTGCACGATCAGCGGCGCGCGCACGCGCCCGGCGAGATCGCCCGCCTCGCGGTTGCCCAGCCACTCCGCCAGCTCGCCGGCCTGCACGATGCCGACGAGCTCGTCGAGCTGACCGCGGCACACCGGGTAGCGCGAGTGGCCGCTGGTGCGCACCGCGTCCCACACGGTCTCGCGGCTGTCGGCGGCGTCCAGCCAGACCACGTCGCCGCGCGGGACCATGATGCTGCGCACGGTGCGGTCCGGCAGGCGCAGCACGCCCTCGATCATCTGGTGCTCGGCCACCTGGAACACGCCGGTCTGCGTGGCCTCGGCGATCATCGAGCGGATCTCCTCCTCGCTGACGCCGCGCGTGGTGGACTTGCGCAGGCCGAGAATGCGCGCGACGAAATCGGTCGAGCCCTGCAGCACCCAGACGAACGGCGTCGAGATCCAGGCCAGCACCTCCATCGGCCGCGCCAGCGCCGAGGCCATCGCCTCCGGGTTGGTGAGCGCCCAGCGCTTCGGCACCAGCTCGCCGATCACCAGCGAGAGGTAGGTGACCAGGACCACGACCAGGAAGTAGGAGGCCGTGTCCAGGTAGGCGGCGACGGGCGCCAGCAGGCCGATGCCCGCAAGCCAGGCCGCCAGCGGCTCGGCGAAGTGCACGCCGCTGTACACGCCCATCGCGATGCCGATCAGCGTGATGTAGAACTGCACGGTCGACAGGAAGCGCGTCGGCTCGTCGAGCAGCCGCAGCGCCGCGCGCGCGCCGCCGCTGCCCGCCAATGCGAGCTGCTTGAGGCGGGTGCCGCGCGAGGAGAACACCGCCAGCTCGGCCATCGCGAACAGGCCGTTGACGAGGATCAGCGCCAGCAGGATCAGGAAATAGACCAGCATCGTGCGCCGGGAGCGCCGGCCCGGCCTATTTTAGCAGCTACGCCCCAAAGGCACGGCGCGCGCCGGAACCGGCCTCGTACCAGCCTTTCGAGGTGTTCACGGCCCGCACCACGGCCAGCATCAGCGGCACCTCGATCAGCACGCCGACCACGGTCGCCAGCGCAGCGCCGGAATCGAGCCCGAACAGGCTGATCGCGACCGCGACCGCGAGCTCGAAGAAATTCGAGGCGCCGATCAGCGCCGACGGCCCGGCGACGCAGTGCGCGACGCCGAAGCGCCGGTTCAGCAGGTAGGCCGCGGAGGAGTTCAGCAGCACCTGGAGCAGGATCGGCACCGCGAGCAGCAGGATCACCAGCGGCTCGGCGAGGATGCGCCGGCCCTGGAACGCGAACAGCAGCACGATGGTCGCCAGCAGCGCGGCGATCGACCAGGGCGCAATGCTGCGGATCGCGGCGTCGCAGGCGTCGCGGCCCCGGCGCAGCAGGCGCCGCCGCCAGGCCTGCGCGATCGCCAGCGGTACGACGATGTAGAGGAGCACGGACAGCAGCAGCGTCTCCCAGGGCACGGTGATGGAGGCGACGCCGAGCAGCAGCGCGACGATGGGCGCGAAGGCGAACACCATGATGAAGTCGTTGAGCGCGACCTGCGTCAGCGTGAAGTTCGGTTCGCCGTCGGCGAGGTTGCTCCAGACGAAGACCATCGCGGTGCAGGGCGCCGCCGCCAGCAGGATCAGCCCCGCGACGTAGCCGTCCTGCTGGTCCGCCGGCAGCCAGTCCGCGAACAGGTGGCGGATGAAGATCCAGGCGAGCAGCGCCATCGAGAACGGCTTGATCGCCCAGTTGACGAGCAGCGTCACGCCGATGCCGCGCCCGTGGCGGCGGACTTCGTGCAGGCTGCCGAAGTCCACCTTCACCAGCATCGGGATGATCATCACCCAGATCAGCGCGCCGACCACGAGGTTGACGCGCGCGATCTCGAGGCCCGCGACCGTCGCGGCCACCGCGGGCGCGAACTGGCCGAGCGCGATGCCGGCCGCGATGCAGGCCAGCACCCAGAGCGTCAGCCAGCGCTCGAAGCAGCCGAGTCCGGGCCGGGGCCGGTTCATGGCGCAGCCGGCGGCTGGCTCACCAGCGCGCGGATCCGCTGTTCGAGCGTGCGGAAGGCGTCGCGGAATGCCTGCATCTTCTGCGCATCGCTGCCGGTGACGGCGGCCGGGTCCGGCACGCCCCAGTGCGCGGTCAGGGGCCGGCCGGGCCAGACCGGGCAGACCTCGGCCGCCGCCTGGTCGCAGACCGTGATGATCAAGTCGAACGCCGGTGCGCCCGGCTGCGCGAACTCGTCCCAGCTCTTGCTGCGCGCGCCGGCGGCGTCGATGTTCATCTGCCTGAGCAGCCCGAGCGCGAGCGGGTTGACGCGCCCGCTGGGGAAGCTGCCCGCGCTGTATGCGCGGAAGCGGCCGCCGCCCAGGTGGTTCAGCAGCGCCTCGGCGAGGATGCTGCGCGCGCTGTTCCCCGTGCACAGGAACAGCACGTTGACCGCGCGCGCAGCCTCCCCGCCCATGCGCGGCGTCTCAGCGCGAGCAGCAGGCGCCTTCGCCGCAGGCGCTCGCCTGCTTCGGCGCCGGGCCGTGGTCGTCGCCGTAGTACTCCACCGCGCCCAGCGTGTGGAACGACTCCCAGGGAATGCCCTGGGGGTCCACGGTCCAGTGCTTGTCGGAATGCGCGTAGCAGCAGTTCGCGCCGGGCTCGTCCGCGATCGCGGCGCCGGCGGCCTCGAGACGGCCGCGGATCTCGGCGAGCTCCGCCGCGGAATCGGCCTGCAGGCCCAGGTGCTCGATTCCGCCGCGGTCACGGCCGGTCGAGATCGCGAAGTTGATGCGCGGGTCCTCGATCATCCATTTGGCGTAGTCGTGCTTCACGACGACGGGCTCGGCGCCGAGCAGGCGCGAGTAGAAGGCCTTGCTGCCCTCGAGGTCCTGCACGGACACGTGCACGTGGAAGCGTTTCATGCGGTTCTCCTGGTGGTGGACTTGCGCGCCGGGGCCCGCGCGGGCGCGCAGGCGCTGCCGCCGCAGCAGTTTTCGGTGAGGAAGTCGACGAGCGACTGCATCGCGTCGTAGGCCGCCGAGTAATAGACGAACCGGCCCTGCTGGCGCGAGCGGACCAGCCCGGCCTGCGCCAGGCCGCGCAGGTGGAAGGAGAGCGCGGGCGGGGAGATGCCGAGCTTCCCGGCCAGCTCTCCCGCGGCGAGCCCGCCCGGGCCCGCCTGCACCAGGTGGCGGAACGCGTCGAGGCGGCTGGCCTGCGCGAGCGCGGCGAGCGAGGTGACGGCGCGGTCCCGGTTCATGGTTCAATAGTTAAATAAATGTTTAATTGTTTGTCAAGCCGATCCGTGAACCGGTCGGTTGCGGCGCCCCGGGCCGCAACGCAAGATGCCGCCGAGGACCCTGCTTGGCCACGCGCGACGCTTCCCGCCGGCTGATCGCCGGCTCCGCCATCATCGGCTCGATCGGCACCTTCGGGCTGCACGTGCTGCTGCCCGCGATGCCGGCGATCGCGACCGCCATGCAGGTGCCGGCGGCCGCGGCGCAGCTGCTGATCAGCCTGTCCATCGTCGCGATCGCGACCGGCAACCTGGTGATCGCTCCCCTCTCCGACCGCTATGGCCGGCGCCGGGTCGTGCTGGCGTCGCTCGCGGTGTTCGTCGCCGGCAGCGTCGCGGCGATGGCGGCGCCGTCGCTGGAGTGGCTGGTCGCCGCGCGCATCGTGCAGGCCTTCGGCGGCGGCGCGGCGATGTCGGTCATGCGCGCGACGCTGCTCGACCATTTCGGCCCGGCGAAGGCGGCGGGCGCGCTCGCGGCCACGGCGACCGCGATCCTGCTGGCGCCGATGATCGCGCCCTCGCTCGGGGGCCTCGCGATCGAGTGGCTGGACTGGCGCGCGCCGTTCGCGCTCTCGGGGCTGCTGGGCGCCGGGGTGCTGTGGTTCGCGGCGCGCAACCTGCGCGAGACGCGCCCGCCGGAGCCGGCGGCCGGGCCGTCGCTGCGGTTCTGGGGCAACTACCGCCGGCTGCTCGGCTCGCGCGAGTACCTCAGCTACCTGGTGTTCGGCTCGTGCATGGTCAGCATGATCTACACCTTCGTGACCGGCGCGCCCTACGTCGCGATCGAGACGCTGGGCGTCACGCCCGCACGGTTCGGGCTGCTGCTCTTCTTCCCGGCGGTCGCCTCGTTCGCCGGGTTCATCCTTGCGGCACGGGTGACGAACCGGGTCGGCGGCTGGCGGATGATGAAGGCGGGCGCCGCCGTGGGGTTTGCGGGCGCGGCCTCGCTCGCGGCGCTGTCGCTGGCCGGCATCTGGCACCCGGTGGCGCTGTTCGTGCCGGGCATGCTGATCGGCTTTGCCAATGCGATCGCCGCGCCCTCCTCGACCATCGGCGCGATCTCGCGCGATCCCGCGATCGCGGGCGCCGCCTCCGGGCTGCTCGGATTCCTTCAGCTGGTGACGGCGGCGGCGGCGACGCAGCTGGTCGCGGCCTTCACGCCGCACACGCCGGTGCCGCTCGCGATCGTGCTGCTGGTGTTGTGCCTGGTCGCGCTGCTCGCGCTGCGGCCGATCGGAAAGATAAAGGGGACGAGATAAAGGGGACGCGTCCAATTATCGGCCCAGCGATAATTGGACGCGTCCCCTTTAACTATTCAGGCGGCGCCGGTGGCGCTGCCGCCGACGCGATAGCGGAAGCGAACGGTGCCGAAGGTGACGACGTCGCCGTCCTCCAGCTTCGCGTAGCGCACCTGGATGCCGTTGACGAACACGCCGTTCCTGCTGTTGGCGTCCACGATCGTGGCCTCGCCGTTGCGCAGCGTCAGCATCGCGTGCAGGCGGCTGACAGTCGGCTCGAGGATGCGCAGGTCGTTGTCGTGCGTGCGGCCGATGTTGATGCGCGGGCGCGCGATCTCGTGCGCGACGCCCACCAGGTCGAGGCCGATCAGGTAGCGGCGCACCGCCGGCGCGCCCTGAGCGTCCCGCGCCTTGCGCGCCACGCGGATCACCGGCAATTCTACGGTGGAGTCCGGCGCAGGCTCTGCGACCGGCGCAGCCGCCTGCTCCACGGGCGCGGCCTCTGCGACCGGCGCGGCTTCGATGACCGGCGCGGTTTCCGCGGCAGGCGCAGGTTCCGGGCGTGTCTCCACGACGACCGGCGGCGCAGCGGCCTCCGGCGCCGCCACGTTCGCGGCCTCGCCGACGTCCTGCAGTTCCTCGGCTAGGCTCGCGCGCTCGAGCGTCATGGTCGCGAGCCGCGCGCTCAGCTCCTCGATCTTCTGCTCGCGCTCGGCGAGCAGCTCGTCGCGCTCGGCCAGGCTCATGAGCAGGCTCTCGACGCGCTTCTGCCAGCGCAGGCGCTCGGCCGCGAGCTCGGCCGCCTCGGAGGCGCGCTCGTTGCCGAGGTGCCGGGTGAGGTCGAAATGCGTCTCGGTGAAGAGCTCGAGGTCGTCGCCTTCGGGAGCCGGCGCGACCTCGAATCCGGGCAGCGAAGCGCCGCCGTCGTCGATCAGGATGGGCGCGTCGTCGAGGTCGGCCACGGGGGTCGCCATCTCCCACTCCGGCGCGTCGATGAGCCGCTGCGGGCCGGTCAGCTCGATGTGCTCGACCAGCTGCGTGAGATCCTCGGCGACGATGCCGTCGTCGGCGCCTGCATCCCCCTTCTTGTCCATGCAGGCATTATCCACGACCTGATTAATCCCACACAAGGCATTGATCCGATTGATTATGTCGTACCATGGCGCCCATGCGCACGGTGTGGATGCTGTCGGCGACGCAGGCGCTGTGCATGTCCGGGAGCTTCCTGTTCGTGCTGCTGGGCGGGATCATCGGCTCCGGCCTGGCGCCTTCTCCGGCGCTGGCAACGCTGCCGGTCTCCGTGCTGATCCTCGGGCTCGCCGCGTCGGTGCTGCCGGCCGGCGCGCTGATCCGCCGCTACGGGCGGCGCGCCGTGTTCGCCGCGAGCGCGCTGCTGGCGGCCATCGGCTGCGCGGTCGCGGGCCTCTCGATCCAGGCCGCCGACTTTGCCGGCTTCTGCGCCGCCGCCTTCCTGCTGGGCGCCAACAACGCGGTCGTCATGCAGTACCGCTTCGCCGCCATCGAATATGTCGAATCGACGCGCGCCAGCCGCGCCATCGCGATCGTCATGAGCGGCGCGCTGGCGGCCGCCTGGCTCGGCCCGGAGATCGCGGTGCGCGCGGCGAAGCTGGTCGCCGGCGCCGATTACGCGGGATCGTTCTTCGCGGGCAGCGGGCTCTATCTCGTGGCCGCAGTGCTGCTGACGCGCCTCGCGCCGTCGGCCGTGTCGCTGCAGGCGCCGGTCGAGGCGCCGCGCCCGCTCGCCGTGATCGCCGCGCAGCCGGACTTCCGGATCGCCGTGCTGGCGGCGCTGGTCTCCTACGCGGTCATGAGCTTCATCATGACGGCGACGCCGATCAGCATGCACGTGGTGGACGGCCACGGCGAGGTCGCCACCGCCCGCGTGATCCAGTCGCACCTGCTGGCGATGTACCTGCCGTCGCTCGCCTCCGGCTGGATCATCGCGCGCTTCGGCGACCGCCCGGTGATCGCCGCGGGCGCGGTGCTGATGGCCGCCTGCGTCGCCATCGCGGCCTTCGCCGGCCACGGCGCGATGCATTACTTCTGGGCGCTGGTGCTGCTGGGCGTCGGCTGGAACTTCATGTTCATCGCCGGGACCACGCTGCTCACGCGCACCTACCGGATCCATGAACGCATCCAGGCGCAAACGCTGAACGACTTCCTGGTGTTCGGCGCGCAGGCGGCGGCATCGCTCGCGGCCGGCGCGGCGCTCGCGACCATCGGCTGGCGATGGCTGAACCTGGCGACGTTGCCGGCGGTCGCGGCGGTGCTGGCCGCGCTCGCCCTCGCCGGCCCGGGCCGCCGGCGCGCGCCGGCTGCAGACTAGCGATCGAGGAAGGCGCGGATCTCGGCGACGACCGCAGCCGCGCCGTCGCCCGCGCTGCGCGCCGGGTCCGCGCGCAGCTGCAGCAGCGGCCGCGCGATGCCGTTCGCCGGTCCCGGCCCGCAGACCACGAGCCTGCGGACCTGATGCGGCCGCAGCGCGGTGAGTGCGAGCGCGACCTGCGCGCCGCGGCCCGAGCCCAGGACGTCCACGTCCCGCAGGCGCAGCGCGTCGAGCAGGTCCGCGAGCGCCTCGGCCTGGTTGGCGACGGTCGGGCGGGCGGGACCGTCGGAGTTGCCGCTGCCGGGCAGGTCCGGCGCATAAACCGAGCGGTCGGCGCCGAGCAGAGCCGCCGGGGCGCGGAAGTCCGCGCCGAGGCCGTCCTCCGCGTGCAGCATCAGGAGCGGCGTGCGCTCGTCGAAGCCGCCGCTCTGCGGATACGCCGCGGTCAGGTGCAGCTGGCCGAAGCGGCTGTCGACGTACAGGCGGCGCAAGTGCACCGCATCCGCCTGCTCGCGCGTCTTCCTGCCCTTCATGCCTGCCCCGCGCCGGTTGCTGCCGTTATCATGGTGCATCAAGGAGCGGTTCATGCCCAAGTCCCCGCGCACGATCCTCGCCATTGCCCTGCTGTCGGCCGCCTGCGCCCTGCCCGCCCTGGCGGACGGAGCGGACCATGCGGCGGCCTTCGAACGGCTCAGGTCGCTCGCCGGCGACTGGGCCGGGCGCATGGAGGACCCGCTGGCGGGCCCGCCGGCAACCGTGCGCTACGAACTCGCGAGCGGCGGCCGGGCCATCGTCGCATGGCAGAACGCCGGGCAGAGCTTCGAATCGGTGGTGGTCTATTTCCTCGCCGGCGGCAAGCTGCGCGCGACGCTCTACAGCGGCGCCGGCAACCAGCCGGGTTATCGGCTCGACAAGGATTCGGCCGCGGACCTGCTGCAGTTCGAGCTCGACGGCGGCACCGGATTCGACAGCGGCCGCGACGGCCACGTGCGCCGCGGCGAGATCCGCTTCGTCGCGCCGGACCGCATCGAGGAGCGCTGGTTCCACTACGTCGGGACCCGGCAACAGGGCGTGACGCACTGGTTCCTGGACCGCGTCAAGCCGGCGACGGCGCCCGCCGCGCCGGCACCGGCGGCCGCGCCCGCGGCCGAGAAACCGCCGGAGCCCGCCGCGCCCGCATCCCGCTGACCGCGCCGCCGGCGCGGCTCAGTACTCGTCGTACTTGCGCGACTGGCCGCGCACGCGCGCGGCCGGGTACTTGCGCTCGTTCTCCGCGAACTTCTCCCCGGCCGCCGCCAGCAGGTCGATGTCGAGGCGGTCCGCGATGCGCACCAGGAACCAGAGCACGTCGGCAAGCTCTTCGGCGGCGCGGCGGCGCAGCGCCTCGTCCGGCGCCGCGCTCTGCTGCTCCGTGAGCCACTGGAACAGCTCGACCAGTTCCGCGGCCTCCACCGCGAGCGCCATCGCGAGGTTCTTCGGGCTGTGGAACTGCTCCCAGTCGCGCTCGGCGACGAAGGCGCGCTGCCGCTGCTTCAGTTCCTCGAGATCGCGCATGCCGACACTGTCCGCGATCCGCTCCTGCGGCGCAACGGTCGGATTACGCGCCCAAACGGGTTTGCCAGCACGCGCCCGCGACCGGCAGAATCTGCGGCACGCCGCAAGGCCGCCCCCGGCGGCAGCAGGGAGTTCCCGATGAATGCATCGTTCCGCTGGCTCACGGCCGCCGTCCTGCTCGCGCCCGCCGCCGCCTTCGCCCAGTCCGTGCCGCTCTCGGCCGAGGCCATGTGGCAGTTCGCGCGCGTGGGCAATCCCGCGCTGTCGCCGGACGGCGCGCAGGCCGTTTATGCGGTTACCACCTTCGATGACGAGAAGGACAAGGGCGAATCCGACCTGTACCTGGTGTCCACCTCGGGCGGCGAGCCGCGCCGGCTCACCAGCATGGCGGGCAACGAGTCCGACCCGGCCTGGAGCCCGGACGGGCGCTGGATCGTTTTCGTCGCCAAGCGCGGCGACGACAAGCAGTCGCAGCTCTACGTGATCCCGACCGACGGCGGCGAGGCGCTGCGCGTCGGCGACGTCCCGACCGGCGTGTCCGCGCCGAAGTGGTTCCCGGACTCCTCGCGCATCGCCTTCATCTCGCGCGTGTGGCCGGACCTCGCGGACTGGCAGCGGGCGAAGGAGCGGCTCGAGGAGCGCGAGAAGTCGAAGATGAAGGCGATGAGCTGGGACCGCGTGCCGGTCACCTACTGGGACCACTTCATCGACGACCGGCAGGCGCACCTGTTCTCGATCGCGCGCGAGGGCGGCACGCCCACGGCGATCACGCCCGGCACCGGCTTCGAGCTGTCGCGCCGCGAGACCGGAACCTCGTCCTACGACATCTCGCCCGACGGCGCCGAGATCGCCTTCGTCGCCGACGTCGATCCGACCGGCACGGACACCAACCTCGACGTGATCCTGGTGCCGGCTTCCGGGGGCGCGGCGAGGAACCTGACGGCCGACAACCCCGCCAACGACACCGGGCCGAAGTACAGCCCGGACGGGCGCTGGCTGCTGTACGCGCGGCAGGAGATCAAGGGCTTCTACGCGGACTCGCGCCAGGCCTGGCTCATCGACCGGCGCGACGGCTCGCGCCGCAGGCTGGCGGCGGAATGGGACCGCTCGCTCGACGGCTTCCTGTGGTCGCCGGACTCGAAGTCGCTGTACGCGGCCATCGACGACGCCGGCACCGAGCGCATCTACCGGCTCGACGTCGCCAGCGGCCGGCACCAGGCGGTGACCGGCGCATCCAGCTTCTCGGGCCTGCAGATGGCGGGCCGGCCGGCGACGCTCGTCGCCGTGCGCCAATCGTTCAGCGAACCGCCGACGCTGGTGAAGGTCAACCCGCGCGACGGCGCGGCCGTGAAGCTCTCGGACCACAACGACGCGCTGCTCGCGAACGTGGCCTTCGGCAAGGTCGAGAGCGTCAGCTACAAGGGCGCCGACGGCGCCGACATCCAGATGTGGGTGATCTATCCCCCGGGCTTCGATCCGGCGAGGAAGTACCCGCTGTACCTGCTGCTGCACGGCGGCCCGCACAACGGCGTCACCGACGCCTGGACCTTCCGCTGGAACGCGCAGGTGTTCGCGGGCTGGGGCTACGTCACCGCCTGGCACAACTTCCACGGCTCCAGCGGCTTCGGCCAGGCATTCACCGACTCGATCAACCCCGACCGGATCACCAGGCCCTACCAGGACACCGTGGCCGCGGCCGCGTGGTTCGCAGAGCAGCCGTGGATCGACCGCGCGCGCATGGCGGCGGGCGGCGGCAGCTACGGCGGATTCCTGGCGGCCACGCTGCTCGGGCGCGAGCACCCGTTCAGGACGCTGATCGCGCACGCCGCGGTCTACAACGACCTGACGCAGTACGGCGCGGACTACGGCGCCAGCCAGCGCCGGTTCTTCGAGCACTGGGAGCGGCCGGAGGAGTTCGCGCGCTACTCGCCGCATTCCAGCGCCGGCAATTTCAACACGCCCACGCTGGTGCTGCATGGCCAGCTCGACCAGCGCGTGCCGTTCAACAACGGCGTCGAGCTGTTCCACACGCTGCAGAACCGCGGCGTGCCGAGCCGGCTGGTCTATTTTCCCGACGAGAACCACTGGATCCTGAAGCGCCAGAACTCGCTGTTCTGGTACCGCGAGACACGCGACTGGCTGGAGAAGTACGCGCCCGCCGGCGGCCGCTGAAACCACGGAGCAAGACATGAACATGACCCGCCGCAACCTCATCCGGGCAGGCGCAGGCACCGCGCTCGCCCTCGCCGCCGGTCGCCTCGCCGCGCATGCCGGCCATGGCCGCACGCTGCTGATCCTCGGCGGCACCGGCTTCATCGGCCCGCACCTGACCGAGCAGGCGCTCGCGCGCGGCTGGAAGGTCACCCACTTCAACCGCGGCCGGCGCGACCCCGACGGCGTGGCGGACGTCGAGACGCTGATCGGCGACCGCAAGGGCCAGCTCGATGCGCTCAAGGGCCGGCGGTGGGACGCGGTGGTGGACAACACCGGCTACATCCCGAAGTTCGTGAAGATGTCGGCGGAGCTGCTGGCGCCGAACACGGGCTACGCCCTGTTCATCTCCAGCATCTCGGCTTACGCGAGCTTCGCCACGCCGAACGACGAGGATTCGCCGACCGGCGTGCTCGAGAACCCCGAGCAGGAGGAGATCACCAACGAGACCTACGGGCCGATGAAGGCGCTGTGCGAGCAGTACACGCGCGATGCCTGGGGCGCGCGCTGCTCGATCGTGCGCCCCGGCTACATCGTGGGGCCGCTCGACCCGACCGACCGGTTCACGTACTACCCGGTGCGCGTGGCGCGCGGGGGCGAGATGGCGGTGCCGGGCACGCCGGACGATCCGGTGCAGATCGTGGACGTGCGCGACCTCGCCGCCTTCATGCTCGGGCTCGTCGAGCGGCGCGTTTCCGGGGACTTCAACGCGGTGACGCCGCCCGGCGAGCTGACGCAGGGCAAGGTGGTCGAGAGCTGCAGGCGCGTCTCCGGCGCCGACACGAAGTTCACCTGGATCGACGAGGACTGGCTGCAGCAGTTCCTCAAGCCGGAGGAGATGCGCTTTGCGCCGTGGAACCCGGTGCGCGGCGAGGAGGCCGGCGGCTCGCTGACCGGCATCAAGCGCTCGCTCGCGGAAGGGCTGCGCGCACGGCCGCTCGACGAGACCGTTCGCGACACGCTCGCCTGGCACGAGACGCGCCCGGCCGAGCGCAAGGCCGCGCTGCGCTCGGGGCTTTCGGCCGAGCGCGAGGCCGAGCTGCTCGCGGCCTGGCGCGCGCGCGAGCCAGCCTGAAGGGCACGCATCTGCCCGAAGGGGACGCGTCCAATTACCCGTGCTGGTAATTGGACGCGTCCCCTTTACCCTTGCGGCGCCGGGCGTAAGATGGCGGGAAGCACCGCGCACCGGGGGGAGACATGAGAACCGTACGGCAGCTGCTCGCGGCCAAGCCCGCGGGCGTCATCACCGTCGACACCGGCGAGCCGGTGCGCACCGCCATCCAGCGCATGGCCGAGCATTTCATCGGTGCGCTGCCGGTGCTCGAGAACGGCCGGCTGGCCGGCATCGTTTCCGAGCGCGATTACGCGCGCAAGGTCGTGCTGATGGGGCGCAACTCGCTCGAGACCAGCTGCGGCATGATCATGAGCGCGCCCGTCATCAGCGTCGGCCCGCAGCAGACGGTCAAGGACTGCATGCAGATCATGACCGACAAGCGCATCCGCCATTTGCCGGTGGTCGAGGACGGCAAGCTCGTCGGCGTGATCTCGATCGGCGACTGCGTCAAGGCCGTCATCGACGAGCAGAAGCACGAGATCGAGGACCTGCGCCGCTACATCGCCGGCTGAAGTAAAGGGGACGCGTCCAATTAGATCCGGCCATCCGGATCCGCCGGCGGCCGCTGGATTTAATTGGACGCGTCCCCTTTATTCTTTATCTCCCGCACCATCGTGTGCGGGTACTTCATGCCAGGAAGCCCAGCGCAAGCCCGGCGACGGCGCCCGCCGCGATCACCCAGAGCACGTCGAGCCGGGTGCGCTCGAGCAGCACGAGCGCGGCGACCGCGATCGCGACCGCGCCCCAGTCCGGCGCCGAAAGGCCGGCGGGGAACAGCACGCTGCGCCCGAAGGCGACCGCGAGGCTGCCGATGACGCCCACTACCGCCGCGGTGATGCCCGCGAGCGCGCCGGCGAGGCGCACGCTCGCCGCCAGCCGCTGCACGTACGGCGCGCCGGCCAGGATGAAGACGAAGGACGGCAGGAACGTTGCCCACGACGTGAGCAGCGCCGCCAGCGTCGCGGTCGCGGCCGGACCGGCCGCACCGGACTGGTTCCAGCCGGCCATGAAGCCGATGAACTGCAGCACGATGACGAGCGGCCCCGGCGTCGTTTCCGCGAGCGCCAGGCCCGCCACCGCTTCCGCCTGCGTCAGCCAGGCGTGCACCTGCACCGCCTGCTCGGTCACCCAGGCGAGCACCGCATAGGCGCCGCCGAAGGTGACCAGCGCCGCGGTCGTGAAGAAGCGGTAAAGCTGCGCGAAGAACGAGTCCGGTCCGGCGAGCACGACGATCCCGACCGCCGGCAGCGTCCAGAGCGCGACGCCGGCCGCGAGGCTCCGCCATGGAAACGCCGCGGGCGCAGTCGCGGCCGGCGCCGCCGCACCGCGATGCGCCAGCAGTCCCGCGAGCGCGGCGGCCGCGAGGATCAGCGGGAATGGCGCGAGTCCCCCGACCATCAGCACGAAGGCCGCGCCCGCCAGCAGCCAGTGCAGCGGATGCGCGAGCGCGCGCCGCGCGAGGCGCAGCAATGCCTGTGCGATCAGCGCGATCACGGTCGCCTTGAGGCCGAGCAGCACGGCCGCGACGGCCGGCACCTCGCCGTGCAGCGCATAGACGAACGACAGGCCGAGCAGCAGCAGCATCGCCGGCACGATGAAGCAGATGCCGGCGACGATGCCGCCCGCCGTGCCGTGCAGCCGCCAGCCGAGCCAGATCGCGAGCTGCAGCGCCTCCGGTCCCGGCAGCAGCATGCAGAAGTTGAGCGCATGCATGAACGCGCGGTCGTCGAGCCAGCCGCGCCGCTCGACCACCTCGCGGTGCATGATCGCGATCTGCCCCGCCGGGCCGCCGAAGGAGATGAACCCGAGCTTGAGCCAGAAGCGGAACGCCTCGCGACGGGTCGGCGGCATCAGGGTTCGGTGATCGGCGCGTACCAGGGCAGCTGCTTGAAACGCGCGATCCAGGCGGCTACCGCCGGGAAATCCGCGAGGCGGTAGCCCGCCTCGTCCGCGACGTGCGTGTAGGCGTAGAGCGCGACGTCGGCGAGCGTCACCGCGCCTCCCACCAGCCAGTCGCGCCCTGCGAGGCCGCGCTCGAGCACGGCGAGCGCGTCCGCGCCGCGCTGGAAGCGATCGGTGTAGCGCTCGCCGAGCTCCTCCGGCGTCCTGCGCAGGCTCTTCAGCCAGTAGCGCACGGTGCCCACGCCCGGCTCGAGCTGGTACTGCTCGAAGCACATCCATTGCCACATCAGCGCGCGCTCGTAAGGATCCGGCGGCACCAGCTTCGAGCCCTCGGCGAGGTAGCTGATGATCGCGTGGCTCTCGGCGATCGGTCCGCGGCCCGGCACCACCAGCACCGGGATCTTGCCGTTCGGGTTGATGGCGAGGAACTCCGGCGTGCGCGTCGCGCCGGCGACGATGTCCACGATGCGGAGCTCATAAGGCATCGCCAGCGCCTTCAGCACCAGCCGGCACTTGTAGCCGTTGCCAGAGGACAGGTAGTCGTACAGCACCAGGCTCAAGCGAAGGCCCCCGCGAGCAGGCGCCGCGCCTCGGCGGCGGCGCGCAGGCCGGAGAGGTGCGCGCCATGCAGCGTGCCGTAGGCGGACTGCTCGGTGTGCTCGCCCGCGAACACGAGCCGGCCGCCGACCGGCCGGGTGAGCACGGCGCGCGCGCCGAAGCGGCCGGGCAGGCAGTGCGAATAGGAGCCGCGCGCGAACGGGTCCGCGGACCAGGCGGTGGCCGCGCCGCGGTCGAAATGACGGCGGACCTCGCCCCCCAGCATCGAGGCGAGCTCGCCGAGCGCGTGCTCGATCATGGCCGCCTCGCCGGCGGCCTCCAGTTCGTGAGCGAGCGCCCCGGCCGCCGCGCCGACGCAGACGTTGCTGCCGGCCAGCCGGGTCAGGTAGTTCATGCCACGGCCGTCGTCGCGGCGCAGGCGCCAGAACTCGGCGCGCTCGGAGGGGAAGACGTTGCGGCGGAAGCGCAGCGCCACCTTGTTCATCAGGCCGAGCGGCAGGTCGTGGTGCGCCTGCAGCACGTGGGCGGGAAGGTGCGGCGCGAACACCACGGCGCCGGCGGCAATGACGGAAGACGGCAGCGCGACGATCGCGACGCGCGCGTTCAGCGTGCCCGAGGGCGTCTCCACGGCGACGCCGCGGGCGTTCCAGCGGATGCGGCCGACCGGCGTGCGCAGGCGCACGGGCACGTCCTTCGCGTAGTGCGCGAGCAGCGCGCCGTATCCTCGCGCGACCAGCATGTCCTCGCCCTGCTCCACGAAGTGGAACTGGTCGAGCGCGGAGAAGTTCGCGGGCTCGATGCCCTCCCAGGCCGTGAGTCCCGCCATCGCCATCGGGTACCAGGGATCGGCGAGCGTCGCCTGGGTGAGCGCGGACTCGGCGGGAATGTCGAGCCCGCGACGGCCGGCATCGGCGAGCTCGCGCTCGATGCGCTCGTTCAGCGCGCGGTAACCCGCGGTCTCGGCGCCGCCCATCCGCTCGGTGCCGCGGTACATGTGGCGCGGATACCGGTCCACGTAGGGCTCGAAGCCCTGCTCGCGCGCGTAGCGGACCAGGGGATTCACCTCGGAGGCATGCAGCCAGGAGCAGCCGCGGTCCCAGGGCGCGCCGAGGCTGGTGTCGGTGAAGGCGCGCCCGCCGATGCGGTCGCGCGCCTCGAGCACCAGCACCGTGCGGCCGGACCGCAGCAGCTCCTTCGCGGCCGTGAGTCCCGCGCCGCCGGCGCCGATCACGACGACGTCCGGCGTCGCGGCCTGCGCGGCCAGGCGCGCGGCGTAGCCGCCGCTCAATGCGGCCGCCACCATGCCCTGCAACAGTTGCCTGCGATTCATGGCCCGATTGCGCTGCGCCAGATGCGGAGCTTGGAACGATAACCCATCCCGGCATGCGCGGGGCTCGTCGAGGGCAGCAGCCGGTAATCGAGGGCAGGCGGCACGGCCCATTGCGGCAGCACGTGGCGGCGCCACGCCGCCTCGGCCCGGCGGCCGTTGAAGCAGACGCGCCCGATGCGGCGGTGGCGGGCCAGGAAGGCGGTGAAGTCGTTCGCCACGATGGAATGCGCGGCGATGGCGGAATCGAGGCTGCCCTCGCGCTCGCAGCTGCCGATGACGTCCCACAGCGCGATGCCGGCATTCATCAGCGCCGCCCTGCGCTTCGCGTAGGGCGCGCTCGCGTCGAAGCCGAGGATCTCGCCCATGATCGGCCAGAAGCGGTTGTGCGGATGCGCGTAGTACTCGCCGGCCCGGAGCGAGGCGACACTCGGCATGCTGCCGAGCACGAGGATGCGCGCAGTCGTGCGCGCTATCGGCGCAAAGCCTCGAATGGTGCCGGGTCGTAGATTCGTAGGTTTGACGGCCATGTCACCCAGGCAAGATGGTGCGCGCGTCAAATCTACGAATCTACGACCCGGCACCAAAAGAAAGGCCCGCCGAAGCGGGCCTTTCACATGCGTTGCGGGGGATGCTTACCAGCGTCCGCCGCCACCGCCGCCGCCGCCGCCGGAACGGAAGCCGCCGCCGCCACCGCCACCGGAGCGGAAGCCGCCGCCGCCACCCGGACGCGGGCCGCGCGGACGATCCTGAGCTTCATTCACGCGCAGCTGACGGCCGCCCATAGAAAAGCCGTTCAGCGCCTCGATGGCCTTGGTGGCCTCCGCCTGCGGCATCTCGACGAAGCCGAAACCGCGCGGACGACCGGTCTCACGGTCGGCCGGCAGCGCCACGGACTCGACCGTGCCGTGCTGCGCGAACAGGTCGCGCACCTGGGCCTCGGTCGCCGAGAAAGGCAGGTTTCCAACATAGATCTTCATAAATTCAGGCTCTCACTCTCGATTGGGTACACGGCCATGCACCGCCTTCATGACGAGGGCGGCCATTGGCCATTCACTACACGGCAGGAATCACGGTCGGGATCGTCTGGCGGGCAAAAGCTCGGCTAGGTCGAATCTTCGAACAGCGGTCCTGTCACCTGGCCGGTGCTGATTTCCCTGCCCTCGCGCGCCATAAGCGCTTGATATTGCAGGAAATCATGCAACGGCCGGCGGGCAGGATAGCACTAATCCAGCCGCTTGCGGAAGCGGGCGACCGAGAGTGCGAGCATCACCACCAGGAACACCGCGAGCTTGGCGAGCTCCGGCTGCATGTCGGTGAGCCGGGCGCCGCGCAGGACGATGCCGCGGATGATCTCGTTGAAGTGGGTCAGCGGCAGCACCTGGGCAATGGCCTGGGCGATGGCCGGCATGCCCTCGAACGGGAACATGAACCCCGACATCAGGATGGACGGCAGCATGGTCACGATCGCCATCTGCATGGCCTGGAACTGGGTCTGCGCCAGCGTCGAGATGAACAGCCCCAGCGACAGCGAGGCGGCGATGAACAGCAGCGCCCCGAGGTAGAGGTCCACGAGGCTGCCGGCCACCGGCACGTCGAACAGCCACCAGCCGAGCAGCAGGATCAGCGTGGTCTGGATCAGCCCGATCGCGACATAGGGCAGCAGCTTCCCGGCCATGAGCTGCCCGCGCGTGACCGGCGTCGTGATCAGCAGCTCGAGGTTGCCGCGCTCGCGCTCGCGCACGATCGCGCTCGCCGTGAACACGACCATGGTCATGGTCAGGATCACGCCGCACAGCGCCGGGACGATCTGCACGGCGGTGCGCCGCTCCGGATTGTAGGCGACCAGGATCTCGACCGGCTTCGGGGCCGGCAGCTCGCCCGCGCGGCGCAGCAGCGGCATCGCGCCCAGGCCCTGGGCGACGTTCTCGAGCGCGGGCTGGCTGCCGTCCACCAGGATCTGCAGTGCGGGACGCCGCCCCTCGGCGATGCGCCGCTCGAGGTCGGCGGGAATCACGATGCCGACGTTGGCCTCGCCGCGCTGCATCGCCCGGCGCAGCCCGGCCTCGCTGCCGGCCTGGCGGATCCCGCCCAGCACCTGCGTGGCGCCGAGGTCGCCGACCAGGCGGCGGGACAGCGAGGTGCGCGCCTGGTCCAGCACCACGGTCGAGACGTCACGCACGTCGTAGTTGATCGCGTAGCCGAACAGCAGCAGCTGGATCGTCGGGATGCCGACGATCAGCCCCACCGTGATGCGGTCGCGCGCCAGCTGGCGCGTCTCCTTGATGGCGATCGCCGCGAGCCGCTCCAGCCAGCTCACGCGACCCGCTCCGTGGCCGGGCCGTCCTTCAGGCGCGTCGCGGCGACGAACACGTCCTCGAGCGTCGCGCCGACGCGCTCGATCCGTGCGTCCGGGCAGTGGCCGGCCAGCGCCGCGGCGACCCGGCGCCCGGGCTCGGCGGCGTCGCGGGACAGCAGCACGTGCAGGCGGTGGCCGAGCTGGGCGACGCTCCTCACTTCGGGCAGCGCCGCCAGCGCGCGCCGCGCCGCGAGCAGGTCCTCCGCCTCGATCTCGATCACCACCGCATCGATGTCGCGCGCGAGCTCGCGCGGCGTGCCCTCCGCCGAGATCCGGCCACGGTCCAGGATCGCGAGCCGGTGGCAGCGCTCGGCCTCGTCCATGTAGTGCGTCGAGACCAGGATCGTCGTGCCGCGGGCGACCAGCGCGAACAGGCTCTCCCAGAAATCGCGACGGCTCTGCGGATCCACCGCGCTGGTCGGCTCGTCGAGCAGCAGCAGCTCCGGCTCGTGCAGCGTCGCCGCGGCGAGCGCGAGCCGCTGGCGCTCGCCGCCCGACAGCGTGCCGGCGCGCTGGCCGGCGGCCGCGCCGAGCGCGTACCCGGCGATGCGCGCCGCGACGCGCTCGCACCGCAGCCCGCGGTCGAGCCCGTACACGCGCGCCATGAAGTCCAGGTTCTCGGCGACGGTCAGGTCGTCCCACAGCGAGAAGCGCTGGGTCATGTAGCCGAGCTTGCGGCGCACGACCTCCGCATCGCGCGGCACCGGGTGGCCGAGCACGCTCACCGTGCCGCGCGTCGGCACCAGCAGCCCGCAGAGCATGCGGATGGTGGTGGACTTGCCGGAACCGTTCGGGCCGAGGAAGCCGTAGATCTGCGCGCGCGGCACGTCGAGGTCGATGCCGGCGACCGCCACCACCGGACCGAAGCGCCGCGCGAGCCCCCGCGCCGTGATCGCGGCGCTCACGGCCCTGCCGCGAGGCGCACCTCGACCGGCATGCCCGCCGGCAGCGCATCGGCCCCGGCCTCCGTGAGCACGACCTCGGCCAGGAACGACAGGCGGCCGCGCTCGCGCTCGCTGAGGGCGTAGTACGGCGTGAAGGCCGCTTCCGACGAGATGAAACGCACTTCCGCCTGCCACTCGCGATCCGAGCCGTCGAGTCGCACGGTCGCGGCGGTGCCCGGCCCGACCTGCGCGCGCTGCGGCTCGGGAATGAAGACGCGCGCCCAGGTGCGCCCGGCGGCCAGCAGCACCGCGACCGGGGCGCCCGGCGGCGGCCGCTCGCCGAGCTCGTAGGGCAGGGCATCCACCGTGCCCGCCCGCGGTGCGCGCACGGCGTGGCGCTCGAGCGAGAGCTCGAGCTCCGCGACCTGCGCGCGCGCAGCCTCGAGCGCCGCGGCGGCCTGGGCGACGACCTCGGCGCGCGTGCCGCGTTCGAGCTCCGCGAGGCGCTCGCGCGCGGCTGCAAGGTCCGCGGCGGCGCCGTCGGCAAGCGCGCGCTGCCGATCGAGCGCGGACGCCGGCAGCATGCCCTCCGCGACCAGCTTCTCGATGCGGGTGAATTCCCTCGCTTCGGCCGCGGCGCGCGCCGCGGCCCCGTCACGAACCGCGCGCGCTTCGCGCACCGCCTCGATGCGCGCGCCGGCCAGCAGCTCGGCGTGGCGGCGCTCGGCCTGCAGGGCGTTGCCCTGCGCCTGCGCCAGGCGCGCCGTCACGGCGGCAGGGTCGAGGCGCAGCAGCAGCTGCCCCGCCTCGACCGCCTCGCCCTCGCGCACCGCGACCTCGACGATCGGTTCCCGGGCCTCGGCGACCAGTTCCACCCGGTCGCGCTCGAGCGTCCCGAGCAGCACCTGGGCGTCGTCGCCGCAGGCCGCCAGCGTGAGCGCCACGATCGCGACCGCCGCACGCACGCCAATGGTCATTCCGCAGCTCTCCGGCCCGGCCTGAAGCCGCGTTCCCCCGCGGCAGGCGGATTCGGGGATAATAGCCGAACGATGCGGGCCGCATTCCTGCCGGTACTCTGGACGCTGCTGGCTGCGGCGCCGGCCGCCATCGCCTCCGACGGAGACGAACCGATGATCGCGATCGCCATCCACGGCGGCGCCGGCGTGATCAGCCGCGCCTCGATGTCACCCGAGAACGAGCGCGCCTACCGCGCCGACCTCGAGCGCGCGCTGGACGCCGGCTACGGCATCCTCGAGCAGGGCGGCAGCAGCCTCGACGCGATCGTCACCGCGGTGAAGATCCTCGAGGACTCGCCCTACTTCAACGCCGGCAAGGGCGCGGTGTTCAGCCACTCCGGCATCAACGAGCTGGACGCGGCCATCATGGACGGCGCGACGCAGAAGGCCGGCGCGGTCGCGGGCGTGAAGCACGTGAGGAATCCCATCGAGCTCGCGCGCATGGTCATGGAGCGCACGCCGCACGTGCTGCTCGCCGGCGAGGGGGCGGAGGAATTCGCGCTCGAGCAGGGCGTCACGCTGGTGCCCGGCAGCTACTTCCACACCGAGCGGCGCTGGAAGCAGCTCGAGGAGGCGCAGCGCCAGGACCGGGTCGCCGACGCCACGCGCGACACCGACTACTTCGGAACGGTCGGCGCGGTCGCGCGCGACCGCCACGGCAACCTGGCCGCGGCGACCTCGACCGGCGGCATGACCAACAAGCGCTGGGGCCGCATCGGCGACTCGCCGATCATCGGCGCCGGCACCTATGCCGACAACGCGACCTGCGCGGTGTCGGCGACCGGCAGCGGCGAGTACTTCATCCGCGCCGTGGTCGCGCACGAGATCTGCGCGCGCGTGCGACTGTCCGGGGTTTCGGCCGCGGCGGCGGCCAGGGACGTCGTGCACGGCCGCCTGAAGGAGATCGGCGGCGACGGCGGCGTGATCGTCGTGGACCGGGACGGCGCGCTGGCGCTCGAGTTCAACACCGAGGGCATGTTCAGGGCGGCGCGCGATTCGCGCGGCCGGCGCGAGGTCGCGATCTACTGACCGTCGGCGCCGGCGCCGCCCTCGAACATGCGGCGGTGGAAGTAGCCGGTCTGCATCTGCTCGTACTCGGGGCCCGCGACGCGCGCCTGGTCGCGCCCGCCGTCCTTGGCCGCGTACAGCGCCTGGTCCGCGAGCTGCAGCAGGCCGGCGGCGCTCCTGCCCTGCTCCGGCTGCACGCAGGCGATGCCGATGCTGATGGTCAGCACCCCGCCCGCGACCGAATCCTCGTGCACGATACCGAGCCCGCGGACCTCGCGCAGGATGTTCTCCGCGACCTGCGCGGCGTGCTTGCCGCTGGCGTCGTACAGCAGCACCGCGAACTCCTCGCCGCCGAAGCGCGCAGCCATGTCGAATGGCCGGCGCGCGTGGCGCGCGAGCACGCCGGCGACCGCCTTCAGCGCCTCGTCCCCGGCCTGGTGCCCATAGCGGTCGTTGTACTTCTTGAAGAAATCGAGGTCGCCGAACAGCAGCGCGATCGCGCGGCGGTCGCGCGTGCCCTGCTGCCAGGCGCGTTCCAGGTGGTCGTCGAAGCGGCGGCGGTTGCACAGGCCGGTGAGGCCGTCGTGCAGGGCATGCTCCGCGAGCATGCGCGCCTCCAGCCAGGCGGTGCGGCTCGCGTGCTCGAGCGCGTAGGCGCCGACCGCGCAGATTACGCCCGCCATCAGCAGCATCGAAACGTAGTGCTGCATCTCCACCGCCGGCAGGCCCGTCGAGGAGGCTACGGCGACGAAGGACGCGGCGCCCGCGACGTTGGCGGTGACGGCGGCGCGAACCGGCAGGCCCAGCACGAAGTAGATCGCGATGGTCGCGATGATCAGGCGCACGAACACGCGGCTCTCCCCCAGCTCCAGGGTGAGGAGCACGACCCAGCCGATCACGACGAGCGCCACGGCCATCGCGACGGCCATCACGCGCGGGTACCAGACGGCGGCATTGGGCGCGAAGGTCAGCGCCAGACCCAGCAGCAGCAGCGGCGGCATCACGCCGATGCCCGCCAGGCGCGGCGCGACGCTGCTGATCGCCGGCAGCACGGCGCGGTCAATCTGGTTGACGGCGAGAATCAGCGCCGCGAGCAGCGCCAGGCTCACCCGCAGGTAACCGAGGAGGTCACGGAACTGCTCGGTGCGGTAGGCCGCCTCCAGGCCGGGGCTGAAGCGCAGCCAGCGAAAGCCCTGCTCGAGCTGCTCCGAAGGCGTGGACGCAGGCGGCGAGCCCGCGTCCTGGCTCACGGAGCCAGCGGGAGTCATCGGTCCGCGGAGTCCTTGCCGTCCCTGGGAGCAGACCGCCGCATCGACCGGACGCGCGTGCGCCAGATCTCGACCGGGTCCCAACCCTTGTGCGGGCCGGCGCCGGCGATCACTGGCTCATTCGCTGCGTTCAGGGTCTTGCCTTCCAGCAGGCGTGCTTCAAAGCCGTCCTGAGCTCTATCCATGATCTCTTGTCGCATCCCCGCCGCACGGCGAAAGAGGGCCGCCGTGCATGCGGCCCGATTATAGGGAGATGCCCGGAGGAAGGTGAGGCCGTTGCGCGACTGATTTCCGTAAGTGCCTGTTCTGACGCCAATATGTCAAACCGTCGCCTCGTCGAAGTAGCGGGCCACGAAGGCGCCGAACGGCAGTGTGTCGGCGGCTTCGACCTCGCGCTGTTTCTCAATTGAATCAACGGCTTCCGTCGCGAACTCGGCGAGGCGCGCCTCGTTCGGCGGGTACAGGTCGCGGAAATAGTCGCGGTGCATGCGCGACATGGCAAGCGCCAGACCGAAGAACGAGTCTCGTTCGCGTTCCAGTTCCGCAAGCAGGCGCGACGACGGCAGGCGCGCGGGATCGTCGAGCTTGGCGCGCTGCAGCGCAAGCGCCGTCGTGTAGGGCTTCGCCGCATCGGCTGCGTCCAGCAGTTCGCAGATACCCTGCATCTCGTCGAGCAGCTGCGCCGCCCAGTGCGCGAGCGGCAGCGGTTCGGGCTCGTTCCACAGCACCAGGCCCGGCTCACGGCCGCGGCTCGCGACCTGCACGTGATTCTCCTCGTAGGCCGCGGACTGCGCGGCGGACAGCGGATCGCTGCCGCGCAGCAGGCACAGCGCGGCGAAGGCCTCGAGGAAGCACAGCTTGTTGCGGTTGACGCCGACCGGATCGTAAGCGCCGACGTCGAGCGAGCGCATCTCGACGTACTGCACGCCCGCGCGCAGCAGCGCCTTGGTGGGCCGCTCGCCCGAATGCGCGACCCGCTTCGGGCGGATGAAGCTGTAGTACTCGTTCTCGATCTGCAGCAGGTTGGCGTTCAGCTGCCGCCATTCGCCGTCCACCTCGACGCCGTGCACCTGGTACTCCGGGTGCGGCGTCGTGATCAGGCGCGACAGGTCGCGCACGTACTCCGGCAGCGAGTTCACCGACACGTGCACGCCGGCCTGGCTCTTGTTGCGGTAGCCGAGGTCGCTCATGCGCAGCGAGGTCGCGAAGGGCGCGATGAGCGTGCCCTTTCCAAGGGGCTCGAGCCCGGCCGGTATGTCGCGTCCGGCGAAGAACGACCGGCAGACCGCCGGCGAGATGCCGAACAGGTACAGGATCAGCCAGCCGAAGCGGCGGTAGTTGCGCAGCAGCGCGAAGTAGGCGTCGTCCAGCATCGGCTGGCCGCCCTGCCTCGACCCGGCGACGGCCTGGAACACCGGCCAGAACTTCTCCGGGAACGAGTAGTTGAAGTGCACGCCGGAGATCGCCTGCATCATGCGCCCGTAGCGCAGGCCGAGGCCGATCCGGTAGACGTGCTTCATGCGCCCGATGTTGGAGCTGCCGTAGCGCGCCAGCGGGATCTCGCCGTCGCCGCCCAGCACGCAGGGCATGCTGGTGACCCACAGCAGCTCGTCGCCGAGGTGGCGGTAGACGAACTGGTGGATGTCGCACAGGTACTGGGTCAGTTCCCAGGTCTCGGCGAAGGGCGGCGTGACCAGCTCGAGCAGCGCCTCGGAATAGTCGGTGGTGATGTGCGGGTGCGTCAGCGCCGAGCCGAGGGCCGGGGGATGCGGCGCCTGCGAGATGCGCCCGGCGGGCGTGACGCGCAGCGCCTCGCGCTCGACGCCCTTGAGCCCGCCCGAGAGCACGCCGGGCTCACGGGCATTGACCAGGCCTGCGAGCCGGCGTTCGAACTGGCGGTCGAGGCGGCGCTCGGGCATCGGTCGCGCCATTCTGCGGCCCGCCGCAAGGCATGGGAACCATGCCTTGGTATCCGGGCCGGGGCCGGCGTAGATTCAGGCGCATGAACCGGCCTTCAGACGCCGTTCATGCGGGCCGGGACAGGCTGCTGGCATGAACCGCCCCCACATCACCATCCTCGCGCTGGCCGCGGCCCTGGCATGGGCGGGCACGGCGGGGGCGGACTCGTTCCGCTGCGGCTCGCGCCTCGTCACCGACGGCGACAGCATGGACAAGGTCGAGGCATTGTGCGGCCCGCCGTCCAGCGTCCAGCGCCGGGAAATACTGCGCCGCCCGATCCGCTGGTTCCGCGGCCGCCCCTACTACACGTCGTACGATCCGGTGCCGATCCCGGTCGAATACTGGACCTACAACCTCGGGCCGACCAAGCTGATGCGCCGGCTCAGGTTCGAGGACGGCCTGCTGGTGGACGTCGAGACGCTCGGCCACGGCTACCACGAACCCCGTGACGACTGAAACCGGCGACGCCCTGATCCGGCCGATCCGCCCGGAGGACGATGCCGCGGTCGCGGCGATCATCCGCGACGTGATGGCAAGCTTCGGCGCCACCGGCCCCGGCTACTCGAGCAGCGACCCGGAAGTGGAAGCGATGTCCGCGGCCTACGACGGCGCGCGCGCGGCGTACTTCGTGATCGAGGAGGACGGCCGCGTGACCGGCTGCGGCGGGATCGCGCCGCTCGCGGGCGCGGACCCGGATACCTGCGAGCTGCGCAAGATGTACCTGCTTCCGGCGGCGCGCGGACGCGGCCTCGGGCAACGGATGCTGGACCGCTGCCTGGCCGCGGCGCGCGGGCGCGGCTATCGCCGCTGCTACCTGGAAACGCTCGCCGCCATGGACGCCGCGCAGGCGCTCTACCTCAAGGCGGGATTCCGCAGGCTGGCTGCGCCGCTCGGCGCCACCGGCCACAGCGGCTGCAACCGCCACTACCTGCTGGAGCTTCCGGATATCCGCCGGTAGCGCCAGATCAGGAGCACTGCGCAGGTGAACAGTCCCGCGATCAGCCCGGTCCAGATGCCGTCCGGGCCGGCGCCCATGCGGATGCCCAGCCACCAGGCCAGCGGGAAGCCGACCAGCCAGTAGGCGGTGAAGTTCAGCAGCATCGGCACGCGCGCGTCCTTGAAGCCGCGCAGCGCGCCCGCCGCGCCGACCTGCAGCCCGTCCGGGATCTGGAACACGGCCACGAACAGCAGCAATGAGGTCGCGAGCGCGATCACGGCCGGGTCCGCCGTGAACGTCGCCGCGATGCCGGCGCGCGCCGCGAGCAGCACCAGCGAGGAAGCGGCCATCACCAGACCGCACATCGCGATGCCGGCCCAGCCGGCATTGCGCCCGGCAACCGGGTCGCCGCGGCCGAGCTGGTGGCCGACGTGGATTGTGGTCGCCGAGTGCAGCGACAGCGGGATCATGAACATGAGCGCGGCGTAGGCGATCGCGACCTGGTGCGCGGCGACCTGCACGGTGCCGAGCGTGCTCATCAGGAGCGCCGCGACCACGAACAGCGCGCCCTCGGAGACGACCGAGCCGGAGATCGGCAGGCCGAGCGCGAGGATCTCGCGCAGCGACGCGCGGTCCGGCCGCTCGAAACGCGCGAACAGGCCGAAGCGGCGGTAGACCGCGTGGCGGCGCTGGTAGAGGTGCATGGTCGCGAGCATCGCCCAGCAGGCGAGCGCGGTGGCGATGCCGCAACCCTGCGCGCCGAGCGACGGCAGGCCGAAGCTGCCGCGCGTGAACAGCAGGTTGCCCGCGACGTTGACCGCGAGGCCGACCAGCGCCGTGTACATGACCGGGCGCGTCCAGCCGATGCCCTCGCTGGCGTAGCGGTGCGCGAGGAACACGAGCATCGCCGGCATGCCGAAGCACATCGCGTAGACGTAGCCGGCGGCATGCGGGATCGCACGCGGGTCGGTGCCGAACCAGCGCAGCACGGGCTCGACGCAGGCGAGCAGGCCCACCAGCGGCACGGCGAGCATCAGCGCGAGCCAGACGCCCTGGCGGAAGCGGCGCCCGACCTCCTCGTCGCGCCCGGCGCCGTAGGCGTGCGCGACCAGCGGCGAGATGGACATCAGCACGCCGAGGCCGAACAGCCAGAACGCCTGGTAATAGCTGTTGCCGACCGCGACGCCGGCCAGCGGCCCCGGCCCCAGGCGCCCGGCCATGACCGTGTTGGTCAGCATCATGCCGGCCAGCACCAGGTTGTTGACGGCCAGCGGCCCGGCGAGCGCAAGGATCGCGCGCGCATCGCGCGGAAACGTGTCCTTGAAGCGGGCTTGTGGGTTCATGGCGCACGGCGGGCGCGCCGTGGCGGGCGCCGGTGGATGCTGGCATTCTAGCGGAACCTTTCGAGCGTGAACTTCACCGGAGCAGCGCCATGCTGGTCGGATCACATCCCAGGCGCGTCGCCGTCGTCGGCGGCGCCCGCATCCCGTTCGCGCGGGCCCACGGCGCCTACGCCAGCGTCGGCAACCAGGAGATGCTGACCGCCTCGATCAGGGCGGTGGTGGACCGCTACGGCCTCAAGGGCGCGCGGCTCGGCGACGTGATCGCGGGCGCGGTCATGAAGCACTCGAGCCAGTGGAACCTGGCGCGCGAGGCCATGCTCGACTCGGGCCTCTCCCCCGAGACGCCCGGGCTCGACGTGCAGCGCGCCTGCGGCACCAGCCTCGAGGCGGCGATCGCGATCGCCAACAAGATCGCGCTCGGGCAGATCGACGCCGGCATCGCCGCCGGCGTGGACACGGTCAGCGACCCGCCGATCGTGTTCGGCAAGGCCTACCAGCAGCTCATGCTGCGGGCGTTCCGGGCGAAGTCCGCGGGCGGGCGCATCAAGGCCTTCCTCGGCCTGCGCCCGCGGCACTTCAAGCCCCATTATCCCGGCACCGGCGAGCCGCGCACCGGGCTGTCCATGGGGCAGCACGCCGAGAGGATGGCGCGCGAATGGCAGATCACCCGCGAGGCGCAGGACGAGCTCGCGTTCGCCTCGCACCAGCGCGCGAGCCGGGCCTGGGCGGAAGGCTTCATGGCGGACCTGGTGGTGCCCTACCTCGGTCTCGAGCGCGACAACAACGTGCGCGCCGACACCAGCCTCGAGAAACTGGCGAAGCTCAAGCCCTCGTTCGCCGCCGACGGCACGCTGACGGCCGGCAACAGCACGCCGATGACCGACGGCTCGGCCGCCGTGCTGCTCGCGAGCGAGGACTGGGCGCGCAGCCGCGGCCTGCCGGTGCAGGCGTACCTGAGCTTCGGCAAGGTGGCCGCCGTGGACTTCGTCGGCGGCGAGGGGCTGCTGATGGCGCCCGCCTGGGCCGTGCCGCGCATGCTGGCCGACGCCGGGCTCGCGCTGCAGGACTTCGATTTCTACGAGATCCACGAGGCCTTCGCCGCGCAGGTGCTGTGCACGCTCAAGGCCTGGGAGTCGGACAAGTTCTGCCGCGAGAAGCTCGGCCTGCCGAAGGCGCTCGGCGCCATCGACCGCGCGAAACTGAACGTCAAGGGCGGCTCGGTCGCGGTCGGTCACCCGTTCGCGGCGACCGGCGCGCGCATCGTCTCCGCGCTCGCCAAGCTGCTGGCCGAGCGCGGCGGGGGCCGCGGGCTCATTTCCGTCTGCACCGCGGGCGGCATGGGCGTGACCGCGATCATGGAGCGGTGAGATGAAGCGCTATCCCGGCCGCACGCGCGTCGAGGGCAAGGCGAGCCGCCAGGCGCATGCCGACCTGCCGCCCGGCACCTACGAGCGCGAGATGAGCAAGGAGGGCTTCTTCGGTCCCGCTTCCTTCTTCCATCACCGCCGCCCGCCGACCGGATGGACGTCGTTCGAGGGGCCGCTGCGCCCGCACGCCTATGACCTCGCGAAGCTCACCGCTGCCGGCGCGGATCCCTGGGCCGCGGCCGAGCTGCTGCACAACGCGAGCTGCCGCATCCGCTTCTGGCGCACGACCGGGAAGATGGACTCGCTGGCGCGCAACGCCGACGGCGACGACCTGCTGTTCGTGCACCAGGGCCGCGGCGACATGTACAGCGACTTCGGCCGGCTCGCATTCGAGGCCGGCGACTACATCCTGTTGCCGCGCGGCACGATGTGGCGCCTCGAATGCGCCGAGCCGGCGGCGCTGCTGATGATCGAGGCGACCAATGCCTCCTACCTGCTGCCGGACAAGGGGCTGCTGGGCGGGCACGCCATCTTCGACCCGGCGCTGCTGGACGCGCCGGCGGTGGACGAGGCCTTCCTCGCGCAGCAGGACGACAAGCCCTGGCGCGTGCGCGTGAAGCGCCGCGGCGCGGTCTCGACCGTCACCTTCCCGTACAACCCGCTGGACGCCGTCGGCTGGCACGGCGACCTGTCGGTGTGCCGCATCAACGTGCGCGACATCCGCCCGGTGATGAGCCACCGTTACCACCTGCCGCCGTCGGCGCACACGACCTTCGTCGGCAACCGCTTCGTGGTCTGCACCTTCGTGCCGCGTCCGTTCGAGACCGACCCGGGCGCGCTCAAGGTGCCGTTCTTCCACAACAACGACGACTACGACGAGTTCCTGTTCTACCACGCCGGCGACTTCTTCAGCCGCGACAACATCCACCCGGGCATGGCGACGCTGCACCCGGCGGGCTTCACGCACGGCCCGCACCCGAAGGCGCTGGAGCGCATGCTGGTGCAGACCAAGCCGGCGACCGACGAGTGCGCGGTCATGGTGGACACGCGCGACGCGCTCGAGACCGGCGCCGCGGCCGCTTCCGTCGAATGGGCCGGCTACGTGGATTCCTGGAAGGGAAAGCCGAAGTGAAGCTCGCCTCGCTCGCGGGCCCCGGCCGCGACGGGGCGCTCGTCGTCGTGAGCCGCGACCTGCGGCGGGCCGCCAGGGCGCAGGCGGTCGCGCCCACGCTGCAGGCGGCGCTCGACGACTGGGCGCGCAGCGCGCCCGCGCTCGAGGCGCTGGCGCGGGAGCTCGAGGCCGGTCGTGCGCCGTCCACGCCGTTCGACCCGAAGCTGGCACTCGCGCCGCTGCCGCGCGCCTACCACTGGGTGGACGGCAGCGCCTACGTCAATCACGTCGAACTGGTGCGCAAGGCGCGCGGCGCCGAGATGCCGGCCTCGTTCTGGACCGATCCGCTGGTGTACCAGGGCGGCTCGGACGACTTCCTGCCGCCCATGGCCGATGCGCCGTTCGCGGACGAGGACTGGGGCATCGACTTCGAGGGCGAGGTCGCCGTGATCACCGACGACGTGCCGATGGGCACGGATGCAGCGTCCGCGCGCGGGCACATCGTGCTGCTGATGCTGGTGAACGACTGGTCGCTCAGGAACCTGATCCCGGCCGAGCTCGCCAAGGGCTTCGGCTTCTACCAGTCGAAGCCGGCAACCGCGTTCTCGCCGGTCGCGGTCACGCCCGACGAGCTGGGCGAGGCCTGGCGGGACGCCAGGGTGCAGCTGCCGCTCGTCGTGCACGTCAACGGACAGCCCTTCGGGCAGCCGCATGCCGGCACCGACATGACTTTCGACTTCGGCCAGCTCATCGCGCACGCCGCGAAGACGCGGCGGCTGGGCGCGGGCGCGATCGTGGGTTCGGGAACCGTCTCGAACTACGACCGCAGCAAGGGCTCGACCTGCATCGCCGAGCGGCGCATGCTGGAGACGCTCGAGCAGGGCAAAGCGGTGACTCCTTTCCTTTCCTTCGGCGATCGCGTGCGCATCGAGATGCCCGATGCCGCCGGCCGCCCGATTTTCGGCGCGATCGACCAGCGGGTGGCGAGGGCCTGATGATGCGTGCACAGGACGACAGCCGCATGAGCGGCGGCGGACTGAAACTCGACGATCCGGCGTTGCTGCGGCAGCAATGCTTCGTGAACGGCGCATGGGTGAACGCGCGTGGCGGCGCGACGCTGCCGGTGACGAATCCGGCGACCGGCGCCACGCTGGGCGCCGTGCCCGCCTTCGCTGCCGCGGATACCGAGGCCGCGGTCGCCGCGGCGTACGCCGCGTTCCCGGCCTGGGCCGCGAAGACCGCCAAGGAGCGCGCGGTGATCCTGCGCCGCTGGTACGAGCTGATCATGGCGAACGCCGCCGACCTCGCGAAACTCATGACCGCCGAGCAGGGCAAGCCGCTGGCCGAGTCGAAGGGCGAGATCGCCTACGCCGCCTCCTTCGTCGAGTGGTTCGCGGAGGAAGCGAAGCGCGTCTACGGCGACGTGATCCCGGGCCACCAGGCCGACAAGCGCATCCTGGTGCTGCGCCAGCCGGTCGGCGTGGTCGCCGCGATCACGCCCTGGAACTTCCCCGCCGCGATGATCACGAGGAAGGTCGCGCCCGCGCTCGCCGCCGGCTGCACCGCCGTGTGCAAGCCGGCGACGCAGACGCCCTTCTCCGCGCTCGCGCTCGCCGAGCTCGCGCATCGCGCGGGCATCCCGGCGGGCGTGCTCAACGTCGTCACCGGGCCGGCGCGCGAGGTCGGCGGCGTGCTGACGGGCGATGCGCGCGTGCGCAAGCTCTCCTTCACCGGCTCGACCGAGATCGGCAAGCTGCTGATGGCGCAGTGCGCGAAGACCATGAAGAAGGTGTCGCTGGAGCTCGGCGGCAATGCGCCGTTCATCGTGTTCGACGACGCCGACCTCGACGCCGCAGTCGCCGGCGCGATCGCCTCCAAGTACCGCAACACCGGCCAGACCTGCGTCTGCGCCAACCGGCTGCTGGTGCAGGCCGGCGTCTACGACGCGTTCGCGCGGAAGCTGGTCGCGGCGGTGCAGAAGCTCCGCGTCGGCGACGGGCTCGCCGGCGAGACCGAACAGGGGCCGCTGATCGACGCGGCCGCCTTGAAGAAGGTGGAGGAGCACGTCGCGGATGCGACCGCCAGGGGCGCGAAGGTCGCCGCCGGCGGCCGGCGCCATGCGCTAGGCGGCACCTTCTACGAGCCGACCGTGCTGACCGGCGTGACGACCGCGATGATGATCGCGCGCGAGGAGACCTTCGGCCCGGTGGCTCCCCTGTTCAGGTTCGAGTCGGAAGCGGAAGCCATCGCCATGGCCAACGACACCGAGTTCGGACTGGCGGCCTACCTGTACACGCGCGACCTCGCGCGCTCCTGGCGCGTGTCGGAAGCGCTCGAGTACGGCATCGTCGGGCTCAACACCGGCCTGATCTCGACCGAGGTCGCGCCCTTCGGCGGCGTCAAGGAATCGGGCACCGGCCGCGAGGGCTCGAAGTACGGGATCCTCGATTACACCGAGATCAAGTACGTGTGCGTGGGCGGCGTCGCCTGAGAGCCGGAGCGGACGGTCAGGAACCATTCAGCGCTTCGCGCAGCTTCGCGGCCGTCACGGCATTGATGGACTCCAGTCGCCGCGCCACGTCTTCGGCCTCGGCGCGACGGCCAAGCTTCGCCAGCGCGATGCCCACCCGGTAGAGATATTCCGCCCGTCCCGGATCGAGCCGGCTCGCGCGCTCGAATGCCGCCAGCGCATCGCCATCGCGGCCGAGCGCGGCAAGAGCATGTCCGAGCTGGAAGGCGGCCTCGGCGTGCCCGGGCTGCAGCTTCAGCGCCTGCTCGAATCCGGCCGCCGCCTCCTCGAACCGGCCCAGGTCCGCCTGCGCGACGGCCAGGCTGTAATGCAGCGACGCATCCTGCGGGCTGCGGCGCAGCGCTTCCACGTAGGCCGCCAGCGCCCCGGCATCGTCGCCCCTGGCGCGCAGCGCATCGCCCAGCATGCGCCGCGCCTCCGCGAGGTCGGGCTTCAGCCGCAGCGCATGCTCGAGCTCGGGGATCGCCTTGTCCGGCTGTTCGAGGCTGTACCACGCGATGCCGAGGTTCAGGCGATGCAGCGGTTCGGCGGGCGCGAGTCGCGCCGCCTGCGCGTAGGCCTCCACCGCCTCCGGCAGGCGCCGCAGCTGGAACAGCAGATCGCCCAGCGCCTGTTGCGCCTCCGCGTCCTTCGGATCGAGCCGCGCCGCTTCCCGGTAGGCCAGCACCGCATCCTCGTGCCGGCCCTGCGCCTCGTACGACATGCCGAGCTGGAAACGCCAGCCTGCGTCGCCGGGCGCGAGGCGCGAGGCCTCGCGAAAGGCGGCGACAGCCTCCGCATGGCGCTCGCTGGAGTAGCAGACCACGCCGAGCGCACCGTATGCCGCGGCCGTCGGCCGGAGCGCGACCGAACGGCGGTACGCATCGATGGCCTTGCCGTAGTCCTGGCGCGCCGCATGCAGGTTGCCCATCTGGTATTCGCGCTCGGCAGCGTCCTGGGCCGCGGGTGCTGCAGCGCCGGCGACAGCTGCCAGCACAGCCATCAGCCCGCCACCCAGCAACAGCAATGCCGGCCTCGACATCTTCCCTCGCCCACCCGTCAGGCACGTGTTGTGCTCGCGCCACTATCTTATGTCTTTGGGCGACATACGGAACTTGCCAAGGCGGGCCGGGTCTGTATGCTGCGCACCGCAACCGTCGGCCACCCCTCTGCCGCGGTCGCCCGGGCGCCCTCCCCAGGGTCGGCCGGTGTGTGTGCAACTCCCTCAATGTCAAAAGGAAATTTGATCATGAAGTTCATGAAAGCAGCGCTTGGCGCGATGATGCTGGCGGCCCTGCCGCTGGCGGCCCAGGCCGAGGAGATGAGCTACTCCTACATCGACCTCGGCTGGAACGAGGCCGACATCAGCGGCGCGCCCAAGGGCGACGGCATCGCGCTTCGCGGTTCGGTCGGCTTTGCGGAGAACTTCTTCGTGTTCGCCGACTACTCGAAGTTCGGCTTCCCGGGCAACCTCGATGTCGACCTGTACTCGGTCGGCCTCGGCGGCCGGATCGGCATCGGCAGCAACGTGGACCTGGTCGGCCGTGCCGGCTACACCAAGGCCGACGCGTCGGCGGGTGGCTTCAGCCTCGATGACGACGGCTACCTGGTCTCCGCCGGCCTGCGCGCGCGACCGGCTGACAGCTTCGAGCTCGAGGGCCACGTGATCTATCGCGATTACGGCTCCGGGTCGGACGACACGGCGTTTGCAGTCGGCGGCCGCTACTTCTTCACGAAGAACTTCGCCGTCGGTGCCGAGTACGAGATCGGCGACGACGTCGACGTCCTGTTCGTGGGCGTTCGCCTGAGCTTCTGAGCCCGCGGGCTCCCTGAATGCGGCGGCCGGAGCCTCTCCGGCCGCCGTTTCTTTTGCGGTATCGTCGCGGCATGACGGCCCCGACCGGCATCCTGCTCGCCAACCTCGGCACGCCCGACGCGCCCACCGCGCCCGCCGTGCGCCGCTTCCTGGCGCAGTTCCTCTCCGATCCACGCGTCGTGGACCTGCCGCGCCTGCTGTGGCTGCCGATCCTCTACGGCGTAATCCTGAACATCCGCCCGCGGCGCAGTGCGCGCGCCTACCGCGAGATCTGGACCGAAGCCGGATCGCCGCTGCTGGTCAACACGCTGGCGCTGGCGCGCAAGCTCGAACCGCGCATCGCCCTGCTGCTCGGCAGTCCCGCCATCGTCGCCACCGGCATGACCTACGGCAATCCCTCGATCGCTTCCGCGCTCGAGGACCTGCGCGCGCGCGGCGCGGCCCGCGTCGCCGTGCTGCCGCTCTATCCGCAATACTCCGCGAGCACGACCGAGTCCGTCTTCGACCGCGTGGAGGAGGCTCTCGCGGCGTCCGGCTGGCGGCCCGGGCTCGTCCACGTCCGCGACTACTACGACGACGCCGGCCACCTGGCCGCGGTCGCGGATTCGCTGGCCCCGCACCGGCCGGCGATCGACGCGGGCGCGCGGCTGCTGTTCTCGTTCCACGGCCTGCCGCAGCGCTACGTGGACGCGGGCGATCCCTATGCCTCGCAATGCGAGGCCACCGCGCGCCTGGTCGCCGAGCGCCTGGCGCTGCCGGCAGGGACCTGGTCGCTCTCCTACCAGTCGCGCGTGGGGCGCGAGCGCTGGCTGATGCCGTACACGGAGGAGCGCCTCAGGGAACTCGCGGCCGCGGGCACGCGCCGGCTGATCGCCTGCTGCCCGGGTTTCGCGGTGGACTGCCTGGAGACGCTCGAGGAGATCGCGATGCGCGGCCGCGCCACCTTCCTGGAGGCCGGCGGCGAGTCCTTCGAGTACGTGCCCGCGCTCAACGACGGCGCCGGACAGGTCGAGAGCCTCGCGCGCATCGCCGCACGCGCGCTGGGGGCGCGCGCATGATCGGGCGCTTCCACGAGTTCAGCGTGCACGCGCCGGACGTGCTCGCCTCCATCGGGTTCTACGAGCGGCTCGGCTTCGTGCAGGCCTCCACCGGCGAGGCCTGGCCCTACCCTTACGCCGTCGTCACCGACGGCCGCATCGGCATCGGCCTGCACTGCCAGGAACTGCCGGCCTCGCCGCTGCTCGCGTTCGTGCTGCCGGACCTGCTGCACCGGCTCGCCGCGCTCGAGGCCGCGGGAATCGAGATCGTGGACCGCCAGCTCGGCGGCGACGCGTTCAACCAGGCCGCGATCGGCGCGCCCGGCGGCCTGCAGCTGCGGCTGCTCGAGGCGCGCACCTATTCTCCCGTGCACCGGCCGCCGGGCACGACGTCGAAGCTCGGCTGGTTCGAGCAGATCGCGCTGCCGGTGGCGGATGCCGAAGGCGCCGCGCGGTACTGGGAGCGGCTCGGCTTCGTGCTGGCCGGGGAAGCGGAGGAGCCGCTTCCGCACCTGGGGATCACCAGCGACGAGGTCAGCCTCGCGCTGCTGCCGCCGGGCACGCTCGCCGGACCCGCGCTCGTGTTCACCCATGCCGCCATGCCCGGGCGCATCCGGGCATTGCGCGACGCCGGACTCGAGTTCGCGCGGCGCCTGCCGGCCGGGCTCGACGCGGATCGCAACGCGCTCCTGGTCGCCCCCGAGGGCACGCAGATCCTCCTGACCGCGGGACCATGAGCTGCCGGCTGCCTGCGGCGCGCGGCTCGACGAACGGCCTGCCCCGCGCGGCGGGAAGTGACGCGGCCTGTCCGCGGGCGCCGGCCGCCGGGTAACATGGGCGGACTGCCGCAGCCTTGCGGCCCTCGAATGCACGGGAGTCCCTGATGAAGCGCATTGTGGTTGCGGCGCTCGCCGCCCTGGCATCCCTGTCGGCCGCGGCCGACGAAGGCATGTGGACCTTCGACAATCCGCCCCGCGAGGCCATCGCCTCGAAGTACGGCGTCAGGCTGGATGCCGCGTGGCTCGACCGGGTGCAGCGCGCGACCGTGCGGCTGGAGAGCGGCTGCACCGGATCCTTCGTCTCCGCCGACGGCCTGGTCCTCACCAACCACCACTGCGCCGAGGAATGCATCGCGCAGAACTCGACGCCCGAGAGCGACCTGATCGGCAACGGCTTCTACGCCGGCACGCGCGACCGCGAGCTGCGCTGCCAGGAGGAGGCGGTGTCGGTGCTGGTCGGCACCGAGGACGTGACTGCAAAGGTCGCAGCCGCCACCGCCGGCCTGTCGCCGGAAGCGGCGGGAACGGCGCGGCGCGCCGAGCTCGCCCGTCTCGAGCAGGCCTGCGAGGAGGCGTCGAAGAAGGCGCGCGGCGGCCCGTTCAAGTGCGAGCGCGTGTCGCTGTACCAGGGCGGCCAGTACTGGATCTACCAGTACAAGCGCTACGAGGACGTGCGCCTGGTGTTCGCCCCGGAGCGCGACATCGCGGCCTTCGGCGGCGACCCGGACAACTTCCAGTTCCCGCGCTGGTGCCTGGACTTCTCGGTGCTGCGCGCCTACGAGAACGGCAAGCCGGCGAAGACGCCGGAGCGCCTGCGCTTCGACTGGGACGGCGCCGAACCCGGCGATGCGGTGTTCGTCTCCGGCCACCCCGGCAACACCGACCGGCTGCTGACCGTCGCGCAGCTCGAGACGCAGCGCACGGCGTTCATGCCGTTCTGGCTGCTGCGCTTCTCGGAGCTGCGCGGCCGCCTGCTGCAGTACTCGAAGAGCGGAGAGGAGCCACGGCGCACGACCGAGAGTTACCTGAACCTGGTCGAGAACTCGATCAAGGTGCGGCGCAAGCAGTTCGACGCGCTGCTCGATCCGGCGCTGTTCGCGGCCAAGTCGGAGCAGGAATCGGCGCTGCGCGCCGCGGTCGCGGCCGATCCGGCGCTTGCGGGCTCGGCCTCCGCATGGGACGACATCGCGCGGGCGCAGGCCGTCTGGCGCGACATGCTGGTGCCCTACACCTTCATCGAGGGCGGAGCCGGCTTCAACTCGACGCTGTTCAGCTACGCGCGCTCGATCGTGCGCGCGGCCGAGGAACGCACCAAGGACAACGCGGTACGCCTGCCCGAGTACACCGACGGCCGCCTGCCCGCGATCCTGCAGAGCCTGCAGGCCGCGTCGCCGATCTACCCGGACTTCGAGACCATCCGGCTGTCCTTCGCGCTCGAGCGCATGCGCGAGTGGCTGGGCCCGGACGACCCGATCGTGCGCCAGGTGTTCGGCAACGAGTCGCCTGACGCGCTGGCCTCGAAGCTGGTGCGCGAGTCCGCGCTGGCCGATCCGGCCGCGCGCGTCGCGCTCTACGAGGGCGGCCAGACGGCGGTGGACGCGAGCCAGGACCCGATGATCCGCCTCGCCGTGGCCGTGGACCCGGCGGCACGGGCGCTGCACAAGCGCTACCAGGAGCAGGTGGAAGGCCCGGTGAACCGCGGCCAGGAGGCGATCTCGAAGGCGCGCTTCGCCGTGTACGGGAACCGCATCTACCCCGACGCGACCTTCACGCTCAGGCTGTCCTACGGCGCCGTGGCCGGCTGGAAGGAGAAAGGCGAGGACGTGCGCCCCTGGACCGAGCTGTCCCGCGCCTACGAGCGCGCCACCGGCGAGCCGCCGTTCCGCATTCCGCCGCGCTGGCTGGAGGCGAAGGACCGGCTCGACCTGGCGACGCGCGCCAACTTCACCACCAACAACGACATCGTCGGCGGCAACTCCGGCAGCCCGATGCTGGGCGCCGACGGGCGCATCGTCGGTCTGGCATTCGACGGCAACATCCACTCGATCTCGGGCAGCTACTGGTTCGACGAGCGCATGAACCGCTCGATCGGCGTGCACCCCGCCTTCATCCGCGCCGCGCTCGAGCAGGTGTACGGGGCGAAGGCGCTGCTGGCGGAGATCGACGCCCGCTGAGCGGCTACTGGAACCACTGGCGCAGCACCGCGAGCGCGGACTCGTGGTGCATGCCCCAGTAGACGACCAGCACCAGCAGTCCGCCCACGTACACCGCGGACACGGCGGTCGCGAGCCAGCCGAGCGCGATGACCAGGCCGTCGCGCTCGGCCATGCCGAAGCACAGCAGGATGATCGCGATCGCCGGCAGCGTGTTGGCGAACGGCACCAGCGGCAGCGGCGCCATCAGCAGCCCGACGGCAAGCATCAGCAGCGCGCCGTTGGCGACGTTGACCAGCACGCCCCCCGACATCGCGAGCGCGCGCGGCCGCACCAGGTGCTCGAACTTGAGCGCCCAGCCCCGCACCCTGGCGAGCATCTGGCGCGCGGCGGGCGCCGCGATCCGCCGCTCGAGCATGCGCTCCGGCAGCCAGGGCACCCGGCTCGCCATCACCGCGAACCCGATCAGCAGCATCGGCACGCCGAACACCGTGGTCATGCCCGGTATCGTCGCCGGCAGCAGGAAAGGCACCGCGAGGACGCCGCAGAACACCAGCAGCCCCTGCTCACCGAGCAGCGCGAGCAGGTCGCGCAGCGAGATGTCGGCGCCGGTGACCCGCGCCTCGGCCGCGGCGAGGGCCTGCGACATGCGGACTTCGGGATCGCGGAAACGGATGCCGGTCATGTGCCGCGCCGCGCCTCGAGGCGGCAGTCGATCGCGATGCCGTCGCGAACCGAGAGCGCGCCCATCGCGACGGTGAACGGCACCAGGCCCAAGTCGGCGTGCCGCAGCACTGCGCGCGCATGGACCACCGCGAGGCCGTCGTCGAAGCGCACGGTCACCGGCACGGCGACCACGCGCTCCTCGCCGCGCAGCGAGATCCGCAGCCGCGCGAGGTACTCCTCCGGGCCGCCTTCCAGTCCGTCGGCCGACAGGCGCAGCACCGGCTGCCGGCCGGCGTCCAGCACCTTCGGCCCGAGCAGGTTCTTCAGCGTGCCCGCGCGATCCGCATCCGGAACCGGGGCCGCGAAGTCGGGCCCGGCCGCCTCGCGCGCAGCGGGATCGTCCACGACCAGCGAGTCGAGCGGCAGCGACAGCGACAATCCGCTCCGGGTCCGCGGCTCGCGAAGTTCGAGGCGGCCGGCGAGCGCGGTCGAGGTGATGAGGTGGTTGTGGCCGAGCCGCGCCATGGGCCCGTCGCGGTAGACGCGGACCTCGAGGCGCGAGGACGTGACCGCCCAGGATTCGTGAGCGGCGGCGGCTGGCGGAGCCGCGGGCGCCGCCGGGGGCAGCGGCGCCGGCGGCGGCGCCGCGCAGCCGGCGGCGAGCGCCGCGAACGTCCACAGGAACTTGCGCATCGCGCTATTCTCCAAGACCGCATGGGCCTGCGGAATACCCCCGAACGCTACGGATCGGTCGCGCAGGCCCTGCATTGGCTGGTCGTGCTGCTCCTGACCGGCCAGGTCGCGGTCGGCAAGATCGCCGATGGGATGCCGGACGGGTTCGACAAGCTGGTGCTGCTCGCCCGGCACAAGTCGGTCGGCATCACGATACTCGCCCTCGCCGTCATCCGCCTCGCCTGGCGGCTCATCGACCGGCCGCCGCCCCCGCCGCCGATGCCGCGCTGGCAGCTGCTGGCGTCGCGCGCGACCCATTGGGGTTTCTATGCGCTGCTGTTCGCGCTGCCGCTCAGCGGCTGGATGATGAGCTCGGCGTCCAATTACCCGGTCAGCTGGTTCGGCCTGGCGCAGCTGCCGGACCTGGTCGCGCCCGATCGCGACCTGAAGCATCTCCTGGAGGAAGTCCACGAGACGCTCGTGGGCGCGCTCATCGCGCTGGCGCTGCTGCACGTCGCCGCCGCGCTCAAGCATCACTTCCTCGACCGCGACGGGCTGCTGTGGCGGATGCTGCCGTGGCGCGCGCGCTGATCGCGCAGGCCGCGGCCTGTGGCCTCGCGCTGCTCGCTGCCGGCGACGCTGGAGCCGACGCCTGGCAGGGCGACGCCCGCGCCGGCAAGCTCGAGTTCACGGCGGTGCAGGCGGGCGCGCGCTTCACCGGGCGCTTCACCGAGTTCAGGGTGGAGCTGGATCTCGACCCGGCCGCGCCCGCGCAGGGCCGGCTGCACGTGGCCATCGCGACCGCTTCCGCGGACACCCAGGACGACGACCGCGACGGCATCCTGAGGAGCCGCGACTTCTTCTGGAGCGGGCAGCATCCGCAGGCGGTGTATCACGCCGAGGGTTTCGAGCGCGACGGCGACGGCTGGCGCGCGCGCGGCGAGCTCACGCTGCGCGGGATGGCGCGGCCGGTCACCGTGCGCTTCACGGCGGCGCCGGAGAGGGGCCGGTTGACGATGAAAGGCGGCGCCACGCTCTCGCGCCTTGCGTTCGGCGTCGGCCAGGGCGACTGGGCGTCCACCGAGTGGATCGGCGACGAGGTCGCGATCACCTTCGCGCTCAGCCTCGCGCGCGCGCAGGCGCCATGACGGACACCAGCCAGATCGCGAGCCACGACAGCACGAAGCCGGGCACCAGCTCGTAGAGCCCGAAGATCTCGCCCTCCAGCTGCGGCCAGACGATCACCGTGGTGCCGCCCACCACGATCCCCGCCAGCGCGCCGTTGCGCGTCATGCGCTCCCAGTAGAGCGACAGGATGATGGCGGGGCCGAAGGCCGCGCCGAAACCGGCCCAGGCCCAGGCCACCAGCGTCAGCACCTTGCTCTCCGGGTCGAGGCCGAGCCAGAAAGCGATCGCGGCGATCGCCAGCACCGCGCCGCGGCCCACCCACAACAGCTCGACGCGCCCGGCCTGCGGGCGGAACAGCCCGCGGTAGAAGTCCTCCGCGAACGCGGAGGACGAGACCAGCAGCTGCGCCGCGGCCGTGCTCATGACGGCGGCGAGGATGCCCGACAGGCAGACGCCCGCGATCACCGGGTGGAAGAACTGCGTGGCCATCAGGATGAAGACCTTCTCGCTGTCGGCGCCCTCGAGCCGCTGGTCGAGCGCGAGGATGCCGGTGAGGCCCACGACGATGGCGCCGGCGAGCACCACGATCACCCAGCCCATCGCCACGCGGCGCGCCACGTCCATCTCCTCCACGCGCCGGATCGCCATGAAGCGCGCGAGGATGTGCGGCTGGCCGGCGTAGCCGAGCCCCCAGCCGAGCAGCGAGGCGATGCCGATCCAGCCCAGCGCCTCGCCGCCGGCGCCCAGGAACGGATCGAGCAGCGCGGGATCGCGCGCGGCGATCTGGTCGAGCGTGGGCGTCACGCCGCCCGCGAGGTGCACGCCCATCCACGCGACCAGCACCAGCGCCAGGAACATGAGCGTGCCCTGCAGCACGTCGGACCAGCTCACCGCGAGGAAGCCGCCGAAGAAGGTGTAGGCCAGCATCACGATCGAGCCCCAGAACATCGCTTCGACGTAGGGCAGGCCGAACAGCGTGCCGAACAGCTTGCCGGAGGCGACGAAGCCGGAACTGGCGTAGAAGGCGAAGAACACCAGGATGAAGGCGGCCGAGATCGTGCGCAGCAGGCGCGAGCGGTCCTCGAAGCGCCGCTCGAAATAGTCCGGCAGCGTCAGCGAATCGGACAGCTGCTCGGTGCGGGCGCGCAGCTTCGCCGCGACGAAGCGCCAGTTCGCCCAGGTCCCGGCCACGAGGCCCGCCGCCAGCCAGATTGCGTCGAAGCCCGCAAGGTAGGCGAGTCCCGGCAGCCCCATCAGCAGCCAGCCGCTCATGTCGGAGGCCTGCGCCGACAGCGCCGTGACCCAGCTGCCGAGCCTGCGGCCGCCGAGGATGAAGTCGCCGAGGGTGCTGGTGCGCCTGTAGGCGATGAAGCCGAGCAGCAGGCAGACCGCCATGTACGCGACCAGGCTGGCGATGATGCCGGTGTTGTTCTCGATCATGGCTCCCCGCCCGTTAAAGGGGACGCGTCCCATTACAAGTAATGGGACGCGTCCCCTTTAACAACTATACGCTACAGTTTCCGCGATGGACGAGCGCGAGCCCCGCTTCCTTGCCGACGCCGGCGCCTGCGTGGAGCAGGTGCTGTCGCATGTCGGCCGCAGGATCGTGCTGTGCCTGCCGATCGGCGCCGGCAAGCCGATGGCGCTGGCGAACGAGTTCTGGCGCCGCGCCGTCGCCGACCCCTCGATCGAGCTCCTGATCCTGACGGGGCTCACGCTGCGCCGTCCGCGCGGCAGGAGCGAACTGGAGCGGCGCCTCGTGGAACCGATGGCCGAGCGCGTGTTCGCCGGCGGCCCGGACCCGGAGTGGACCGATCCGCTGGCCGCGGGCAAGGTTCCATCGAACGTCCGCATCCAGGAATTCTTCCTGGAGCCGGGCGCCTGGCTGCACTCGCCGCAGGCGCAGCAATGGTACGCGAGCATCAACTACACGCACGTCGCGCGCACCGTGCTGGCCGCGGGTGCGAACGTGATTGCGCAGCAGATCGCGCTCAGGCCCGGCCCCGGCGGCGGGAGCGCCAGCCTCGGCACCAACCCGGACGTCACCGTGGACCTGTTGCCGGTGCTCGCCGGGCGCCGTCGCGCAGGCGAGAAGGTCGCGGCGATCGGCCAGGTCAACGGCTACATGCCGTTCATGTTCGGCGCGGCGGAGGTGCCCGCCTCCGCCTTCGACTTCATCGTCGACGACCCGCGCGGCCATCACGAGCTGTTCAGCCCGCCGAACCTGCCGATCTCGACCGCGGACCACTGCATCGCGCTCGCCAACAGCATGCTGATCCGGGACGGCGGCACGATCCAGATCGGCATCGGCGAGCTCGGCGACGCCATCGTGCACTCGATGACGCTGCGTCATCGCGAGAACGGCGCCTGGCGCCGGGCGCTCGCCGACACCGGCCTCGGACCGCGCTTCGGCGGCGTGCAGGCCGCGCTCGGCGGCGACGGGCCGTTCGAGCACGGGCTCTACGCGGTCACCGAGATGTTCGTGGACGGCTTCCTCGATCTCTATCACGAGGGCATCCTCAAGCGGCGCGTGGAGCCCGACGGCGTGCTGCTGCACGGCGCGTTCATGCTGGGGCCGCAGGCCTTCTACCGCGAGCTGCGCGAGATGCCGGACGCCCGGCGCGCCCTGTTCGCGATGATGCCGGTCAGCTTCACCAACGAGCTGCTGGGCCCCGGCTGGGATCGCAAGCTCGCGCAGCGGCGCGACGCGCGCTTCATGAACACGACCATGATGGTGACGCTCGGCGGCGCGCTGGTCTCCGACGGGCTCGCGGACGGGCGCGTCGTCAGTGGCGTCGGCGGGCAATACAACTTCGTCGCCCAGGCGCACCAGCTGCCCGGCGGCCGCTCGCTGATCGCGGTGCGCGCGACCCGCGACAACCACGGCAGCGTCGAGTCGAACATCCGCTACAGCTACGGCAGCACGACCATCCCGCGCCACCTGCGCGACGTCGTGCTGACCGAGTACGGCATCGCGGACATCCGCGGCCTGGCCGACGACGAGGTGGCGCAGCGGCTGCTCGCCATCGCCGACTCGCGCTTCCAGCCGTCGCTGCTGGCCGAGGCGCAGCGCGCCGGCAAGCTGCCGGCGTCGTACCGGATCCCGGACCAGCACCGCAACAACTTCCCCGCGGCGCTGGAGCGCGCACTTGCACCGCATCGCGCGGCGGGGTTCTTCGGCGAGCTGCCCTACGGCACGGACCTCACGGCAGAGGAGATCCGGCTCGCGCGCGGCCTGCGCCGGCTCAAGGCGCGGGCGCAGACCTGGCCCGGGAGACTCGCGATCGCGGCGCGGATGCTGCGGCCGCTGCCGCGGGACCCCGCATTGGCGCCGCTGTTCGAGCGCATGCAGCTGGCGCAGCCGCGCAGCCTTCGCGAACGGCTGCTGCGGCGCGTGGTCGCCGCCGCCATTTAAAGGGGACGCGTCCAATTATCGCCGGCGATAATTGGACGCGTCCCCTTTAGGTAACGGACAGCAGGCGCCCGATCATGGACTCCACCTGGGCGCGATAGCCGCCGCCGAACAGGTTCAGGTGATTGAGGACGTGGTAGAGATTGTAGAGGTCGCCGCGCGCGCCGGCGCCCGCGTCCAGCGGCCAGGCGTGCTCGTAGGCGGCGTAGAACCTCGGACCGAAGCCGCCGAACAGCCGCGTCATCGCGATGTCCGCCTCACGGTCGCCGTAGTAGACGGCTGGGTCATAGACGACCGGCGTGCCGCCGGCGAGCATTGCGCGGTTGCCGCCCCAGAGGTCGCCGTGCAGCAGCGAGGGCTGCGGGCGATGGTCCGCGAAGAATGCGGGGACCTTCTCCAGCAGCCGGCGGCCGCAGTCCTGCAGCCGCCCGCCGTAACCATTCTTCGCCGCGAGATCGAGCTGGAAGGCGAGGCGGCAGTCGCGCCAGAACACGACCCAGTCTTCCGATGGCGCATTCGGCTGCGGCGTCGCGCCAATCGCGTTGTCGCGCTCGAGGCCGAAGGCGGGCGAGGTCACGGCATGCAGCCGCGCGAGCGCCTTGCCCATGCGTTCGTCGGAGGCCGCATCGGCCGGATGCAGGTCAAGCCACTCCAGCTCGAGCCAGGCCTCGGTGCCGTTCACGCCGATTCCATGGACCTGCGGCACGCGGATCGCGTCCGCCCGCGCGAGCCGCGCCAGACCGTCCGCTTCCGCCTCCAGTCGCCAGCGCTCGCCGGCCGGCAGCCGCTTCACGAAGAGGTGGGGACGCATCCCGGCTGGAACCTTGATCGGAGTGCGTCCCTGTTTCCTTAATTGGACGCGGTCCATTTATCTGCGAGGCGGCCGGCCTGGCGGCGCAGGGCGGCGCCGAACTTCGCCGCATCGTAGAAGGCCTCGAGCTTCGGCAAGTCGGGCCTGCGCCGTGCGAGCGCGTGCGCATCCACGTCCAGCGGCATGTCGCAGGCGATCGTCGTCAGCCGGCGCGCGAAGAATGCCGCCTCGCGGTGCCTGCGCAGCTTCTCCGGCAGCTGCGAGGCGCCGCGGATCGGAAGCCCCGGCACGCGTTCGAGGCCTTCGTAGAGCTCCTCCAGCGAGGCAAAGGTCCGCAGCAGCGCGGAGGCCGTCTTCGGCCCCACGCCCGGCACGCCCGGGATGTTGTCCACCGAGTCCCCCGTCAGCGCGAGGTAATCGGCCATGCGCTCCGGGCGCACGCCGAACTGCGCCTCGATCTCGTGGTAGCCGTAGCGGCGCTCGCCGGCGTAGTCCCAGTAGGCATCGCCGTCGCGGATCAGCTGCGCAAGGTCCTTGTCGCGGGTGACGAGCACGGAGCGGTGCCCGCGCCGGCGCAGGCGCGTGGCGAGCGTGCCGATGATGTCGTCGGCCTCGTGCGTGGGACTGCTGAACTCGGCGACGCCCAGCAGCCGGCACAGCTCGCGGCAGAGCGCGAACTGGCGCTTGAGCTCGGGCGGCGCCGGCTCGCGGTTCGCCTTGTAGGCCGGGAAGATCTCGTTGCGGAACGAACTGGACAGGCTCTCGTCGAAGGCCACCGCGACATGCGCGGCCCCCGATTCCTCCAGCAGGTCGCCGAGGAAGCGGCCGAAGCCGTACAGCGCATTGACCGGCTGGCCGTCGCCGTCCGTCATCTCGATGCCGACCGAGTAGTAGGCGCGGAAGACGAAGTAGCTGGCGTCGATCAGGTGGACCGCCCCGGTCCCCGCGCGCCTCACTGGCGGAAGCGCTGGATGCGGGCGTGCAGCGGGCTCGATCGCGGGAAGTGCGCGAGCAGGTATTCCATCTGGTCGGCGAGCACGCGCCGGCCCTTCAGGTAGATGTACTCGGCATAGGTCGGCGTGAACGGCACCGCGAGCAGCTGCATGCCCGCCTGTTCCGGCGTGCGCGAGGCCTTCTGGTTGTTGCAGCGCCGGCAGGCGGCGACCACGTTGTTCCACACGTCCCGGCCGCCCTGGCAGAACGGCCGCACGTGGTCGCGCGACAGCTGGCTCGACGGAAAGCGCATGCCGCAGTACATGCACAGGTTGGCGTCGCGGCGGAACAGCGTCTCGTTGTTGAGCGGCGGCACGTAGTCGCCGCGCAGGCTGCCCGGGTTCCCGGAGGAACCCTGCGTCGCCATCATCGAGTTGACCTCGATCACCGTCTGGCGGCCGCTCCTGGCATTGATTCCGCCGTGCAGCGCGTACAGGCGGCTGCCGAAGGCATAGGCGACCTGGCCCAGGCAGTGCAGTCGCACCGCCTCCCTGTAGTCGATCCACTCCAGCGGCATGCCGGAGGCGTCCGTGCGCAGCACCCATTGCGACAGCGCGGCCTCCTGGCCGCCTGCCGGAACCACCTGCTTCGCCATGCCCGAAACCGCGTTCACCTACGTACAAACCCCAGGCCGAAACCCTGAAACAATAAGCCACGATTGTTATAATTTTCAATGCACCGGCCCTACCGGCCGGCGAATCCAGGGAGGAATCGGATGCCAGTCACGATCGGCGTGCTCCGGGAGACCGTGCGGGGCGAAAACCGCGTGGCGGTCGTTCCCGAAGTCGCCACCCGCCTGGCCGCCCAGGGCGCCCGGATCCTGCTCGAGCGCGGGGCCGGCGCCGCGGCCCGCTTCCCGGACGCCGCCTACGGGGACGTGTCCTTCGCCGATTCCGCGGACGCGGTGATCACGGAGGCGGACGTGCTGCTGACCGTCCAGCCGCCGGACCCCGCGGTCGCGTCGCGCCTGAAGCCCGGCGCCGTCGTGGCCGGATTCCTCGCGCCGCACGCGCAGGCGGCGCTGGTGCGCGCGCTCAGCGAGCGCCGCATCACCAGTTTCGCCATGGAACTGGTGCCACGCATCTCCCGCGCGCAGTCCATGGACGCGCTGTCCTCGCAGGCGGCCGTCGCCGGCTACAAGGCCGTGCTGATCGGCGCCGAGGCGCTCGACAAGTTCTTCCCGATGCTGACCACCGCCGCCGGCACCATCCGTCCGGCGACCGTGCTGGTGATCGGCGCGGGCGTCGCCGGCCTGCAGGCGATCGCGACCGCGAAGCGCCTGGGCGCCATCGTCGAGGCCTACGACGTGCGCGCGGCGACGCGCGAGCAGGTGAAGTCCCTCGGCGCGAAGTTCGTCGAGACCGGCGTCACCGCCGAAGGCGCGGGGGGATATGCGCGCGAACTGACGGCGGAAGAGAAGGCCAGGCAGCAGGAAGTGCTGGACGGGCGCATCGCCGCGGCGGATTGCGTGATCACCACCGCCGGCGTCCCCGGCAGGCCGGCGCCGCGCATCATCTCCCGTGCCGCGGTCGAGCGCATGAAGGCCGGCGCGGTGGTCGTGGACCTGCTCGCCGAGAACGGCGGCAACTGCGAGCTGGCGAAGGCCGGCGAGACGGTCGAGCACGGCGGCGTGCGCGTCATCGGCCCGGTGAACCTGCCGGCGACCGTCGCGCACCACGCCAGCGAGATGTACGCCAAGAACCTGCTCAATTTCCTGAAGCCGGCGCTGCAGGACGGTGCCATCCGCATCGACTGGAACGACGAGGTGTTCGCGGCGTCCTGCGTCACGCACGAGGGCGCGATCCGCCACGAACCGACCCGCAAGACCGTGGAGGCCGCGTAAATGGAAGGCGTCATCGCGCTCTATATCGTGATGCTCGCGGCGTTCACCGGCTACGAGGTGATCGCGCGCGTGCCGGTGATCCTGCACACGCCGCTGATGTCCGGCAGCAATTTCGTGCACGGTATCGTGCTGGTCGGCGCCATGGTCGCGCTCGGCCGCGCCGACACCTTCGCCGAGCAGGTCATCGGCTTCATCGGCGTGGTGCTCGGCGCCGGCAACGCGGTCGGCGGCTACGTGGTCACCGAGCGCATGCTGGAGATGTTCAAGTCGAGCGGCCAGAAGAAGAAGGAGCCCGCCTGATGTCCGGACTCCTGCCGGAGAACGTCGCGATGCTCGCGATCGACCTCTCCTACCTGCTGGTCGCGTTCCTGTTCATCATGGGCCTGAAGGCCATGAGCTCGCCGGTCACGGCGCGCCGCGGCATCGTGGTCGCCGGCGTCGGCATGCTGATCGGCACGCTGATGAGCTTCCTCTACCCCGGGATGGGCAACTTCGCGCTGATGCTCGCGGCGATCGCGATCGGCGGCGGGCTCGCCTGGTGGTCCGGCCGCATCGTCGCGATGACCGACATGCCGCAGATGATCGCGCTCTACAACGGCATGGGCGGCGGCGCGGCGGCGGCGATCGCCGCGGTCGAGCTGCTGCGCATGACCACCACGGATCCCGCCGGCGACGCGCACCACGGCCCGGTGGTCACCACGCTGGCGGCGGCCGGCGCCTTCATCGGCTCGGTCAGCTTCTCGGGCTCGCTGATCGCCTTCGGCAAGCTGCAGGACCTGATCAAGCGCAGCTTCCGCTTCAAGGGCCAGCAGCTCGTGAACCTCGTGATCACGGCGGCCACGGTCGCGATCGGCGCCTGGATCGTGATCTCCGGCCATCCGACGCTCGGCATGGTCATCGCGTTCTTCGCGCTGGCGCTGCTGCTCGGCATCACCATGACGCTGCCGATCGGCGGCGCCGACATGCCGGTCGTGATCTCGCTGTACAACGCGCTGACCGGCCTCGCGGTCGCCTTCGAGGGTTTCGTGCTCGAGAACGCGGCGATGATCATCGCCGGCATCGTGGTGGGCTCGGCGGGCACGCTGCTCACCCAGCTGATGGCGAAGGCGATGAACCGTTCGCTCGGCAACGTGCTGTTCTCGGGCTTCGGCGAGGGGCCGGCCGCGGCAGCCGAGGGAGTGACCGGCTCGCTCAAGCCGATCGAGCCGTCGGATGCCGGGATCATGATGGCGTTCGCGCAGAGGGTGATCGTGATCCCGGGCTACGGCATGGCGGTCGCGCAGGCGCAGCACAAGGTCTGGGAGCTGTGCCAGCTGCTGATCGACAAGGGCGTGATGGTGCGCTTCGCGATCCACCCGGTCGCGGGCCGCATGCCGGGGCACATGAACGTGCTGCTGGCCGAGGCCGGCGTGCCCTACGACCTGATCTCCGACCTCGACGAGATCAACGCGGAGTTCGACACCACCGACGTGGCGCTGGTGATCGGCGCCAACGACGTGGTCAACCCGGTCGCGCGCACCGACAAGTCGAGCCCGATCTACGGCATGCCGATCCTGAACGCGGACAAGGCGAAGAACGTGCTGGTGATCAAGCGCGGCAAGGGCGCGGGATTCTCGGGCATCGAGAACCACCTGTTCTACCTCGACAACACGCGCATGGTGTACGGCGACGCGCAGAAGGTCGCCGCCGAGTTGATCCACGCGGTCAAGGCTGCGGGGTAGCGCATCCGTTCCGCGCCTGCTGGCCGGGCGGGGTTCCCTCGCTCGCGCCGCCGGAACTTACGCGCTCGCTCGGGCCCCGCCCGGCCAGTGCGCGCGGTACCGGCGCGGCATGCCGCAAGACCCGCTGCGCGCGACTCAACCACGGACCGCAGACGGACTGCCCCTCGCCTCCAGCCATCTCCGCGCATTCGTCCGCGTGACCCGGCGCCGGCCGCATCGCTGCGCGTTGCGGGAGCGTGCGGCGACCCGAGCGAGCGCGTAAGTTCCGGCGGCGCGAACGAGGGAGCGCCGCGCGCTCCCGCAACGCGCAGCGCATGCATCAGGCGCCGAGTTCGCGCGCGAGGAATTCGACGGTGCGGCGCCAGGACAATCTTGCGGCAGTCTCGTCGTAGCGGGCGGCGTTGGTGTCGTTGTGGAAGGCGTGGTCGGTGTCGGCGTAGAAGTGCATCTCGTAGCGCACGCCGATCGAGCGCAGAGCTGCGTCGAAGGCCGGCACCGCGTTGTTGATGCGCTCGTCGCGGCCGGCGTAGTGCATCATGACGGGGACGCGGACACGCGCCGCCTCCTCCGCCGACGGCGGGCTGCCGTAGTAAACGACCGCTGCATTCAGCTCCGGGGAATTCGCCGCGAGCCGGCCCGACATCCCCCCGCCCCAGCAGAAGCCGACGCAGCCGACCTTGCCGGTCGAATGCGCATGCCCCGCGGCGAAGCGGACTGCCGCGAGATAGATGCCGAGCGCGGTCTCGCGATCGAGCGCGCCGATCTGCCTGCGCGCCTCGTCCTCGTCCGCGGGCGTGCCTCCCGTGCCCGAGAGCGCATCGGGCGCGACGGCGAGGAAGCCCGCCAGCGCCGCGCGCCGCGCGACGTCCTCGATGTGCGGGTTGAGGCCGCGGTTCTCGTGGATCACGATGACCGCGGGCCGGCGTTCCGGCGCCGACCGCTGCCGCGCCACGTAGCAGGACACCGCACCCGCCGGGCCCTCGAAGCTCTCGCGGCCGGCGGCGAGCGCCGGGTCGTCCGGCGCCACCGTCGCCGCGTCCGCGTAGCGGTTCTCCAGCAGCGGCAGCAGCGTGGCGGCCGCGGCCGCGCTGCCCGCGATGCGGGCGAGGCGCGCGAGGAAATCGCGCCGCGGCATGACGCCGTGGGTGAACTCGTCGTAGAGCGCGATGCAGCGGCGGTCCATCATTCGTCGGGCATCACCAGCCAGAGCAGCAGGTAGACGATGATGCCGGGGAAGGCGGCGGAAAGCAGCGACAGGATCACGTAGGCGATCCGCACGCGGTCCGGCTTCCAGCCGTACCATTCCGCGATCCCGCCGCACACGCCGGCGATCATGCGGTCCTTCGATCGCTTGAGTTTCCTCTCGGACATCGCGGCCTCCGCGGCGGGCAGGACGGCTGCGGACCATCCTCCCACGATGCGGCGACGGATGCGAGTGGCGCCTCAGCCCGCCGGGCGGCGGGCCGGCGGCGCGGGCGCCGGCCGCTGCATCGGCTGCTGCGCGGGCCGCTGCTGGCGGCGCTCGACGGCGCGCTGGCGCTCCTCGGGCGTCATCTGGCGCCAGCGCTCGCGCAGGCGTTCCCGCTGTTCCTCCGAGAGCTGCTGGTAGCGGCGGAAATCGTCGCGCAGCAGTTCTTTCTGCTCCGGCGGGAGCTGGTGGTAGCGCCGCCAGCGCTCGCGGAGCTTCGCGCGCTCATCCGGCGGCAGCGTACGCCACTTGCGCCAGCGCTCTTCGGCCTTCGCGCGCTGCTCGGGCGTCATGGATGCCCAGCGCCCGGCGCCCTGCGCCATCGCCTGCTGGCGGCCCGGCGGCAGCGAGTCCCAGGCCGCGCGCTGCCCGGCGAGGATCCGCTGCTGCTCGGCGTCGAGCTGGTCCCAGGCGATGCCGGGCGTCGTGTCGGGCGCCGCGGGCCGCGCCGGGTCCTGTGCCTGCGCCAGCCCAGGCGCCATCGCCAGCACGAGCCACGCTGCGAGAATCCATGTGAGTCTATTCATGGTCGTCATCCTTCGAAGCCTTCTTCTCCGCGCGCTTCAGCTCTCTCTCGCCCTTGCGCGACTCGATGTACTCCTGGAACTCCTCGTCCTCGCCGCCGAGTTCCGCGAGGAACTCCAGGAACTCGGGGTCCGGCGGCGGCCGCGGCGGCTCGGACGCCGTGGCCGGCAAGGCCATCAGGCAGGCCGCAATCCAGGCGCGCCGCATCGCCTCAACCCATGTCCCTGGCCGCCTCGTCGGTCGCCCAGGCATAGAAGTCGCCATCCTCCGCGAACATGTCGAAATCCTCCGCACCGGCGACCAGGTCCAGGTCCTCGAACTGCGCGAGCGCGGTTTCCCCCGGCGGCGCCCGCTCGTCCTGCCACAGCATCACGCCGGCGATCGCGGCGGCGGCAACTGCACCGGCAGGAATCCACGCCGGGAAGCCGCGCAGGCGCCGGCGCCGCAGTTCGCCGAGTGCGGTCGCGCGGGCGCGCGCCAGGCGCGTGCGCGTGGCGACAGGTAGCCCAGCGACGCCCTCGTCGAAGGCGGCACGGCTGCGCCGCTCCAGTTCCCGCATCCGCTCGTTCATGTCTTCCATTCCCCAAGCACCTCCTGCAATGCCTGCAGCGCGCGGAAGTAATGCGTCTTCACGCTGCCTTCGGAACATCCCATCGCGATCGCCGTCTGCGCCACGTCCATGCCCTCGAAGTTCCTGAGCATGAACGCCTCGCGCTGCCGGCTGGAAAGCCCGGCGAGCACCCGCTGGATGCGCGCGAGGAATTCCTCGCCCTCGAGCGCGGCGTCGGGCCCGCCGCCCGGGTCTGCCGCGGAGTCCACCGGGTCAGGCGCATCGCCGTCCCCATCGCCGCCGGGCCACCAGGCGATCACCGCGCGGCGCACCTTCCGCCGGCGCTGGCTGTCGGTGATGCGGTTGCGCAGGATCCGGTAGAACAACGGCCGCCACTGCTCCGCCGGACGGCCCGCGTAGTTCCGCACCAGGCGGATCATCGCGTCCTGCACCGCATCCTCGGCCTCCGCGTGATCGCCGAGCGCAAGCCTCGCGATGCCGAACGCACGCCGCTCGATGCCGGCGAGGAAGCGCTCCAGTGCGCGTTCCGTGTCCAGGGCCGCCTCCCGAATTGCGCTCCGTCCGGCGCAGCGCGCCGCGGGCGCGGGAAGCGTAGCAGAGCGGGTCAACGGCTCCTCCGGCATCGGCGCGCGACTCCAGGCCCCGCCTCGGTGATATAACGTCGCTTCCGCGGCGGGCGTTGACGCCCGCCCTCGCGTTTCTCAACTCATTGATTTACAAGGATAATTGGGCACCGATTCGCAGATACTGCAGGTGGTCTTCGACACGCCGCTCAGGCGGCGCTTCGACTACCTGCCTCCCGCGGGCGAGCCGCAGCCTCGCGCGGGCATGCGCGTGCGCGTACCGCTCGGCCGGCAGCGCGCGATCGGGGTGGTCGCGGCCGTCGCGCAGCAGAGCGCGCTGCCGCGCGCGCAACTGAAGCGCGCGCTGGCGGCGCTCGACGATGAACCCCTGTGGGACGAGACGGCCTTCGGGCTGCTGCTGTGGGCGGCCGACTACTACCACCATCCGCTCGGCGAGGTCCTGTTCGCCGCGATGCCGAAGATGCTGCGCGGCGGCGCGCCATCGCGCATGGACGAGACCGTGTGGCGGCTGTCGCAGCGCGGGCAGGCCGAGTTGCCCGCCGCCCGGCTCGGCGCGCGGCAGCAGGAGCTGGCCGGCCTGATCGGCAGCGCCGGCGCGGACGCGGATGCGATCGCCACGGCCGGCCTGCGCGACGCGCTGAAGTCTTTCGTGCGCCGCGGCTGGGCCGAGTCGTTCGAGCGGCCGGAAGCGCCGCCGCCGTCCGGCCTCGGCCTTGCGGGTCCCGCGCTCACGCCGGACCAGTCCGCCGCCTGCGCGGCCGTCGGCTCCGCGCTCGGGGGCTATGGCGCGTTCCTGCTGCACGGCGTCACCGGCAGCGGCAAGACCGAGGTGTACCTGCAGCTCATCGCGCGCGCGCTCGCGGCCGGCCGCGGCGCGCTGGTGCTGGTGCCCGAGATCGCGCTCACGCCGCAGCTGGTCGCACGCTTCCGCGAGCGGCTCGCCGTGCCGATCGTCGCGCTGCATTCCTCGCTCGCGGACGGCGCGCGGGCCGCGGCCTTCCGTGCCGCGGCCGCCGGACGCGCGCCGGTCGTCATCGGCACGCGTTCGGCGGTGTTCACGCCGATGCCCGCGCCCGGCATCGTGGTCGTGGACGAGGAGCACGACGCCTCCTACAAGCAGCAGGAGGGCTTCCGCTATTCGGCGCGCGACCTCGCGGTGCTGCGCGCCTCGCTCGCGGGCGTCCCGGTCGTGCTGGGTTCCGCCACGCCCTCGTTCGAGTCGCTCGCGAACGTCGCCGCCGGCCGCTATGCCAGGCTGTCGTTGCCCGAGCGCACCGGCCGCGCCGGCAAGCCGCGCGTCGCGGTCGTGGACCTGCGCGTCAATCCCGCCCGCGACGGGCTCTCGCCGCAGGCCGCCGCCGCGATCGAACGCCACCTCGGCGACGGCGGGCAGGTGCTGGTTTTCCTCAACCGCCGCGGCTGGGCGCCGACGCTGTTCTGCCCGGGCTGCGGCTACACCGCGCCCTGCCGTTCCTGCGACGCCAGGCTCACGGTGCACATGGGCCGCGCGCGGCTCGTCTGCCACCACTGTGGCGCCGACGAGCCGATGCCCTACGGCTGCCCGCGCTGCGGCAACGAGCTCGCGCCGGTCGGCGAGGGCACCGAGCGCGTCGAGTCCGCGCTCGCCGCGCGCTTCCCCGGCGCGCCCCTGGTGCGCGTGGACCGCGACGTGATCCGCCGGCGCGGCGAGATGGAGCAGGCGCTGGCTGCGGCCGCGGACGGGCGCGCACGCATCCTGCTCGGCACGCAGATGCTGACCAAGGGCCACGACTTCCCCGACGTGACGCTGGTGGTCGTGCTCGCCGCCGACCAGGGACTGTTCGGCGCCGACTTCCGCGCCAGCGAGCGGCTCGCGCAGCAGATCGTGCAGGTCGCCGGGCGCGCGGGCCGCGGCGACCGTCCCGGCGAGGTGCTGATCCAGACCAGCTACCCCGAGCACCCGTTGCTGCAGTGCCTGATCCGCGAGGGCTACGACGGGTTCGCGGCGCGGGGCCTCGAGGAGCGGCGCGCCGCGGGATGGCCGCCGTACTCGCACCTTGCGCTGCTGCGGGCGGATGCGCCGGCGCGCGGCGAGGTCCGCGCCTTCCTGCAGGCGGCGCTCGCCGCCGCGCCGGCGCCGCGCCCGCCGGGGCTGCGCATCCTCGGCCCGGCGCCGGCGGCGATGGAGCGGCGCGCCGGCCGGCACCGCGCGCAGCTGCTGATCGAGTCGCCTGC
>JAHCAM010000109.1 GCA_019634895.1 Steroidobacteraceae bacterium | reverse complement strand
GTAGGTCATCGCGACGACGAACGGGAAGCGCGCGATCTTCTCGCCGAGCGCGTCGGTGTCCCAGAACGAGATTGCGGGATTGGTGCGGTAGACGAACCAGACGTCAGGGAAGGTCACCGTCGGCAGGCCCTTGGGCGTCTTGTCGAGGAACATCCACGAGAAATGCGTCGGCCCGAGCGCCTGCGCCCAGGCGCCGTTGCCGGTGAGCGGCACCATCGACTTGTAGGCGTTGCGGATGTTCGGCCGCGGCGACCAGGTCGCCTTGTCGGTCGGGTTCATCGGGTAGTTCATGAAGCCGTCGGGGCCGCGCTGTGCGCTCTGCAGCCGCTCGGCCATCGGCCGCACCAGGCGCACCGTCGTGCCGAGCGTGCCGCCGGGCACTTCGAGCGCGCCGACCAGCGTTGCGAGCAGCGTGCGCGCCCAGCAGCATTCGTAGCCGCCCCAGCCGTTGTTGACGGTCTTGCCGAGCGTCACCGCGACCGGCCGGTAGGGCAGCGTCACGCCCTCGATCTCTATCGTCTGGCCGACGCAGGCGTGCTGCACGTATTCCTGCGCGATCTTGCGCATCGTCGCCGCCGGCACGTCGCAGATGCCTTCGGCCCATTCGGGCGAATAGGGGGCGAGATGGGCGACGAGCTTGTCGAAGCCGGTCTCGCCTTCGAGCATGCCGTCGCCGAGCACCTCTTCGTCGGCGCCGATCTCGACCGCATCGACGACCGCGCGGCCTTCGAGCCGCTCATCGATGTCGGGGGTGTCGTGCACCACCGCCTGGCCCGAGCGCAGGTCCCACACGAGGGGTTTCTTCGTCGCGCGGTCGCGCAGGTAGTAGCCGTTGGGCCCGACGAGGTAGGGTGAGCCGGTGAGCCGCTTGAGGTGCGGCAGGTCGAGCCGCTCGCGCGGCATCTCGTGCAGCATCACGTGCATCAGCGCGTAGAGGAAGGCGGGGTCGGTCTTCGGCTTGATCGGCACCCATTGCGCCGAGCACGCGCCGGTGACCGACAGGTGCGGCTCGACCTGCACCCGCTTCATGCCGCGGATGCGCGCGTTCGAGTGGCGCCAGACGCCGACGACGCCGCCCGAGGCTTCGATGTTGGAGCCGCAGGAGATCAGGTAGCGCGTCGTCGGCGTGTCGGCGGCGACGATGAACGCGCGGTGCCAGAACTCGCCGTAGAGGTGCTCGGAGTGGTCGCACTTGACGCCCTGCCCCGAGCCGAACCCCATGTCCACCGCGCCCCACGCGGCGAGGAACGCGGGGAAGGTGCCCATGTAGAACTGCGGCGTGCCGCCGCCGCCGAAGCTCGCCGCGAGGCGCGGGTAGCCCGAGGCGTCGAGCAGCCCCTCTTCGCGCAGCTTGGTCAGGCGCTCGCCGATGAGGTCGAACGCTTCGTCCCACGAGATCGGCACGAAACCCGGATCCTCGTCGCGCCCCTTCTTCGGGTTGGTGCGCTTCATCGGCGACAGCACCCGGTTCGGGTTGTAGGTCTTTTGCACCAGACCGTAGGCCTTGACGCAGACCTTGCCGCCGCCGGGGTGGATCTTCTCGGCGCAGAAGTTCGGCTCGACTTCGACCGCGACGCCGTCCTCGACCTTGACCGTCAACAGGTCCGGCCCGGCGACGCACTGGTAGCAGTAGGTCGGCACGCGCTTGACGGTGCTCGCAGCTTTCATCGCGGGAGCCTCCAGTGCGGTGCGGACGCGCGAACCACTACGCGCCCGCCTGCTGCGCTTTCTGCGCCTTCGCCGCAAGGCGCTGCGCGGTCTTCGCGACATCGACGACGAAGCGCGCGTGCTGGCCGCGCACGATCGGCTCGACGCTGTCGCGGCCTTCGATCTCGAACGCCA
>JAHCAM010000108.1 GCA_019634895.1 Steroidobacteraceae bacterium | reverse complement strand
CACAGCGCCGACCGCGGAGGTGAAGCGCCGTGGACTGCCCGGGCGCGCCTTTGCCGCGCCGATCACCGACCGCTTGATCGGGGCCATATCCCGCTCGTAGCTCCCGCAATGGCGCGTGAACTACCAGTTGAGGCTGGGCCGCGTCCACCTCAGCTCACCTTCTTGCCGGCCAATATGCCGGACAGGATGTAGTCCATCGCCGAGCCGGCCGTCTTGACGACCGGTGCCTTGGCGCGTGCGCTCCACACCGTCTCGGGGCGCGCTTGGAGGATGAAGATGTTGCCGCCCGCCGGCAGGTCCTTGTCGACCGCCCACTCGATGTCCATCGGCCGGCCGTAGTGCTTCTCGATCTGCTTGCCCATCCAGGCGAGCTCGGTGATCTCGTCGTCGATCAACGATTGCACGCGCTGGCGCTCGAGTGGCACGTCGGTCGTGCATGAGGTCTGCGTCTTGCGGTCGACGGTGACGCAGACGAGCTTTTGCGAAATCGTGCGGTCGATGATGTCGAGCGTGATCTTGTTGACGACGAAGTGATCCGGTGTCACCTCGCCCGAGACGACCGATTCGCCGAAGCCGAAGTTCGAGTCGATCACGATCACCGAGCGGTCGCCGTTGGCGGGGTGGATCGTGAACATCACGCCCGCGGTGTAGGCGTTGGCCATCTTCTGCACGCCGACGCTGATCGCGAGTTGTTCGTCGTCGAAATGGTGCTTGGCGCGGTAGTCGATCGCGCGCCCGGTGTACAGGCTCGAGATGCAGCGCCGCATGTGGTGCAGCACTTCGTCGATGCCGCGAACCCAGAGATAGGTGTCCTGCTGCCCGGCAAAGCTGGCGTCGGCGAGGTCCTCGGCGGTCGCGCTCGATCGCACCGCGACCGGCGCCGCCGGCAGGCCGCAGCGCAGCGACAGTTTGCGGTAGCACTCGGCGATCTCGTCCTCCATCTGCTCGGAGAAGTCGTGCGCCTCTATCGTTGCCCGGATGCGCTCGCTCGCGGCCTCCAGCGCATCGAGATCCTTCATGTCGATTCCGGCGAGCAGCGCGCGCACCTCGCGCACGATGCCGGCGTCGGCCATGAAGCGCCGAAAGCCTTCGGTCGTGAGTGCGAAGCCGGGCGGCACGCGCACGCCGGCGTTGATGAGTTCGCCGAGCGAAGAGCACTTGCCACCGACGAGCGCCACCGAGTCCTTGCGGCAGTCCTCGAACCAGGTGACGAGTGGCAGGCCCGAGGTCCCGGGCCGTGCCGCAACGTCCACCGCGTGCATCAGTGCGCTCATCGTCGTCGCGTCAGCGCGTGATGCTCACCGCACCGGTCGAGCCGTCGACGCGAATCTGCATGCCGGTCTTGATGATCTTGGTCGCCATGCCGGTGCCGACCACCGCGGGCATGCCGTATTCGCGGCAGACGATCGCGGCGTGGCTCATGACGCCGCCGACATCGGTGATGCAGGCGCCGATCTTGGCGAATGCCGGCGCCCACGACGGCGAGGTCGTCGGCGCGACGAGGATCTCGCCCTCCAGGAGCTCCCCGACTTCGGCGACGGTCTTGCACACCCGCGCCTTGCCTTCGACGATGCCGGGGCTGCCGGCGAAGCCCTTGAGCTCGGTGATGGTGTCGGGGTCGCCCACTTCCTGCACCGCGGCCCAGTCGGCGAGCGACTTGTTGGTCACGCCCCAGAGCACGATCGTGAACGGCTCCTGGATCACCTCCGGCGCGGTGCCGATCGCGGGCGGCGGGCTCCATTCCTTGAACTTCGCCATCACGCCCTTGCGCCATTCGATCTCGGCCGGCCAGGTCATGGTGCCGCGCGGCGTGACGCCGGTGGCCCAGGCGGTGACGATGTCCCACAGCGCCGA
>JAHCAM010000107.1 GCA_019634895.1 Steroidobacteraceae bacterium | reverse complement strand
TCTCGACCGCGAAGTCGGGCCCCTCGGGGACGAGGTAGCCGATCTCCGACAGGAACGCGGTGTAGGCGGCCGCGTCGTGCGGCTTGCCGCGACGCTCGCGATGCCACGCGTCGATGCTCGCCTGCAGTGCGTCGCGCCTGGCGAGCAGCGCACGGTTCTTCGGTCCCTTGTCGTGCACGAGCTCCGACAGTCCCGTCCAGAACCGATCGGACGAGACGCCGGTGCCGGGCAGGGCCTCGCGTTCGATCATGTCGTACAGGCTGCGGGCCACCTGCAGGCCGAATTTCTCGATGCGCTCGGTCATGGGATCGTCTCCGGGGAGGTTGCGGGGATCGTAATGGATTCGCGGAAAGCGGTCGGGTCGCGCGGGCGCGGTGACTCAGCGCAGTGCGACCGCAAGCACGTCGGTGAGCAGGCTTCCGGTGTGGTCGGGCTCGGTGTCGAGCTGCTCGAGCGGCGCGCCGGCGCGATTGACCCAGAAGCTGGCATAGCCGTACCAGCGCGCGCCGATCGCATCCCAGCAGTTCGACGAGACGAACAGGATCTCGCGGGCGCGGCACCCGAACGCCGCGGGCGCCAGCGCGTAGATCGGCGCGGAGGTCTTGAAGGTCTCGACGTCCTGCGAGGACAGCAGGTGCTCGAACAGTCCGGTCATGCCCGCGCTGCGCACCGACACCTCGATCATCTCGCGATTGCCGTTGCTCAGGATGCCCAGCGGCAGCCCGGCGGCCTTGAGCGCGCGCAGCGCGTCCAGGTTCTCCGGGAACGCCGACAGGCTGGCGTACTGGTTCATCAGCCGCACCTCGAGCTCGGGCGCCAGCCGCAGCGCCAGGCGGGCGGCGGCGAAGCGCAGCGCATCGCGGGTGACGTCCCAGAACGGCTTGTAGCGGCCGGACATCGCGCGCAGCCACGAGTACTCGAGCTGCTTCTGGCGCCACAGCTGCGACAGCGCGTCGCCCTTGCCCGGAAACAGCTGCTCGGCGAGACTGGCCACCGAGTGGACGTCGAACAGCGTGCCGTAGGCGTCGAAGACCACCGCCCGGAGCGGGGCGGGCGAACTGGCCGAGCGGGGGCTTGCGATTCCCATGCTCGACAGCTTAGCGGGTCGATTGATGCGGAAAAAGCACTGAATCCGGGAATGACCTTCGCTTTTTTGTCAAAGATTGGTCACGAACAGAGGCCTCGGCGGCGCCACCAGAGGGCTTGAAATGGCGTGGCGCGGGCCCTAGATCAGCCGGCGTGGGCGCCGGGTCGCCGGCGTGCGGGGCGGCGCCCGGTTCCACCTTCACGGAGGAGTGCGCGATGTATCGATCCCTGTTTCCCCGCGACCTGTTCGCGGAGATGGACCGCCTGCAGCGCGAAGTGCAGCAGGCCTTCGAACTGTCGCCGAGCATTCGCGGCCTGGGCCGCGGCGGATTTCCGGCGATGAACGTCGGCAGTACGCCGGGCTCGGTCGAGGTGTACGCCTTCGCCCCCGGGCTCGACCCGGCGAGCCTGGACGTCCAGATCGAGAAGGGCGTACTGACCCTGGCCGGCGAGCGCAAGAGCGACCTGCCGGGCCGCGACGAGAAGGCCACCGTGCACATCGACGAACGCTTCGCCGGCCGGTTCCGGCGCGTGGTGACGCTGCCCGACGACATCAACCCGAACGCGGTCGAGGCGCGCTACCGCGACGGCGTGCTGCACGTCAGCCTGAAGCGCCGCGAGGCCGCGCGGCCTCGTCGCATCGACATCCAGTGAATACGGAGGGCCAGAGCATGAGCGAAAGCACCGCAGTCGCCAGGAAGGGCGCCGACGCGCGCAGCGAAGCCACGCTGCTGCCGCCGGTCGACGTCGTCGAGGACGCGTCGGGCATCACGC
>JAHCAM010000106.1 GCA_019634895.1 Steroidobacteraceae bacterium | reverse complement strand
GACAGCAGCAGGCCGTGGGTCAGGCAACGCGCCAGCATCGCGACGACGCGCGGGTCGGCGTGAAACGCCCGGTCGCCGATGACCCCCGAGCGGCCCCAGTCGAGGTCGAGCACCGGCGTGAAGCTGAGGTCGACGCCGACCTCGCGCAGCTCGCGCCCGATCGTCTGGCCGACCTCGGTCGCACGCCGGCACGCGCCGAGGACGTCGCGGTCCCAGAGGCGGCCGAGCTCGCGCATCGGCGGTACGCGCGTGAACCCCTTGTGGAAGCGCTGCACCCGCCCGCCCTCGTGGTCGACGCAGACCAGCAGCTTGGGCCGGCGCAGCGAGTGGATCTCGTCGCACAGGCGCGCCACCTGCTTGCGCGACTCGAAGTTGCGGGCGAAGAGGATCACCCCGCCGACCAGCGGGTGCATCAGTCGCGTCCGTTCGGCGTCGTCGAGCGCGAGCCCCTGGACGTCGACGACCACCGGCCCGCGCGGCAGCTTCATCCGGCCCTCGTGCGCCGCCTGCGCGTCCACCTGCCCTGCCTGCCCCGTCCGCTCCATCAGTGCCCCTTCTGCTCGAGGATCACGAACGCCACCGCGCTGTCGACCTCGTCCGACAGCGAGACGTGCGCGACCAGGCCGCGCTCGCGCAGGTACGGCTCGAGCTCGTTGCGCGCGCTCGCCACCGGACGGCCGCGGGCATCGTTGAGCACCTGCAGCGACAACAGCGTCATCGGGCCGCGCAGGCCGAGCCCCAGCGCCTTGCTGAACGCCTCTTTCGCGGCAAAGCGCTTGGCGAGGTAGCGCGCGGCATAGCCGTTGCCGTGTCCGGCCTTGTCCAGGCGGCGCCGGTACTCGGCCAACTCGTCGGGCCCGAGCACGCGCCGCGCGAAGCGCTCGCCGTAGCGGTCGAGCAGGCCCTGCACCCGCGCGACCATCACGATGTCGGTGCCGATCCCGTAGATCATGAGGCGCGGCCCGCGGCGCCCTCGCGGATCAGGCGCTTCATCTCGCGCACCGCCTCGCGCATACCGACGAACAGCGCACGCGAGACGATCGCGTGCCCGATGTGCAGCTCGCGCACGCCGGGCAGCGCCGCCACCGGCTGCACGTTGAAGTAGTTCAGCGCGTGTCCGGCGTTGAAACGCATGCCCAGCCCGCGGATCGCGGCGCCGGCGTCGCGCAGCCTGGCCAGTTCGGCCAGCACCGGGGGGCTCTCGGCGTCGCGCCCCTGCGAGTGGAAGGCGTGCGCATACGGCCCGGTGTGCAGCTCGCAGACACGCGCGCCGATCCGCGCCGCCGCCTCGACCTGGCGCAGTTCGGCGTCGATGAACACGCTGCTCACGATGCCCGCGTCGGCGAGCTTCGCCACGACCTTCGCGAGCCGGCCCGTCTGGGCCGCGATGTCCAGCCCGCCCTCGGTGGTGATTTCGTGGCGGCCCTCGGGCACCAGCATCGCCATCTCCGGGCGAAGCTGCAGCGCGATGTCGACCATCTCGTCGGTGGCGGCCATCTCGAGGTTCAGCTTGATGTGCGTGAGCTCGCGCAGTCGCCGCACGTCGGCGTCCTGGATGTGTCGGCGGTCCTCGCGCAGGTGCACGGTGATGCCGTCGGCGCCGCCCAGGTGCGCTTCCACCGCCGCCCAGACGGGGTCGGGTTCGTAGGTGCGGCGCGCCTGTCGCACGGTGGCGACGTGGTCGATGTTGACGCCGAGTTCGATCATGGCGGGAGGATCCGGGCTGGGCCGAGATGGCGGTTCAGAGCTTCTGCAGGTCGATCAGGATCTGCCGGGTGTTCAGCGGCGCGCCTTCGAGGTGGTGCGAGAGGATCGCGCGTGTCAGGTATTTTGCCTGCTGCCGGCCCGCTGCGGAGACGAACCGCCCGGCGGCGAGTTCGGCCAGCGTCGCGCCGCTGATCGCCGCCTCGGCATGGC
>JAHCAM010000105.1 GCA_019634895.1 Steroidobacteraceae bacterium | reverse complement strand
CCGCGGCCGGCTACCGCTTCAACGACTTCGTGCGCGCGGGGCTGCCGCTGCTCGTGCTCATGTGGGTCACGCTGACCTGGCTGCTGGCGCGCGAATACGCGCTGATCTGAGCGCCGCTATTCCTGGCGGACCCGCAGCGGCTGGGCGTTGCCCTTCCGGTCGGCGCCCGCGTACAGGGTGAGGTGCGGGTAGGGAATCTCGATGCCGCGCGCGTCGAACGCCGCCTTGAGCCGCTTCAGGTACTCGCGGCGCACCCGCCACTGCTCCAGCACCTGCGTCCTGAACCGGCAGCGGACGATGACGGCCGAATCCGCGAAACTGTCCACGCCCGCGATCTCGAGCGGCTCCAGGATGCGCGCGGCGAACTCCGGGTCCCGCTGCAGCGCGTCCGCCGTCTCCTTCATCACGGCAAATACCTCATCGAGGTCCTCGCGGTAGGCGACGCCGACGTCCATGACCGCGAAGGAGAACTCGCGGCTCATGTTGGTGACCGTCTTGACCAGGCCGTTCGGCACGTAGTGCACGTTACCGGAGAAGTCGCGCAGCCGGACGTAGCGCAGGGTGATGTCCTCGACCATCCCGCTGCAGTCGGCGATGCGCACCACGTCGCCGCGCGCGATCTGGTTCTCGAGCAGCAGGAAGAAGCCGGAGAAATAGTCCTTCACCAGGCTCTGCGCGCCGAAGCCCACGGCGATGCCGACGATGCCCGCCGCGCCCAGGATGGGCGCGATCGACACGCCGAGCTCGGACAGGACCAGCAATCCGCCGATCAGCACGATGATCGCGGTCGCGAAGTAGCGCAGCACGCGGAACACGGTCTCGACGCGGCGCACGTGCGCGGCGTCCTCCGCGTTCGCGGTCATGCGCTGGCGCAGCAGCCGCAGCAGCCGGCGCGCCCCGCGCTGCGCCAGGAAAGCGAGCACGAGGATCACTGCGACCCGCGCGGCGGACATGACCGGCGCCTGCCAGGCGGCGCCGAACCAGGCCTCGAGGATGTCGGTGAGCGCTTGCATGGTGCTGGAGTAGCATGATACCCGCGTTGTTCGCGATTGCGGGGTCAATGGTCATGCGTTGGCAGGGCAGGCGTCAGAGTGGGAACATCGAGGACCGCCGCGGCATGCGCGTGCGCCGCGGCCTGGTCGGCGGCGGCATCGGCACGGTCGCGCTCGTGCTGCTGGCGATGTACTTCGGGGTGGATCCCGCGGTGGTCATGCAGGGTGTCGGCACGACCCGGGTCGGGCAGGGGCCCTACGTCGAAACCGCGACCGAGGCCGAGTGGCGCGCGCAGGTCGCGGTCGTGCTCGCGGACACCGAGCAGGCCTGGGGCGCCGTGTTCCGCGGGCTGGGCGGCGAGTACCGCGAGCCGACGCTCGTGCTCTTCAGCGGCGCGGTCGAATCCGCGTGCGGATTCGCCGAGGCGGCGATGGGACCCTTCTATTGTCCGGCCGACGAGCGCGTGTTCATCGACTTGTCGTTCTTCGGCGAACTCGATGCCCGCCTGGGCGCCAGCGGGGACTTTGCACGCGCCTACGTGGTCGCGCACGAGGTCGGCCACCACGTGCAGAACCTGCTCGGCACCTCGGGCCGGGTGCGGGAGCTCAGGCGGCGCGTCGGCGAGGTCGAGGGCAACCAGCTCTCGGTGCGCCTCGAGCTGCAGGCCGACTGCTACGCGGGCCTCTGGGCGCGGCACGCCGAGGCGGCGGGCGCGCTCGAGCCGGGTGACGCGGAGGAGGCGCTGAACGCGGCCAGCGCGATCGGCGACGACACGCTGCAGCGCAACGCCGGCCGCGCGGTGGTGCCGGATTCCTTCACGCACGGCAGCTCGCAACAGCGCGTGGGCTGGTTCAGGCGTGGATTCGAGGCCGGTGACGCCGCGGCCTGCGACACCTTCGCGGCGGCGGACGTCTAGAACGACGCCGCGAGCTGG
>JAHCAM010000104.1 GCA_019634895.1 Steroidobacteraceae bacterium | reverse complement strand
GCCTGCTCGCCGAGCGTCTCGACGATCCGGCGCAGGCGCGGCTCGCCCGCATCGTCGAGGACAACACCGTGCGCATCGACCGGATCGTCGGCGACGTGCTGTCGATCGCGCGCCGCGAGCGCGCGGCCGACGAGGCGATCGACGTGCCGGCGTTCCTGAAGGGGTTCCTGCCCGAGTTCGTCGCGGCGTCGGGCGCGGACCCGCGCCGGATCTCGGTCCGGCTGGAGACCGACCGGCCGATCCGATTCGACTCGAACCACCTGCGCCAGGTGCTGTTCAACCTGCTCGGAAACGCGCTGCGCTATGCCTCGCAGGACGAGAGCGCCGTGCTGATCGAGTGGCGCGAGCGCGAGCCCCATCGATTAGAATTGAAAGTCGCAGACGACGGGCCCGGCCTGCCGACCGAGATGCTGGAACACGCGTTCGAACCCTTCTTCACGACCGAGAGCCGCGGCACCGGGCTCGGGTTGTACCTGGCGCGCGAGTTATGCAACGCGAACGCGGCGACGATCCGATACGAGACCGGCGCGCCGTCGGCGCGCTACCGCAGCGCATTCGTCATCGAGCCGCAACGAGACTGATCGGGCCCCGTCGATGAAAGACTCCGCCGACACCCAGCCTGCGCCGGGCGCCCGCCCCGCGGGACGCCCGCCGCGCGTGCTGGTGGTCGACGACGAGGCCGACCTGCGCGAGCTGCTCGAGCTCACGCTGGTCGGCATGGGACTGGACGTCGATTGCGCGGGCAGCCTCGCCGACGCCGACACGCTGCTCGAGCGCCAGGCGTACGCGTTGTGCCTCACCGACATGCGGCTGCCCGACGGCGACGGCCTGACGCTGGTCGCGGGCATGAACCGCCGCTTCCCGCAGACGCCGGTGGCCGTGATCACCGCCTACGGCAGCGCCGAGAACGCGGTTGCGGCGCTCAAGGCGGGTGCCTTCGACTACCTCGCCAAGCCGGTGGCGCTCGACGCGCTGCGCAGCCTGGTGCGCTCGGCGATCCAGTTGCCCGCGCAGCCGCCCGCGGCGCGTGGCGCCGAGGTGCCCGCGCCAGGCGATCCGGCCTGGCAATTGCTGGGTGAATCGGCGGCGATGCGGGAAGTGCGTGCGCAGATCCAGCGGCTCGCGCGCAGCATGGCGCCGGTGTCGATCACCGGCGAGTCCGGGTCGGGCAAGGAGCTCGCGGCGCGCCTGATCCACCAGTCGGGTCCGCGTGCCGCGCAGCCGTTCGTCGCGGTCAACTGCGGCGCCATCCCCGAGGCGTTGATGGAGGCCGAGTTCTTCGGTCATCGCAAGGGCGCGTTCACCGGCGCCGACCACGATCGCGACGGCTTCTTCCAGGCCGCCAGCGGAGGCACGCTGTTCCTGGACGAGGTCGCCGACCTGCCGTTGGCCATGCAGGTCAAGCTGTTGCGCGCGATCCAGGAGAAGCGCGTGCGCAAGGTGGGCGCCACGGTCGAGGAGGCGGTCGACGTGCGCATCATCAGCGCAACGCACCAGGACCTCGCCCAGTGCGTCGCGTCGGGGCGCTTTCGGCAGGACCTCTTCTATCGATTGAACGTGATCGAGCTGAAGCTGCCGGCGCTGCGCGAACGCCTCGAGGACATCCCGTCGCTCGCCGAGGCGATCCTCGCGCGGCTTGCCGCGCGCGCAGGCATGGCGCGTGCGCCGAAGCTCGCGTCGGTCACCGTGCGCTACCTGCAGAGCTATCACTTCCCCGGCAACGTTCGCGAGCTCGAGAACATGCTCGAGCGGGCGCTGGCCTTCTCGAACGGCGAGGTCGTCAACGTCGAAGACCTCGGCCTGAAGCCGACCATCTCGGACGCCGACGAGAACGAGCGCGCCGAGCCCGCGGGCGAGCCCGAATCGCACGCGGCGCCGGCGGCGGCCGAGCGGCGGCCCGTGCGCGTCTCCGAGGACGGCATTCCCGAGTCG
>JAHCAM010000103.1 GCA_019634895.1 Steroidobacteraceae bacterium | reverse complement strand
CAGCACCAGCGCCAGCACCAGCGGCGCGAGCGGGTAGTCGAGCTTCTTGAACACGTAGCCGACCACGCCGAACACGACCATCATCCCGACGTCGAACATCGAGTTGTGCACCGTGTACGCGCCGACCGCGCAGACGACGACGATCACCGGCGCGATGATCGAGAACGGGATACGCAGGATGGCCGCCCACCACGGCACCGTGGTGAGCACGATCGCGAGGCCCACGACGTTGCCCAGGTACATGCTCGCGATCAGGCCCCAGACGAACTCCTTCTGCTCGACGAACAGCAGCGGCCCGGGCTGCAGGCCCCAGATGAGCAACCCGCCGAGCAGCACCGCCGCGGTCGGAGACCCCGGAATGCCCAGCGTGAGCATCGGCAGCAGCGCGCTGGTGCCGGCCGCGTGCGCCGCGGTCTCGGGCGCAACCACGCCCTCGATCTCGCCGGTACCGAACTTGTCGCCGTTCTTCGACGACCGCTTCGCGATGCCGTAGCTCATGAACGACGCGGGCGTCGCGCCGCCTGGCGTGATGCCCATCCAGCAGCCGATCACCGTCGAGCGCAGCGAGGTCGCCCAGTAGCGCGGCAGCTGCTTCCAGGTGTCGAGCACGACGCGCGCGTTGATCCCGGCCTTGCCGCCCTTGAACGACATGCCCTCTTCCATCGTCAGCAGGATCTCGCCCAGTCCGAACAGGCCGATCACGGCGGTCAGGAAGTCGAAGCCCTTGAGCAGCGAGGTCGAGCCGAAGGTCATCCTCAGCTGGCCGGTCACGCCGTCCAGCCCCACCGCGGCGAGCGCGAAGCCGAGCATCATCGCCGCCAGCGTCTTGAATCGCGGCGACTTCGTCATCCCGATGAAGCTGGCAAAGGTCAGGAACTGCACGCCGAAGAACTCGGCGGGCCCGAACTTGAGCGCGAACTTCGCGACCAGCGGCGCGAGGAACGTGATCACCAGCACCGCGAAGAACGCGCCGACGAACGACGACGTGAACGCAGCGGTGAGCGCCTCGCCCGCACGGCCCTTCTGCGCGAGCGGATAGCCGTCGAAGGTGGTCGCGACCGACCAGGGCTCGCCGGGGATGTTGAACAGGATCGACGTGATCGCCCCACCGAACAGCGCGCCCCAGTAGATGCACGACAGCATGATGATCGCGCTGGTGGGCGACATGCTGAAGGTGAGCGGCAGCAGGATCGCCACGCCGTTGGCGCCGCCCAGGCCAGGCAGGACGCCGATCAGCACCCCCAGCAGGATGCCGACCAGCATGAAGCCCAGGTTCGGCAGCGTCAGCGCGACCGCGAAACCGTGGAACAGGTTGCCGACTTCTTCCATCGCCCGACCTTCGAACTGCTAGAGACCGAGCATCGCCTCGAGCGGCCCCTTGGGCAGCGGCACGAGGAACCAGCGCTCGAACACCATGAACAACAGCAGCGGCACGCCGAGCGCGACGGCCGCCGCCGAGTACCAGCGGAAGCGCCCGTGCCGCACCATGAACCACCCGATGAAGACCGCCGCCGCGACGTACAGCCCGATGAAGCCGATCAGCGCCGCGAAGATCGCGGTGGGCACGAGCACGTGCAGCACGTGGCCCAGCTCGGTGCGCGACACGAAGGGTCCGCTGCCGAGCCAGCGCCTGCGCACGGCGATGAACAGGTTGGCGACGCCCGAGACGACCATCAGCGTGCCGACGTAGAACGGAAAGTAGCCGGACTGCGGGCCGTCGTCGGCCCAGCCGGCACCGAGCCGCAGGCTGTCGATCATCACGACGGCGCCCAGCGCCACGAACAGCAGCGCGACGACGACCTCGACCGTGACCACCCGCGCCGCGGCGCGGTGGTCTGCGTGCTCGCCCTCGCTCACTTGGCGAGGAATCCGGCGTCGCGCATCAGCGTGCGATGCAGTTCCTCGGCCTTCGCGACCCAGTCGGTGTATTCCTTGCCGGTCATGAAACTGTCCTTGAAGGCGCCCTTCTCCATGAACTCCTTCCAGTCGGGCGTCGCGCGG
>JAHCAM010000102.1 GCA_019634895.1 Steroidobacteraceae bacterium | reverse complement strand
GTTCTGGAAGGACTTCGGCGCCGTGCTCAAGGAGGGCATCGGCGAGGACTTCACGAACCAGGAGCGCCTCGCCAAGCTGCTGCGCTTTGCCTCGACGCAGGCCGACGAAGGCGCCTCGCAGACCGTTTCATTCGGCGACTACGTCGGCCGCATGAAGGAAGGCCAGGAGGCGATCTACTACATCACCGCCGACACGCTGGCTGCGGCCAAGAGCAGCCCGCAGCTCGAGATCTTCCACAAGAAGGGGATCGAGGTCCTGCTGCTCACCGACCGCGTCGACGAGTGGATGCTCTCGCACCTCTATGAATTCGACGGCAAGCAATTGCAGAACGTCGCCCGCGGCGCGGTCGATCTCGGCAAGCTGCAGGACGAGGAGGAGAAGAAGCAGGCCGAAGCCGCGTCCGAAGCCTTCAAGCCGGTGCTGGAGAAACTCAAGGAAGCGCTCAAGGATCGCGCGAAGGACGTGCGTGCGACGACGCGCCTCGTCGACTCACCCGCTTGCCTCGTCGTCGAGGAGGGTGACATGAGCGGCCACCTCGCGCGCCTGCTCAAGCAAGCCGGTCAGGCAGCGCCGCCGACGCAGCCAGTACTCGAAGTGAACCCCGAGCATGCGCTCGTGAAGCGGCTCGACGGCAGTGCGCACTTCGACGACCTGGCGAACATCCTGTTCGATCAGGCGATGTTGGCCGAGGGCGGGCAACTGGAAGACCCGGCGGCGTATGTGCGGCGAGTGAATGCGATGCTCGTGGGCTGAGCGTTAGAAGTGGCCGCGCAAATCTGAACAGCGCGATAAGTGGAAACTCCGGGCACCGAGCTGGGCCGATGGCGGTCTGGCGAGAAGGAGTTTTCGATGGTCAAGAAGTCAGCGCGCCGTACGCGGCGCACCCACAGTCCGGCGTTCAAGGCGCGGGTGGCCCTAGCCGCCTTGCGTGACGACAAGACGATGGCCGAGCTGTGCAAGGAGTTCGAACTGCATGCCAGCCAGGTGATCGAGTGGAAGCGTCAATTGCTTGAAGGCGCCGCCGATGTGTTCGGCAGGGGCCAGCACGGCGCACCGCCGGTGGATCTGGCGCCGCTGCACGCCAAGATCGGCCAGCTGGCCTTGGAGAATGATTTTTTAGAACGCGCGCTCACCAAGGCGGGATTGCTGAGCGCAAAGCCATGATTGACCGAGACCACGCCCTGCCCATCACGCGCCAAGCCAGCCTGCTGGGCATGAGCCGCGGCGCGGTGTACTACCTGCCGCGGCCCATCAGCCAGACCGACCTTGCGTTGATGCGCAGAATCGACGAACTGCACCTGGAGCATCCGTTCATGGGGGCGCGCATGCTGCGCCGGCAACTTCAGCGCGAAGGCGCGCGCGTCGGCCGGCGCCACATCGCAACGCTCATGCAGCGCATGGGCATCGAGGCGTTGGCGCCGCAGCCTGGCACCAGTAAGCGCGCGCCGGGCCACAAGATCTATCCGTACCTGCTGCGCACACTGGCGATTACCCGTTCCAACCAGGTCTGGGCTCTGGACACGACCTACATCCCGATGGCGCGCGGCTTCGTGTACCTGACGGCCGTGGTGGACGTGGCCAGCCGCCGGGTGCTGGCGCACAAGGTGGCCATCACGCTGGAGGCCTGTCATGCGAGGGAGGTCATCGAGCAGGCCTTCGCGCGCTGGGGTCTGCCCGAGATCGTCAACACAGACCAGGGCAGCCAGTTCACGGCCACCGAGTTCACCGACGTGGTTCTGGCGCAGGGCTGCCAGTTGAGCATGGATGGGCGAGGCGCTTGGCGCGACAACGTCTTCGTCGAGCGGCTGTGGCGCAGCGTCAAGTACGAGCGCGTGTATCTCAAAGCCTACGACAGCGTCAGCGCCGCGCGGGCCGACATTGCCGACTACATGGGCTGGTACAACGCGCGCCGAGCGCACTCCAGCCTCAACGAGGCAACGCCGGACGAGCACTACTTCGCCAAGCTTCCGGCGCAGCCGTTGGCGGCATAAGATGAGATCGCTGG
>JAHCAM010000101.1 GCA_019634895.1 Steroidobacteraceae bacterium | reverse complement strand
GTTCGACAGGGGCGCGATCTCCAGCGAATCGCCGTCGACGACCTTCGACACGTGCGTCCGGCAGGTCCAGCGCGCGACGCCGTTGACGGCCATCGCGCACGAGCCGCACATGCCGACGCGGCACGAGAAGCGATAGCTCAGCGTCGGCTCGAGCCGGCGCTGGATGTAGGTGACGACGTCGAGCACGGTCTGGCTGGCCTGCCGCGGCACCTCGTAGGTGGAGAAGCCGCCGTCGGCGCCGCCGCGCCAGACCTTGACGCGCAGGTTGTTGGACATCCAGCGATTGTCCGGGTTTGGTCCGTCAAGCGAAAACGAATTATTCTTCGCACATTCAAAAGGATTTCTTTCGAATGTCCTCGATCCGTACCTTCAGGACCTTCCTCGCCGTGGCCAGGCACGGCAGCTTCGCCGCCGCGGGCGGCGAAGTGGGGTTGAGCGCCGCCGCAGTCGGCCTGCAGATGCGCGCGCTCGAGGAGAGCCTGAAGCAAAAGTTGTTCGATCGCAGCGGCCGCTCGGTGGTGCTCAACACCGCCGGGCGGCGCGCGATCCCGCGGATCGAGGAACTCGTGCTGCGCTACGAGGAGCTGGTCGGCGGCCGCGACGGCGACTCGCTGTCCGGAACGGTGGTCATGGGCGCGCTCGTGTCGACGCTGATGGGCGCCTTCGCCGACGCGCTGTGGTCGCTCAAGCGCGAGCACCCGGGGCTCGAGGTCAAGCTGTTCGCCGGCCAGTCGAGCGATTTCGCGAACAAGGTCGAGCAGGGGCTGCTCGACGCGGCGATCGTCACGCGTCCGCCGCGCACCCTGCCCCGCAGCCTGGCCTGGACCCAGCTCTACGTCGAGCCGATGGTCCTGATCGTGCCGCGTCGCCCGCATTTCGAGCTTCCGAAGGACCCGCTGCAGGCGCTGCGCGAAGCCCCGTTCATCCGCTTCGACCGCGAGACCTGGACCGGGCTGCTGGTCAGGGACGTGCTCGACCGCTCCCGGGTACAGGTCCGCGACGAGATGGAGCTGAACTCGGTCGAAGCGATCCTGGCAATCGTCCGACAGGGCTTCGGCGTGTCGATCGTGCCCAAGCTTGCCAACGTGCGCTGGTCCGAGGATCGCGAGCTGCGCGTCGTCGAGTTGCCCGACGTCGACGTTCGCCGGCGCGTGGGCCTGCTCGAGCGCTCGCGCCACGCGCGGATGCGCTTCACCGGAGCGATCAAACGGTATTTCGCGGACGCCGGGCGCCAGGCGAGGTCGCGCGCCCGGACCTAGCGCGACCGCGTCGCCGCACCCGGGAGGCGCCATCGCAGCGCCGCCCCCGATGGACGCCCATCGGCCGCTGGTGCCGGCTGTCTGACTCGAACAGACGACCTATCGCTTACAAGGCGATTGCTCTACCAGCTGAGCTAAGCCGGCGCGGTCGGGCAAGTGTAGCCGAAGCCTCGCGACGCGCGATTCCGTCGCGCGCCGGATGCGGCTACTTCACGCGCTTCAGGTGCGGCCTTCCCGACGGAGGAGCGCCGGGGCCGGGCTCGTCGTCGCCGGAGCCGTCGCCGTCGGCCGCCGGGCGGGCCGGCGCTTCGGCCTTCGACGTCGCAGCGTCGTCCGGAGTGGGCTGCGCCGCCGCGGCGGAATCGGCCGCAGCCTTCGTCGCGGCGGGCACCGCCGCAATCTGGGTCTTGCGGCGCCCCGGCTTCGTAGTCTCCTGGCCGGACGCCGGCACCGACGCAAGCCTGGGCCGCTTGCGCGCGCGGCCCGTCGTTGCCGTCGCGCCAGCCGCCCCTTCGTCGTCGACCGGCAGCGACGCCGCGTCGGACCCCGCCGCGGCGTCGGACTCGAGAGGCTGCTGCCCGGCGCCCGCATCGTCGCCGCCGGCCTCCGGCGCCAATGCCAGCGCCTTGGGCACCTCGAACGCCATCCCGTGGCCGTTCTCCTGCGCGAAGATCGCCGAGACGTTCTCGATCGGGATCGACACCTGCCGGGCGACGCCGCCGAAGCGCGCCTCGAATTCGAGCAGCT
>JAHCAM010000100.1 GCA_019634895.1 Steroidobacteraceae bacterium | reverse complement strand
CGGGAAAATCCCGATGCGCGCGCGGCCCCGCGGGCGGTCGCCAGCGTGCCGCCACCGCTTATCCTTGTCCGATCGCAGCCGCGCCGGTCGCGCGCGGCTGCGCCCCACGTCGAGGAGAGGTCGAAGTCTCATGCGCACGAGCGCGGTCAACGCATTCGGCATCGTCGCACCGGCCGTGTCGCCCGGCGCGGCGTCTGCCGTGGTGTCTGCCGTTGCGATCGCGACGTCTCGGTGGACAGCACTGCTTGCCGCGCTGTGCGCAGCCTGCATCGTCGCGCTCGCCGCGGCCTGGCCGGCCGCGGCCATCGCGCAGCCCGTCACGCTGCGCACGTCGAGCTGGCTGCCGGCCTCGCATCCGCTGTCGCAGTCGCAGGCGAAGTGGTGCGCGGACGTCGAGCGCGCTACCGCCGGGCGCGTGCATTGCAGCCCGTTGTCGAAGCCGGTCAGCCCGCCGCCAGGCACCTTCGACGCCGTGCGCGACGGCCTGGCCGACCTGTCGTTCTCGGTGCACGGCTATACCCCGGGCCGGTACCCGATCACGCAGATCGCCGAGTTGCCTTTCGCGGGAGGATCGGCCGAGATCGCGTCGGTGGCCTACCAGCGGATCTTCTCGCGGCACCTGGCCGCGCTCAACGAGCAGCGTGGGCTGCGAGTGATCGCCGTCTTCACGCACGGGCCGGGCCAGATCTACAACGCGCGCCGCCCGATCGCATCGCTCGCCGACCTTCGCGGGCTGCGCTTCCGCGTCGACGGCGGTACGGTCAGCGACACCGCCAAGGCGATCGGCGCGACCGTCGCGATGAAGCCGGCCTCCGAGACGCTGGACCTGCTGGCCTCGGGCGCGATCGACGGAACATTCTCCCCCGCGGAGTCGATCTCGTCGCTCAGGCTCGACAAGGCCATCCACTACTGCACGATCGTGCCCGGCGGCCTGTACAACACCAGCTTCGCGTTCGTGATGAACCAGGCCGCGTGGGACCGGATCTCGAAGACCGACCAGGCGGCGATCGATCGGCTATCGGGCGAATACGCCGCGACGCTGTTCGGCCGCGCGTGGGACCAGGCCGATCGGCGCGGCACCGCGCTGATGCAGGCGACGGGCGTGCAGACGACGATTGCGTCCAGGGCCTTCGTGGACGAATTGCGCACAAGGGTGGCGCCGCTCGAGCGCAAGTGGATCGTCGACGCGAAGGCTCGCGGGCTGGCCAACGCCGAGCAGGTGCTCAGGGAGTTCCGGGCCGAGGTGGCGCGGCTCGAGTAGTCGTTCGCCGCGCCCGCGGCGCGCGGTATGCTGCGCCGAACGACGTCCTGCCGGGAGGCCAAGCCAATGTCGAAGATCGGATTCATCGGAGCGGGCGCGATGGGCGCGCCGATGATCGGGCACCTGCTCGATGCGGGTCACGAGGTCGCCGTGCACGTGCGCCGCCGGGAGGCGGCGAGTGCGTTGATCGCGCGCGGCGCGCGCTATGCGGCGAGCCCCGCGGAGGCCGCGAGCGGCGCCGAATTCGTCTGCACCAACGTGACCAACACCGCCGACGTCGAGGCGGTGCTGTTCGGCGAGCGCGGCGCGGCCGCCGCCACCGCCGTGGGCAGCGTCGTCATCGACTTCTCGACGATCTCGGCGGTGGCCACGCGCGAGTTCGCGCGCCGCCTCGCGCAGCGGGGCGTCGACATGCTCGACTGCCCGGTGTCGGGTGGCGCGGTCGGGGCGCAGCAGGCGTCGCTGTCGATCATCGTCGGCGGCGAGGCGGCCGTGCTCGAACGCGCCCGCCCGTTGCTGGAGAAGCTCGGGCGCACGATCACGCACGTCGGCGGGCACGGCGCGGGGCAGGTCGTGAAGGCCTGCAACCAGATCGTCCAGGTGGTCAACATCGAGGGCATCGCCGAGGCGACGCTGTTCGCGTCGGCCAACGGCGTCGATCCGGCGCGGATGCTGCCGGCACTGCAGGCCGGCATGGCCGGCAGCCGGATGCTCGACCTGATGGGCCCGAAGATGGTCGCGCGCGACTTCGCGGCCGGCATCGAGGCGCGGCTGCACCAGAAGGACTTCGGGCTCGTCGTCCAGATGACGCAGGCGCTCGGCCTGTCGCTGCCCGCGGCGGCGA
>JAHCAM010000010.1 GCA_019634895.1 Steroidobacteraceae bacterium | reverse complement strand
AGTTTTCATTCCGCTACAACAACCGCTCGTCACTCGGCGTCGAGGATTCAGAGCGTGCGGCCCGCTTGCTGGTGTCCATCGGCGGCAAGCGACTCACGTACAGACAGCCTAATTGCTAGTCTGTTGCGTGGCGACTAATGGCTTGAACTAGCCGCCTCCTGCTTCGCCAAGAATTCTGCGTGAAGTTTCAGACCACGTTGCAAGAGATCAAGAAACTGCTTCGCGTGAACGTGCGACATGTAGATAACGGCTTGCGGAACAACCGTCAATTTGTTGTCCGATTTTTCTAATTGCTGAGAGAGAATTAGCTGTACATCGGATTCACTTGTGCGTACCGTCGTGACATTCACGTAATAGTTCGGAATGTCATGATATTCCCGCCGAAATACAAGCTCTACTGGCTTATCCTGCAAATCGTCTTTCTGCTCAGCCATGTCCAACCCCCGGACCGATTGCGTTCGCTTTTTCCGAAATGTAGGAAGGTGCGACTGACCCCACATTTGTGCAGTTAACCGCAGTGATGGTCACACCGCCAAGCGCTGCCTGACGACGCTGCTCGTCCGAATAGGAATAAACTGCCAGATCCTCTGGAGCAAGCTTGCGAGAGCGCTCCATGAGTTCATTGAATGGAATGAATTTCACCAACAGCGCGACATCAAAAGCCTTTGCCATTTCAAGTAAGGTGCGCACATTGAAAGCACCATACTCGGGATCTTCTAGTCGCGAAATCACGCTCTGCTTCTTGCCCATCTTTTGAGCCAGCTTCTTTTGAGAAAGATTCGCCTTACTACGCAGCTCGCGAATCTGCAGAGCAATGGTATTGCTGACCATTGCACTTACGAATTCATCCCGATATGCCTTCTTGTCGAGCTGGCTCACTGCTGACCCCACTTTTTCAGTCGTACTGCCCTACGTGGCTCTGCTTCCACTATCTTTTTGCGATCAATCGCGATTTCAATCGAGTTGTGAGGATCCCATCGGTCGGTCTTGGTCGCAAAGAACAGGAACGTAAATTCATTGCGTTCCGGGCCAAAATAGCCCAAGGCCCGGTGGTGAATTCGCGCAGCCTTAAAGCGCACTTCCCCGACGCCGTCTCTAAGGGTGTCGTAGAGCGGCCGAGTCCAGTTGTCCCGAGGTTGCTGACGCAGATGAATCATTCGCGCATCTAGGCGTGCCTGGGCTTGTAGGCTCTCCTGCTGATACCACCTGGTGACAACGTCATCGCCATCATCCAGGCACATTGCCTTGATGGTAATCACACTGTATCACACAATTGTGATTTTCTACTCTTCCGTGTAATATCCAGCAGTATCGCATATTTGCGATTGCTGGAGGCTCCCTTGGGCAGAGTCTAGACCCCTGAATCCCAGCCTACCGGGTTCGGGGGTCGCTGAACAAATAGCAAGGCCCGGATAGAGGATCGCCTTCGCGGGAGAAACCTCTGTCCGGGCCGTGGTGGGCCTGGCGGGGCGGGTATTGGTTACAGCGCGGGCTTTCTATCCTAGCTGCTCCGGGTTCGATCCCCGGCCGCTCCACCTGACTTGTTCGCTATCTTACGCTTCTGGCTGCGGCTCTTCAGAACTGGGTCTGGGGGCGACTTCAAGAGACGCCGAACCACGTCTCTGAACGGCATTGCGCCATTTCTGCTGGCTCTATTCGTCATTCTCGTCCTCGTCATGCGCTGGCCAATCATCGTCTGGCATCGCGTATGGATCTCCCGCCCAATGCCATGCCTCGCGAGGCAGTTTCAGTTGGACAATCAGTCGTCGCGCGGCATCAGGGCTGAGGCACTCGTTTAGGTCGGTCGGAAGCGGCTCGGATACCTGCTCTGCTCCGTCCGCATTCCGGCTGAGATACTCAATGGTTACCAAGCCGCGGGGCCCGCGTGCTACATCTTCCAGACGGTGGCGCACACACCCGTATTTTTCGACCAATCCTTGGACGAACTCCTCAACCGTGGGAGCCTGTGCGAACGGATACGCCACACCCAGAGTCTACTAGGCGGCGAGTCGAATATCCTGGCGCGGGGGCCTTACAGGCACCGGCACGCTCAATGGTGCTTCGATTGAGGTAATCATCATCGTTGCCCCCTCAAACTTCTTCCAATACGCCTGTGGCGCCGCAGGAAGTTCAGCAAAGGGCTGTTTGCCGTGACGATCACAGATGATCAGATGACCCACAACGGATCTCTGCAGCTCGTAAACCGCATCATTTGGCGAACGCGCCTGCGCCCCAATATCGTGCTGTAGGCACTGGGCGATCCACCACTTGCCTCGACGGAAAACGACTACCGAGATCTCGGCAATTGTTTCAGTCGCCATCGCTTTCTCCGTCCATGCTGTGTTCGTTATCTCTTCAAGATCAGGGGACACAAAATCCTCGCGGTCCTTATGTCGCGATTAGCCTCTTACCTTCATTGACCCGAGTCGCACTTCCCGGGTTCGAGAGCTGAGGGCGCAACTGTAGCGCCGCTAAACCGGATCGCGCTACCGCGTCCGACAAATGAGCGCGTCCTGTATAAGCATACAGTATCAGTGCAGACGTATGCACTGGGTTTCTCAGGGCTTCGGCAGCTCGTCTTTTAGGAACAGCGCCATAACGCCAGCGAACCCAAATCCCAACAGCACCAGAGGGGCCGTCAGGGTGTACTGATTGGACGAATCCAGGAACCGGAAAATCAGCCCAATCAACCCGAGCGTCACCAAGACGCCACTCAGCCAGCGAAGGACGGCCCTAGCGCTCATGCGGGCAGTCTACCGTTGTTTGTCACCTACCCAATCGCCTCGCGGATACGATCAACACAAACGACAAAGTCATCGTGGTTCAATTAGGCGAGGATCGCTGCTTCCACGCCATGAACTTGATTCAGGACTGGATGAATAGGATGAGTCTAAGCGATTAAATATAAGGTCCGCCTGCGCACGCGCCAACTTGATCCCGAGTCCCGCAAGCCAACACGCTAGCGGACTCATCAGTAGGTTTTTGAGCACAGAACCTCACGGCAACGGGCCTATGACGCGGGAATCTCCCACTCATCCCAATGGACCGCTCTACTGCGACTTGATGGAATACATCAAGTGGCGCAGCGAAGCGGTCGAAAAGACGATCGCCCTGGTTCGCTCTAAGAAGCACTACCTTGATAACAGAACCGCTGCGGAATTCTGTTTGTTACAACTGCGCTTTTGTTGCGAGCTATTGGCAGTAGGTTGCGTTGCCATTCATACCGACATCGCGCGCGGCGCGCGCCTGCAATCGGAATGGAATGCTGAATCGATCATGAAGCAGTTTGATACTCTCAAACCAGCTTTCTTCCCGACGCCTGTGAAAAGCGTCCAGCAACCGGACGGCTCGTTCGATCAAGTTTCGATTTCGGGTGCTTTGACAAAGGCTGAACTTCTGAAGATGTACGGCCTATTCGGTCGGCTGCTACATACGGGCAGCTACAAGAGCTACAAGAAAGCGCGGACAGAAACGTTTGACTTTAGTTTGCTAGTGAACTTCCTGAGCAAACTGAAGAGACTCCTGAACGAGCACACTTACTTGTTGCACGAAGAAGATTTGATGATCCGAGTGATCATGCACAACGAGAAGGATGGGCGTGTCTTGCTACAGGAGCTTCGCGCGGTCAGAACGCCGACTTAGACTTTGTGACCTTCCAGCGCTTGCCGCTGCTGACGACAATATCTCCCGCCTTGTAGCGACGGTTCGATTCCCAAGCTAAGGCCGCTTCGCTGGTCCTGTCGTCTTTCGCGGCATCCCGGACTTGGTGCGCGGTTTCGGGTCTGGCGGCATCTTGAGCAGATTCCGCAGCAGCTCGTCCCGCTTCTGATCGTCCGTTTTGGGCGCGCTCATGCTTCCCATACTGTAGGCCATTCACGTCGGGCTCATAACCGGTCGGCACTGTATGAACATCCTATTGGTACGTCAAGTACACAATCTGGATATGCATCCAGTCCCTGCGCCCCCTGCGGGCCCCATGATTATGTGAAGGCCTTCGCGGTCAGCGCCCGGCCGGCAGGGTAATGTCAGCGCTGGGCCGGTGTATCCACGGGTTGCATGCCTGCCATGGCGGATCGAGACAAGCTGGATAAGCTGCCGGACGATGCCAAGGGCATCGCCCATTACGCCGAACAACAGCGGCTCGGCCACGGCCGCATCGAGTTCGACGAACTCGGCAACGCGGTCTGGGTGCCGAATTCCGGTGCCCGGGGCGACGAGGTCATGCGCCGGCTGCTCGACGATCCCACGCTCGCCTTCAGCAACGAGTACACGCCCGGCACGGTGAAGCGGATCCAGGAGAACCCGCTGGGCGTGAAGAAGGGCTACGACCCCTACGACAGCGGCCAGCTCGTCAAGAAGGGCCGGAAGAAGACCAGGGACCTGCGCCGGCTGTCGGACTGGATCAAGACGCGCAAGCCGCAGGACAAGTGAGCCGCCGCCGCTGACGCCGGCCCGCGCGGCGCTTGCTTGACCGTCCCCGCACGCTCGCGCACGCTCGCCGCATGAGCGCGCTGACCCTGGTGATCGGCACGCGCAACTACAGTTCCTGGTCGTTGCGCCCCTGGCTGCTGCTGCGCCACCTCGGACTGCCCTTCGAAGAGCGCCTGTTCGAGCTCGACTCGGCGGAATTCGCGAGCGAGGTGCCGAAGCTGTCGCCGAGCGGGCGCGTGCCCGTGCTGCTGCACGGCGGGCTGCGGATCTGGGAATCGCTCGCCATCTGCGAGCATGCGTCGGAACTGGCGGGCGGCCGCGGCTGGCCGCAGGACGCGGCCTTGCGTGCCCAGGCGCGCGCGGTCGCGACCGAGATGCACGCCGGGTTCGCGGCGCTGCGCGCCGCCTGCCCGATGAACGTGCGCGCGACCGGCAGGCGCGTCGCGATGACGCCGCCGCTGCAGCAGGACCTGCGCCGCATCGACGCGATCTGGTCCTCGTGCCGCCGCGATCACGGCGAGCGCGGACCCTTCCTCTTCGGCGGCTTCAGCGTGGCGGATGCGATGTTCGCGCCCGTGGTCCTGCGGATCCGGAGCTACGGACTGCCGCTGTCCGGGCTCGCCGGGCATTACCGGGACCACATGCTCGCGGACGCACATCTGTCCGAGTGGATCCGTGCGGCGGAACTCGAAACCCGGGTGCTGCCGCACGAGGAAGCCGGTGCGGGCGCCTGAGTCCCGCACCGGCATGGCCTGGGCGAGCGCCATGGGCCTCAGCTCGCGCCTGGAGGATGCCGCGACCACGGCGCTCGCCCAGCTCGATGCGGCATCCGGACTCGGCCGGCCCGACCTCGTCATCGCCTTCGCCTCCGCGGCCTACGGCGCCGCCATCGACCGGCTGCCGCGGCTGCTGCGTTCCTCGCTCGGCGACGCCCTGCTGGCCGGCTGCAACGCGGGCGGCCTCATCAGCGGCGGCGGCGAGGAGGAGGACGAGCCGGGCGTCGTCCTGCTGGCGGGACGGGCGCCAGACGCAGCGTTCGTCGCAGTGCACCTCGAGCAGGCGACGCTGCCGCCGCTCACGGCTTCGCGCGAGCAGTGGTGGCGGCTGCTCGACCTCGGCCCGGAGTCGGGCGCGAGCTTCGTGCTGCTGGCGGACCCGGGCACCATCGACGCCGAGGCCTGTGCGCGCGGCGTGGATCGCGCCTATCCCGGCGCCACCGTCATCGGCGGGCTCGCCAGCGGGTCGATGGAAGCCGGTACCGCGCGGCTGCTGACCGACGACGATGCGCACCGCTCGGGTGCGGTGCTGCTGGCATTCGCCGGCAACGTCGCCATCGACGCGGTCGTCGCACAGGGCTGCCGGCCGGTCGGCGATCCCCTCTTCGTCACTGCCGGCGACGGCAACCTGGTCCACGAGCTCGACGGCCGGCGGCCGCGCGAGGTGCTGACCGCGCTCTTTGCCTCGCTGGGCGAGGCGGAGCGGGCGCGCTTCGGCGACTCGCTCAGCATCGGGATCGCGCTGCCGGGATCGCGGCAGAGCGTGGGTGCCGGCGACTTCCTCGTGCGCAACGTGCTCGGCCTCGACCCCGACAGCGGCGCGCTGTGGATCGGCGCGCGCATCGCGCGCAATGCCGTGGTGCAGTTCCACCTGCGCGATGCCCAGGCGGCGTCGCAGGAGCTCGAGTCCCGCCTCGACGCGGCGCTGAAGGGCCGCTCGCCGCCCGCGGCCGCGCTGCTGTTCGCCTGCGCCGGCCGCGGCCGCAGCCTGTTCGGCGTCTCGGGCCATGACTCGGGGAGCCTGCTGCGCCGCGCCGACGTGCCGTTGGCCGGGATGTTCAGCGCCGGCGAGATCGCGCCGATCCAGGGCGCGACTTTCGTGCACGGCTACACCAGCGTGTTCGGCCTGATCCGGCCGCGGTCCACCGCCGGCACCTGATATCCTGCGGTTCACACCGGAGGATTCACCGATGCGACGCACGCTCCTCGCCGCCGTGGCTGCGGCATTCGTCATTCCCGCCGCCGCCGACGTCCGCGGCTTCACTGCGCGGGACCTCAATGCGCTTGCCCGCATCAGCGAGCCGCGGCTGTCCCCGGATGGAAAGCGGGTCGTGTTCACGCTGCGCGAGACGGACTTCGCGGCCGATCGCGGGCGCAGCGACCTGTGGCTCGTGGACGTCGCGGGCGGCGCCCCGCGCCGGCTCACGAGCAGCCCGGAGAACGACACTGCGCCGGAATGGGCGCCCGATGGCGCCGGCATCTACTTCCTTTCGGCCCGCTCCGGTTCCACGCAGGTCTGGCAGCTGCCGGCGGCAGGCGGCGAGGCGCTGCAGGTCACGAACCTGCCCGTGGACGTCGCCGGCTTCCGCGTCGCGCCGAATGGCAGCCGGCTCGCGCTGGCGCTGGACGTGTTCCCGGACTGTGCCGACCTGGACTGCACCTCGAAGCGCCTCGAGGAGCGCAAGGCCGCGAAGCAGCGCGGCCAGACCTATGACCGCCTGTTCGTGCGGCACTGGGACAAGTGGAAGGACGGCCGCGTGTCGCAGCTGTTCGCGGTCGCGATCGGCGCGGACGGCAGGGCTTCCGGCGCCCCGTTGGCGCTGACCGGCGCGCTCGACGCCGACGTTCCCTCGAAACCCTTCGGCGGCCGCGCCGATTACGCGTTCAGCCCCGACGGTCGCGAGCTGGTGTTCGCGGCCCGCATCAAGGGAACGACCGAGCCGACCTCGACCAACTTCGACATCTATCGCGTGCCCGCGGACGGCAGCGCCGGGCCCGTCAACCTGACCGCCGACAACCCGGCCTGGGACGCGCAGCCGCAGTTCTCGCCGGACGGGAAGCTGCTGGCGCACCTGGCGATGCGCCGCCCCGGGTTCGAGGCCGACCGTTTCGAGCTGGTCGTGCGCGATGCCGCGACCGGCGCGGTGCGCTTCCGCAGCGAGGGCTGGGACCGCTCGATCGGCGCGTACCGCTTTTCCAGGGACGGCCGGCAGGTCTACGCGCTCGCCGATCACCTCGGCCAGCATCCGCTGTGGGCCATCGACCTCGCGAAGGGCACGCAGCGCATGCTGGGCGGCCCCGGCTACGTGACGGAGTTCGACCTCGCCGGCGATCGCGTCGTCTTTGCGATGCAGTCGCTGACCTCCGCGGCCGAGCTCTACGTGCAGGACGGCCGCGCGCCGCCGCGCCGGATCACCGATGTGAATGCTGCGCGGCTCGCCGACGTGCGCTTCGGCGAGCCCGAGCAGTTCAGCTTCGATGGCGCGGGCGGCGCACAGGTGTATGGCTACGTCGTCAAGCCGTGGAACTGGGAGCCGGGCGGGAAGTACCCGATCGCGTTCATCGTCCACGGCGGGCCGCAGTCCTCCTATGCGAACACCTGGAGCTTCCGCTGGAACCCGCAGGTCTACGCCGGCGCGGGCTACGCAGCCGTGTTCATCGACTTCCATGGCTCGACCGGCTATGGCCAGGCGTTCACCGACTCGATCAGCGGCGACTGGGGCGGCAAGCCGCTCGAGGACCTGAAGCTGGGCCTGGCGGCGGCGCTTGAACGCTACCCCTGGCTCGACGGCGACCGCGCCTGCGCGCTGGGCGCGTCGTACGGCGGCTTCATGATGAACTGGATCGCCGGCAACTGGCCGGATGGCTTCCGCTGCCTCGTGAACCACGCCGGCCTGTTCGACCACCGCATGATGTATTACTCGACCGAGGAGCTCTGGTTCGTCGAATGGGATCACGGCGGGCCCTACTTCGGGAATCCCGCCGGCCACGAGAAGACGAACCCGGCGAACCACGTGACGGCCTGGAAGACGCCCATGCTGGTGCTGCACGGGGCGCTCGACTACCGCGTGCCCTACTCCCAGGGGCTGGCGACGTTCACGGCGCTGCAGCGGCGCGGCATCGACAGCCGCTTCGTGTTCTTCCCGGACGAGAACCACTGGATCTCGAAGCCCGGCAACAGCGTCCAGTGGCACGACGAAGTGCTCGCCTGGCTCGCCCGCCACCTGCAATAAAGGGTAAAGGGGACGCGTCCAATTAAATGGGGACGCACCCCACTTAATTGGACGCGTCCCCTTTATTTCCATTCGGCGCGGTAGGAACGGCCGAGCGAGATGATGCGCTGCAGCAGCGCCGGGTACCTGATCCCGTCGTGCACCGCCGCGTACGCGAAGTCCTCCTCCTGCTCGAGGTTCGGGTTGGCATTCGCCTCCAGCACCAGCGGCGTGCCGTCCGCGCGCACGCGGAAGTCCATGCGCGCGTAACCGGACATGTGCAGCGCGCGGTAGATGCGCCGCGCCAGCCGGTCGAGCCTGTCGGCGAGGCCCGGCGGCAGGTTCTCGGCCTTGCCGCTGGTGATGCCGTGCCGCTGCTGGTAGGCGCGGTCCCACTTCGCCTTGCGGGTCGCGATCGCCGCCCGCCCGGACTTCAGCTCGCCGAACAGGAATTCCCAGGGCGTCAGCGTGCGCACGCGGTCGTTGCCGAGCACGCCGACGTACAGCTCGCGGCCCTCGACGAACTCCTCGACCAGCGCATCCGACTGCGTATGCTCGTGGATGAACTGGATGCGCTCGCGCAGCCGCGCGGCATCCTCGACGATGGAGGCCTGCGCGATGCCGAGCGAGGCGTCCTCGGTCGCCGACTTCACGAACAGCGGGTACCGCAGCTTCGCCGGAATGCGCAGCGCGCCGCCGCGTCGGAACACCGCGAATTGCGGGGTCGCGATGCGGTGCCAGGCGAGGATCTGCTTCGACAGCACCTTGTCGCGCGACAGCATCATGCCGCGCGGGTTGCAGCCGGTGTACGGCTGGCGCAGCAGCTCGAGGTAGGCCACCACGTGCTGGTCGTAGGTGACGATGCCGCCGAATTCCTCCAGCAGGTTGAAGCACACGTGCGGCTTCCACTCCTGGATGGTGGTCCGCAGCTCGGTGAGGCTGTCGCCGATGCCGATCGGCCGCACGTCGTGGCCCATGCGGCGCAGGCAGCTGGTCACGTCGAATTCGGTCCGGTACTCGGCGGCCTCCTGCTCGGACACGCCGCGCAGCGTCTCCGGCGGCACCAGCGTCTCGTGCACCAGCACCAGGATGCGCAATTTCTTCACAGCGACAGCCGCGGGCCGCGCTGCCGCATCGTGCGCCCGACCTGGTTGGCGATCAGCCGCTCGGCGCGCGGCAGCGCCTCCCTGCGGCTGCCGCGGATCCGCAACCCGAGCGCGCGGCAGCGGCCGATGACCATGGCGATGACCTCCCGGACGAGATAATCGCTCACGTCCAGGCGCACCGCGATGCGGCGCGTGAGCGCCGGCGTCTCCCGGCGCAGCAGGCTGATCGCGGAACTGCCGCGACGACGCCCCTCGGCGGCGACGAACAGCCGCCGCAGCGCGGTATCCAGCGCCCTCGGGTTCGGTCCGCGCTCGCCGCGCAGCAGGTCGGCGTAGTGCTGGCCGAGCGTCTGGCGCATGTCCGAGAGCGGCTCGACCTGGCGCTGCGAGCGCACCGGAGGCCGTTGTCCGCGGATCTCCGCCATCAGCCGGTCGACGCACTCGAGTTTCGCGAGCGCCGGCCAGCCGCGGTAACGGTTGCGCCAGTCGGACCCGGGCGTCAGCCACACCGCGAACGTCTCCGCAAAATCCTCCGCGGGATGTGCCTGCGCATACCAGCCGCCGAGGTACTGCACGTAACGGCGGCTGCCGGGCCGCGGACGGTAGGTCATCGGATAGGGCTGCGACGCCGGGCCGAAGGTCTCGCGCCAGGCGCGCCGGCGGCGCAGCCGCCAGGCGGTATCGATCGCGTGACCCGCTTCGTGGCGCAGGATCTGCATCAGCTCGCGCGCGTTGCCGCCCTCGACCTCGCCGATGAAGCGCCAGTGCAGCGCCTTGAGGCGCGGGTGCATCAGGTAGAACGGCAGCGCGATGCCCGGCACGCCGTCGGGTGAAAACCATTCGAGCGAGATCCAGCAATGCGGCCGCAGCGGCAGTCCCTGCCCGGCCAGTTCGCCGTACAGGCGCCGCACCAGGCCTTCGACCGGCGTGCCCTCGATGCCGAGCCCGAGGTCGCACAGGCGCACGTCGAGCAGCCGGTGGTCCGGGTAATGCGCCCAGGCCGGCTGGTCGCGCCGCTCGCGCCTGCTGCGGGTGCTCATGCTTTCGCCGCCGCCGCCGGCGCCGCTGCGAAGAGCGCATCCGCCAGCGCGACAATCTCCTCGCCGCGCGCGAGGCAGGCGCGCCAGCCCGCCGGCAGCGCGGACTCGCCGTAGTGCGCGCCTGCGAGCTGGCCGGTGATCGCGGCCACGGTGTCGGCCTCGCCGCCCAGGCCCGCTGCTGCCTGCAGGCACTGCCGCAGGTCGTGGCCCTGCCCGAACGACCAGAGCGCGGCTTCGAGCGCGACCGCCGGCTCCTGTCCCGGCGGGACCAGCCGCCGCGGCCGCCGGCGGCGCCAGGAGCCTTCGGCGATCTCGCGGATGCGCGGCCTGAGCGCGACGACCTCCCAGAGTCCGGGCTCCGGGCTGAACATCGGCGCCAGCAGTGCGTCCTTGCCGGCGCCGGCGAGCGCGCCGACCAGCAGCGCCGCGAGGTAGCGCGCGGCATCGAGCACCAGCGGCGCCTGGTGCGTGACGCGCGCGCTGCTCGCGGCCGCGTCCAGCGCCACGCGCGCATCCGCGCGGTACCAGGCGACGACAGGACCGAGGCGCGCAAGCGGCTCGGCCGAGGCGGATACCGGGTCGTGCGAGCCGGAGTACGGATTGCCGGTCCACTGTGCGGTGGCGAGCGCCTTCGCCGTCGCTGCCGAAATGCCGACGCAGGCGCCGGTGCTCGACCAGTGCCCGTCGCGCTGCCACGAGCGGTAGCGCCGCACCTGGTCGGCACCGTCGGCGCCGCCGCACTGCACGACGCTTTCGGCGAGGCACAGCGCCATTGCGGTCTTGTCCGACCAGGCCCCCGGCGGCAATCCGCGCGTGGCATTGCCGGCGAATTCCCCGGACGGCGGTTCCTGGCCCGGGCGCAGGCCGCGGGCGGACTGACCGAGCGCATCGCCCGCCGCGAGTCCGAGCATCAGGCCGCGCACCCGCTCGCGCGGGCCGCCGGCGGGCGGCGCCTCGCCCACGGGCGCCCGCAGCACGGCGGCAGCATCGCGCCGCGGCGGACCGAGCGGCTGCCAGCCGCGCACGTAGTCGCTCTGCGCGTCGGTTTCCGGCACGGTCGGCCAGCTCTGCGCGCGCGCGCTGCCCTGCCAGCGTGCGTTCAGCCTCGCCAGCGCGACGTCGCCGGCGATGCCCGCCGCCGCGAACCAGCAGCCGGCGACCAGGTTGGTGCGGCCGATGCCCGCGCGGCAATGCAGGTAGACGCACCGGCCCTCGGCCAGCGCAGCGTCCAGCTCGTCGAGTATTTCCTGCATCTCGGCCGGCGACCGCGGCAGCCCATGGTCGCGGATCGGCAGGCGCTGGTAGACGACCGGCCGGCTGGAGTACGGCCCGGGCAGGAACGACTCGTACGGCTGCCGCTCCCCGGGCTCGGTCAGGTCGATGAAGCAGTCGATGCCGGCATCGAGCAGGCGCCGCAATCGCGCCAGCGTCGCCTCCTCGTCCGCGCCGGCGGGATACTCGCCCGCGAGGATGCGGCCGGGCTCGACCCAGTAGCTGTTCGGCAGCGGCGGCGGCGCTTCAGCCGTCCGCATCGCTTGCGCGGCGCTCGAGCGCCGCAAAGTCGAAGGCACCCGGGTCGGCGAGGTGCGAGGGATCCACGTTGCACAGCGCCGTGAAGATCGAGTCGACCCGGCCCGGGCTCTCGCGCTCCCAGGCGGCCAGCATGCGCGCGATGGCCTCGCGCTGCAGGTTCGGCTGCGAGCCGCACAGCGTGCAGGGAATGATCGGGAAGCCGCGCGCGCGCGCATAGCGCGCGATCTCGCGCTCCGGCACGTAGTACAGCGGGCGGATGACCACGTTGGCGCCGTCGTCGGACAGCAGCTTCGGCGGCATCGCCTTGAGACGGCCGCCGTGGAACAGGTTCAGGAACAGCGTCTCGACGATGTCGTCGCGATGGTGGCCGAGCGCGATGCGCGTGAAGCCGTGCTCGCGCGCGAAGCGGTACAGCGCGCCGCGCCGCAGCCGGCTGCACAGGCCGCACTGCGTGCGCCCCTCCGGAATCACGCGCTTCACGACCGAGTAGGTGTCCTGCTCGATCTGGTGGAACGGCACGCCGAGCGCGGCGCAATGCTCCGGCAGCACCTGCGCCGGGAATCCCGGCTGCTTCTGGTCGAGGTTGACTGCGGCGAGCTCGAAGCGCACGGGCGCCGCGCGCTGCAGCGACAGCAGCAGGTCGAGCAGCGTGTATGAATCCTTGCCGCCGGACAGGCAGACCATGACGCGATCGCCCTCGCCGATCATGCCGAAGTCGGCGATCGCCTTCCCCGCCAGGCCCCGCAGCCGCGCGGCGAGGCGCCGGAAGTTGCCCGAGGGTTCCTGTATTGCCGGAATCATCCCGCGATTATAGGAAGCGTCAGAACTCGGCGACGTACTTGCGCTCGAGGTAACGCAGGAAGGGCGTCGCCGTCAGCGGTCGCCCGGTGGCGTGCTCGACCAGCGCCGGCACCGGCAGCTTCGCGCCCATCGAATGGACCCGTTCGCGCAGCCAGCCGAACAGCCCCGCGAACTGCCCGCCGGCGATCTCGGCCTCCAGGCCGGGCTGCTCTTCGCGCATCGCTTCCCAGAGCTGGCCGGCGATCACGGCGCCGACGCCGTAGGACGGAAAGTGCCCGAACGAGCCGACCGCCCAGTGGATGTCCTGCAGGCAGCCCTCGAGGTCCGAGGCCGGCACCAGCCCGAGGCGGTCGGACGACAGCGCGTTCCAGGCATCGCGCAGGTCCTTCACCGCGAGCTCGCCCGACAGCAGGCGCCGCTCCAGTTCGTAGCGCATCCAGATGTGCGTCTGGTAGGTCAGTTCGTCCGCGTCCATGCGGTTGGTGCCGCGCTCGACGCGGTTGAGGCGCCGGTACAGGTTTTCCTCTGCCCACTCGGGACCGGCCGCCCCGTAGTGCTTCTCGAGCAGCGGCCGCAGGAAGGTCACGAACGCGCGGCTGCGGCCGACCATCATCTCGAGCAGCAGCGACTGGCTCTCCTCGAGCGCCATGCCGCGGTCCTGCCCGACCGGCTGGTCCAGCCACTCCGCCGGCAGCCCGAGGTCGTAGAGCGCCTGGCCGGTCTCGTGCAGCGCGCCCAGCAGCCCCTGGAACGGGTCCTTCTGCACGAAGCGCGTGGTGATGCGGATGTCGCCGGGGACGCCCTCGGTGAAGGGATGGTCGCTCTCGTCGAAACGCCCGCGGTCGAACGGGAAGCCGAGCGCCTTCATGACGTCGGTGCACAGGCCGCGCTGGCGGCTTGCGGAGAAGCGTCCCTCGATCGGCAGCGCAGGCGCGGCGGACTGCAGCTCGATCGCCTCGGTCACCAGGCCCGGCAGCCGCTGCGTCAGCGGCGTGAAGATCGCGTCGATGTGCTTCGACATCAGTCCCGGCGTGAACTCGTCCGCGAGCGCATCCCAGGGATCGAGCGAGAAGCGCTGCGCAAGCAGTTCCGCCTTGCTGCGCACCAGCTTGACGGTCTCGTCGAGCTGCGGCGCGAGCACGCCGAAGTCATTGGCCTCGCGCGCCTCGCGCCAGCGCGCCTCGGCGCGCGCGACGGCTTTCGCCATGCGCGCGACCAGCGACGGCGGCGTCGCGATCGCGTGGTCGTGCAGTCGGCGCATCTCGCGCAGGTTCGCCGCCTGCCAGCCGGCGAGCGTCGCCGCGCCCGCGTCGGCGCGGTCGAGCAGCCGCGCGATGCGCGGCGACACCAGCAGGTTGTGCACCTCGATCTGCAGCGCGGCGAGCTGGTCGCCGCGCAGGTCGGCGCTGCCGCGCGGCATGGTCACGGCCGCATCCCAGCGCAGCAGCGCAAGCACGCCGCGGAAGGCGTGCAGCCTGCGGAACTCCTGCTCGAGCTGCTGGTAGGGTGAGCCAGTCGCCACGCGTCTCTCCTGCGGTCCCCGCGGGGCGGAAATCCGGCCCCCGGACCCGGCGCGCGCCGTGGCCCGCTAGCTTCGTCCGGACGGGGTTGGAACGGAGTGGGATTCTACCAGCCCGGGGTGGCGGCGGGCCCGGATTCTGGACATCAGCCCTTATTTTTCAGTAACTTGGGACTGGCCATCTTGGGTTGACACCGGCGCCGGCTCGAGCCGGCGCAGGCGGTCAATGAGTCCCGCCAGGTAGCGCGGGGAGCGGTGGCTGCCGGCGACCAGGGCGTACACCGAAGGCACCACGAACAGAGTCAGCAACACCGAGATGGTGGTGCCGAAGAAGACCACCACGCCGATCGGCTCGCGCTGCTCGGCGCCGGCGCCGGTGGCCAGCAGCAGCGGGGTCGCGCCGAATGCCGTGCACAGGCTGGTCATCAGCACCGGCCGCAGGCGGATGGCCGCCGCCTGCACCACGGCCTCCACGCGCTCGAGCCCGCGGTCGCGCAGCTGGTTGGCGAACTCGACGATCAGCACGCCGTTCTTCGCCGAGATGCCGATCAGCATGATCAGCGCGATCTGGCTGAAGACGTTGAGCGACATGCGCGCGCCGAACAGGTTGTAGATCCACATGCCGACGAACGCGCCGACTACGGCGAGCGGCACCGTGGTCATGATCACCGCCGGGTGCTTGAAGCTCTCGAACTGCGCCGCCAGCACCAGGAACACGATCGCGACGGCGAACACGAAGGTGGTCCACAGCTGCCCCTGCGTGCGCAGGTACTCGCGCGCCTCGCCGTCGAACGACAGCCTCGCCGCGGGCGGCAGCCGCTCGCGCACCAGGTCCTGGAAGAAGGCGACCGCCTGGCCCATGGTGTAGCCCGGCGCGAGGCCGGCGCTGATGGTGATGGCGCGCAGCCGGTCGAAGCGGTTGAGCTGGACCGGCCCGGCCGTCTCCTCGATCGTGATCAGGTTGGCGAGCGGCACCAGTCCGTTGCCGCGGGTCGAGCGCACGTAGAGGTTCTGCAGGTCCGTGGGCGTGGCGCGGTCGCCGGCCTGTCCCTGCAGGATCACGCGGTATTCGCGGCCGCGGTCGATGTAGGTGGTCACCACGCGCGATCCGAGCACGGTCTCGAGCGTGCGGCCGATGGTCTCCAGCGACACGCCGAGCTCGGCCGCCCGGTCGCGGTCCACCGACACCCGCAGCTGCGGCTTGCGCTCGCGGTAGTTGGTGTCGACGCCGGTGAGGCCGGGGTTCGCGCGCGCGGCCTCGAGCAGGACGTCGCTCCACTGCGCCAGCGTGTCGTAGTCGGGGCCGCCGATCACGACCTGCACCGGCCGGCCGCCGCGCGAGCCGAGCCCCTGCGGCAGGAACACGTCCGCGCGCACGCCCGGCAGCTGCGCGAGCTGTTTCGACAGCGATGCGGCGACCTCGGCGGCGCTGCGCTCGCGGTCGTGCCAGTCCTCGAGGATGAGGAAGCCGTTGGCTTCGTTGACCTCGCTGGCGCCGCCGAAGCCCGAGCCGATGCGCAGCGAGAAGCGGCGGATGTCGCCGTAGCGATCCTTCTCGCGCAGCAGGATCTGCTCGGCGGCGGCCATCTGCCGCTCCGTGTACTCGAGGCTCGAGCCCTCGGGGGCGACCAGCTGGATGCGCATGGCGCCGCGGTCCTCGGCCGGCGCGAACTCCCGCGGCAGCGCGTTGATTGCGAGCGCGGCCACGACGACCAGGCCCGCCGTGCCGGCGACCACCAGCCAGGGGCGGCGGATCAGGCTGCGCAACCGCTTTTCGTACAGCTTCGCCAGCGAGCGGAAGAAGGCGTCGAGCCGGCGCGCGACGCCGCTGCGCTGTTCGTGGTCGCGGAACATGCGCGACGCCATCGCCGGCGTCAGCGTCAGCGCGACCAGGCAGGAGAAGGCGACCGCCGCGGCCAGCGTGAAGCCGAACTCGCGGAACAGCCGGCCGATGGCGCCGGGCAGGAACGAGATCGGCACGAACACCGAGATCAGCACCAGCGTGGTCGCGATCACCGCGAAGCCGATTTCGCGGCTGCCGTCGAGCGCGGCGAGCAGCGGCTTCTGCCCCGCCTCGATGCGGCGGAAGATGTTCTCGAGCACCACGATCGCGTCGTCCACGACCAGCCCGATCGCCAGCACCATGCCGAGCAGCGTCAGCACGTTCACCGAGTAGCCCATCGCGTCCATGAACAGGAAGGTCGCGATGATGGAGACCGGGATGGTCACGGCCGGCACCAGCGTGGCGCGCAGGTTGCCGAGGAACAGGTAGATGACGACCAGCACCATGGTCAGCGAGATGCCGAGCGCGATCTGCACCTCGCGCAGCGAGGCCTCGATGAACACGGCGCGGTCGAAGTTGACGGACAGCACCGTGCCTTCCGGCAGGCCGGACTGGATGCGCGCCGCGGTATCGCGCACCTGCCTGGCGACGTCGAGCGTGTTGGCCTTGGATACCTGCTCGATGCCGAGGCTGATGCCCGGCAGGCCCATGGTGCGGGCGACGGTGCGGTCGTTCTCGGCGGCGAGCTCCACGCGCGCGACCTCGCCCAGGCGCACCACGTAGCCGTCCGGCCCGCGCCCCAGCGGCAGGCGGCGGAAGTCCTCGACGCGCGAGAGTCCCGTGTCGGTGCGCAGCGCGAACTCTCGCTCGGTCGATTCCAGCCGGCCGGCCGGCAGCTCGACGTTCTCGCGCCGCAGCGCACTCTCGATGTCGGCGACGGTCAGCGCGCGGGCGGCCAGCGCCTGGCGGTCGATCCAGATGCGCACCGCCTGGCGGCGCTCGCCGCCGATGTTGACGCGCGACACCCCGGGCACCGCCGAGAGCTGGTCGATCAGCACGCGCTCCGCGAAGTCGGTCAGCTCGAGCACCGACATGCGGTCGCTGGACAGGTTCAGGAAAATGATCGCCTCGGGGCCCGCCTCGGCTTTCTGGATCTCGGGCGGGCTCGCTTCTTCCGGCAGGTCGTCGAGCACGCGGCCGACGCGGTCGCGCACGTCGTTGGCGGCCGCGTCCACGTTGCGGTCGGCGGAGAACTCGATGTTGATGACGGAGCGGCCGTCGCGCGAACTCGAGCGCAGTGCCTCGATGCCCTCGAGTCCGGCGATGCGGTCCTCGATCACCTGCGTGATCTTGTTCTCGACGATGGCGGCGCCCGCACCGCGGTAGTCGGTCGTGACCGACACGAACACCGGGTCCACCTCGGGGAACTCGCGCACCGGGATGCGCGTCAGCGACACCAGCCCGAGGATCACCAGCATCAGGCTGATGACCGTGGCGAAGACCGGACGGCGGATCGAGATGTCCGAAATCGTCATGTCGGCGCCGCCAGCTCATGGGCCGCGCTGCCCTCGCGGACCTTCTGCGTGCCCTCGATCACGACCCGCTCCCCGGCCGCGATGCCCTGCGTCAGCTCGACCTCGCCCGGCGTGCGCCGGCCGATCGCGACCTCGCGCCGCGAGATGCGCCCGTCCGCCAGCACGAAGACGTAGGTCTTGCCGCGCTCGGGCACCAGCGCCTGCTCAGGCACCACGATGCCCGGCAGCGGGTCGCGCGACACGCGCACCGTCAGGAACATGCCGGGCCGCAGCCGGCCGTCCGGATTCGGCATGCGGGCGCGCACCTTGATCGAGCGCGTGACCGGGTCCACGCGCGAGTCCACCGACTCGACCTCGCCGGCGAAAGCCTCGCTGGCAAAGGCCGCGCTGCGTGCGACGACCCCGAGGCCCGGGTTCAGCACCGCCAGGAACACCTCGGGCACGTCGAAGTCCACCTTCATCGTGCGGGTGTCGTCCAGCGTCGTGATCACCGTGCCGGGGTTCACCAGCGCGCCGACGCTGACGCGGCGCAAACCCACGCGGCCGTCGAAGGGCGCGCGGATCAGCGTGTCGGCGAGTCGCGCCTGCGCCGCGGCCACGCGCGCCTGATTGGCGAGCAGCGTGGCCTCGATGGTCTCGAGCTGCGCCTGCGACAGCGCCTGCTGCGTGTACAGGTCCTTGCTGCGCGCGAACGCGCTCCTGCTCTCGGCCAGTGCGGCCTCGGCGGCCGCGAGGTCGGCGCGCGCCTGGGCGCCGTCGAACTCGACCAGCAGCTGGCCGCGGCGCACCAGCTGTCCCTCCTCGAAGCGCACCGAGATCACGGTGTTCGCCGACTTGGAGGTGATCTCGACCGCCTCGTTGGCGCGCGCAGTGCCGAGCGCCTCGACTTCCACGGCCACCGGCTTCTCGACCGCCGCCGCGGTCACGACCGCGACCGACTCGGGACCGGCCCCCGCACCGGTGCCGCGGCCGGCTCCGGCTCCGTCCGCGCCGCAGCCCTGCAGCAGCACCGCCGCCGCGGCAAGCAGCTGGATCGAAACCGGCAGGAACCGTCGGGGCAGGTCCGTCATTCGTTCTTCCGTGGTTATCCGGACGATGCTACCCGATCGCCGGTGCCGGGGTGGCCGATCGGTCCACCAGCCATTGGGCGATCTTCGCCGGCAGGAGTTCCTGCGCCCGGCGGCTCACGTAGATGCCGATGTGGCCGCCGTCGAACGCGAACTCCGAGTAATCCGGGCTCCCGGTCAGGCCGGCGAGCGCCCGCGACGCTGCCGGCGGCACCAGGTGGTCGCGGGTCGCAAACACGTTCAGCACCGGGCAGCGGATGCGCGCGAGGTCCACCTGGCGCCCGCCGATCGTGAGGCCGCCGCGCAGCAGCCGGTTCTCGCGGAAGAAACTGCGCACGAACTCCGCGAAGGCGCGACCGGCCTGGTCCGGGCTGTCCTGGATCCAGCGCTCCATGCGCAGGAAGTTGGCGAGCGCTTCGCGATCGTCGGCGATGTCGGCGAGCCCGGCGTACTTCTGCGCCGTGAGCCGCAACGGCATCAGCGACAGGAAGGCCGCGTTCAGCAGCGCTCCGGGCACGTTGCCGAGGACCTCGACCATGCGCTCGACGTCCACGTGCTGCACCCATTTCGACAGCAGGTTGTCCGGCGTGCGGAAATCCACGGGCGTCACCATCAGGACCAGGTTCTGCACGCGCTCCGGATGCAGCGCCGCGTGGCACAGCGACAGTGTGCCTCCCTGGCAGACGCCCAGCAGGTTCACGGCCGGCACGCCGCAGGCGCGCCGCACCTGGTCGAGGCAGGCGCCGAGCATGCGGTTCACGTAGTCGTCGAGCGACAGCCCGCGATCGCCCGCGTCCGGGTAACCCCAGTCCACCAGCCACACGTCGAGCCCGCGGGCCAGCAGCGCGCGGATCAGCGAACGGTCCGGCTGCAGGTCCATCATCGTCGGGCGGTTCACCAGCGCGTAGCAGATGACGAGCGGCGCCGCGCCCGCGGCCGGCGCCTGCGCGCGGTAGCGCCACAGCACGGTCCTGCCGATCCGCAGGGACTCCTCGCGCGGCGCGCCCGCCTCGGCGCGCAGGTCGAGCGTCGCCACCAGCGCCGCGGCACGCGCCATGCGCTGCCCGAAGTCCGCCATCTCCAGCGCGGCGCGCGCGGGGTCGATGGCCAGGCGGTTCATGGCGCCGGCCTGGCCGCGGACGGCGCGGGTGGCGGCAGACGCCCCAGTTCGAAATGCAGTTCGACCAGCGCAGCCAGCCACTCCGCCTGCGCCGTGGCGTAGGCGTCCTCGCGCACTGCCGCGGCCCAGGCCGCCTCGCCGCACTCGATCGTCAGCGCCCGCAGTTCGGCCAGCGTCCGGATCGGCGTGGCCCCGGCATCGGATCGGCCCAGTTCCGCGACCAGGCGACCCGCGGCGTCCGCCGCGATGGTGCCCGCCTCCGCGGCCAGCGCCTGCACCGCGCGCTGGCAGCGTGCGACTGCGGCGGCCGCTCCTTCCTGCGGCGGCAGCGCGCTGATGGCCGGCGGCAGCGTGGGCGCAAACAGCCGGCGATAGTGATCCGCCAGCGCGGCCTGCATCGACTCCGTGCCCTGCCAGGACGCGGAGCCCGGGGGTGCCTGCCCGGGGCCGGCGGACTGTGGCCAGAAGATGGCCGCCAGTCCCGCATAGTCCTGGCCAAACTCGAACAGCTGGCGGGCGATGGCGGGCCCCGCGGCCGCTGCGGCGAGCGAGTCCCCGGCCTCCAGCCATGGGCCCATCCAGGCATTCGGCGGCTGGTCTTTCATGACAGGCTTGCGGCCGACTCTGCAGACGCAGCGCAAAATCGCGGGCCATGAAAGTTGACCGGACCGGTATTGATTGAATCGTCTACTATATTGATTACTAAAGTGTTTTTATTCATACGCCAGACACGATACGGGGCGTCTTCTGTTTCTGTTGCACTGCAACACAAAAGGTTGTAGGATGCGCCCATCGCCGGGTAATCCATGTCTTTCCAAGGATGCCAGAAATGATCAGCCAGACTTTCGATTTCAATGCTTTCCTCGATGCCAGCAAGAAGGCCTTTGCGCCAGCCGTCAAGTTCAACGAGCTGTCGGTCCAGGGCTTCGAGCGCATCGCACGCCAGCAGCTCGCCTTCGCGGGCGAGATGCTCGACTACTCGCTGCAGCAGATGCAGCTCGCGACCAGCGCGAAGGATTTCAACGACTTCACCGCGCGCCAGATCGAGCTGTCGACGCAGTTCGCCGAGAAGGCGACGCAGCGCTCGCAGGACCTGATCAAGCTGCACTCGGAGCAGCAGGCCCAGCTGACGAAGTGGTTCGACCAGACCGTTTCCGAGTCCACCAAGGCCGCCCGCAAGGCCGCCTGAACGGACTCCGACCCTCCCCCCTCGGGACGGCGCACCTTCGGGTCGCCGTCCTTTTTTTCGTCATGACGCCATGAAAAACCGTTCTACCGCAGTGCGTTAACGCACTGCGGCATGATCCGTTACACTCGGTTCATGTCCAGGGAACGGCTGATCAAGAAATACGCGAACCGGCGTCTCTACGACGCCTCGATCAGCAAGCACGTGACGCTCGAGGACATCCGCGACCTGATCGTGCGCGGCGAGAAGATCAGGGTGGTGGAGGACAAGTCCGGCGAGGACATCACCCGGCTGATCCTGCTCCAGGTCATCGCCGAGCAGGAACAGTTCGGCAAGCCCATCCTGACGACGCAGCTGCTCGAGTCGATCATCCGTTACTACGGCGGCCCGATGCAGGAGTTCATGGCGCGCTACCTCGAGCAGAGCGTCGCCGCGTTCATGCGCCAGCAGGAGACGGTGCAGCAGCAGATCTCGCAGGTGCTGCACAGCGCGCCGCCGCCGATCAACGCGATGGCGGAGCTGACGCGCCAGAACATGGAAATGTGGAACCGCATGCAGGAGAGCATGCTGTCGATGCTGGTCCCCGCCCGCAAGCCAGCCGCGAATCCCGAGCCCGGCGACGACGCCGGTTCCGACGACAAGTCCGCCGCCTGAGGATAAAGGGGACGCGTCCCATTACCCGTTCTGGCGGATGCATTTACGCATCCCCAAGTTTCCTAAGCGGTTGTCGGACGAATAATGGGACGCGTCCCCTTTATCCTCAGGCGCTGGCGCGGACCGCCGCCGCGTGTTCCCAGGCCAGCATCGCGCGCTTGCGCTCGACGCCCCAGCGATAGCCGCCGAGCTGGCCATCCTGCCGCAGCACGCGATGGCAGGGGATCAGCCACGCGACCGGATTCGCGCCCACCGCCTGGCCCACCGCGCGGCTCGCCCGCGGATTGCCGATCGCTGCCGCAATTTCCGAGTAACTGGTCGGCCCGCGCGCGCCGAGATCGAGCAACGCCTCCCAGACCTTCACCTGGAAGTTGGTGCCGGCCGGCGCCAGCGTGATGCTGCCGCGCCGCTCGGCGAACACCTGCCGCGCCAGCGCGGCCGCAGCGGCATCGTCGCGCCCGAGCGTGGCCTTCGGCCAGCGCGCCGCGAGCCGCGCGACGGCGGCGCCGTCACTGCCGTCGACGAACGCCAGGTGCGCGACTCCGCGCGGCGAGAACGCCGCATGGATGCGGCCGAACGGCGATGGCGCGAAGCCGTGGCGCAGCGCGAGGCCGGCGCCGCCTTCCTTGTACTCGCCCGGCGTGACCGCGTCGAAGTTCACGAACAGGTCGTGCAGCCGGCCGCCGCCGGAAAGCCCGGCGGCCCAGGCCGCGGCCAGCACCGACCCGCGATCGTCGAGTTCGCGCTTCGCGACCGCGAGCGCGACCGTGCGCAGGTAGCGCGTCGGCGACAGTCCCGCCCAGCGGCGGAACTCGCGCGAGAAATGGAACGGGCTGAGTCCCGCGACGCGCGCCAGCTCGTCGAGGTCCGGCTGGCTCGCGTGATGGCGGTCGATGTACTCGATGACCTTCCCGATCCGGCGGAAGTTGTCGGATTGTCCCGGCATGGCTTCGATCATGACACCCGCACCCCTGGTTGGCCCGTTGCGGCCAACACTGGATCCGGCGCCCCCGCGCGGCAACCCGGTTCTTGCTGTCACTCGCCCTTGCGTTTCTTCGAGCCCAGGTCGCCGAGCGCCAGCGTGCCGGTCTCCTCGAACGGGATCGATCGCAGCACGCCCAGGCGGGTGGACAGCTTTCCGCTCAGCCGGTAGCCGATCTGCTCACGCTCGGAGCGCCCGGCCGTCGCGATGCGCAGCAGCGCCGAGGCCGCATTCGCGGTCACCAGCATGTCGAACTCCGCTTCCCCGCGGGCCGGCACCACGAACTCGCGGGCGGAAGTCCCCTGCGCGAACGGCTCGTCCGCCAGCTCCATCCTCACGTCCAGCCCGCGAACCGGGATGTCCAGCGCGTTGGGGTTGCGCACCAGCAGGCGCACCTCGAGGCGCTGCTCGAACAGGTTCGCCTCCAGCGCCCGGACCCCGATTACCGAGATGCGCGGCGACTCCAGCTTGGTGCCGAGGCCCGCGCAACCGGCGAATGCCCCCAGGACGAGCCAAAAAACCGGGAGAAAATGCTTGACTACTATTGAGTGCATAGTACTATTTAGTTCCTAATGCTGCCAATCAGGTGGTGACGCGTGGAAACAGCTAGCACCATGCCGGAAGTGGGCGACAATCCCGCCGACCACCAGGAGCGACTGTCGCAGAAATTCCAGCGCGAACTCAATGCCGGCCTCGTCGGGCTGGTATTGCTCGCCGTGCTCGAGCAGGCGGACGAGGACCTCTACGGCTACCAGATCGCGAAGCGCCTCCAGGGAGAGGCCGACGGGCACGCCCCGGTCAAGCAGGGCGCACTCTATCCGGTGCTGCGCCAGCTGTCGGCCAATGGCCTGCTGGCGAGCCGCATCGTGCCGTCCTACGCTGGCCCGCCACGCCGCTACTACCGGATCACCGACGCCGGGCGTGCGGTGCTCGCAAACTGGCGCGGCATCTGGCGCAGCACGCGGGATTTCGTCGACGGATTCACGCTGACCGAGGGAGCAAGCCGATGAACGAACGCACCGCCCCACGCTCGATCGAGCAGTACCTCGCGGCGTTGCGCGCGGCGCTCGCCGGCGAGGACCCGGCGCTGGTCCAGGATGCGCTCTACGACGCGGAGGAATACCTGCGCGCCGAGGTCGCCGCCAACCCGGGCCGCAGCGAAGCCGACACGCTCGAGCTGATCGCGACCACCTATGGCGTGCCCGAGGAAGTCGCGGCCGCCTACCGCACGACCGAGCAGCAGGTGCGCACGGCGCTCGCGCCGCCCCCGCGCCAGGCGCCACGCACCCTGCTCGGCCGCTTCTTCGGCGTCTATGGCGACTCGCGCACCTGGACCGCGCTGTTCTTCATGCTGCTGTCGCTGGTGACCGGCATCTTCTACTTCACGACGGTCGTGACCGGGCTGTCGATGTCCGCGGGCCTGATCATGCTGATCATCGGCATTCCATTCTTCCTGCTGTTCGTCGGCTTCACGCGCGTGCTGGCGCTGGCCGAGGGCCGGCTGGTCGAGGGACTGCTGGGGCAACGCATGCCGCGCCGTCCCGTCTACCCGAGCAAGGGCATTCCCATCCTGCAGCGCATCAAGGAGATGCTGGTGGACCGTCGCACCTGGACGACGATGTTCTACTTCCTGATCATGCTGCCGCTGGGCATCCTGTACTTCATGATCGCGGTCATCGGCATCACCGTCAGTCTGTCGCTCGTGTTCGGCTCCATTGCGGGGCTGCTGATGGAGGCCGGAATCGGCTCCGGCACGATCAGCCTCGACAACGAGATCTTCTTCTCGCCCTCGCCGCTGGCGGCGCCCCTGCTGATCGTCCTCGGCGTGCTGCTGCTGACCGCCGTCATGCACCTCGCCCGCGGCATCGGCCGCGCCCACGGCACGCTCGCCAAGCACCTGCTGGTCGCGCGCGCGGGCGCGGCCTGAGGCGGAAGGACGCGTGACCCCGGCAGCGATCCTCGCGCTCGCACTCGCGCAACCCGCAGCCGCGCCACCCCCGCCGGAGGCGGAACGATGCCTGCCCGACGACGCGGGATTCCTGGCCATGCGGCTGCGCGGCAGCATCGAGGCGGAAATACGCTGGCAGGAGCCCGAGCTCGACTGCGCCGGGATGTCGCGTCCCGACGGCCGCGGCCTGCGCCTGCGTTTTGCCGGCCGGCATGACGGCGGCGAGCTCGCGGTCGTGTTCGCCGCGCCGGAACTGGCGATGGGCGCGTCAGCGCGCGGCGTGCCGGTCAACGTCACCCTGCTCGACGAGGCCGGCCAGCGCATCTACGGCACGCAGGGCGACCGCCTGTGCGTGCTCGACGAGGTCGAACAGCAGCCGATCGAGGGTCCCGGACTGCCGCCGCGCAGTTACCGCGTCGAAGGCCGCGGCTTCTGCACCGGCCCGGCGCGCGCCCTCGACGGCGACGGCGCGGTGCTGCTGACGCGCTTCGACTTCGCGGGACGCGTCAGCTATGAGGACGACAACCGCTCGGCAGGACCGCTGGCTGCACGATGAAGCCGCTGGTCCTCACGGTGGCGCTCGGCCTGCTCGCCGCGAACGTCGCCGACGCGGCCGGCCGGCGTCCGCCTCCCTTGCTGGCCGGAATGCCGAAAGCCGAGGTCAAGGTCGAGACCAGCTCCGGCACGCACCGCTTCCAGGCCTGGATCGCCGCGGACCCGGCAAGCCGCGAACGCGGGCTGATGTTCGTACGCAAGCTCCCGGCCGACCACGGCATGCTGTTCCTCCTCGAGCGGCCGCAGTTCACCGCCTTCTGGATGAAGGACACCTTCCTGTCGCTCGACATCGTCTTCATCCGCGGGGACGGCACGGTGTCGAACGTGGTGCACGGCGCGCCGCCCGGCTCGCTGCAGCCGATCCCGTCCACGGCGCCGGTGATCGCCGTGCTCGAGGTGATCGCGGGAACGGCCGAGCGCATCGGGCTGCGCGCCGGTGACCGCGTGGAACTGCCTTCAGGTTTCGCGGCCGGCGGCGACGCCAGCCGCCGCGAGGGCGGACAGTAGCTCATCCAGATGGCGGCGGTAGCGCGCCGCCCTGCCGCTGCGCACGAAAACGGGCTCGCGCGCCTCGACTGCGCTGAAGGTCATGATCGGCCGCCCGCTGGCCTGGAACTCCAGGCAGCGCGGATCCCACGCCAGGCCCACGGCCTCGACCAGCGCCCTCGCCTGCCGCGCGATGTCTGCGGCGAAGGACTCGTAGCGGACTTCGAAGATGCGGCCGGGAAGGCGCGTCATCCATTGCGACATCACGCGCTCATGCAGGCCGTAATAGTGGCCGATGTCCCCGAGCCGGTGCACGAACTGCCAGCGCTTGTCGAACTCCTGCCGGTACACGGACAGGCAGGTCTCGACCGGATCACGCCGCATCCAGACGATGGCGGCATCCGGAAACATCCTTGCGATGAGGCCCACGCCCTCGAAGTTGAGCGGGTGCTTGTCGGTGAAGTACGTGGCTCCTGCGGCGTCCGGCAGCGATGCGAGCACGGCGTCGCGCCAGGCGCCGAGTGTCGCGGCGTCTGGCGTGCGCCCTTCGGCCTGCAGCGCGAGCCAGGCGTGCAGCACCCGCCGCATCTCCATCCGTTCGCCGCAGGCAACGACGCCGGGATGCGCGCCGATCACGCATTCGGCCAGCGTCGTGCCCGATCTCGGCATGCCGACGATGAAAACCGGTCGCGGCGATCCCGGCGCCTGCTCCGGCAACGGCTCCACCTCGAGTTGCGCGGCCAGCAGCGCCATGCGGGCTTCGCTCGCCGTGCCATCGTAAGGACTGCCCTCCGCACGGTCGCGCTCCTCGGCCAGCGCATGCGCCTTGCCATACGCGGCCATGGCCTTGCCAACTTCGTCGCGGGCGTCGTACACGTGGCCGGCGGCAAATCCGGCGGCAATGCGACTGTCGAATGGCGCCGCCCCGTCATCCACGACACGCAGCAGCACCATGAGATCCTCGTCTTCGAGCCGGCCGCGCCGCGCGCGCGTGAGTGTCGTGTAGGCGGGAACGTTTCCAGGTTCGCGGGCGAGGCAGCGGCGGCAACAAGCCTCGGCTGCCTCCAGTTGCCCGTGATACAGGTGCAGCAGTGCGCGACGCCGCAGCATCCCGGCGTGATCGGGGTCAAGCGCGGCGGCCGAGTCGAGCGCGGCGGCAGCTTCATCGAGGGCCAGCGCATGGATGCAGAGCCCGGCATAGGCCGCCAGTTCGTCGGCATCGGGAGCCCGCAGCTCGAATGCGCGGCGGTACGCGGCCATGGCTCCGGCGTGCAGTCCCGTTTCGAACCAGGCCGTGGCCAGCCATTTCCAGCCGTCGCGACGACCGGGAAAACGGCTGGTCACCCAACGGGCGACCTGCTCGAGTTGCGACCAGTCGCGCAACGCGGCCTGCAACTCGCAGTTCACGATATGGATGGCGGGATCGTCAAGAAAGTGGGGGACCAAGTCCGCCAACGCAGCCTTCGCCTTGTCGAACTGGAGTGCTCGGATCTGATGCCGCAATAATTTGACTGCAAGTGGAAGCGTGAACTGCAGTGCAAACGATTGTCGCCAATATGCTGCGGCTCCTTCGGGATCCTGGCGCCTGAGCGCGATGTCCCCGAGCAGTTCCAGCGCCCTGGCGTTGTCCGGCGCAAGCTGGAGGACCGCTTTGGCTTCGGATTCGGCCCTTTCCTCCATGCCAGACAGCAGCAGGCCGAGAGCCAGATTGAGCCTGAAGCCCGCCTGATCCGGCTCGGCAGTCACTGCCCGCTCCAGGAACTCGACCCCGCCGGACGGCTGCCCGGACTGGGCCATGGCGAGACCCAGCAGGCTCGCGACCTCTGCATCAGCCGGAGAGCGCTCGAGGACCGCACGGTAGGCCTCGATCGCCTCCTGCAGGCGGCCAGCCTCATGCTGCGAGACCGCCTGCGACAGCAATTCCGCAGCAGGCGTGTTGCTATCGCGCAACGAAAAGCTCCTTTCCAGCACCGGCGGAAGCAGCGTTACCCATTGTCGATTTGGGTTGGCTTGAACAGGCCTCGAAGCGCTATGCAGAGCCGGAATTCAGGGCTGTTGCCCTTCGGCAACATGTATTGCGCGAAACAACAATGTTGTTATGATGCCGCATCCAAAGCGGCCGGACATGCGTATGCATTTCGCCACTTTGGTTTTTGTTTTTCAATTTGATTTGACGTGGCCACTCAATTCAAGACGCTGAACGGCATCGCCGTTCTCGGGAGGACGTAGACAATGGAACGAAACAACCGGGTCGCAACGGCGGTCCGCCAGGCGCTCATGATGGGCGCGGTGGCAGCCACCGGCGCTGCGGCACCTGCGCTCGCGCAGGATGAGATCGGCGCGGTGTACGTCACAGGCACGCGCATCAAGTCCGCCAACCTCGAGTCGACGACGCCGATGACGCAGGTCACCGCGGCGGACGTGGTGACGCAGGGCGTCACCCGCATCGAGGACCTCGTCAACCAGCTGCCGCAGGCTTTCGCGGCGCAGAACGTGACGGTCGCCAACGGCGCCACCGGCACCGCCACGCTGAACCTGCGTGGCCTCGGCTCGCCGCGCACGCTGGTGCTGGTGGACGGCCGGCGCATGCCCTACGGCGGCGTGACCAACTCGGCCGCGGACATCAACCAGATCCCGACGCAGATGGTCGAGCGCGTCGACATCCTCACCGGCGGCGCATCGGCCGTGTACGGCTCCGACGCGGTGGCCGGCGTGGTCAACTTCGTGATGAAGAAGGACTTCGAGGGCGTCGAGATCACCAGCCAGTACAACTTCTACTGGCACGAGAACGACTTCACCGGCCCCGGCGCCGTCAAGCTGCGCGACGTCATCGCCGCGCGCTCGGCGACCAATCCTTCCCAGTACCAGCTGCCGGACAACACCGTCACCGACGGCGAGGGCAAGGAAATCTCGATCATGATGGGCGTCAACAGCGGCGACGGGCGCGGCAACATCACCGCCTACGCCACCGTGTTCGACAGCGCCAAGGTGCTGCAGCGCGACCGCGACTTCTCGGCCTGCTCGCTGGCAGCCGGTCCGACCGTCTCCTTCGCCTGCGGCGGTTCCGCGACCAATGCCACGGGTACGTTCACGGACTTCTCGACCTACCAGCTGACGACCGACACCGCGACCAACATGCGGCCCACGGACACGCTGACCAACACGGCGAGCAACGACCTCTACAACTTCGGCCCGCTGAACCACTACCAGCGCCCGGAGCGCCGCTACAGCATCGGCGCGATGGGTCACTACGAATTCAGCGAGCGCGCCGACGTGTACGCCCAGCTGATGTTCACCGACTACGAGTCGATCGCGCAGGTCGCCCCGGGCGGCAACTTCGGCGACACCAACGTCATCAACTGCGACAACCCGCTGCTGCCCGTCGGCGTGCTGCCGACCATCGGCTGCGACGCGACCGCGATCGCGAACGGCGATACGGTGCCGATGTACATCCTGCGGCGCAACGTGGAAGGCGGCGGACGACAGCAGGCATTCGCCAACTCCTCGTTCCGCGCGGTGACCGGCCTGCGCGGCGCGATCAACGACGCCTGGGACTACGACGTGTCGGCCCAGTACTCGAACGTGACCGCCAGCGCCTCCACGCTCAACTACTTCGTGATCGACCGCATGAAGCGCGCACTCGACGTGATCGACGTCGGCGGCGTGCCGACCTGCCGTTCGGTGGTGGACAACTCCGACCCGAACTGCGTCCCCTGGAATCCGTTCGTGCCGAACGGCGTGACCCAGGCGCAGCTCGACTACCTGCAGGCCAAGGGCCTCCAGATCGGGCGCCTGAACCAGGAGATCTACAACGCGGTGGTGAGCGGCGACATGACCGGGTACGGCTGGAAGGCGCCCTGGGCGTCCGACGGCGTGCAGGTCGTGTTCGGCAGCGAGTACCGGCGCGACTCCCTCGACAACAAGGTGGACGCGCTGCAGGAGGCGGCGCAGCTGTCCGGTACCGGCGGCGCCACCATCGGCATCACCGGCTCGACCAAGGTGCAGGAGCTGTTCTTCGAAGGCCGCCTGCCCCTCGCGCAGGACCGGGCGATGGCCGAGAGCCTCTCGGTCGACACCGCCTATCGCTGGTCGGATTACGGCAACAACGTCGAGACCGATACCTACAAGCTGGGCATCGAGTGGGCGCCGGTCGCCGACATCCGCTTCCGCGGCAGCTACCAGCGCGCGGTCCGTGCCGCCAACATCGTCGAGCTGTTCACGGCGCAGGGCTTCAACCTGTTCGACGCGAACGGCGATCCCTGCGGCAACGCGGCGCCCAACGCGAATGCGACCGCGGCGGAGTGCATCGCGACGGGCGTACCGGCCTCGTTCTTCGACGGCGTCAACGATGCCGCGCAGCGCGCGACGCTGGACAGCCCCGCCGGGCAGTACCAGTTCACGCAGGGCGGCAATCCGAACCTGGTGCCCGAGTCGTCCGACACGTACTCCTACGGCATCGTGCTGCAGCCGCGGTTTGCGCCGGGACTCGCGGTGACGATCGACTACTTCGACATCAAGATCGACGACACCATCGCGACGTTCGGGTCGGTGAACACCTGGGCGGCCTGCTACACCAACAACGATCCCGCCGCCTGCGCGCGCATCCAGCGCAACCCGGGCAACGGCTCGCTGTGGAACGGCCCGGGCAACGTGCTCGACACCGGCATCAACATCGGGTCGGTGCAGACCAAGGGCTACGACCTCAACGTGTCGTACACGGGACTGGAGATCGGCCGCTTCGGCAGCCTGGCCTTCAACCTGACCGGCACGCTGCTGGACGAGCTGGTCACCGATCCGGGCGGCGGCTTCGCGCCGTACGACTGCGTCGGGCACTACTCGAATGCCTGCAGCAACGTGCTGCCCGGCACGCCGACCGCCGAGTGGCGCCACCGGTTCCGCACCAGCTGGCAGACGCCCTGGGACCTCGACCTGTCGTTCACCTGGCGGCACTATGGCTCGACCGTGGGCCTCGCGGCGCCGAACGTGCCGCTGGCGGCCAACCGCATCGACCGCAGGTTCGCGGCGCAGAACTACTTCGACCTGGCGGCCAACTGGGCGGTGACGGAGAAGACGGCGGTCACGCTCGGCATCAACAACGTGCTGGATGACGATCCGCCGCTCTCGGCCAGCGTCGGCACCACCGGCAACGGCAACACCTTCCCGCAGACCTACGACGCCCTGGGGCGCTACGTCTTCCTGCGGGCGAGGATGGGCTTCTAGGACCGGTTCAGCGGGAAATCCCGTTCCCACTGCGGCGGCGGTCCCACGGGACCGCCGCCTTTTTTCCAGATGGCGAACGTGATCCCGGGCCGCTGGATGTTGACGAACATCAGCTCGCCCGCCGGGTCGAAGCAGACGCCGGCCCATTCCTCGCCGCGGTAGTCGCCGGGCAGGATGCGCTTCCCGGCCGCGGCGATCTCGGGCTGCGAGAGCGCGACGTTGTTCTTGGCGAAGATCCAGGAATCGCCCCGCGGGCTCAGGCCGAGCAGGCGCGTGCCCGGTCCGTACTCGTCGGTCACCGGGTCGCCGTCCTCGCAGAGGAAGATCGTGCCCTGCGGACTCACCGTGATGTTGTCGATGTTGTCGGCCACCAGCGGGCTTTCCGCCACGAAGATCGCGCGCAGCGTTTCCTCGCGCGGGTCGTATTCCCATACCGCGCCGTCGCCGCTGCCGCGGCGGCCGTCGGCGGAGGTCCCGGCGGCCGTATCCACGAGAAAGACCTTGCCGTCATGCCAGCAGATGCCCTCGCCGCGGCTCAGGCGCAGGGCGCCCTTCGCCCAGGCCTGCAGGAAGGGACCGCTGGTCTCGTTCGGCGCATCCGGCAGGCCCGCGGGTGCGGATCCCGGCGGCGCGTCCGGATTCCCGATATCGACCCACGCGATCGGATACAGGTCGCCGAGCGCCGGCGTCAGCAGGTCGGCGCGTTCGAGGCCGGCGACCTTCGCCGCCTGCAGGCGCCCGCCCGCCTCGTAGCTGCCGGGCGTGCCGCCCGGGTCTTTCGGCAGGAACCGGTAGAAGCAGGAGCGTCTCGGGTTGTCCTCGGTCAGCCAGGCGACCTTCGTCGCCGGGTCGATGGCGACCGCCTCGTGCATCATGCGGCCCATGTCCACGATCGGCCGCGCGCTCGTCCTGCGGGCATCGCGCCGCACTTCGAAGACGTAGCCATGCCGGCGGCCGCCCGAGGCGCTGAGGTCCACGAGCGTCTCCTCGCAGCTGAGCCAGCTGCCCCAGGGCGTGACGCCGCCCGCGCAATTGAAGATGGTGCCACCCAGCGAGGGCCGGGCGTCGATCCAGCGTCGGCCGCGGAAGCGCAGCGTCGTGGTCCCGCCGCCGGGCGCGAATCGCTGCCCGCCGGGTACGGCGGTGTCGTAGCGGGCCGGGGCCAGGATCGACCGCGCGAACGCGCGCTCGTGATTGCGCACCAGCGTGAGCTCGGTTTCGCCGTGGGCGGCGGTGGCATGGATCACGCCCATGCCGTCGTGCGCGTCGGGCGTCGGCTCGCCGTCCGGCATGGTGTCGCCCGACCAGGAGAAGGTCCGGTACTCGAAGCCCTCGGGCAGCAGGATCAGCGGCAGCCCGGTCTCCAGGTCCCTCGCCGGCCGCAGCGGGCCGTACGGACCGGGGATGCTCGACGACGTGCGCGGCGCCGCCAGCGCCCGCCGCGCCGCGGCGGCTGCGAGCACCGCGGCCACCGACGCCGACGCCGATCCCGCCAGGAATCCCCGGCGGCTGATCCTGGCTCTCACCTCGCCATTCTAATGGGGACGCGTCCCATTAAGCTTCCCGGAGAGGCCAATCCTCCTCAGGCGGCGCGCCCGACGCGGCAGGCGAAGCAGCCGCGCTTGGCGAAGTGCACGTGCAGGTAGCTGACGTCGGTGCGCAACAGCAGGCTCTCGAACAGCGGCCCCGCTTCGCGTCCCTCGACCACTTCCGCGGCGACCATCATGCCGGCGTCGTCGTAGGCGCGCACCGACAGCAGCCGGCGCGTCAGGTAGGCCGGCAGCTCGCCGACGATCCGTCGTGCCTCGACGATGCCCCGGCGCACGAAGATCGGGCCCGAGGCGCGATAGGGCGACGGGCTGTCCTGGTGCATGAACGGCAGCAGCAGCACCTCCGCGCCGACCGGCGCGTCCTCGAGCGACACCCGGCAGGGATACCCGACCGCCGCGTCCACCCGCATGCGCTGCATCCCGCGGGCGGCGAGTTCGGCGTCCGCCAGGTCGAATAGCGGCTGGAACTGCGCAGGTTCGAGTCCGCGTATCTCGAATGTCATGGCGCACAGGGTGGTTCCCCCACGCCCGGCCCGCAACCCGGTTCTTGCTGTTCCCCCGGGATGGGGCCTGCCTCCCTTTTCCGCTTGATCGGGTCGAACAGGTCGCCGCGCGCCTGGCGCTTGCCGACGCCGACCTGGCAGCTGGTGATGCCGCGCTTGAGCGCGTGGTGCTCCCGCATCGTCAGGCTCTGGGAATCGAGCGAGAGGTAACAGTTGTCGGACACCCACAGGATCTGCTCGCCATCCGGCATGCGCACGGCCGTGCCGACTCGCGGCAGCGGCCGCTCGAAGACCGAATGCGGCGGTCGCGCACTCCTCAGCACGGGCGGTTCCCCGGCAGGTTCCGGGCCGAAACGCCGCGGCGCGGGCTTGCTGGCGGCGAACTGCCTGGCCACCGCACGCGCCTCGCCCTCCCAGTCCGGCAGCGTGATGGCGTTCGACTCGGGTTCATCCTCGGGCTCGAGGGCGACGGCCGGCAACGGAACCGGCGCGGGCACGACGATCGGCGCGGGTTCAGGCGGCTCCGACCGTGGTTGCGGCTGCAGCGGTTCAGGCATCGGCAGCCAGACGAGATCCGAGCGGACGGACAGCGGCACCGGTGCCTCGACGCGCACCGACAGCAGCCAGATCGCCGCAACGCCGTGCAGCAGCAGCGTAACCGCAAGCGCCGTCGCCCTGGACCGATTCCAAATGAAGGACAACGGCCGCTCCATCCCCCGCCTGTCCGCTATCGGACCGGTTCCGCCGGCGGCGGTTCAGGTCTCTATTAATCCCATGACATTCAAGGGCTTGAGCATTTACCCGGGTTGTGGCTTGGCCTGCTGCCGTCCCCGGGCGTAGCATCGCGCAGCGGTGCCGGCCGACCGGGCCGCGTCTATAACAAGCTCAGTGAGGGGGGTAACAGTGAATCCATTCAAGATCATGGGTCTGATCGGTCTCGCGCTCTGCGTGGTCAGCGCATTCTTCCAGTGGGAATACATGGCGCTGATCCTGCTGCTGCTCGGGCTCGTCATCGGCGTCTCGATCGCCACCGAGGACAGCGTGCGCGTGATCGTCACGGCTGCGTTCCTGCTGACGTTCGCCAACGTGCTGATGAACATCCCGGAGGTCGGTCGTTACCTGACCAGCATCTTCAGCGCGGCGGGCACGCTGACGGCCGGCGGAGCACTGACGGTCATTTCCCGCAACGTGTGGAACCGCTTCAAGCCCTGAACGAAGCCCAAGGACGCGGCTGACGGAAGGCCCGCCGCAAGGCGGGCCTTTCTTTCTGTGCGGCGGCTTCAGCGCCCGGCGATGTTGAAATGCAGCCGGGTATCCTGGTAGCGGTCGTCGCGCTTCGCGGCCCCGGTCGCGACCAGCACGTAGAGGATGTTGAGGGCCTGCAGCGCGTCGCGCACCCCCGCGGCGCGGGAACGCGCGGCGAGGGCCTTGGCGGTGACGTCCTGCTTGCCGGCGTAGCTCCTGCGGATGCGGTCGACCGCCGCACGGCTCACCAGGTTGAAGTACCCGCTGGCGCGCTTGGTGCGCGAGGCCGACATCACCACGTAGACGTCGCCGCTCTCGAACACGTAATAGGTCTGGCGCTTGCCGCTGGCCTGGCCGCGGTAAGTAAGCCCCCTGGCGAGGCTGCGGATGTTCATGCGGGTCCTCCCCGGTTGCCCCGGCAGTGTAATCCCAGCCCGCAGCCTCCTGTAAAGGGGACGCGTCCAATTAAGGTTCCTTAATGGGACGCGTCCCCTTTATCCGTAGCGTCTACAATCGCGGCGGATGGGGGCGCCATCCCGGATTGCAGCGACGTGGAGGGCCGCAGGCCGGGCGCTGCAGCGCATCCTGCTCTCCGCAATCCCCCTGCTGTTCTTCGTGCTGCACGCCGCCGGCGTCCTGCCGCTCGAGTTCGTGCAGCGCATCGAGAACTACCTCTACGACGTGCGCGTCGGCTGGATGATGCCGGAGGTCGTCGACCCGCGCGTCGTCATCGTGGACATCGACGAGGCCAGCCTGGCCGCCGAGGGCCAGTGGCCCTGGCCGCGCAGCAAGATCGCGGCCCTCAACGACGCGCTGTTCGACGGCTACGGCATCCGCGCGCTGGGCTACGACGTGCTGTTCGGCGAGCCCGAGCGCAGCGCCGAGATCCGGCTGATCGAGGCCATCGCCAGCGGACCGCTCGCCGGCGACACCGAGCGGCTCGTGCAGCTGGAGAAGATCCGCCGCGAGCACGAAGGCGACCGGCTGCTGGCGGAATCGCTGGTCGCGCGCGACATCGTGCTCGGCTACGTGTTCAAGCAGTCGCCCGGCCCGTCCGAGCCGGCGGCCACCGGCATGCTGCCGCCGCCGATCACCTCCGGCGACGCGCGCATCCGCAACCAAGGCTGGCTGCGGCCGAAGGGCTACGCCGCCAACCTGCCGGCGCTGCAGCAATCCGCCGCCGCCGGCGGCTTCTTCGACACGCCGCTGACCGACGAGGACGGCGTCGTGCGCCGCGTCCCGCTGCTGCAGCATTACGACGGCAACCTCTACGAATCGCTCGCCTTTGCGCTCGCCCGCCTTGCGCAGCGCGCGCCGCCGGTGCAGTTCGCATTCGATCCGGACCGCCCCGAGCGCCTGGTGCACCTGCTGCTCGGCGCGACCCGGATCCCGGTCGACGGCCAGGGCGCGGTGCTCATACCCTTCCGCGGCCCGCTCGGCAGCTTCCGCTACGTCTCCGCGACCGACGTCCTGAACCAGCGGGCGCCGGCGGAGGCCCTCGAGGACGCCATCGTCCTGGTCGGCGCGAGCGCGCCGGGACTGCAGGACGTGCGCGCGGTGCCGGTCGCCAAGGAGTACATCGGCGTCGAGGCGCACGCCAACCTGGTCTCGGGCTTCCTCGACGGCACGATCCCGTTCCGGCCGCGGCAGTCGGCGCTCGCGGAGATCCTCGCGCTGCTGCTGGTCGCAGGGGTCACGGCGCTGCTGCTGCCGCGCCTCGCGCCGCTGGCCGGCTTCGGCCTGTTCCTGCTGCTGGTCGGCGCGGCCCTCGGGCTCAACCTGATGCTGTGGGCGCGTTACGGCCTGGTGCTGCCGCTCGCCGGCGTGCTGGTCTACACCGCGGCCGCGGCGCTGCTGCAGCTCACCTGGGGATACTTCACCGCCACCCGCCGCCGGCAGCGCCTGTCGCGCATCTTCGGCCAGTACGTGCCGTCGGAGATCGTCAGCGAGCTCGACGCCGGCGGCGCCGAGGTTTCGCTCGAGGGCGAGAGCCGGGAGATGTCGGTGCTGTTCTCGGACGTGCGCGGTTTCACCACGATCTCCGAGGGCCTGGGCGCGCGCGAGCTGACGCAGCTCATGAACGAGTTCCTGACGCCGATCACCGCCGCGATCCACCGCCATCGCGGCACCATCGACAAGTACATGGGTGACGCGGTGATGGCCTTCTGGGGCGCGCCGCTGCCGGATCCGGCGCATGCGGCGCACGCGGTGCAGGCGGCGCAGGCGATGGTCGCCGAGATGCGCGCGCTGCGGCCCGCTTTCGAGGCCCGCGGCTGGCCGGCGATCGAGATCGGCGTCGGCATCTCCAGCGGCGAGATGAACGTCGGCAACATGGGCTCGCAGTTCCGCGCCGCCTATACCGTGCTGGGCGACGCCGTGAACCTCGGCTCGCGCCTCGAGGGCCTCACCAAGACCTACGGCGTCAACATCATCGTCAGCGAACGGACCGTGGCGCTGGCGCCGGAACTGAAGTACCGCGAGCTCGACCGCGTGCGCGTCAAGGGCAAGAAGGAGCCGGTGGGCATCTTCGAGCCGATCGCGCCGGCGGAGGAGCCCGCCGCGCAGCGCTTCGCCGAGGCGCTCGCGCGTTACCGGGCCCGCGACTGGGACGGCGCCGAGACGCTGGTCACGGAACTGGATGCGGCGTCACCGCATGCTCTCTACCGGCTCTATCTCGGGCGCATCCGGCACTTCCGGGCGCAGCCGCCGGCGCCCGATTGGGATGGTGTTTTCACCTTCGAGGTTAAATAATACGGCGCGCGCCGGCGCGTCGTTGCTGGGGGGCTTGTGGGCAGACGACTCATCCGCTGCATCGCGCTGGCGTGCACCTTCGTACCCGCCGCCGCTTTCTCCGAATCCGCCGCCGTGCTCGCCGACGCGGAACGCCTGATCCGCGACGGCCGCGGCGCCGAGGCCTGGCGCCTGCTCGCCCGGCACGAGGCCGCATACGCGGGCTCGGCGCTCTACGACTATCTATATGGAGTCGCCGCGCTGGACGCGGGCCAGCCGCAGGCCGCGTCTCGCGCGCTGGAGCGCGTGGTCGCGAACGATCCGCGCTCCGCAGCGGCACGACTCGAACTCGGCCGCGCCTACCGGGCTGCCGGCGAGCGCACCGCCGCCGAGCGCCAGTTCCGCGAGGCGCTCGCGCTCGATCCCCCGCCGGCCGTGCGCTCATCCGCCGAAGCCTGGCTGCGTTCGACGCAGGCGCCGGCGGCCGCCGCTGCCGGCGGCTTGCGCGGCGGCTACGAGTTCGGCGCCGGCTTCGACAGCAACGCCAACGCCTCGACCGAAGACGAGACCTTCCTCGGCATCACGCTCGACCCGACCAGCGTCGAGCAGTCCTCCGCGTTCATGACCGGCGCCGGCTGGTTCGGGCATTCGGCCGGCCTCGGCGGCGGCCGCCTCGAGACCAGCGGCCGCCTCAGCCACCGCTGGAACCCCGATGCCGACTGGGTGGACCAGACCATCGCCTCGCTCGGCACGCAACTGCGTTTCGGAGACGGGCCGACCGTGTTCGGCGTCGGCCTGGGCGGCTGGTACGGGCTGCTGCACGGCGACCCGCATCACTGGAGCCTGAACCTCGACCTGTCGCTGAGCCATGGTTTCGGCGACGGCTGGCGCGCCACCGGCATGCTGCGCGGCGGCCAGCTCCGCTACGAGACGGGCGAGTTCCCGGGCCTCTCGATCCGCGACGTGGACCAGTTCATGGCCGCCGTCGCGCTGCAGCGCGCGGACGACGAGGGGCACTTCGGCGTCACGCTGTTCCACGGCAGCGACGACGCGCGGGAGTCCGCCTCGCCGTTCGGCAACGAGCGACTGGGACTGCAGCTCTACGGCGGCAAGCGCAGCGCCGCCGGCCACGACGTCGGCATGCTGTTCGCATGGCAGGACGTGGACTTCGACGGCACGCCCGGCTTCTTCGGCGGCATGGACCGCTCCGACACCCACTGGTCCGCGGCCTTCACCGTCGGGATCCGCGACTGGCCGGCGCGCGGCTTCACGCTCGTGCCGCGGGTCGGCTGGACGGTGAACCGCTCGAACGTCGCGCTCTACGAATACCACCGCTTCGAGGCCGGACTGACGCTCACGCGTCCGTTCCGCCAGTGAGGGACGCCATGACGCCAGAGAGATCGAGCATCCGCGCCGTCACCGCGGCATTCGCCCTCGCGCTCGCCTTCGCGGCCGGCGCCGCCGCCGCGAAGGAGGCTGGCAAGGCGCTGTTCGTCGCCGGCAGCGTCGCCCTCGAGCGCGCGCCGCCCGTCGCCCTCGCGCAGGGCGACGCGGTGCAGGCCGGCGACACCGTGGCGACCGGCGACAAGTCCCGTGCGCAGATCCTGATGAACGACGGCGCGCGCGTCGCGCTGCGGGCCAATTCGCGCTGGCGCGTGGACGAGTTCGCGCTGCCGGCGACGGTCGGCGCGGCCACGCAGGCGACCGCGGTCCAGGCGCAGGGCGTGTCGGTGACGACGCTGCTGAAGGGCGGGTTCCGCAGTTCCACCGGCGCGATCGGCAAGGAAGGCGCCGGCACCTACGAGGTGCGCACGCCCATCGGCACGCTCGGCATCCGCGGCACCGACTACACGGCGGTCTGGTGCCAGGGCGACTGCGCGGACGTCCCCGCCGCGGCGCCGGCGCGCAACGGCATGTACCTCGCGACCCACTCCGGCGCGATCGTGTTCCGCTACGGCAATCGCGAGGCCGTGGTCGAGGCGGGCCAGGCGATCTTCATCGCCGCGGCGGATGCCCTGCCCGAGCCGCTCGACCAGCTGCCGGAATGGGTCGCGGCCGACGGCGCCGGAGCGCTCGAGACCGGACAGCGCGCAGACGTCGGCAAGGGCCAGGCGGGCCTGCCCGATTTCTCGGCCACGCACCGGCCGCCTGAGGGTCCGGCTCCTGCGGATTCCGCGCCGCCGGATCCGCCGGGCCCTGACGGCAAGGCGGGCCTCGAGCGGCCGGTCCGCGGCACGGTCAATGGCCAGCCCGTGGACCTGACGCGCGGGACCCTGGACCAGCGCAGCCCGAACAATCCGCCGCCCGGAACGCCGTCGCTGCCGCCGCCTTCGACCAACCTGCCGCCGCCGCCCGCGAACAATCCACCGCCGCCAGGCGGCGGCTGAGGGGCATGAACGCCGGGCACCACCGGATCGCCATCGTCGGCGCCGGTCCCGGCGGCCTGAGCGCCGCAGCCCACGCGGCACGGCTCGGGGTCGACCACGTCCTGCTCGAGGCGAGCGCGGCGCACGCGCACACGATCCAGCGCTACCAGAAGGGCAAGCACGTCATGGCGGAGCCGCCGGTGCTGCCGTTGCGCGCCGACCTGCCGTTCGAGGCCGGCACGCGCGAGACCGTGCTCGAGCGCTGGCGGGCAGGACTCGACGCCACCGGCGCCAACGTCCGCTACGGCGCCCAGGTCACGGCCATCGCGAAGGATGGCGCCGCCTTCCGCCTGTCCCTCCGGGACGGCGGCTCGGTCACCGCCGACCACGTCGTGTTCGCGATCGGCATGCAGGGCAACCTGCGGCAGCTGGAAGTGCCGGGCGCGGACCTGCCCTGCGTGCAGTACCAGCTCGACGATCCCGACGAGTACCGCGGCGAGGTCATCGTCGTGGTCGGCGCCGGCGACGCGGCCATCGAGAACGCGGTCGCGCTGGCCGCGAACAACGAGGTCGCCATCGTCAACCGCATCGACGAGTTCGCGCGCGTCAAGGACGGCAACCTCAAGCTGATCCTCAAGTCCATCGAGTCCGGGCGCATCGGCTGCTGGTACCGCAGCGGCGTCGCCGCCGTCGAGCGCGCGGAGGCCGGCGCCGCGCGGCCCTACGTGCTGGTGCTCAACACCGCCGAAGGCGAGGCCCGCATCGCCTGCGACCGCATCATCGCGCGCATCGGCGCCATCCCGCCGCGCCGGTTCGTCGAGTCCTGCGGCATCGCCTTCCCCAGCGCCGATCCGATGGCGCTGCCGGCGCTCTCCGGCCGCTACGAGTCCAGCGTGCCCGGCCTGTACGTGATCGGCGCGCTCGGCGGCTACCCGCTGATCAAGCAGGCGATGAACCAGGGCTACGAGGTCGTCGAGTACATCCTCGGCCGCGACCTGCGCCCGGCCGACCACCCGCTGTTCGAGGAGAAGTTCGCGAAGCTGCGCTTCGGCCTCACGGTGGACGACACGCTCGCGCTGATCCAGGAGCGCATCCCGCTCTACCGCGAGGTCAACCCGCTGCAGTTCCGCGAGTTCATGCTGGGAAGCGCGGTGCACCGTCCCGAGGCGGGCGCGGTGATCTTCCGCCGCAACGACTACACCGACAGCTTCTTCACGATCGTGGACGGCACGGTCGAGATCGAGATCGGCGAGGAGAACCCCTATCGCCTCAAGCTCGGCCCCGGACAGTTCTTCGGGGAAATGAGCCTGCTGTCGGGGCGGCGCCGGTCCGCCACCGCCTATGCCTCCGCAGGCTGCGTGCTGGTCGAGTCGCCGCGGCGCGAGGTGCTGAAGCTGATCAACTCGATCGAGGCGGTGCGCCACCACATCGACCGGCACTTCGTGATCCGCGCGATCCAGACCGCGTTCGCGCCCAATGCCTCCGACGAGGAACTCGAGGCGGTCGCCGCGCGCGCGAGGGTCAACGACTGGAAGCCGGGGACGGTGATCTTCGCCGAGGGCGACGAGGCCGACACCCTGCACCTGATCCGCAGCGGCTCGGTCGCGGTCTCGCGCAACATCGGCGGGCGCGAGATCGTCACCTCCTACGTCGCGGCCGGCAACTACGTCGGCGAGATGGGCCTGATGGGCCGCACGCGGCGCGCGGCCACCGTGCGCGCCAACGTCGCGACCGAGACCGTGAGCCTGTCGGCGGCCGATTTCGACGCGCTGCTCGCGCGCAATCCCGAGCTCCGGCAGAAGGTGCAGGCGCTGGTGCGCAAGCGCCTGGCCGAGAACGCGCGCATCTCCGCGCAGCCGCAGACCGGCGACATCGTCTCCTTCCTGATGCAGCAGGGCCTCGGCGAGGCGACCGACGTGCTGCTGATCGACGAGTCGCTGTGCATCGGCTGCGACAACTGCGAGAAGGCCTGCGCCGGCACGCACGACGGCACCTCGCGCCTCGACCGCGAGGCGGGGCCGACCTACGCGCGCCTGCACGTGCCGACCTCCTGCCGGCACTGCGAGGACCCGCACTGCATGACCGACTGCCCGCCGGACGCGATCCGGCGCGCGCCGAACGGCGAGGTCTACATCCGCGACAACTGCATCGGCTGCGGCAACTGCGAGCGGAACTGCCCCTACGGCGTGATCCAGATGGCGGCGGCCGAGAAGTCGGGTCCGAAGAAGGCCGTCAAGTGCGACATGTGCAAGGACCTTTCGGGCGGTCCCGCCTGCGTGCGCGCCTGCCCGACCGGCGCCGCTATCCGCGTCGGCCCCGAGAGCCTCATGGACCTGGTCGCGCGCGTGGAACGGTAAATACACGCCATGCAGGAATCGCTGCTCGCCTACCGCCGCATGCGCTACCTCTGGGCGGCCGGGGCGCTGGCCGCCGCCGCCATCCTCGCCTATGCGCTGCACCGCCCGCCCGAACCGCCGAACGGCGGCACCTGGCTCGGCTACACGCTGGGCGGCATCGCGGCGGCGCTGGTGCTCCTGCTCGGCGCCTTCAGCATCCGCAAGCGCGCCTACGCCTCCACGCTCGGCAGCGTGCGCGGCTGGCTCTCCGCGCACGTCTACCTGGGGCTCGCGCTGCTCGTCGTCATGACGCTGCACGCCGGCTTCCAGTTCGGCTGGAACGTGCACACGCTCGCCTACGCGCTCGCCTGCGTCGTGGTGGCGAGCGGCATCGTGGGCGTGTGGTTCTACCTGCGCTATCCGGAGCAGATGAGCCGCAACCGCGCCGGCGAGACCCGCGAGCAGATGCTGGCCGAGCTCGCCGACCTCGACCGGCTGTGCGCGAAGCAGGCCGCGGCGCTCGGCGGCGAGTTCCCGGACGTCATCGTCAGCGCGCGCGACCGCGCCGCGCTCGGCGGTTCCGCCTGGGCGATCCTCGCGGGCCGCGACCGCTCGCGCGTGGTGCTGCCGGGCGCGCATGGCGGCGGCCACGCGCAGCCGAACGCCGGCCAGTCGAGGCTGGTCGACTGGCTGGGCCACGAACTCGCCGGCAGCACCGACGGCGAGCGCACGCGGCTGATCCACGAGCTGATGGCGCTGGTCAACACGCGCCGGGGCCTGCTCGAACGGCTGCGCCGCGACGCGCAGATCCGCGGCTGGCTCGACGCCTGGCTCTACGTGCACGTGCCGGCGACCTGCGCGCTGCTGGCGGCGCTCGCCGCGCACGTGCTGGTCGTGTTCCTGTACTGGTGATGCCGTGAAGGTCCTCATCCGCTTCCTGAGGCGCGGGCAGGCCAATGCGGTGGAGGCGAAGGAGCGCCTGTTCGACGGCGAGGCGCTCACGCTCGGCCGTTCCACCGACCAGGTGCTGCAGCTCAAGGACCGCCGCGTCGCCCTGCGGCATGCCAGCATCGCGCTGCGCGCCGGCACCCCCGTCATCGCCAGCCGCTCGCCGGCGGGCATCGTCGTCAACGACACGCTGTGCCGCGACGCGGCGCTCCGTGCGGGCGACACGGTCCGCATCGGCGCCAACGTGCTGCGCGTGTTCGAGCCGCCGGCGGGCATCGACCTCGGCTTCAGCTTCGAGCTCGATGCGGAGGTCGCCGCCGAGGCCGCCGGCCTCGACTCCAGGCGCCTCGACTTCCAGGCGCTGTCCTGGCGGCGCGCGCCGGTCAACTGGGCGCTCGCGGCCGCGACGCTCGCGCTGTCGCTCGTCATCCCGGCCTCCGGGCTGCTGGACGAGGGCTGGCAGGACCGGCTGCGCGGCGGTCCGCTGCCGGACGACGGCTTCTGGATCAGCGGTCCGCTGTCCCCGGCGCATCACAACGTGGGCTGGCGCTGCGAGACCTGCCACCAGCAGCCCTTCGAGCGCGTGCGCAACGTCGCCTGCACCGACTGCCACGCGGGCGTCGGCCGCCATTTCGCCGCCGACGGGCCGGTCACCGGACTCGAGACGATGCGCTGCGCCGGCTGCCATGCCGAGCACAACGAGCCCGCGACGCTGGTGCGCCGCGACGATGCGCTGTGCACGGATTGCCACGCGGACATCGCCGCAGTCGCGGGCGCCGGCGCCGGCATCGAGGACGCCGCCGACTTCCACGACGCGCACCCGGAGTTCCGCCTCGCCGCAGGCGGGCCCCAGCGCCTCAAGTTCCCGCACGACGTGCACCTGGACCCGGAGGGCATCGAGGGCAAGGACGGCAAGGACGTGGTGATGGCCTGCGGCGACTGCCACCGGCCCGAGGCGGACGGCGGGCGCATGCAGCCGGTGACGATGCTGGCGCACTGCGCCGACTGCCACCGCCTCGACTTCGATCCCGCCTTCCCGGACGCCACGGTGCCGCATACGGACGCCAGCACCGTGCTGCGCCGCCTGGTCGAGTACTACAGCCGCAGCTTCCTCGAGCTCTATCCCGATCCGCAGGCGACGGCGCAGCCCGCGCGGCTGGCGCGCGTGCCGGGCCGCGTCACCGATGCGCGCGAACGGGCACGGCTGCTGCAGCAGGCGCGCGAGCGCGCCTTCACGGTCGCGCGCGACCTGTTCGAGCGCCGCAGCTGCCACGACTGCCACGAGATCGCCGCCACCGGCGATCCGGACGATCCGTGGAAGGTGGAACCTGCGAAGCTGCGCACGGCGTGGATGCCGAAGGCGCGCTTCAACCACGCGCGCCACTCCACCGCGCTGTCCGAATGCGGGCTGTGCCACGACGCGGCCCGCTCGAAAGATGCCGCGGATGTCCTCATGCCGAAGATCGAGGACTGCCGCGAATGCCACGGCAGCGGCGACTGGCACCGCAACCCGCAGAACCGCGTGCAGAGCAGCTGCACGATGTGCCACGGCTTCCACGACGCGCGGCACGGGGCCTGGGAAGGCGCGGTCCGATGAGCGCGATGCGCGCGCTCGCACTGCTGGCGCTGGTTTCGTCCGTTTCGGCCTGCGGCGGCGGCGGGACCGCGTCGTCGCCGCCAGGCGCGGTCGATCCGCCGCCCGCGGGCTGCGACGGTTCCTGCGCCGGGCCCGCGAGCTTCCTCGCGGTCGCCGAGGTCGAGGCCGTCATCGCGCGCGCGGTGGCCGAAGCGCAGGCGCGCGGCGCGGCTGCGACGATCGCAGTCGTGGACCGCGCCGGCAACGTGCTGGCGGTGTTCCGCATGAACGGCGCCGCGACCACCGTCGCCGTGCAGTCGAACGGCGCCAGCGGCGGGCTCGAGGGCGTCGCCGTCGTGCCGGACACCCTGGCTGCGATCGCGAAAGCGGTCACCGCGGCCTATCTCTCGACCGAGGGCCACGCCTTCGGCACGCGCACCGCGAGCCAGATCGTGCAGGAACACTTCAATCCCGGAGAGGTCCTCGCCCCCGCCGGACCCCTGTTCGGCGTGCAGTTCAGCCAGTTGCCCTGCTCCGACCTTTCTGCACGCTACGCGGGCGGCGCGGCGGACGCGGGCCCCAAGCGCTCGCCGCTGGGCCTGGCCGCGGATCCCGGCGGCCTGCCGCTGTACAAGGCCGGCACGCCGGTCGGCGGCGTCGGCGTGATCGCCGACGGCATCTACGGACTCGATGCGAACGTACAGGACGTGGATGCGGACCTCGACGAGTTGATCGCGCTGGCCGCCACCTTCGGCCGCGCCGCGCCGGACGATCGCCGCGCCGAGCGCATCGCGGCGGATGGCAAGCTGCTGCGCCTCGCGGATGCGCTGTTCGGCGATCTGGTCGCGAACACGGGCGCGCCGCCGGCTTTCGCTGCGCTCAATGGCGTCGCCGGCGTGCTGGTGGCGGTGCCGGGGTATTCGGCCGCCGCCGTGATCGCGGGCACCGCCTTCGGCCAGCCCGCCTCCGGCGTGCGCGCCGATGCGCTCGACTATCCGGGGCTCGACGCCTTCGTGATGGTGGACGCAGCGGATGTCGAGCGTTTCCGGCCGGCAGCGGGCACCGATGGTCCCGGCGCGCTCAGCGCCGCCGAGGTGCGCACCATCATCGCCGAGGCCCTGCGCATCGCCAATCGCGCGCGCGCGCAGATCCGCCGCCCGCTCGGCAGTCCGGCGCGCGTGACGGTCGCGGTCGTGGACACGAACGGCGCGATCCTCGGCATTGCGCGCGGCCGCGATGCGCCCCTGTTCGGCATCGACGTCGCGCTGCAGAAGGCGCGCAGCGCGGCGTTCCTCTCCTCGGCTGCCGCCGCCGCCGCGCTCAACGGCGTGCCGGACGCCGTGTACCTGGACGGCGGGCTGGTGGTGCTGCGCAACGAGCCGGTCGGGCAGTACGTCACGGACCTGCGTGCATTTACTGGCCTGCCCAATGCGCTCGCCGACGGCGCGGTCGCCTTCAGCACGCGCGCGGTCGGCAACCTGGCGCGGCCTTTCTATCCGGACGGCGTGGATGGCGCGCCGCACGGTCCGCTCTCCAAGCCGGCCGGCGAGTGGACGCCGTTCTCGACCGGGCTGCAGCTCGACCTGGCGCACAACGCCATCATCCAGCACGTCGCCTTCGTCGCCGGGCTCGCCGCGGACGTGCCGCAGAACTGCACCGGCGTGCAGGGGTTCAACCTCGGGTTCGGCGTCAGCGGCGCGTTCGGGCAGCTGGCGAACGGCCTGCAGATCTTCCCGGGCGGCGTGCCCGTCTATCGCGGCGCCGCGCTGGTCGGCGGCATCGGCGTCTCCGGCGACGGCGTGGACCAGGACGACATGATCGCGTTCCTGGGACTGCACGAGGCCTCCGCGCAGCTCGGCGGCGCAATCGGCAACGCGCCCGCAGCGGCGCGCGCCGACACTCTCGTTCCGGTCGGCAACCGCCTGCGCTACGTCAACTGCCCGCAGGCGCCGTTCCTCGATTCCGCCGCGGAGGGCGTCTGTGCGGGCAAGTAGCCTCATCGCCGCGCTCGCGCTCCTCGCCCCAGATAAAGGGGACGCGTCCAATTACCGCAATGAGGCCGAAGATAATGGGACGCGTCCCATTTATGAGCGGTGCCCGCCGCAGGAGGAGGCGCGGCCGAATCGGCGCAGCCCGCGCGTTCCGGTGCTGCCCTTCGAGCCCACGCCCTGCGATCCCGCGCGCCTGCCCGGCGCCGACCCGAACGCGCTCGACGAGTTCTCCGGGCTGCCCGACCGCTGGCGCATCGTCAGCCTGCTCGGCTACCGCGAGAACCTGCTCGATCCCTACCACGGCAACAACTGGCTCAAGGGCGACCGTCCCGTCATCGGCGAGGACTGGTTCTTCAACCTCGGCCTGGTCAGCGACAGCGTGATCGAGCCGCGCCGCTTCCCGGTGCCGGTCGCCGCCGCCGACAGCGGCGATCCCGGCAGCCTCGACACCATCGGCGACGGCGAGCAGCAGGTCTACGCCCAGAGCCTGGCCGCCGAGTTCGTGCTGTACAAGGGCAGCACCGTGTTCAAGCCGCCGGACTGGGAGTTCCGCTTCACCCCGGTGTTCAACCTCAACTACGCGGCGGTCAACGAACCCGGCATCCTGAGGGCGAACCCGGCGCGCGGCACCACCCGCAGCGACGGCGCGATCGGGGTGCAGGCGCTGTTCGTGGACAAGCACCTGCGGAACGTCTCCGATCGCTACGACTTCGACAGCATCCGCGTCGGCGTGCAGCCGTTCACCGCCGACTTCCGCGGCTTCCTGTTCCAGGACAGCCCCTTCGGCGTGCGCCTGTTCGGCACCCGCGACAACAACCACTGGCAGTACAACCTCGCCTGGTTCCGCCGCCTGGAGAAGGACACCAACAGCGGCCTCAACGACCTGATCGAACTCGGCGGCGACGCGTTCCGCGACGACGACGTGTTCGTCGCCAACCTCTACCGCCAGGACTGGCCCTGGCTCGGCTACAACTCGCAGCTGGTGCTGGCGCACAACCGGAACCGCGAGGGCAGCGACCAGTTCTACGACGACAACCGCTTCATCCAGCGGCCCTCCTCGCTCGGCCTCGAGCGCGCGCGCGACTACGACGTGACCTACCTCGGCTACAACGGCGACGGCCACGTCGGGCGGTGGAACCTGAGCGTCTCCGCCTACGGCGCCATCGGCGAGGAGGACCTCGGCACCTTCACGGCGCAGTCCGCCGACATCCGCGCCTTCTTCGGCGCCGCCGAGCTGTCGCGCGACTTCGACTGGGTCCGCGCGCGCGGCACGCTGCTCTACGCCAGCGGCGACGACGATCCCTTCGACGACGTGTCGCAGGGCTACGACGCCATCTTCGAGAACCCGCTGATCGCGGGCGCCGACACCAGCTTCTGGATCCGCCAGCCGGTGCCGCTGGTCGGCGGCGGGCGCGTCTCGCTCTCGGGCAGGAACGGCGTGCTGAACTCGCTGCGCTCTTCCAAGGAGTTCGGCCAGTCCAATTTCACCAATCCGGGCCTGCTGCTCGTCGGCGCCGGCGGCGACCTCGACCTGACGCCGACATTGCGCGCCTCGGTCAATGCCAACTACCTCTGGTTCGCGGACACCGCGGTGCTCGAGGCCGCGCGCATGCAGGCGGACATCGGCCGCGACATCGGCCTCGACTTCTCGGTCGCCCTCACCTGGCGCCCGCTCGCCACGCAGAACATCGTGGTCCGCCTGTCCGCCGCTGCCCTGGTGCCGGGTCGCGGATTCGCGGATTTGTACGGCAGGAAGACGCCCTATTCCATCCTCGGCAACCTGGTGTTCGCGTACTGACCATGCGCCGCAATCTCCTCGCCGCCGCCGGCAGCCTCGCCATCGCGCTCGCAGTCGCGGCCATCGCCGCCGACCGGCACGGCAAACCCGTCGAGCGGCAATGGATGACCGCGCCCGGTGCGCCGGCGCTGCAGACGCGCGAACAGGCGGCGGCGAAGAGCGCCGGCTGCATGGACTGCCACCGCGAGACGGACGAGCCCTCGATGCACGCGAGCCCCGCCGTCGTGCTCGGCTGCACCGACTGCCACGGCGGGAACGCCGCGGTGCGCTGGCAGGGCCGGGCCGTCGAAGCGACCTCCGACTACGCCGCCGCGCGAGATCGCGCGCACGTGCTGCCGCGCTTCCCGGACGACTGGCGCTGGCCCGCGAGCGCGAATCCGGTGCGCAGCTACACGCTGCTGAACCGCGAGGCGCCCGAGTTCATCCGCTTCGTGAATCCCTCCGACTACCGCGTGGTGCGCGAGGCCTGCGGCGCCTGCCACATGAAGGTCATCGTCGCCGCCGAGCGCAGCCTGATGTCCACCAACGCCATGTTCTGGGGTGGCGCCGCGTACAACAACGGCATCCTGCCGTTCAAGAACTACATCCTCGGCGAGGCCTACACCCGCGACGGCCGCGCCGCGATCCTCGAGGGCGCGCCGGCGACGCCCGAGGAGCGCGCCGCCCACGGCATCCTCGAGAAGCTCTACCCGCTGCCGCCGTGGCAGAACCTGAAGCCCGCCGACATCTTCCGCGTGTTCGAGGACGGCGGCCGCAACCTCACGAACCTGTTCCCCGAGACCGGCGTGCCGAACGTGACCGGCCAGGTCCAGCGGCTCGAGGAACCGGGGCGGCCCGACATCCGCCAGTCGAACCGCGGCCCCGGCACCGGCGCGCGCATCGCCGTGCCGGTGCTCAACATCCACAAGACGCGCCTGAACGACCCGCTCGCCTGGTTCCTCGGCACCAACGACCAGCCCGGCGACTACCGCTCCTCCGGCTGCTCCGCCTGCCACGTGGTCTACGCCAACGACCGCGACCCGAAGCATTCCGGGCCCTACGCGCGCTACGGCCACGGCGGCACCACGCAGACCAGGGATCCCACCATCCCGCGCGAGCGCCCGGGCCATCCGCTCGCGCACGCGTTCTCGCGCGCGATCCCGACCTCGCAGTGCATGGTCTGCCACATGCACCAGCCGAACATGTTCATGAACACCTACCTCGGCTACACGATGTGGGACTACGAGTCCGACGCGCCCTTCATGTGGCCGAAGGAGCAGAAGTACCCGACGGCCGCCGAGGCGCGCGCGGTGTACGACCGGAACCCCGAGGGCGCGGCCGCACGCGGGCTCTGGGGCGACCTCGAGTTCCTGAAACGCGTCTCGGAGCTCAACCCGCAGCTGCAGGACACGCAGTTCGCCGACTACCACGGCCACGGCTGGAACTTCCGCGCCGTCTTCAAGCGCGACCGCAAGGGCAACCTGCTGGACGCCGAAGGCCGGCTGGTCGCGAACGACGACCCGCAGAAGTTCGCGAAGGCCGTGCATCTTTCCTCCTCGCACGCGGATGCCGGCATGCACTGCGTGGACTGCCACTTCGCGCAGGACTCGCACGGCAACGGCCATCTCTACGGCGAGGTCGCGCAGGCGGTCGAGATCGACTGCAAGGACTGCCACGGCACGGTGAATGCCTACCCGACGCTGCGCACTTCCGGCCCCGCCGCCGGACCCTCCGGCTCCGACCTCTCCGTGCTGCGCAACCCCGACGGACGCCGGCGCTTCGAGTGGCTGGGCGGGAAACTGATCCAGCGCTCCATCCTCGACCCGCAGCGCGAATGGGAAATTTCGCTGGTCAAGGACAGCGTCACGCCGGCGAACCCGCACTACAACGAGAAGGCCGCGCGCGCCAAGCTGATGTCGCGCGACACGCAGACGCTCGCCTGGGGCCCGAAGGTCGCGCCGGACGATCTCGCGCATGCCGACGAGCAGATGGAGTGCTACGCCTGCCACACCTCCTGGACCACGGCCTGCGGCGGCTGCCACCTGCCGATCGAGGCCAACTGGAAGACCGGGTCGCACCGCTACGAGGGCGGCACCTTCCGCAACTGGTCGAGCTACAACCCGCAGGTCGCGCGCGACGAGGTGTTCATGCTCGGCCTGCGCGGGCCCACCGAAGGCGGCAAGGTCGCGCCGGTGCGCTCGTCCTCCGCGCTGGTGCTGTCCTCGACCAACGCCAACCGCGAGCGCATCTACGTCCAGCAGCCGCCGATCGCGGCCTCGGGCTACAGCTCGCAGGCGATGAACCCGCATTACCCGCACACCGAGCGCAAGACCGAGACCAGGCGCTGCAACGACTGCCATCTCTCGGACGCCGGCGACAACAACGCGATCCTGGCGCAGACGCTCGGCCTCGGGACGCAGTTCATCAACTTCATCGGCTTCCACGCCTGGGTCGGCACCGAGGGCGAAGTGGCGGCGGTGCAGGTGACCGAATGGGACGAGCCGCAGGCGGTCATCGGCAGTTACCTGCACCGCTACGCCTACCCCGACTGGTTCCGCCGGCACGGGGAACGCGGCCGGACGCTGCAGAACGCCTCGACCCACTCCTCCGGCCCGGCGCGCTGCCTGCAGCTGCGCGGCGAGTACCTCTACGTCGCCGAGGGCGCGCGCGGGCTGGTCGTCTACGACGCGGCCGGCATCGGCAACAAGGGCGTGAGCCAGAAGCTGATCACCGCGCCGTTCTCGCCGCTCGGCCACGACACCCGCGTGAAGTCGCGCGACGCCACCTGCGTCGCACTGCCGACCACGCAGCCGGTGCACCCGGCGCGCAACACCGGCGAGCTGATGCGCGTCGCCAACCTCGAGCAGCCGTTCGCGCCGATCTACAACTACGCGGTCGTGACCGACGCGGCCGAAGGGCTGATCCTGGTGGACATCAACACGCTGGCCGACGGCGAGTTCAGGAACAACCGCCTGAAGCGCGCGCTGACCTGGGACGGCGGCGGCCTGCTTGCCGGCGCGCGGCACCTGACCCTCGGCGGCAACTTCGCCTACGTGATCGCCGATGCCGGCCTCGTGGTCGTGGACCTCAGCGATCCGCTGGCGCCGAAGGCCGCGGCGCCGGTGCCGCTGCGCGACGGCCGCGCGAGTGCGCTGCAGTTCCGCTATCTCTTCGTGACCGACGCCAGTGGGCTGCGCGTCGTGGACGTCACCCGGCCGATGCAGCCGGAACTGCTGGCCGATGCCACGGTGCCGCTCGCCCGGGCAGCCGGCGTCTTCGTATCCCGGAACCACGCCTACGTCGCCGATGGCGCGAAAGGCCTCGCCATCGTGGACGTCGAGCGGCCGGCCCGTCCGGCGCTGCTGCGGCATTTCGACGGCGACGGCGCGATCCGCGACGCGCGCGACGTGGTCGTCGCCTCCACCAACGCCACGCTGTTCGCCTACGTCGCCGACGGCGCGGGCGGGCTCAAGGTGATCCAGCTCACGGCGCCGGACACGCAGCCCAACTTCTACGGCTTCAGCCCCGAGCCGCGCCCGCAGCTGGTCGCGAGATTCGCGACCCGGCGCCCCGCGCTGTCCCTGTCGCGCCCGCTGGAGCGCGACCGCGCGGTGGACGAGACCGGCGGACAGGTCGCAGTATTCGGGCGGCGCGGTTCGCGGCCCTTCAACGCCGCCGAGATGCGCCGGCTTTACCTCGATCGCGATGGCAGGCCATGGGTGGTGCCGGATGAATGGTGACCGCATGCGGCGACTGATCATGACGGCGTCCTGTGCGCTCATCGCGGCGCCTGCGCTCGCGGCCGACGCGCCGGCCAGCCACCTCGGCGTCGCCTCCTGCGCCTCCAGCGTCTGCCACGGCGTCGCGAAGCCGGTCGAGAACGCGAACGTGCTGCGCAACGAGTACGTCACCTGGTCGCACTTCGACCCGCACGCCGGGGCGTTCCGCACGCTGCGCGAGGAAGCCTCGACCCGCATGGCCGCGCGGCTCGGCATCGCCGACGCCGCGCGCGAGCCGCTGTGCCTCGACTGCCACGCCGAGCACGTGCCCGCTGCCCGGCGCGGGGCGCGCTTCCAGCTCGACGACGGCGTCGGCTGCGAGGCCTGCCACGGCGCGTCCTCGAAATGGATCGCGAGCCACGACGACGCGCCGCGCGTCACGCACGCCGACAACGTCGCGCAGGGCCTGGTCGCGCTCGAACGCGCCGACGTGCGCGCGGGCGTCTGCTCCGCATGCCACGTCGGCTCCGCCGCGCGCATGGCCGGTCACTCGCTGATGGCGGCCGGCCATCCGCGCCTCGCCTTCGAGCTCGATACCTATTCCGAGTTGTGGCGCACCAGTGGCGGCCGCGAGCATTACCGGCGGGACACGGATTACGCGAGGCGCAAGACCGAGTCCGACGGCGTCTCGATGTGGCTCACGGGCCTGCTGGAGTCCGCCTCGCGCACGCTCGAGATCGTCGCCGACGAGCGCCATTCGCGCGGCGTGTTCCCGGACTTCGCCCTGTTCAACTGCTACAGCTGCCACCGCTCGATGAAGCTCAGGCGCTTGCGCGACGCGCCCGGGCTCGCGCCGGGCAGCCTGCGCGTGCAGGACAGCGCGCTCGTCATGCTGGCCGTGGTGCTGGACGCCGTCGAGCCCGAGCGCGGGGCGGCGTTGCGCGAGGCGACGACGCGGCTGCACCGCGCCGCGAACGAGGGCATGCCGGCACTGCGCGAGGCCGCGCAGTCGCTGCAGCGGGAGATCCCGGCGCTGCGGCAATGGTCGGGCGCGCGCCGCTTCGCCGCCGCCGACCGCGATGCCATGCTCTCGGCCATCCTCGCCGCCGCCGGACGCGGCGAGTTTCCCGACTATTCCGCCGCCGAGCAGGCGGTCATGGCGGTGACGCTGCTGCTCGCCGCCTCCGGCCGCACGCTCGACTCCGACCCGCGCATCGAGGCGCTGTTCGCCGACCTGCAGGACGACGAGCGCTACGACCCCGCCCGCTTCGCCCGCCTCCTCTCCCGCCTCGGTGCCGGGTCGTAGATTCGTAGTTTTGGCGGCGCGGTAAACTACGAATCTACGACCCGGCACCATTGATGAAAGCATTGCTGAGGCCGCCGCCGCCGACTTTTGCGCAGGGGCAGACGATGTCGCGCGAAGGCGCACCGGACGTCGCCCTGGCCCTCGCCCAGCACCAGGCCTACACGGCCGCGCTCGAGCGCTGCGGGCTGGCGGTTTCGGTGCTACCTGCGGAGCCCGCCTTCCCCGACAGCTGCTTCGTCGAGGACACCGCCATCCTCACGCCGCGTGGCGCGATCGCGACGCGCCCCGGCGCCCCCTCGCGCCAGGGCGAGGTGGACAGCGTCGCCGCCGCGCTGCGCGTGCACTACCCGGATCTGGCGCGCATCATGCCGCCCGGCACGGTGGACGGCGGCGACGTCTGCGACGCCGACGGCCACTTCCTGATCGGCATCTCCGCGCGCACCAACGAGGAGGGCGCACGCCAGCTCGCGGCCTGGCTCGCGGAGCTCGGCTACCCCTCCTCGACCCTCGACATCCGCGCCATCCGCGGGCTGCTGCACCTCAAGACCGGCCTGTCCTACGTCGGCGAAGGGCGCATGCTGATCACCCGCGACGTCCCGGCCTGCGACGCGCTCGCGCCCTACGAGCAGCTCGTCGTGCCGGACCACGAGCGCTACGCGGCCAACTGCGTGCGCATCGACGACCGCATCCTGATCGCCGCCGGCTATCCGCAGGTCGCCGCCATGCTCGACCGCGACGGCTACGAGACCATCGCCCTCGAGATGTCCGAGTTCCGCAAGATGGATGGCGGCCTGAGCTGCCTGTCGCTGCGCTTCTAGCGCCGGCACAAACACCCGCATTTTCAGCGGCTTGCGGCCAGGCAGCTAAATGCCGGCCAGCCGGCGACCCATAGCCGCTACAGTCTCCGGAAAGCAAACGGAGAAGAACGATGGGGATGCAGGGGGAACGCCCGCCGCTCGTGCGGGCTGCAGGCATTGCGCTGCTGACGATCGCATTCGTGCTGGCGGCCTGTTCGAAACCGCCGCAGGTCGCCACCGGCGGCATCGCGGTCAGCGGCGCGAACCCGCCACTCACCGCACTCGGCCAGACGCGCCAACTCACCGCAACCGCGCTCGACAGGGACGGCCGCCCGATCCCGGGCGTCGAGTTCACCTGGTCGACCAGCAATCCCGCGGTCGCCACGGTCAATGGCAGCGGCCTCGTGACGGCGCGCGGCAACGGCACGGCGACGATCTCCGTGCATGGCAACAACAACCTGCGCGGCCGCACCGGGATCGAGGTCGAGCAGGTGGTGGTGGCGCTCGCCATCTCGCCCGGCGACTGGCCCGCCGGCGCCTCGTGGATCGGCGTGCGCCGCCAGTTCTCCGCCGCCGCGACGGATGCCAATGGCTTCCCGGTGCAGGACGCAGCCGTCACCTGGAGCTCCAGCGACGCCGGCGTCATCGCGGTGGACGGCGTCGGCCTCGCCACCGCCATGAACAGCGGCAGCAACGTCGTCGTCTCCGCGCAGTCCGGCATGGCCTCGGATTTCGTGACGGCGAGCATTCCCGCCGACGTCGCCGACCGTCCCGGCTACATGTACACGATCTTCTTCGGGCGCACCGACATCGCACCGGCGCTGATCGTCAATGGCGTGCTCCGCGTGCCCGACGACGTGCTCGGCAGCGTATCCTACGAAGATCCTCACGCACCCTGGCCGCACACGCTCCCGGGCCAGTCGGTGACGCGCAACACGGTCCACAAGTTCCAGTGGGAAGGCAACCGCATCGGGCTGCTCACCGACATGGCGGGCGGCGCCGGCACCTTCCGGGTCATCGACCGCGTCGGCGAGTGGCGCAACCTGGTGATCGCGACCGCGACCGATTTCCAGCTCGAGGGAAACCGCATCGGCGTGTCGCGCGAAGGCGGCGAGTTCCGCGTCAAAGACGGCATCGGCGGCACCTGGACCGTGCTGGTGACCGGCGGCACGCAGGCCTTCCGGCTCGAGGGCAACCGCATCGGCGTGCTGCTCGAAGGCGGCGAGTTCCGCGTCAAGGACGGCATCGGCGGCGCATGGACCGTGCTGGTGGCCGCCGGCGCCACGGAGTTCCAGCTCGCGGGCGACCGCATCGGCGTGCTGCACGACGACGGCACCTTCCGCGTCAAGGACGGCATCGCCGGCCCGTGGACGGTGCTCGCCGGCGATGCCGCGGGCTTCCGGCTGCGCGGCAATCGCATCGCGCTGCTGCAGGCGGACGGCACTTTCCGCGTCAAGGACGGCATCAGCGGCGCCTGGACCGTGCTCGCCACCGATCCCATCCGCCAGTACGAGCTCGAGGGCAACCGCATCGGCGTCCTGTTCGAGAGCGGAGTCTTCCAGGTAAAGGACGGCATCAGCGGCGCCTGGACCCAGCTCGCCTCCTCCGGCGTGCGCGAGTTCCAGCTGCAGGGCAACCGCATCGGCATCCTGCGCGACGACGGCGTGCTGCGCATCAAGAGCGGCATCTTCGGCGAGTGGGACAACACGCCGGCCTACGGCGCCGGGGTCACGCAGTTCCGGCTCAAGGTGGACGTGCCGGTGCCGCCCTACCGCACGACGCCGGCGCTGTACAGCCAGAAGCAGCAGCAGTGCATCGACTTCGACGACGCGACGGATAACGACTGCTACCACGTCTCCGCATTCGCGGTTCCGGTGCCGTACTACGGCTGGTACTGCGGCCAGGGCCGGCCCGCCGAATTCCAGGACATCATCCGCAATACGAACCTCATCCTCGACAGCTTCGACGCGATCTGCCGGCACCACGATACCGTGGGAGCCTGGTATCCCGGCGCAGGCGGCTTCGGCTCCGGCGACATGTTCGCGTCCTGCATCGTTCGTTACGGCCTGCGGCATGGCCGGCTGACCCGCGACGGCGGGCTGCTGGCGAACGGCTATTCGGACCAGAGCACCTGGGACAACGCCTGGTCCGGCGCCGGCATGTTCAATCTCAAGGACGCGATGGACAACTATTTCACCTACACCGCGGGCTGCAACGAGAGCAATCTCGCCGATTTCGACGCCGAGTACCGATCGCATCCGTGACCGCGGTCGGCCATATGGTGCCAGGCTACGGCAGGTAGCAGCTCTCGCGCCGGCCGAACCACCGGAAGCGGTTCCTTGCGTGGAAGCGATAGAGACCGTCGCGCCAGGACCTGGGCACCAGGCGGCCCACCGCGGCGAGCGCGCGCCAGCCCGGCCCGAGCGAGCGCGCGATCTGCAGTACGCCGTCGGATTCCGTGTACGCCTGCCCGCCGTCCAGCACCAGGAAGGTCGCCGAGTCGTCCGGGTCGATGCCGTAAGGCGCGAGCATCGCGCGCCCGCGCACGCCCTGCATCGGGATCAGCTCGAACGGGGGACTGGCGGGCCGCCTCTTCAGGAAACGCACCAGTGCACTGCAGCTGTGGCAGTAGCCGTCGTAGAGCACCGCCCGCTCCATGCCGGGCGCCTCAGGCCCGCTTGCCGTCCACCGCGCCTGCGATCTTGTAACCGATGACCAGCATGCCCGCGAACGCGCCGAACAGTGCCGCGATCAGCGCGCTGCGGAATGCCGGCACCGGGTTGGTCTGGTATATCGGTGTCCAGAACACGGCAAAGAACAGCGGTGCGATGTAGAGCATCACGGCCGTGAATGCCACCCAGAAAGGCGTGGACTCGCCGTCCTTGCACAGCAGGGCAAGCACCCGGCGCAGCGGGCCGATGATCGCGAGGAGGATGGCGGAACTCAGCGCGAGGCTGACGGCGATGGCGGTGACGAGGGGAACGAGCTGGCTCATGGCAACCTCCCGGGTCGATGACGTTATCGGCTGGCCGTCCGCTTCGCGCTTCCGCGGTCGAGCAGGCGCACGACGCCGGCGCCAAGCTTCATGAGCGCGGTGATCTGCGCGCGCGGCAGCCTGATCATCTGCTCGTACCAGCGGCCGGTACGCTCCACGAAATCGAGCATCTCTCCGAGCCGGCGCGCTGCGACCGGGCTCACGGACGGGTCGCCTTGCGCCGCGCCGATGCACTCGCGCAGGGCTTCGGCCGCGGGATCGAGCTCGCGTGCCTTGCGGCCCGCCGCAATGCGCGCGACCAGCGTCCACAGGTCGGTCTCGGCGACGTAGAAGGTGCGCCGGTCGCGCAGCACCGGCACCGAGCGCACCAGCTCCCAGGACATCAGCTCGCGCAGCGAGGTCGAGGCATTCGAGCGCGCGATGCCGAGCGTGTCCGCGATCTCCTCGGCCGTGAGCGGCCGCTCGGCGACGTAGAGCAGCGCATGGATCTGGCTGACGGAGCGGTTGACGCCCCAGCGGTCGCCGAGCTTGCCCCAGTGCAGCACGAAGCGCTGCACGGCGGGGGCCAGCGGGATCGCGGCGGAGGGGGATTCGACGAGATCTGGAGTATCTGCTATTTCTGTCATGACAGAAATTACAGACCCCAATGAACGATTTGTCAAGCGCTGGCGGAGCCGGATGCTGAGGCCCGCCGGCGCCCGGCACGCTAGACTATGGGCCGATCCCGGCGTGTCGCCGGGCACCGGCAGGTCCATGATCCCGTTACGAAAAATCGCCCTGTCGCTGTGCGCTGCCCTCGCCCTGCCCGCCTGCCAGGTGGCGCAGATGCAGGTCGCGCCCTCGCTCGCAGCGCTCGATGCCGTGCCGGTCAGCGGCGCCAATCCGCGCAAGTGGAATGCCCCGCTCGCCTTCGGGCCCTGGCGCAGCGAAGTCGCGTACGAGGGCATGAAGTGGGACTTCGCGCTGCCGCTGCTGGGCCTGACCGCGGGCTATGCGACCCAGCCCTACCGCGTGGTGGCGTCGATGGGCGGCGACCCGATCCAGGCGGAATGCCATGCGCGCGCGCTCACGCTGTCGCGCAGCAACCTGTCGGTGGACCCGGCCTTCGGCAAGCTGCCGGCATTCGCCTGCGCCTTCCGGGGCCGCGGCGACGGCACGCTGCGCCTGCACGCGACCGCGCTCGGCCAGGAAACCGGCACGCTCGACTACGGCGACACGCGCTGGGAGCTGAGTTCCGTGCATCGCTTCCAGGGCTCATCGGTGCCCAGCGGCCCGCCGCTCGGCTACGAGCTGACAGGCGGCGGCCGCGTGGTCGCCGCGGTCGAGGTCATCAACCAGGGCCGCGTCTGGCTCGATCCGGCGGTGTCGCCGCGCGACCAGGAGCGCCTCGCGGTGGCGATCATGGTGCTGCTGCTCTACGATCCGGCTGCCGGCGACTGAACGGTGCCGGGTCGCGGATTCGCGGATTTCGGAGGGTTTCCATGCGCCGGGTAATTCTCGCCCTGTCCGTTGTCCTCGCCCTCGCCGGCTGCGGCCAGGACCAGGCTGCCACGCCTGCGGAAAGGACCGCGAAGGCAAAGGCCGCCGCATTGAACGTGCCGGCGGCCTCGACCGCGACACTGACGCGCAACCTGCCGCTCGCCCTCTGCCTCGAGGAGCAGGCGGCGGCCGCCGACGTCGAGGACAGCCAGTGCCCGACCTACATCCTGCTGGTGCTCGACGGGATGGTGCAGCAGTGCGCCATGTCCGGCGGCTCGCTGCAGGCGAACGAGGAGCCGGAAGCCTGGGCGCTGGACGCCAACGCCGACGGCCAGTCCGAGGTGCTGGTGGATCTCACCGAGAACTTCATCTGCTACGGCGCGCCGTCCGTGTTCTCCTGCGGCAGCCTCGGCTGTCCCTACTTCCTCTATGCGCCGCGCGGCGACGCCTGGGTCGAGATCGGCGCGATCAACGCCGACGACGCGCCGAAGATCGAGTTGCTGCCGGCCAGGCAGGGCGAGCACGCGACATTGCGCGGCGGCTGCCTCGGCGAGCGGCCGTGCACCGAGCTCACGCACTACGAATGGAAGGGCTCGAGCTACGAGCGCACCTGGATCAACTTCCGCGGCCATGTGGTGGACGTGCTGCCGGGCGGGTTGTGGACGCTGACCGCGGACACCGCCGTGCGCACGGCGCCGAGCAAGACCGCGCCGGTGCTCGACGAATACCCGGAGGGCACCACCGTGGTCGTGCTCGGCAGCGCGCGCGTCGGTTCGTACCAGTTCGTCTCGCCCTGCAACGCCTGCCGGCGCGGCTTCGTCGAAACCGCGGTCCTCAAGAAAGACTGACCCTGCAAACGGGGACGCACCCCATTTAACAGTTGAAAAGGTGTCCGGCGCCTTTTCTGCACTGCCAAAAAAGGTGCCTGTCCCCTTTTTCCTCGACAGTCGTATGATTCGCTGATCCGGGCACGACAAGAATCTGCCGCCCGGGGCGAGGGGGAAACATGAAGATCACGATCCTGGCTGCGGTCGCCAGCACCGCCGGTTTCTTCGCCATTCACGCCGGCGCGGCGCCGCCGCCCAAGGCCGTCAACAACCCGGCGAGCGACGAATTCGCCGTCCGCGTGGTGTCCTCCGCGCCCCACCAGGTCACCGGCGGCGATGCGCGCCTGCACATCGACGTGCCGCGCACGGTGCCGCTGCACCAGGTCGAGGTCTGGGTGAACGGCCACGACCGCCGCGCCGATTTCAGCGTGATCCCCGGCACGCGCCGCCTCACCGGCGTGATCGACGGCCTCGCGCTCGGCGCCAACAGCCTGCGCGTCAAGGCCAATGGCCAGGGCGGCGGCCGCCCGGCTCCGGTCGCCATGACGCTCACCAACCATCCGATTACCGGCCCGGTCTTCTCCGGCCCGCACCAGTATCCGTTCGTCTGCACCACCATGACGCAGGGCCTCGGCCAGCCGATCCCGGACGACCCGGCGACCGGCACCCGCGTGTTCGACGCCACCGGCAACCTCGTCGGCTTCAGCCGCAATTGCTCGGCGCCGACGCAGGTCGTGTATCGCTACCGCACCACCGGCGGCGCCTTCGCGCCCTACACGCCGGGGCAGGCGCGCCCCGCCGACATGGCGCAGACCACCACGATCGACGGCAAGACCGTGGACTTCATCGTCCGCTGGGAGCGCGGCACCATCAACCGCTTCCTGTACAGCATCGCCATGCTCGCGCCCGGCGACGCGGACGCGGCCACGCTCAGCCGCGACGCCTGGAACGGCCGCGTGATCTTCCGCTTCGACGGCGGCGTGGCGATCGGGCGCACCCAGGGCGCGCTCAGCAATTCCGGCGCGCTGTACGACGTCGGCCTCGCGCGCGGCTACGCCATCCTCTACTCCTCCGGCACGCGCACCAACACGCATTACAACCTGCAGCTCGGCGGCGAGACCGCGCTGATGGTGAAGGAGCGCTTCATCGAGCTCTACGACCTGCCGCTGTACACGGTCGCGGTGGGCGGCTCCGGCGGCGCGATCCAGCAGTACGTGTACGCGCAGAACCATCCCGGCCTGCTGGACGCGGGCATCCCGCAGTACTCCTATCCCGACATGGTCACGCAGGCGGTGCACGTCGGCGACTGCGAGCTGCTCGAGTTCTACATGGACGCGCTGGACGGGGCCAACCCGCGCTGGTCCACCTGGACCAACCGCACGCTGCTCGAAGGCATGAACGCGAGCAACGTGCTGCCGAACCCGTATCGCGGCGGCGCCCCGGGCATCAGCGAGTGCATCGCCGGCTGGCGCGGCCTGTCGCCGCTGGCGCTCAACCCGCGCTTCGGGCAGGCGGCGAACATGAACCTGTTCGAGCCGCTGGCCGCGATCGCGGCGGTCCACTGGACCCACTTCGAGGACATCGTCAACATCGTCGGGCGCGGCGCGGACGGCTACGCGCGCTCCTACTGGGACAACGTCGGCGTGCAGTACGGCCTGCGCTCCGTCGCGACCGGGCAGATCACGCCGGCGGAGTTCCTCATGGTCAACGGCGCGGTCGGCGGCTGGAAGCCGCAGTCCGCGATGGTGCAGGAAGGCTCGCCGTTCCTGCCGCCGCACACGGTCGCGAACTTCGACCCCTGGAGCGCGCGCAACCAGAACTTCAGCGTCAACCCGCTGGCCCCCGCGCCGCGCACCGCCGGCGACCTCGAGGCGATGCGCGCGGTCTACCGCAGCGGCCTGGTGTTCATGGGCGACATCGACATCCCGATCATCGACTGGCGCCACTACCTCGAGGACGAGCTCGACATGCACAACTCGCACCAGTCGTTCGCGGCGCGCCAGCGCATGCTGAATGCCGACGGCGACGCCGGCAACCAGGTGATCTGGTTCACCGATGTCGTCAACCCGGCGGTGCGCTTCGACCAGACGCCGGAGGCGCTCGAGGTCATGGACCAGTGGATGGCCAACATCCGCGCCAACCCGGCGGCCGGCGCGGCCGGCAACCGGCCGGCGCGCGCGGTGGACCGCTGCTTCGACCAGGCGGGCGCGGAGATCGCGCGCGGCGCCGGCGTCTGGGACGGCGTGCTGGACGGCGGCCCGCCAGGCGCCTGCACCTCGCAGTTCCAGATCTTCAGCACCTCGCGCCGCGTGGCGGGCGGACCGTTCGAGCAGAGCCTGTTCAAGTGCCGGCTGATCCCGGTCGGCACCGCGATCAGCCGCGGCCTCTACGGCGTGTGGGTGCCGGATGCGGCGCAGCAGGCCGCGCTCGCCGCCATCTTCCCGCAGGGCGTGTGCGACTACAGCCAGCCCGACGCCGGCCTGCCGCCGGAGTGGTGAGTTAAAGGGGACGCGTCCAATTATTAATTGGACGCGTCCCCTTTATTCCGTGATCAGGTCGCCGCTCAGGATGATCTCCACGCGCCGGTTGCGCGCCCGCCCTTCGCCGGTCTCGTTGTCGGCGACCGGGCGGTCGGGTCCGAGCCCCTCGACCGCGATGGACGCCGCATCCACGCCCTGCGCGACGAGGTAGTCGCGCACGCTCACGGCGCGCGCCAGCGACAGCGCCTGGTTGGTTTCGTAGCTGCCGGTGCTGTCGGTGTGTCCCTCGATGCGGAAGGAGAGCGACGGATACACCACCACGATGCCCGCGAAGCGCGCCAGCGCCTCGCGCGCGCCCGCGTTCAGCGTCGCGGCGCCGGTGGCGAACTGCACGCCCGCGATCTCGGCGACGATGCCGCGGTCGGTCTCGCGCGTCGGCAGCGCGCGATTCAGGCGCGCGACCAGGTCCGCGCGCGCCTGGCGCTGCGCCTCCGCCGCCGCCTCGCGGGCCGCCTGTTCCGCCGCCAGCATCTGCCGCCGCTTCGCTTCCTCGGCTGCCGCCAGCGCTTCGATGCGGGCCTTCTCCTCCGCGTCGCGCCGCGCGGCCGCGGCCGCCTCCTCGCGCTTCGCGGCCTCGGCTGCAGCCAATGCGGCAGCATCGGCGTCCTGCCGGCCCAGGATCGAGCGCCGGCGCGCGTCCTCGCCGGACTGCACGGCCTCGCGCGCCAGCAGCGGCGCGGTCTTGCGGATGGCGTACTTCTTGCTGGCCTGCGCGGCCTCGGCCCTGGCCAGAAGCTCCTCGGCCTTCGCGAACTCGCCGGACGCATACTTGTCGGCCTCCGCGCCGCGGGCGATGTCGAGCGCGTAACGCGCCTGGATCAGGTCCATCGGCAGCTTCGCGCGCGGATCGATCGGGCGCGGCGCGAGGTTCGCGTAGTCGATGCGCTCCGTCAGTCCCGCGATCATCACCTTCTGCCCGCGCACGTACTTGCCGAGGTTGCGCAGCACGACATACTTGCTGGGCGCGGTCACCGCGAAGTGCGGCTCGGCGCTCACGATCAGCGCGAACTGCGACAGCGGCGTGGTCGCCGCCAGCTGCCCGCGGCCTTCCGTCAGCGCGATCGAGCCGAGGTTGTTGGCGCGGCCGTCCGCGGTCACCGCCCAGAGCACGTAGGTCGAGAACGGCCCGAGCGCCCAGGGGTTCGGCAGCCCGCGCACGCTCACGTCCACGCGCGCGCGGCCGCCCTGGAACTTGACTTTGGCGTCGCCCTTGGCCGCGAGCGCGAGCGAGGAGCCGTAGAACTCGAGCCTGGACACCGGCCCTTGCTGGTAGCTGAAGCCCTCGAGCCGGCCCTCGACGTCCGCGCTCAGCACCGCGACGTCGCGCTCGAGTTGCTGCGCGGCGGCCGGACCGGCCAGCACGCAGGCCTGCGCCAGCACCAATCCCATCGCGCGAATCCACCGCTTCATGAAGCCGTCTCCCTGAATGGGGACAGACACCAGTTACCGCCCGGCAATCGGTGTCCGTCCCGAATCAACGTCGCCGGAAGAAAGGATACAGCGGCAGGCCGATGCCGAGCAGCAGCAGGAGCGCCGCCCCCGCCTCCGCCGGGCTCTCGACCGCGGTGCTCGCCAGCACGCCCGCCATGATCAGCACGAAAGCCAGCGGCACCAGCGGGTACAGCGGCACGCGGTACGGCCGCGGCGCATCCGCCATCTTCCGCCTCAGCACCATCAGCGCGATCCCCGACAGCGCCCAGAACAGCACGAAGTTGAGCGTTGCCAGGTTGGTGAGCTGGTCGAAGGTGCCGCTGGCCGCCAGCAGCGCCGCGAAGATGCCGTGCGCCAGCACCGAGGCCGCCGGCACGCTCGCACCCGGCGACAGCCGGGCGAAGACCTTGAAGAACAGACCGTCGCGGGCGGCTGCGTACGGCACGCGCGCGCGCGTCAGCATCACGCCGTTCAGCGAGCCGACCGTCGAGACCAGCAGGATCAGCGCCGCAAGCGAGATCGCCTTCGGCCCCAGGAAAGTCTCCGCCGCCAGCACGCCGACCGCCGGCGCGTTCGGGTAGAGCGTCGAACTCGACGTCGCGACCTGGTCGAACGGCAGCGCGAAGAAATACGCCGAGTTGACCAGCAGGTAGAGCGCCACCACCAGGAGCCCGCCGCCGATCACCGCGCGCGGCACGTTGCGGTCCGGGTCGCGCACCTCCGCCGCGGTCATCGGCAGGTACTGCCAGCCGCTGTAGGCCCACAGCGCCGCCAGCATGGCGAAGCCGAAGGCGCTCACGCCGAACGCCGGGCCCGCCGTTTCGACCGGCGCCGCCGCGGCCGCCGCCACGCCCGCGTCCTCCGAGAACAGGAACACGCCGCCGATCAGCCCGATGAGCGCCAGCACCTTGAGCGAGGTCAGGAAGGTCTGCACCCGTCCGCCGAAGGCGACGCCCGCGAGGTTCACCACCGTGAAAATGGCGATGACCGCGATGCCGATCGCCTGCCGCAGCCCGAACTGCCAGTTCACGTCCTGGCCGAAGAGCGCGAACGTGCGCTCGATCCACGGTCCCGGCAGGGTGACGATGTCGGACAGGAAGATCGAGAACGCCGCGCCGTAGGCCGCGAAGCTCGCCGCGCCGACGATGAAGCTCATGCACACGTAGAGGAAGCCGGGCAGGTCGCCGAAGGCGGCGCGCACATACTGATACTCGCCGCCGGCGCGCGGGATCAGCGTGCCGAGCTCCGCGAAGCACAGCGCGCCCAGGATCGCGACCAGCCCCGCCACCACCCACGCCGCCATGACCCAGAACGGCGAGCCGACCGCCTGCGCCATGGGCGCGGACTTGAGGAAGATGCCGGTGCCGATCGTGATGCCGACGACGATCGCGATGCCGTGGGTCAGGGTGAGGTCGCGGCGCAGCTCGGTCATGCCGCCGGAGCATATCAAAGCAATTTAATGGGGACGCACCCCATTTGACTTCCTGAATGGCTTAATGGGACGCGTCCCAATTATTTCTTCCCCACCGGCGGGTCGTCCCGGAACCAGCCGGCCACCGTGTAGCGCGGCTTCGGCGCGAACGGCGCGATCGCCGAGACCGAGTGCGGAATGCGGCCGTCGAACACGGTCATGGTGTTGAAGCTCGGGCAGCGGCCGAAGCGCACGTCGCCGCGCTCGTCCCAGACCAGCAGCATGCCGCCCCAGTCGGATTTCCAGCCGCGCGTGAAGCCGATCGTGTAGGCCACCTGCCGCTCGTCGATCTCGCCGTCGTCCACGTGCGAGTTCAGGTAATGACCCGGCAGGAAGCAGGAGGCGTGCGCGTCGAGCTTGGTGATGCCGGGCTTGCCCGAGATCGCGCGCGCGAACTCGATCACCGGCTTCGAGTTCAGGAACTCGGTCAGCTCGTGGATCGGGTGTCCCGCGTCCCAGCCGAACAGCGCCGCGTTGATCATCGGGTACACCAGGTACAGGTGGCCGATGCCCTGCGCCGCGCGCCGCTGCATGCCCTCCATCAGCCGGCGCTGCTCCTCCGGCGGCTTGGCCGAGAATTCCTCGCGCGTCAGGTACAGGTTGCTGATCGTGTCGTCCTGCAGGATCAGCCGCCACGGCAGGCTCGGGATCACGGCCTCCAGCTGCGCCGCCGAGGCCTCCTCGAGGAAACCCGGGATCTGCACGCATTTGCGCTCGGCGTACTCGCGCGCCAGGCGCTCGGTGTCGAGGTCGGGGTTGAGGCGCAGGGGCAGCATGGGAATGCCGAATGGTAAACGTTTTCCGGCCCTTGCGACGCTTATACTGCCCCGGAAATGATCCCCCGCTACCGCCCGCTCGCGACCTACAGCCTGCTGCTCGCGGCCGCGACCGGCAGCTGGCTGGCCTGGGAGCTGGCGCAGGCGGCCGACTTCCCGGCGCTGTGGATCGCGGCGCTGTGCGTCGGCTTCAACCTGTTCGTGTTCCAGTTCGGCATCCCCACGCCCTGGGTCGGGCTCACCTCGATGGAGCGCCTGCCGCAGATCGGCCTGCTGCTGGTGTTCAGCCCGCCGGTCGCCGCGATCATCTGCGCGGTCGCGTCGCTGCTGTGGCCAATGCTGAACCGCGGCTACAGCCAGGGCTCGCTGACCGTCGCCTGGATCCGCGCCGTCCACAACGCCGCCATGACTGCGCTGATGCTGCTCGCGGGCGGCTACGCCTATCTAGCGGCCGGCGGCCGCCATCCCCTCGACGGCTTCGGCGCCGCCGACCTGCTGCCGCTCGCCGCGATGGCGCTCGCGGCGCAGGCGGTGAACGTCGCGTCCATGGCGCTGTTCTACAAGTTCGACCGGCGCGACGTGCGCGCGCTGATCAAGCCGGTCTACTCGGTCATGGACCTGATCTTCGTGCCGGCCGGCGTGCTGGCGGCGGTGCTCTACAACGCCCGCGACCCGGCCACCTTCGCGCTGTTCGTGGCGCTCATGGTGGTGTTCGTGCTGAGCTTCAGCGGCATCGGCCGCGTGCTCACCGCCGAGGACGCCGAGCGCAGCCCGCTGGCCCGCCTGTTCAAGGCCGGCGGCGCGCTGCACGGCGCCCGGCGCATGGACGAGCTCGGCGAGCGCATCCTCGCCGAGATGCGCCCGCTGTTCCGCTTCGACGAGTTCTACCTGGTGCTGGTGGACCGCGAGGAGCGCGCCCTCGACTTCCGCGTGCACGAGGTGCGCGGCGAGCGCCAACCCGCCGCGCGCGCGCCGATCCATGAAGGCCTGTTCGGATGGGTGGTGGAGACCGGCGATCCGCTGCTGGTGTCCGACTGGCCGCGCGCGCCTGCGCAGCTGCGCGAGCGCGCGCTCGACACCGGCAAGGAGACGGGATCGGTGATGGCGGTGCCGCTGCACCACGCCGGCGCGGTCGCCGGCCTGCTGAGCGTCCAGCACACCGAACCCGGCATCTACTCGAAGGCGGACCTCAACCTGCTGCAGCGCCTGGCCGAGCACGTCGCCGGCGCGATCGCGGACGCCCGCGCGTTCGAGGACCTCGAGGACTACCGGCTGCGCCTCGAGGAGCGCGTCGCCGAGCGCACCGCGGAGCTGGAGCAGGCCGGCCGCGACAAGGAGCGCCTGATCGCCGCGCTGCGCGAGCAGAGCAGCGCGCTGGAGCGCGAGTCGCGCGAGGACGCGCTGACCGGCCTCGCCAACCGCCGCCACTTCCTGCAGCGTCTCGCCGCCGAGTTCGAGGTGGCGCAGGCGGTCGGCCAGCCGCTGACGCTCGCCATCGCCGACCTCGACCGCTTCAAGGTCGTCAACGACCGGCTCGGGCACACGGTCGGCGACGAGGCGCTGAAGCGCAGCGCCGCGCTGATGCGCGAGCTGTGCCGCGACACCGACCTGGTCGCGCGCATCGGCGGCGAGGAGTTCGCGATGATCCTGCCGGGCATGCCGTTGGGAACGGCCGCCGAGTTCTGCGAACGCATCCGCCGCGCGATCGAGCAGCACGAGTGGCGCTTCGTGCATCCGCAGCTGCGCGTGACCGTCAGCATCGGCGTGTGGCAGTGGGACGGCCGCGCCGACAGCACCGCGCTCATGGAAGCCGCGGACGCGCAGCTCTACCGCGCCAAGCGCGACGGCCGCAACCGCGTCGCCTGATAAAGGGGACGCGTCCAATTAAGAATGGGCACGCACCCCATCTATCCTGAAGATGCGTCGCCCAATGGGGTGCGCCCCACCGATCTCCTTGTCCCTTACTCGAACTTGACCGCGTGCGGCCCACGCACTTTCGGCCGCACCACCACCGTGCCCGCCAGCTTGTCGTGCCAGCCCTGCTTGCGCGGATCGAAGGCCACCCAGAGCAGCCCGAGGCAGAGCGGGAAGATGGAGACGTAATAGCCCAGGTAGCGCCCGACGAGCTGGCCGGTGGTGGGCTTGCCGCCCGTCTTCGCGTCCACGATGCGCGCATGGATCGCCATCTTGCCGGGCGTCGCCTGCCGGTACATCCAGAACAGCACGATCGCGATCGCCGGAAACACCCAGTTCAACAGGACATCCGCCAGGCCGTGCACGCGGAAGACATCCGCCATCGACAACGACTCCGCGATCCAGTAATCGGCGCCATAGATCCAGGTCAGCAACGGCCAGCAGACCAGCGCCACCAGTACCGTGTCGATGAGCGCCGCGCCCACGCGCGCCCAGAAACCAACGTACTCGAGTTCTGCGGCGTCCAATCTACCGTTACTCCCAGTCCGTAATGGCAGCTAACCTCCGGTGCCCGGCCCCTTCCAGCCCGTCTCGACGTAGTACGGCAGGTACTGCGGATCCTGCGGCGCCGCCTGGTCGCGGTAGGCCTGCGCCTCGGCCGCGGTCGCGAAATGCTGGCAATCCGAATTCTGGAGCTTGATGCCGTACTTCTTCTGCACGTAGGCATAGAACTCGCCCGCCAGGGTCGTCGGGCGCGGCGGCCCGTCGATGATGACGGGCGTCAGATAGGTCTTCCCCGTTGACTCCCCAAAGCACACCGCGTACTTGCGTGCCGGCGCATCGGCGCTTGCCGTCGCAGCAGCCCCGAGCGAGAGTCCGGCCAGAAGGACAGCGATCGCCTTCATGACATCACTCCTTCAAATACCTGCCCCAGCATGCGGCTATCAGGATACGCCCACACTCGTCGGCTGCGTCCACTCGGGTGTAGCCTTTTGGTGCCATGCAGCGCCGCGAGTTCTTCGCGGGCGCACTTACCGCCGACGCGCTCGCCAAAGGCGAGCTCGCAAGGCTTGTGCTGGAGTCGCTGGGGCTGCGCCAGGCCTGGCGTTCAGGCCCAGAGCCGCAAGGCGGCAATCGTCAGTCCGAATCCGACGGCCATCATCGAGCCGAGCTTGACCGTGAGCCTGAGTTCGAGCGTGTCGATCTTCTGATCCTGGAGCGCGAAGCGATTCTCCATCTCACGCCTGAGCACCGCCACATCCTGTTTCAGCAGCAGCAGTTCTTCCCTGGTCGTCAGGAACCGCAAGTCCTGCTTGGTCGCCAGAGTCGTGCCCATGTCGCGCTCCATCGCATCCACGACCGCCCGAGCCTTGTCGGAAGGGACATTGATGCTGACCAACGCATCATACAGCGTGTACAGGTAGTCCATGGGCGCTGGTGCCGGTTCAGCTTTGACTGTGGCAATCTCTCATCCCAGGGCTGTCCTCGCCCACTGATTTTCTGCCTCAAATCAATTGATTGGCACCATACATAAGCGCCCTCGCCCACCGAACCCTTCAGCCTCCGTTCATGTCCAACAGGCGTAAGATGAATCCGCCATGAAACTGCGCCCGCTCCTGCTGCTGCTCGCGCTCGCCGCGCCCGCCCTCGCCTGGGCCGCGGCCTCGCCCGCGCCCGAGCGCATCGCGCGCCTGACCTACGTCGAGGGCGAAGCCGAGTTCCAGGCCGCGCACAAGCGCCCGACCACGACGCTGCCCAAGCGCCCGCTCGAGCCCGGCGATCGCATCGCGACGAGACCCGAAGCCCGCGCCGAGCTCGCGCTCGGCACCGCGACCATCCGCCTCGACGAGCACACCGACCTCGCCATCCTCGATCTCGACGAAACCACCATCCGCGTCGAGCTCACGGCCGGTACCGCGAGCCTGTACCTCGACCAGCTGCCCGAGAACGAGACCTTCGAGATCGTGACGCCGAACGCCGCCATCGCATTCAGGGAACCGGGCGAGTACCGCGTGGACGTGCACGACGGCGATCTCAGCGTGCTCACCGTGCACACCGGCTCCGCCGAAGTCGCAACCGCCGCCGGTCCATTGCGCGTCGCCGCCGGCCAGCGCGTGCGCCTCGACGGCGACGCCGCATTCGCGCAGCTCGAGACGCCGCTGCAGGCGGACGAGTTCGACGACTGGGTGCTGGAGCGCGAACTGCGCCTCGCCGAAGCGCAGCCGCCGCGCTACACGCCGTACCAGGGCGACCGCTACGACGACCTCGACCGCTACGGCGAGTGGTACGACGAGCCGCGCTACGGGCGCGTGTGGATGCCGGGCTACGATTACTACGGCTGGTCGCCCTACGGCGGGTACTGGCAACGCAGCGGATACGGCTGGAGCTGGTACGACCCCGCGCCCTGGGGCTACTTCAGCTACTACAGCGGCCGCTGGATGTACCTGCGCGACCGCAATCGCTGGGTCTGGCTCCCGGCGCCGCAGCATCGGCCGCGGCACCCCAGGCCCGACGACGACCGGCCGCAGTGGTACCCGCGCGCACGCGGGACTCCGGAATCCGCGCCGCGCACCGCCGATCGGGGATCGAATGCCGGCAACGCTCCGGCGCCCGTGACGCTCGCGCCTTCGGCTCCGCGCCGGGTCGATCCGGACCGGCGCCCCGCGCCCGCGCGCGAGAATGCGTCGAACGAACGGCCGCGCGGCGGAACCTATGCGCCGCGCGGCAATCGCGAGCCTGTCGCCGCGCCGCCGCAGCGCAGCGAACCTGCGCCGCGGCCGTCCAGTCCGCCGCCGGTGCGCGAACGATCGAACCCGGAACCTGCGCCGCGGATCAGCAACGAACCGGTGACGCGGCAGGAGCCTTGAGCTGCGCCTAAGCCAATCGTGAGACCTTCCCGGTCCGTATCCGCACGAAGCCCCGGTTTTTGAACGTGCATAGCAGCTCCAGCTCGCCGCCGAGGGGCTGCACGTAGTCGCGCGGCGTCGAGAGCAGCAGGTCGCCGCGCTGCTCAATACGCGAGCGTCGCGCGATCGCCTTGCGTTCGGCGACAGGAAGCCTGTCAACGACTTCGCGCAGGCTCGTAGTCATCGATGTTCGCCCTTGCTTTCAATGGACAGCTTCGTCAGATAGGAATCAACAAAATGGCCCACGACATTCGGACGTATGCTCCTGACGGCATATGCTGTGAAGTACATGCGCTGGCTCGATTTAGCGGATTCGTGGCTGCTACGCCGTCGGAGCCATCTTCCCCATAAGCCGCCCGCAGATCGCGATCAGCTCCTGGAGCAATTCTTCCGTGACCTGCAACTCGCCCTCGTACTCGGCGAGATTCCGCAGGTCGTGGCACCGGGACAGGACGCGCCAAACCTCCGGGCCGAGGCCCAGTGTGTGCGGCAGCAGTTGGAACACGATGTAGCGCTGCGTTGCGCGATAGCCTTGGCGGCGAAGCGCGGCCACGCACAGCGCATGCGCGGCGCCATAGGCAAGATCGAAGCGGCTGTCCAGGGCGAGGTCTGGTTTAGCGGCATCTTTCAGCCGGGCATGCGCCGAGCGAAGTAGCCCCGCAATCTCGGTCTCGTCCGGCGGCTCGGCCTTCAGCGGCTTGCCCGGGCCACAGAGATTCTCAAGCGCGGAGGACATCCTCGGTCCCGATCAGCCAGATCTTGGGCTGCGTCATCAGGCGAGAAGCGAACGCGCTCCGGGTACTCACGCGCTTCGCCCATTCGCGTCGGGACATTACCGTGGGATTCACGCGCCGGCCGATCACCGCCGCCAGCGGCTCCAGCGCTTCCAGCAGTTCGCCGTACGCGAGCTTATCCGCAATGACCATCAGGTCGACGTCGCTCGCCGACGTATCCTCGCGCTTCGCAACGGACCCATAAATGAATGCGGCCTCGATCCGTGAGGCGAGCGGTATCAGCGCCTCGCGCAGCGGATCGGCCAGGGCGAAGGTCTTTCTGGCGACCGCGCACAGCTCGGCGAACACCGGTGATGCCTCGTTCGCCTGGTAATGCTTCTGGTTGCCGATCGGTCGCACGGTTACCAGCCCGCTTTCGCTCAGGCGCTCGAGCTCACGCTGCACGGCGCCAGCACCGCCCGCGGCCAGCCGAATCAGCTCCCGGGCGTAGTAGCTGCGCCCCGGGTTGCCAAACAGCAGGCCGAGAACGCGCTGCTGCGTGCCGCTGAAAAGGGCGTCCCCCAGACTCGTCGCCCGCCGGGTCTTCAGGCTCTGAGCGTTAGTTCTCATAATGGGTACGATCGTACCCATTACGGGATCGCATTGGCAAGCCATCGGTTGAAGATGCGGTTGAAACATGGCCGAGCGTCACATCCTTGGATGCAGCATGGCGCTTCGGGCAGGCGTCCGCCTCGGGGCAATCGGCCCGATAGTGCGAGAATTGAAGGGCTACCCCCGCCCGACCGTGGCCTACAAAGATGCCATTTGGCGACACACGAGGGTGCCAGCGTAAAGTCCGCATCATGGCCGGCGGCAGCAACCAGGACCTTCGGTTTCCGGACCTGACCAGGCGCCGCTTCGACTGGCAGAAATGGCTGGGTATCGCGGCCGTCGGGATCCCGCTCGCGATCGGGGCCGTCTACCTGTATCGCAACATTCGCGCCGAGATGACGCCGGGCGAAGGCGACCTGATCGTCAACGTCAATACGGCGACGCAGGACGAGCTGGAGACGATTCCGGGCATCGGGCCATACACGGTCAAGAGCATCGCGCCGTACGTCAAGGTCACCGGAGAGACGGAGAAGCGCTGACTACACCCAGATCTCAATCAAGGTCCGCCGTGAACCCGATCGGTCGCGTCTTCGCGGCTGGGCCCGCCATGTGATGCAATTGCCCTGGCTGTGAAGTGCTCAGATCGGCTCCGCGCCTTCATTCAATATGGCCAGATATCTGTCGTAGGCAAATACGCGGTTGCGCTTGGCGCCCGTCAACTCTCGCGCGATGCCGAGAGACACAAGCATCTCGACGGCCTTGGATGCAGTAGGGAAAGTCACACCGGATCGCCTGGCCACTTCCTGAATGGTCGCTACGGGCCGCGTTTTCAGGACACCGTAGGCGCGCAGCAAACTCGCTGCCCCACGTTCCTCAGCCGCCAGTCGCTTCTCATCTGACTGGAAGAGACTGAGCAATCTGTGCGCGGTCTCGACGGCGGCGCCCGCTGTTTCCGTGACACCCTCCAAGAAGAAGTCCAGCCACACTTCCCAGTCGCCATCGCGCCGGACGACATCGAGCAGGCGGTAGTACTCATCCCGATGCCGCTTGAAATACAGGCTGAGGTACAGGAGCGGCTGTCGCAGCACTCCAGCGTCATGCAGGAGCAGGGAGATCATCAGGCGCCCTACCCGGCCATTGCCATCCAAAAACGGGTGGATCGTCTCGAACTGGACGTGCGCCAGCGCAGCTCGCACAAGGGCGGGCATCGGGTCCTTGCTGTGGATGAAGCGCTCCAGATCGCTCATGCAGTCATTAACCGCTGCCGGCGGCGGGGGTACGAAGTGCGCATTGCCGGGCCGTGTGCCCCCAATCCAGTTCTGGGTTCGCCGGAACTCTCCGGGCAGCTTATCGGCGCCTCGGCCGCGGGACAGAAGCTTGCCGTGAACTTCCCGAAGCAGACGGCTCGAGACCGGCATTCCTTCCCGCAGTCGCGTAATCCCGTGATCGAGCGCGGTGACGTAGTTGGAGACCTCGACCACGTCGTCGAAGGGAGCGCCCGGTGCCTCGTCGAGTTCGAACAGAAGGAGGTCGGACAGCGAAGACTGGGTCCCCTCGATCTGCGACGACAGCACGGCTTCGCGCCGGACGTAGGCGTAGAGAAACAAATCGGGGTCAGGCAGGAGTGTGGAAACGCCATCCAGGCGTCCACAGGCGAGTAATGCTTGGGCCATCAGATTCTGCCGCGCACCCGATATGTCGATCGGTGGCGCTGGCGGCAGTGGATGCGGCACGAACGCGTGCACGGCTTCGCCAGCAGTTGTGACCTTGTCGAGCCGGCCAGTTCGGCCTCGGTTCACGTTGCTGGCCTCCAGGTGCAGGGGCTTTAATTGCAGACGGCGTTATTAAATCACAAGGCAGAGTTCTTTAATAAATGTGGCTTAAAATAAATAACACATTGATTTATATGGTGTTCTAGCGCGGCACTCTTTCACCGTTCCAGGAATCGACTTACCGCCTCACCCTCGCCTCCAAGAACACCGCCTCCCGGTGAAATTCCAGGTACCGCCGCTGCCCCTCCGAAAACGCCCCCACGTTCACCCTTCCCGCGACCTCGATCCCCATCCGCTTCAGCGACTCGCGATGCGCCACCGGCGATACCAGCACATCGCCATTGTTCTCGAATGAGATGAACCCGCGATCGAACAGGTGATCCACGGTCGGCGTCAGCAGCAGCCCGTTCTCCCCGTCCAGGCGCTCGTCATTCGATGCGCAGTCGCGCCACGGCTTGCAGTGACTCGCGATCAGGTGTTCCGGCCGATTGACGCCGGTGATCCGGCACGCGTGCTCGATCCGCGCGACGCGCTCGCGGAACTTGCCCTGCCCGCGGCGCGCGAGGATGACTTGGCGCTTTTCCGTGACGGTGAGACCGGCGCTTGCATCGATCTCCTCCGCCAGGTCCTGTTCCCATTCGGCCTGCGCCAGCGCCGGGGTATCGGGAGCCGTGACGTCCGATATCCAAAACTGAGCCATGCCGCGAGCGTGGCTGGCCTCGGATCCGATCAGGTTGATCAGCTCGTTGGCGAGGCTGTCCGGCACGTGAGTCAGGTATACGCTTTGCAGGCCGGCGCCGGAAGGTTGCAGCGGCGAGTACTTCTCCGGCAGATACATGGCAATCGTCGCCATGTGCTGCGCGGGCTTGATCAGGTTCTTCAGCTCGAGCCAGCGAACGTCCACACGCCAGCCTGACTGGCCCCACACCTTGCCCGCAGGCCCAAACTCCGGCGGCTTCGGGCAGTCGTAGCTGGGCGAGGTCGCGATGCCCACCGCCTTGATCAGCGTATCGGCAAAGGAAAACACAAGATCGCCCGGCGCGACCTCGCGCATGAACTCATAGTACGGATTGAGCTTGCCGTTCTTGTTGACCTTCGGCGACCACATGTAGCCGCCGCCGATTTCCT
>JAHCAM010000001.1 GCA_019634895.1 Steroidobacteraceae bacterium | reverse complement strand
CACCGGCTTCGCCGCCGCCTTGGCGGGCGCCGCGGGCGCCTCGCGCCGGCAGTGCAGGCCGCGCCCATTGAGATGACGCAGCAGCGGATCGAAGCCGGTGTCGCGCGAGACGACCAGGAACTCGGCCTGTGGCGTCCTGGCGAGGCTCTCGCCGAGATAGCTCGCAATGTGGAAGTCGAGCGCGTTGGGGCCGTTGCCCTCGATCCGGATCCACTCGATCGACAGGCCGAGCGCTTGCGCCTGGAGTACGAGCGCGGAATTCCAGCGGTTACGCCACATTTGCGGCGCGCACGAGCCATGGACGGGCACCACACTGTCACCGAATGTGGCAACTGTGCGAGGCGATCCGTGGACTACCTGTACTCGCTGTATGATGCTTTGGTCAGCATCAACGTCCCGTCCGACAAGGCGCGGGCCGTCGTCGATGCGATGGAGCGGGACATGGGCACCACGCTGGCGACCAAGCAGGATCTGGAAGCGCTGCGGCTCGCGACCAAGCAGGATCTGGAAGCGCTGCGGCTCGCGACCAAGCAGGACCTTCAGTTGCTGAAGCAGGCCATGGACGGCGGCTTCGCGCTGGTGGACCAGAAGTTCGAAACGCTCGAGCTCAAGCTGACCGTCAAGCTGGGCTCGATGATGGTGGTCGGCTTCGGCCTCACGATCGCTGCCTTGCGGCTCTGGGCCTGATCCAGGCCCGTCGCCCGCCCACGACGTCAACCGCTCCCCCTCCCGCCCGTTCTCTCCCCATACTCGCCACGTATTGGGAGCGAACCATGCTGCCCCTCGTCTCGAAGTCATTATGTGAAACAGTCACTTGGGCGCGCCTGCGCGCTCATCTGGTAGCGCCCCTGCTGATCGCGCTCGCGACCCTCGCCGGCTGCGGCGGCGGTGGCGGCGGCGAAGTGGCCCCGCCGGTCACCCAGGGTTGCACCGCCAACAACTGCGGCCCGCTGCTGGTCGCCCTGACCGATGCGGACGGCGACTTCCTCTCCTATTCCGTGGACGTGGTCTCGCTCACGCTCGAGCGGGCGAACGGCACCACAGTCGAGACGCTGCCCGTGCGCCAGCGCGTGGACTTCGCGGAGCTGGTGGACCTGACCGAGTTCGTCACCGCCGCGACCATCCCGAACGCGACCTACGTCGGCGCCTCGATCCGCCTCGACTACGCGAACGCGGACGTCACGGTGGAGGTTAACGGCGAACCGCGCGCGGCGCGGGTCGTGAATGATGCCGGCCAGCCGCTCGGCGTCGTGGACCTCGACATCCGCCTCGACAACCGCAACCAGGTGACGATCGCCCCGGGACGCCCGGCGCTGCTGCAGCTCGACTTCGACCTGCTCGCCTCGCACACGGTGGACGTCACAACCACGCCCGTGACCGCGGTCGCGGAGCCTTTCGTGGTCGCCTCGCTCGAGCCGGTGGAGGACAAGGAACTGCGCGTGCGCGGGCCGCTGGTGTCGGTGAACGTCGCGGCCTCGCAGTACGTCATTGATCTGCGCCCGTTCAACCACCCGACCGCCCGCCTCGGCCAGGTCACGGTCAACACGACTGCGACGACCGCCTTCGAGGTGGACGGCGTGGAGTACGAGGGCGCGGCGGGCTTGCAGGCGATGTCCTCGCTTGCGGCCGGTTCCCGCACCGCGGCCTTCGGCGTGCTGAACGTCGCCACGCGCACCTTCACCGCGACCGACGTGATGGCCGGCGACTCCGTGCCGGGCCCGCGCTTCGACGTGGTGCGCGGCAACGTGATCGCGCGCGAGGGCGATACGCTGACCGTGCGCGGCGGCACGCTGATCCGCCGGGATGACACCGTGCGGTTCGTGCGCGGGGATATCACGGTCCTGATCGGCCCCGACACGAAAGTCACGCGCGACGGCGGCGGGCGTAACTTGTTACGCCCCGGCGCGATCTCGGTGGGGCAGCGGATCGTGGCGTTCGGCGACGTGACAGCGACGCCCACCGTGGACTCGCTCACGCTCGATGCGACCGCGGGCCGCGTGCGCATGAAGGTCACGCACATCGCCGGCAGCGTGGTGACGGCCAATCCCGGGCTGGTGACGCTCGACCTGTTCTCGATCGACGGGCGGCGGCCCTCGGCCTTCGACTTCACCGGCACCGGCGCCTCGCCCGCGCTGGATGCGGACCCGGACGCCTATGAGGTCGCGACCGGCGTGCTGCCGACGCTCGGGCTCACGCCCGACTCCCCGGCGCGCGTGTTCGGCTTCGTGACGCCCTTCGGCTTCGCGCCGCCGGATTTCGTCGGCCGGACCGTGGTGGATTTCAACGGCGTGCGCGCGGTCATGGCGGTGGGCTGGGGTCTCGAAGGGACTTCCGCGCCGTTCCTCTCCATGGGCGCCGACGGCCTGGTCGTGGACAACCAGAACCCGGATCTCGGCGAGCGGCATCACATCAGGATCGGGCCGGTCGTGGTGGACATCACTGCGCTCGCCTCCGCGGTCACGGTCGCGCCCGCCTCCGCAGGCCCGACGCTGTTCGCGATCCGCGAGGGCGACGTGGTCGAGGTGTTCCGCGACTGGGCGCCGTTCGTGGAGCGGCTCGCGGCCAGGCTCGGCGGCGGCGCCGTGGCGAAGGGGCTCTTCGCGCACGGGCGCTACGAGCGCGGGATCAATACGCTGAACGCCAACTACGTGGCGGTGGCGATCGAGTAAAGGGGACGCGTCCAATTAAGGCGAGGCCCGCGTCGAAAGGCGCGGGCCTTTTCTTTGCGCCTCAGCCGGCCAGGCGTGCGGCGCAAGCCGGGGGTCGAGGGCGCCTTGAAGGCCGGAGCAACCGCTTGGACCCCTTCATGCGGATCATCGGCGACGACGGCGTCCTGGCACAGGCGATTGCGGACACTACCGGGCGGCGACCAGGGGCAAAGTAATTGGACGCGTCCCCTTTAGAGTAAACAGGGACGCACCCCAGCTGGGGCGTGCAGGCCGGAAGCGGTTGGACAGGGCCGCCGGGGCGGCTAAAGTCCGTATCTACGAATGTACGACCCGGCACCAAACATGAACGTTCCCCTGCTCGCCACCGGCATGATCGCCCTCTCCACCCTGTCCGCCTGCGCCACCACGCCCCAGGCCCCGGGCGATCCGCGCCGGGCCTCCGCCGAGGTCTCGCGCCTGGCCGCCGAGGCCGAACAGAACCCGCTGCTCGCGCAATGGACCGGCCCCTACGGCGGCGTGCCGCCCTGGGACCAGGTCAGCGCGGAGCGCTTCCCCGCGGCCTTCGAGCAGGGCATCGCGCTGCGCGCCGCCGAGGTCGCCGCGATCGCGGACAATCCTGCGTCGGCCACCTTTGCCAATACCATCGAGGCGCTGCAGGACAGCGGCCGCGCGCTCAACCGCGCGCGCACCCTGTTCTCGGTGGCGACGGCAAACACCTCCACGCCGGAGCTGCGCGCGGTGCAGGCCGACTGGTCGCCGAAGCTGACCGCCGCCGACAACGACATCACCTTCAACCGCGCGCTGTTCGCGCGCATCGACGACCTGTACGCCCGGCGCGCGAAGCTCGGCCTCGACGCCCAGCAGCTGCGCCTGCTCGAGCGCACGCGCGCGAGCTACATCCGCGCGGGCGCGGCGCTCGCGCCCGCCCCGCAGGCGCGGGTCGGCGAGATCAACCGCGAACTGTCCGCGCTGTTCACCGAGTTCAACAGGCGCCTGCTGGCCGACGAGGACACCGCGATCTTCATCGAGCACGAGGCGGGGGTCGCCGGCCTGTCGCAGGTGCTGCGCGATGCGCTGGCGGAGGCCGCCTCGGCGCGCGGCAAGCCGGGCCAGTGGGCGGTGGTCAACACGCGCTCGAGCGTGGACCCGTTCCTGACCTTCGCCGACGACCGCGCGCTGCGGGAGAAGGTCTGGCGCAAGTTCAAGAGCCGCGGCGACAACGGCGATGCCAACGACACCAATGAACTGATCGCGCAGATCGTGAAGCTGCGCGCCGAGCGGGCGCAGCTGCTCGGCTTCCCGACCCATGCGCATTTCCGCATGGACGACACCATGGCGCAGGACCCGGCGCGCGCGCAGGCGCTGATGGAGCGCGTGTGGCCGGCGGCGGTGGCGAGGGTGCACGAGGAAGTCGCGGACATGCAGGCGGTTGCGGACCGCGAGGGCGCCGGGGTCGTGATCGAGCCCTGGGACTACCTGTACTACGCGGAGAAGGTGCGGCGCGAGCGTTTCGCGATCGACCAGGACGAGCTGCGCGAGTACTTCCAGCTCGACAACATGGTGGCGGGCGCGTTCCACATGGCCGGGCGGCTGTACGGGCTCGGCTTCCGCGAGATCACCGGCGCGGTGCCGGTGTTCCATCCCGAGGTGCGCGTGTTCGAGGTCACCGACCGCGACGGCTCGCACCGCGGGCTGTTCTACCTCGACAACTTCGCGCGTTCCGGCAAGCGCTCGGGCGCCTGGGCGGCCCGCTACCGCATCCACGAGACTTTCACCGGCGAGCGCATCCGCCCGCTGACCTCGAACAACAACAACTTCGTCAAGGCGCCGGAGGGCAAGCCGGTGCTGATCTCGCTCGACGACGCGCGCACGCTGTTCCACGAGTTCGGGCACGCGCTGGACGGGCTGCTGTCGGAGGTGCGCTATCCGGGGCTGTCGTTCACGCCGCGCGACTACATCGAGTACCCGAGCCAGGTGCACGAGCACTGGGTGCTGACGCGGCCGATCCTCGACCGCTTCGCGCTGCATCACGAGACCGGTCGTGCGCTGCCGGATGAGCTGGTGGAGCGTGTGAAGCGGGCGGAGACGTTCAACCAGGGCTACGAGACGGTGGCGTACCTGTCGGCGGCGCTGGTGGACATGGCGCTGCACTTGCGGCCGGACGGCGAGGTGGATGCGGACGCGTTCGAGCGCGACACGCTGGCGGCGCTGGGGATGCCGCGGGAGATGGCGATGCGGCACCGGCTGCCGCAGTTCTCGCACCTGTTCTCGAGCGACGCGTATTCGGCGGGGTACTACTCGTACCTGTGGTCGGAGGTGATGGACGCGGATACCTGGGAGATGTTCGAGGCGAGCGGCGACGTGTTCGATCCTGCGGTCGCCGCGGGCATGCGCAACATCATCCTCGCGGAGGGGAATTCCTCCGACCGCGCCGAGGCCTACCGGCGCTTCCGCGGCCGCGACCCGGACGTGAATGCGCTGCTGCGCGTGCGCGGCTTCCCCACGAATAAAGGGGACGCGTCCAATTATTAAATGGGGACGCGTCCAATTAAGCGACGGCGGCCCCTGTTCTAATTGGACGCGTCCCCATTAAAGAGGTGACGGCATGAGCCGCGACCTGATTTTCCTGCCGGTGCTGGTCCAGGTCGCGTTGACGCTGGCGATCTACGTGGTCCTGATTCGCGCGAAGATCCGCGCGATCAAGGCCGGCGAGTGCGACCAGGCGCGCCGGGCGCTGTACGACGACGCGTTCCCGGAGTACGTGCTCAAGATCAACAACAACCTGCGCAACCAGTTCGAGCTGCCGGTGCTGTTCTATGTCGTGGCGCTGGTGCTGTGGGCGCTGGATGCGGTGAACGTCGCGGCGCTGGTCGCCGCCTGGGCGTTCGTCGCAAGCCGCCTGGTGCATGCCTGGATCCACTGCACGACCAACGTCGTGGCGCACCGCCGGCGCGTGTTCACGGTGGGCTGGTGGATCCTGGCGGCGATGCTGTTGTTCGCGGTTTTCGAGGCGGCGGTTTCGAGCGCGTAGTCAAAGGTTAAAGGGGACGCGTCCAATTAGAACAGGGGCCGCCGCCGCTTAATTGGACGCGTCCCCATTTAATAATTGGACGCGTCCCAATTAATCGCAGAGGCCGAGGCCGGCTTCGGCGGAGCAGTTGCGGCAGGCGGCGCCCACGTCGTCCTGGTGGGCGACCACGCATTGCAGGAATTCCTGCGCCTCGCGCTGGTCGATGCGGTAATACGGGTCCATCGAGCCCTGGCACCAGTTGGTGGCGCCCGAGAGCACCGCCGCGATTGCCGGCTCGACGACGCCGTTGCGCTCCAGGAAGAGCGGCGAACCCGAGTCCCCGTAACAGACGACGTCGTCGCCTTTCTTGATGTCCTGCCGCGGTACCAGCGAGTTCCGGAACAGGTTCTTGATCGGCCCGAGGCGCGCAATCCGCTTGACTTCATTGCCACCGCCGAGGTCGGTCAGCGGACCGATGCCCTTGGTCGGCTTGACGCCGTACAGCTTGGTCCAGTTGAGGCCGTAGCCAACGCTGACGACCGGCGTGCCGACGATGCCCGCGATGGCATCGAGCTCGCCGACGGCGCGCAGCGGCAGCGGATCGATGCCGTTGACGGCGTCGACGAGGATGACCGCGCCGACGTCGGGCTGGTGCAGGAGATTCCAGTTGACCGGCTGCGCGCGCCCGTCACGGCGCAGGCCTTCGCGCAGATAGCCCGGATGCGTGAGGCCGTGCGCGGTCGGTACGCCGCCATTGCGGCCGGCGATCGCGGCAGGATGGAAGGTGGGAAACGGCACCGACCTGGCCGCCGGATCGCAGCCGTAGCCCGGCGTCATGAACTCCGTGTACGGCACGCCCTGCTCCAGCAGGAAGCAGCGGAAGTCGTTGCCGGTCGCGACCAGGTCGAAGGTGACCCAGGCCCGGTCGTAATAGCCCGCGATGCCGATGTCGATCGTGTAGTTGTAGGCAGTGCAGTGCCCGGCGGTCATCAGCACCTTGGGCGAGATCAGCGCGCCGGAGCAGGACTGCTCGGCGTAGGCGACGTCCGGCAGCTCGCCCGGCGTCAGGTAGACGAAGTACTCGTAGTAGGCGCCGGCGGCCGGGAACCGGTTCGCGGTGTCGGGCGTGCCGTCGCTGGCGACGGCGGCGGTGCTGGCGGCCAGTGCCGCCGCAGCGATCAGATGGCGCATGGAGGCCCCCTTTAATTGGGACGCGTCCAATAACAAAGTAATTGGACGCGTCCCATTTATCTGATGCGCCGGATCTCCGAGAGCACGGCGTCCGGCGAGGGTGGCCGCCCCAGGAAGTCCTGCATCAGGCGCTGAGTGTCGCGCCCGGAGCCGTGCCGGAGCAAGCGCTCGCTGAGCCAGCCGTACCAGGCCGGGTTGCCGGCGTCGAACGGCCCGATCTGTTCGCGCGTCCGCGCGCGCATTTCGGCCGCCAGCACCGCGCCCAGGCCGTAATTCACCATATATCCGGGCTGGCTCGCGAGCTGCACGCGCATCGCCCACCAGGGCACCTGCGGATGCGGCAGGATCCTGAGGTACTCTCCGGTGATCGCGCTCCAGACCCGGTTCGGGTCCGCAGCCGGGTCGCGCAGCATGCGGATCTCGAACAGCGACCAGGCCACGTCGAGCGTGGTCAGGCCGTGCAGCGCGCGCAGCGAATCCTTCTGGCTCACCGCCCTGCCCAGGTACTTCCGCTGCCAGGCGCGCTCGTACACGCTCCAGGCCGGCACGTCGGCGAAGGCCTCGGTGAAGATCGTGTCGGGCCAGTCCATGTGTGCGGGGCGCGTGCGGATCGCGCTGACGTGCACGGCGTGGCCGTTCTCGTGCACCAGCTCGTTGATCGAGAACAGGCCGCCCAGCGGATAGCGGCCGACGATGCGGGCGCGCGGGCGCTGCCAGCCGGCGTCGGTTGCGCGGCCGCGTCTCAGGAAGTCGCTGTAGGCGAGCGGCGACTTGTCCGGGCGTTCGGCGAGGTCGAAGAGGACGTCGAGTTGACCGAGATCGGCGCCGAGGTCCGCGAAGAAGCGCTTGTTGAGCGGGAGCAACCGCTCCGAGGTCAGGCTCTTCGCCAGCGCGCGGTTCGCCTTGCCGATCTGGTAGCGGTAATCCCAGGGCTCGACCATGCGCTGTGGATTCGCGTCGCGCCAGGCTTCGAGGATCCGGACGAGCCATTGTTCGACCTGCGGCGTGGTGACGCCGATGGCCTTCGCCGCGGCATCGATCTGCGAGCCGTGCTGCGCGGCCTCCTCCGCGGCCATGCGGATCATGCGCCGCCAGGGGCTGTCGGGCCGGTTGCCGCCGTTGAGCGCGTCCCACAGCGGCTGAAAGGCGTCGAACAGCAGCATGCGCCGCTCCGGTTCCTCGATGTCGTGCAGCAGCTGCAGCGCGGTGCCGCGGTCGATGACCCGGCCCTCGAAGTACATGTGGTTGCCGAGCTCGCGGAAGCAGCTGACGAGGGCGGCCCTGAGCCCGGCGTAGTCGAGGTCGGTGCGATGCGCGTCCGCACAGCGCGGCGCGGCGGGGTCGTGCGCGGTGGCGGCGCTCGGATCGGCGTGGTCCGCGAGCGTCACGCGCATCGCGGCGAGGGCGGCGGCGTCCTCTTTCGTGAGCGCAGCCTCGTCGATCTGCGCGAGGGCGGCGGTCAGGTGGTCGTACTGCGCCTTGCGTGCGGTTTCCCACGCGGCGCGGTCGCGGCCTTCGAACTCGGCGGTGAAGCCGGAGTCGATGAGGCCGACCGCGGAGTCCGCGTCCAGGAAATCGAGGAAATGCGCTTCCGCCGCGGCGAGCGGCTGGGATGGGTCGTTGTCGTGAGCGTGTGCCGCGCCGACTGCTAGCGCGGCGATGAGCAGGATGATCAACTTCACCCGCTGAGTTTAAAGGGGACGCGTCCCATTAAGGTAGCTTAATGGGACGCGTCCCCTTTATCAGTTCTTGGTGGCGGCGCGGTCGGCCTTCATCTGGCGGACGTCGATCGGCTTGATGGTGTCGATCAGGCAGGTGTCGCCGCGCACGATGACTTTGTCCATGGTCGAGACCTGGCTGCCGGTAGAGGTCACGCGGATGCGGTCCGCGAACATCAGGTCGGGGCAGGTCCCGGATACCTTGATCAGCCACGCGTCATTGATGCCGGTCCACAGGATCAGGTGGTCGCGGTCCACCGACTGCCAGGAGTCGATGCGGAATGCGGTGAAGCCCCGGATCGGCTCGCCGACGTAGGGCTCGTACTTGTCGAGCGCCGACTGGCTGCGGCTCACCGAGGTACCCGCCGCGCAGCCCGCCAGCAGCGCCGCCGCCGCCACCAGGGCCAACAGGGCCAACAGGTTTTTCATGGCAATCGCTCCGAAAACTGGCTTACCCTAGCCACGCTTCATTGGACCACGGCGGTTCATTCCAAGTTCAGCCTGCGGGTGACCCCTATGCCGATGCGACCCTTGTTCGTGCTCGCCGCCCTGCTCTGCCTGCCACCGGTCGGCGCGGCACAACCGGCCGTCGCCGCGCCCGCCGACGGCGTCATCGTCATCACCGGCACGACCGTCATCCACCCTGAACGCGAGGGCGCGGAAGCGGTCTCACCCGACACCAGCATCCTGATCCGCAACGGGCGGATCGAGGCGGTGCTTCCGCAGGCGTCGCTGGAGCTGCCGCGCAATGCGACCGTCATCGACGGCCGCGGCAGGTACGCGATCCCCGGCCTGGTGGACTCGCACGTGCACTTCTTCCAGTCCGGCAACCTGTACACGCGCCCGGACGCGGCGGACTTCAACGCCGTCGTGCCCTACGCCGGCGAGGTCGCGCGCAACAAGGCCCGGCTGCCGTACACGTTCAAGGTCTGGCTCGCGAGCGGCGTCACCGGCGTGGTGGACATCGGCGGGCCGTTCTGGAACTTCGAGGTTCGCGATCGCGCCGCCGCCACGGCCGAGGCCCCGCACATGGCGGTCGCCGGTCCGCTCATCTCCATGGTCGACCGGCCGCAGCTCGACCTCGGCGATCCGCCCATCATCCGCATCGACTCGCCGGAGGCCGCGCGCGCGCTGATCGCGCGACAGCTCCCGCACCAGCCGGACTACATCAAGGTGTGGTTCATCCATCGCCCCGGCGACGACCTCGCGGCGCAGGAGGCGATCGTCAGGGCCGCGGGCGACGCCGCGCATGAGGCGGGCCTGAAGCTCGCCGTACATGCGACCGAGCTGGTGGTGGCGAAGGCCGCGCTAAGGGCCGGCGCCGATTTCCTGGTGCACTCGGTGTTCGACCAGCCGGTGGACGAGGAATTCATCGCGCTGGCGCAGGCGCGGGACGTGCTCTATTGCCCGACGCTGTTCGTGGTGCAGGGCTATCCGCTGGCGCTGTCCGGGCAGTGGCGGCCGACGCCGATCGAGTCGCTGCGCGCGGATCCGGTGATCCTGGCGGCGATGGACGACTTCGCGGAGATTCCGGCGGACCAGCTGCCGGAGCGCGTGAAAAGGCTGATGGCCGACGCGAAGCCCGGTCAAATGCTGACCTCCTCGAGCACGATCGCCGCCGCGCCGCGCACGGGGATGGACAACCTGAAGCGCCTGCACGACGCCGGCGTGACGATCGTGATGGGCACGGACGCCGGCAACATCGGCACGCTGCACGGGCCGTCGATCCACCGCGAGTTCGCGCTGATGCGCGAGGCGGGGCTCTCGCCCGCGGAAATCCTGCGCGCGGCGACGGTCAACGGCGCGCGGGCGCTGGGGCTCACGGACTCCGCCGGCCGCATCGCGCCCGGCATGCGCGCGGACCTGGTGCTGCTGGACGCGGATCCGCTGGCGGACGTCGCCCATCTCCAGCGCGTGCGCGTCGTGCTCAAGGACGGGGTGGCCTACGACCCGCGCACGCTGTTGCAGGAATAAAGGGGACGCGTCCAATTAAGCTTCCTGGCAGCCGCCGGTCCCCGTTCTCCGCGGCGCCCCAGCGCAGTCCCGCTGAAGGCCGTCTCACGACATGCGCCAGATAGTCCCCGGCCTCGCATTCGCCATCGCCCTCGCGGTCGCGGCACGGCTGGTCTACCACGCCACCGGCGACATGGTCAGCCCGACGCTGGTGGCCATCGCGGTCGGCGTGGCCTGGCGGAACCTGGTCGGCGTCGGCGCGTGGGCGGAACCGGGTCTGGAGTACGCCGGCCGGACGCTGCTGCGCATCGGCATCGCCCTGATCGGCTTGCGCCTGACGCTCATGGTGCTCGCCGACGTCTCGATGATCGCAATCCCGATCGTGCTTTCGTGCGTCGCGGCCGCGATCGGCTCGGCGGTCCTCCTCGGCCGCGCGCTCGGGGTGGACGCGACCATGCGCCGGCTGCTCGCGGCCGGCACCGCGATCTGCGGCTGCACGGCGATCATCGCCACGGCGCCGCTGCTGCGCGCGCGCAAGGCCGACATCGGCATCGCGATGACCTGCGTCGTGCTGTTCGGCTCGATCGCGATGATGGGCTATCCGTGGATCGCAGGCGCCCTGTTCGGCGACGACGTGCGCAGCGCCGGCATGTTCTTCGGCGCTTCCATCCACGACACCTCGCAGGTGATCGGCGCGGCGCTCATCTATGCCGACGTGCATTCGGCGCCGGACGCGGTCGCGATCGCGGGACTGACCAAGTTCCTGCGCACGCTCGGGCTCTTGCTGCTGGTGCCGATCGCGGCCTGGCTGAGCGCAAGGGACGCGGCGGCTGCGGGCGAGCGGCCTGGAGGCTTGCGGCGCAAGGCATTGCCGGCGTTCGTGATCTGGTTCGTCCTGCTCGTCGCGCTGCGCACGGCGGGCGATGCGTACGCCGGCGAGGCCGGCGCCCTGGCCGGGCAGTGGCAGCAGGTCCTGGCTGCCGGGCAGGCTGCTTCCGAGTGGCTGCTGCTGGTGGGCATGGCGGCGATCGGGCTGGGCGTGACCTTCGCGCACCTGCGCGAGGCCGGCTGGCGGCCGGTGGCGCTCGCCTTCGGCGCCGCGCTGCTGGCCGGGCTGACGGCGCTGGCGTGGCTGCTTTAAAGGGGACGCGTCCAATTAAGGTTTGACGCGCCATTTTCCGGCGCTTCACGTGCGATTTGCGACGGGTGGCCGGCCGCGCATCCGGTAGCCTGCCAGGATGCCGCGCAGAGCCCGCTTCGTTTGCCCCGGCGTACCGCACCACGTGACCCAGCGCGGCAACAGGCGTGGGCAGGTGTTCTTCACGGACACCGACCATCGCGCATACCTGAAGTGGCTGCGCGAATACGCGGACGAGCACGGCGCCGAGATTCTGGCGTACTGCCTGATGCCGAATCACGTGCACCTGGTCATCGTGCCAGCCGGCAGGGACTCCCTGCACCGGACGTTCAGGCAGCTGCACAGGCGCTATGCGCAGTGCCTGAATCATCGCAAGGACTGGTCGGGGCACGTGTGGCAGGGCCGGTACTTCGCGTCGGTGCTCGACGAGCCCTACTTCTGGTCCGCAATCCGCTACGTGGAGCTCAACCCGGTGCGCGCCGGAATGGTGCGGCGGGCTGAGGACTACGCATGGTCCAGCGCCCGCGCGCACTGCGGGCTCGGTGCCGATCCCGTTCTGAGCAGCGGCTCGAGGTGGCGGCAGCAGTTGAAGGGCGTCCGCGACTGGTCCGCCTGGCTGGCGGCGGGAGTCGAAACCGAGCACCTCAGGGAACTGCGCGCTCGCACGCGAACCGGGACGCCATGTGGCTCGTCCGAGTTCATCGACAGGCTGGAAGCACAGGCCGGCAGATTGCTGCGGGCGCGGCCGCGCGGCCGGCCATGGGCGAAAGCGTCCACCGACTAGCTGCGTTTTCTTAATTGGACGCGTCCCCATTAAATAATTGGACGCGTCCCCTTTAGGCTTGCCAGTCGGCTTTGCGCTTCATGGCGCCCCAGTGCACGGGGCGGCCGGCGAGCCAGGCGACCAGCGCCTGCAGCCGCCAGAAGGAAATGACCTGCCGGTAGCCGAAGTTCTCGAGCACCGAGACCAGGAACAGCAGCAGCACGTGCCGCGCCTTCGGGTAGGTGTGGAACGACAGCTCCTCGAGCAGGATCGCGGTCGCGGACAGCATCACGCCCAGCGCGAACGCCGCCGCGACGAAGGCCAGGAACCCGGTGCCGCTCATCATCCCGAGCGCGAAGGCCGCGCCCATCACCAGCAGGCCGCCGACCTCGATCACCGGGCTCAGCAGCTCGAACACGACGAAGTACGGGAACGCGAGCCACCCCGCGGCGCCGCTGCCGCGCGCGAAACAGAGGCTGCGGTTCGCCGCCAGGCTCTCCGCCAGCCCGCGATGCCAGCGCTTGCGCTGCCGCGCCAGGGTCCCGAGGTCCTCCGGCGCGTCGGTCCAGCACACCGGGTCCGGCACGAAGGTGATGCGGTAGCGCGCGCCGCGCGCGGACAGCGTGCGGTGCAGGCGCACGATCAGCTCCATGTCCTCGCCGATCACGTCGGCGCGGAAGCCGCCGGCCTCCAGCACCGTGTCGCGGTGGAACACGCCGAACGCGCCCGACACGATCAGCAGCCCGTTCACCGCGCTCCAGCCGAGGCGCCCGCCGAGGAAGGCGCGCAGGTACTCGACCACCTGCACCAGCGCCAGCGGATTGCGCGGCAGCGCCACCTTCTCGATCACGCCGCCGCGCACGGTGCAGCCGTTGACGATGCGCACCGTGCCGCCGCAGGCGACCGTGCGCGGGTCCTCGAGGAACGGCCGCACCACGTGCTCCAGGCTGTGCGGGTCGAGCACCGAGTCCGCGTCGCCGGCGTAGACGATCGGGTAGCGCGCGGAATTCATGCCGGCGTTGATCGCGTCCGCCTTGCCGCCGCCGTTCTCCTTGTCGATCACGCGCAGGTTCGGGTGCGTCAGCGAACGGTAGATGCCGCGCACCGGCTGCGACCGGATCTGCACGCGGTAGGCCTCGGGAAACGGCTGCAGCCGGAACTCGCGCTTCAGCACCTCGAGCGTCCCGTCCTTCGAGCCGTCGTTGACGACGATGACCTCGAAGTGCTGGTAGCGCAGCTGCAGCAGCGCCTTCACCGAGGTGGCGATGGTCGCTTCCTCGTTGTAGGCCGGCACGATCATGGACACCGGCATCTGCAGGTGCGAGTAGACGCGCTCCGCCGCGCTGGCCCCGCGCATGTAGCGGCGCAGGCCGTGCAGCGCGATGAACGCGAGCCCGAGGTAGATGAGGTTCAGCACGATGAAGTAGCCGAGGAAGCCCCACTGCACCGCGGCCAGGAACCCGCGGGCGCTCATGACGGCGACGCCTCGGCGACCACCTGGTCGAGCATGTCGGCCGCGTAGCGGTCGGTGAGCGCCGCGCGCAGCGCGAGCAGGCGCGCGTCGGTCATCCCGGTGAGCCTCAGCAGCCCCTGCCCCGCGCGATAGCGCACCCACCAGACGCGGTCGCCCAGCAGCCGCAGCATCAGCGGCTCCTGCTCGAGCCCGCCCAGGCGCCCGGCCGCCTCCGCGAGATGCTCGCGCACCTGCGCGCTCGGCGAATCGGCGTAACGCACGAGCTCCGGCAGGCGCGCCGGGTCCTGCACCACCGGCAGCGCCGCGGACACGATGCCCTCGTGCTCCGGGTTGCGGCGCAGCAGCTCGACCGCCAGCTCGCTGCCGAGCACCGCGTCCACGTGCGAGAGCCAGGGCAGCAGCGGCGGCACCTTGTCCGGCGCCAGCGACAGCATCAGCGCCCGGATCGGCTCGCGCGCGATCTCCGCGCCGGCATCCGTCAACAGCCGCGCCATGGCCTCCGCAGGCCAGCTCTCGCGCTCCGACAGCTCGCGCATGATCCCGGGCATGGCGCGCGGCGCGTCGATCTCGACCAGCGCCGCCGCCGCATAGAAGGACACCAGCGCGTTGTCGGAAACCAGCTGCTGCTGCAGCTCCTTCCACGCCGACGCGTCGCGCAGGTGGCCGAGCGTGCGGATGCCGAGGATCCGGTCGCTGATCGTGCCGTGCCGCAGCGCGCGCCGCGCCGCGACGTCGAAACCGAACCGCGGCGCCAGCGCGTTCAGCCGCGCGGCCGACTCGCCCTTCAGCGAGTCGTGCATCGCGTTCCACTCCTCCATCAGGTGCGGCAGCTCGCGCCGGCGCGGCGACGGCAGCGCGGTTTCGCCGGGCTCCAGCGCGACGCGGGCCAGCAGCGGCCGCCAGGCGGCGATCACGGATTCGCGCAGCCGCTCCTCGCGCCGCAGCCGGGAGCGCACGAACAGCGAGATCGCGAGCATCAGCGCCGAGGCGAGCGCGGCGACCTGGGCGCTGCGCCAGGCGATCAGGACGACGAGTTCAGAACCGGTGTTCGAGTCCAATTCGCAGCCGCACGCGATCGTAGAGATCGCCCTGCTCATGCCAGCCGGCTTCCCAGGCGAGTCCCCAGGCCGGCGTCGCCCAGTGCACGCCGTGCACCGACAGGCTCCTGTTCCGGGTCACCTGCACCACGCCCGGCGCCACGGTCTCCGCTTCTTCGCCGTAGCCGAGCGCAAATGTCGCCTGGCTGCCGTCGCCGTAGTCACGCGCCAGGCGCAGCGCATGGCCGAGGCGCGCCGAGATGCCGGACGGTTTCGACGCGGTCAGCGAGTACGCCACCCGGAACGCCGGGAAATACTGCTCGATGGTGGCCGCGAGCGACTTCACGTCCACCGCCGCATAGCTCGCGTGGCGCGCGCGCAGGCTGATGCCGCGATCGCCGGGCAGCGTGCGCCCGGCCTCCGCGACCAGGTTCCATTCCGGCAGGATTTCGGCCCCCGGGGCGACGTCCGCCGCAACGCCCCAGGTCCAGTCGCCGCCGAGCCGGTCCACGAGCCCGATCGAGAACTGCTCGTCGCGGGTGTCGAAGCGCTCCTCGACGTTGGCGCCCGCGAGGATGCGCCGGCGCGCATCCAGCGGATGGTCGAGCCCGACGGTGAGCGCATGCCACGACGACCGTCCCCCGGACAGGTCCTCGTAGCTCAAGCCCAGCGACAACCGCGTGCTGCGCTCGATGAGCCTGGCGCGCTCGAGCGCGCCCGCCTTGTCGCGCGGCCAGGCGGCCTCGGGGAAAGTGCGTCCAGCCTCTGCGGTGAGCGCCGCCGCGCGTTCCGGCTCACCGGCGGCCTCGAGCGCGCTGATGTTCGCGCGCCAGACGTCCTCATAGCGTGGCGACACCGCGCGCGCCTGCTCGAGCGGCGCCAGCGCCTCGCGCGGGCGGCCCAGCGCGATGAGCGACTGTCCCTTGCCGAGCAGCCAGTCGGGGTTGTCGCCCTTCACCGCGAGCAGCGCCGCGTACTGCGCGAGCGCGGCATCCGCGCGGCCGGCGCGCGCGCAGGAGCGGGCGAGTTCGTGGCGCAGGTCGGTGTTCGCCGGATCCGCGGCGACCCGCGCCTCCAGCGCCGCGTCGCAGGCGGACGCCGGGCGCGCCGCGAGCAGGGCAATCGCCGCCGCCAGCGCCGCCAGCCGGTTCACGCCGGTCCCTGCTGCGGCGACGATGCGGGCGCCGCCGCGGCCTGCGGCCGCAGCCGCCGCCGGATGCGCGCCACCAGTTCGGCCGGGCTGAAGGGCTTGTTGAGGTAGTCGTCGGCGCCGAGCGAGAGCGCGCGCACCGCGTCGTGCTCGCGCGTGCGCGACGTCAGGATGATCACCGGCACCTGCTTCCATCCGGCGCTGGCGCGCAGCTTCTCCAGCAGCTCGAAGCCGTCGGTGTAGGGCAGCATCAGGTCGAGCAGCACCAGGTCGGCCGGCGGCCCGGCCTCGATCCGCTCCAGCGCCTTGCGCCCGTCGGCGATCGACTCGACCGTGAAGCGCTCCTTCTCGGCCAGGTAGCCGAGCAGGTAGGCCATGTGCGGGTCGTCCTCGACGATCAGCAGGCGTTGCGGTGCGCTAGACTCGGCGTTCATGCATGCGTATCCATTGCGCAGAATACTAGAACCGCGCCGCCCGGGGTGGCGTGACCATCGTCCCGGACAGGCCCGGAAGTGAGCCACTCCATAGACCCGCGCGTCGCCGCGCTCGAGCGGGAACTGCTGAAGCTGCGCGCGGCGCTCGACCGGGCGCGGCAGGAGGCCGAGGCCGCGGGCAAGGCCCGGACCGAGTTCCTGTCGAACGTCAGCCACGAGATCCGCACGCCGATGAACGGCGTGATCGGCATGGTGCAGCTGCTGCAGGACACCGACCTCGACCGGCGCCAGCGCGAGTACGTCGAGGTGATCCGCGCCAGCGCCGATGCGCTGCTGGTCGTCATCAACGACCTGCTCGACTACTCCAAGATCGAGGCCGGCCGGCTCGAGCTCGAGCGCATCGAGATGGACCTTCCGGCGCACGTCGAGGAGGTGGCCACCTCGCAGGCCGCGGCCGCCGCCGCCAAGGAGCTCGAACTGGTCGTGGACCTCCCCGCGGACCTGCCGCAGCGCGTGCTGGGCGACCCGGGCCGGCTGCGGCAGGCGCTGTCGAACCTGGTGTCCAACGCGATCAAGTTCACCAGGGCCGGCGAGGTCGTCGTCTGCGTGCGGCGCAGCGGCGGCGGCGTGGTGCGGTTCGAGGTGCGCGACACCGGCATCGGCGTGGCGCCCGAGGCGCTCGCCAGGCTGTTCCAGCCGTTCACGCAGGCGGACGCCTCGACTGCGCGCCAGTACGGCGGCACCGGCCTCGGCCTCTCGATCGTCAAGCGGCTCGCGGAACTCATGGGCGGCGAAGCCGGCGCGAGCAGCGCACCCGGCGAGGGCTCCACGTTCTGGTTCACCGCGCGCCTGCCGCCGGTCGCGGTTTCCGGCGCGGCGGCGGCGCCTGCCGCTGCGGCCGCCGAAGGACGGCGCGTGCTGGTGGTGGACGACAGCGACACCAACCGGCGCGTGATCGCGGAGATCCTGCGTGCCGCTGAGTACGAAGTGGAGAGCGCCGCGTCGGCCATCGAGGCGCTGTCGGCGCTGGAACGCGCGGCGGAATCCGGCGCCGGCTTCCAGGCGGTGCTGACCGACCACCGCATGCCCGGCATCGACGGCATCGAGCTCGCGCGGCGCATCCGCGCGACGCCCGCGATCGCGGAGCTGCGCCTCGTGCTGTACAGCTCGATCGACGACCGCACCAGCCGGCAGGAGCTGCGCGAGCTGGGCTTCGCGGGCCACCTGTCGAAGCCGATGCGGCGCGGCGAGCTGCTGGCGACGCTGGAGCGCGTGTTGTCGCACAAGGGCGAGGAGTACACGCAGCGGCTGCGCGCGATCGTCACCCGCGACCTGATCGTCGAGGAGCACCACCGGCGCGGGCGCGCGGTGCTGCTGGTCGAGGACAACCCGGTGAACCAGCGCGTCGCCCAGCTGTTCCTCGAGCGCGCGGGCTGCGACGTGCTGCTGGCGGCGGACGGCGCCGAGGCGATCGCGCGGCTCGACGAGCAGCGCGTGGACCTGGTGCTGATGGACGTGCAGATGCCGGTGATGGACGGGCTCGAGGCGACGCGGCGGCTGCGCGCCGCGGGGCGGCGGCTGCCGATCGTCGGGCTGACGGCCAACGCCATGCCTGAGCAGGTGGAGGAATGCCGCGCGGCCGGCATGGACGACGTGATCGCGAAGCCGCTCGCGCGCGAGCGGCTGGAGGCGGTGCTGGAGAAGTTCGCGCCGCCGGTCGGCACGCGCACCGGACGCTATGTCGTGCGCCCGCCGGCGCCCGAGCGCACGATGGCGGAGAGGCCGGAGATCTCGCTCGCGCGGTTCCAGGAAGTGACGATGGGAGACTCCGTGCTGGCGCGCGGGCTGGTCGAGACCTTCGTCGCGAGCATCGGCAAGTGCGCGCGCGACCTCGAGGCCGGGCTCGCGGGCGGCGACCAGGAGCTGGTCGCCCGCTGCGCGCACACCATCGTGGGCTCGAGCGCGAACATCGGCGCCGCGCGGCTGGAGGCGGTCGCGATGCAGATGGAGGCCGCCGCGAGGCGCCGCGACCTGGCGGCCGTGCGCGACCTGCTGCCGTCGCTGCAGAAGCGCTTCGCCGCCGCCGCCTCCGCGCTGCAGAAACTTTAAATGGGGACGCGTCCAATTATTTTGTGACTTTCCCGCCGGTGCGATCTGCGTTCATAAATGGACGCGTCCCCTTTAAATAAATGGACGCGTCCCCTTTAGAAGAGGTGCAGCGATGAAGCTCGAAGTCAACGGCACGGCGATGGCAGTGGACGCTCCCGGCGACATGCCCCTCCTGTGGGTGCTGCGGGACTTCCTGCACCTGACCGGCACCAAGTACGGCTGCGGCATCGCGCAATGCGGCGCCTGCACCGTGCACCTGGACGGCGAGCCGGTGCGCTCCTGCGTGACGCCGCTGGCCATGGCGGCCGGCAGGAAAGTCACGACCATCGAAGGACTGTCCGCAGCGGGCGATCACCCGGTGCAGCAGGCCTGGACCGAGCTGGACGTCGTGCAGTGCGGCTACTGCCAGTCGGGGCAGATCATGTCGGCGGCGGCGCTGCTCGCGGCAAAGGCCCGGCCCACCGACGCCGACATCGACGCCGCGCTCTCCGGCAACCTGTGCCGCTGCGGCACCTACCAGCGCGTCCGCGCCGCGGTACACCGCGCCGCCGAGCTTGCCGCAAAGGCAGGTGACGCATGAACGCCGTTACCCTTTCGCGCCGCGATTTCCTCGCGGCCGGCGCCGTGCTCGGCGGCCTGGTCATCGCTTTCTTCGTGCCCGGCGCGCGGCGCTTTGCGCTGGCTCAGCCCGCGCCGGCGCCCCTGCCCCCGCCCAACGCTTTCCTGCGCATAGGCACGGACGACACGATGACCGTGCTGCTCGCTCGCTCCGAAATGGGCCAGGGCGTCTGGACCACGCTGCCCATGCTCATCGCCGAGGAACTGGATGCCGACTGGACCAGGATCCGCGTCGAGCACGCGCCGGCCGCACCCGCCTACGCGCACACGGCATTCGGCGTGCAGATGACCGGCGGCTCGACCAGCACCTGGTCGGAGTTCGACCGCTACCGCCAGGCCGGCGCGCTCGCGCGGGCGCTGCTGATCGCCGCGGCCGCCGAGCGATTCGGCGTGGCCGCCTCGGATTGCGGCACGAAGGACGGCGCGGTGATCTGCGGCAACGACCGCGCGCGTTATGGCGAGCTGGCGGCGGCGGCGGCGAAGCTCGCGCCGCCGGCGACGATCACCCTGAAGAACCCGAAGGACTGGAAGATCATCGGCAAGGCGACGCGCCGGCTCGACACGCCGGAGAAGGTCACGGGCCGCGCGCAGTTCGGCATCGACGTGCATTTCGACGGGCTGCTGAGCGCCGTGGTTGCGCGGCCGCCGGTGTTCGGGGGCAAGGTGCTGTCCTTCGACGCGGCTGCGGCGCGGGCGGTGCCGGGCGTGCGCGACGTGGTGCAGGTGCCCACCGGCGTGGCGGTCGTCGCCGATCATTTCTGGGCGGCGAAGCTGGGCCGCGACGCGCTGGCGGTCACCTGGGACGCCGGGCCGAATGCCGGGCTCGACTCCGGGAGGCTGCGCGAGGAGTTCCGCGACCTTGCGATGAGCCCGGGCGCCGTCGCCGCGCGCGCCGGCGACGCTGCCGCCGCGCTGGCGTCCTCCGCAAAGGTGCTGACGGCGGAGTACGCCGTGCCCTACCTCGCCCACGCGGCGATGGAGCCACTGAACTGCGCGGTGCGGATCGCGCCGGGCAAGTGCGAGATCTGGACCGGCACGCAGTTCCAGGGGGTGGACCAGCAGGTGGCCGCCGCCATCACGGGATTGAAGCCGGAACAGGTCGAGATCCACACCCTGTTCCTCGGCGGCGGCTTCGGGCGGCGCGCCACGCCGACCTCCGACTTCGTCAGCGAAGCCGTGCAGGTCGCGAAGGCCGCGGGCAAGCCGGTGAAGACCGTGTGGACGCGCGAGGACGATACCCGCGGCGGTTATTACCGGCCCGCCTACCTGCATCGCCTGCGCGTCGGGCTCGACGCCGGCGGCATGCCTGCGGCCTGGGCGCATACCATCGTCGGCCAGTCGATCGCGGTCGGCACGCCGTTCGAGTCCATGATGATCAGGGACGGCGTGGACGCGCTCTCGGTCGAGGGCGTCGCGGATTCGCCGTACCTCAAGGAGGTCGCGCATCACCTCGTGGACCTGCATTCGCCGCGCACCGGCGTGCCGGTGCTGTGGTGGCGCTCGGTCGGGCACAGCCACACGGCATTCGCGATGGAGTCGATGATCGACGAGCTGGCCGCCGCCGCGCGCCGCGACCCGGTCCAGTACCGGCGCACGCTGCTGGCGCAGCACCCGCGTCACCTGGGCGTCCTCGAGCTCGCGGCCGAAAGAGCCGGATGGGGTTCGAAGCTGCCCGAGGGCCGGGCGCGCGGCATCGCCGTGCATGAATCATTCGGCAGCTGGGTCGCGCAGGTGGCGGAGGTGTCGGTGGAGAACGGGCGCATCCGCGTGCATCGCGTGGTCTGCGCGATCGACTGCGGCATCGCGGTGAATCCGGACGGCGTGGCGGCGCAGGTCGAGTCCGCCGTCGCATACGCACTCAGCGCGGCGCTCGCGGGCCGGATCGACTTTCGCGACGGCCGGCCGCAGCAGTCGAACTTCCACGACTATCCGGTGCTGCGCCTGGACGAGATGCCGCGAGTCGAGGTGCATATCGTGCCGAGCACCGAGCGCCCCGGCGGCGTCGGCGAGCCCGGCGTGCCGCCGGTCGCGCCCGCGGTCGCTAACGCGGTGTTTGCCCTCACCGGACGGCGGCTGCGCGAGCTGCCGCTGCAGATTTAAATGGGGACGCGTCCAATTATTTAATTGGACGCGTCCCATTTATCGAGGGCCGCCCGGCATGGGCAGCCATCTTGATCAGGCGAAGGCGCTGACCGCGAGCAGCTGCATGGCGGCGGCCGCCGCGAGCAGTATCGGCATCGACAGGCCGCGATAGACGAGCTTCGTGTACATCATTCTTCTCCTTGCGCGAATGCTGTCACGAAGCGCGTCGACCCCGGCGGGGCGCCGGTCACAGTTCGGGCGGCGCGGCGCTGCACGTCGCGATGCAGGCCGCGGCGTCCGTCCGGCTTATGTCGGCTCCCCTGCCGCCCGGTTGCCTTCACCGCTGGCCGCGGCATTCCGACTTGCGGATCTTCACCTTGCCGCCGAGGCGCTCGACCGGGCGGCAGTCCTGCTTTTCCGGCTCCACGCCGGCAACGACTTCCGTCCTGATGCCCTCCTCCGCGAATGCGTGGACGGCGAACCCCTGCATGATGGCCGCTGACAGCAGCAGCACCGACATCGGCAGGCCCCGATACAAGAACTTCCTGATCATCATCAATCTCCTTGCTTGAATGGGGACGCACCCCATCAAGGTTGTTGAATGGGGTGCGTCCCCATCAGTCAGGCGGCGGCGCGGCGCAACTGGGCGCGGCGACGCAGTTCGGCGTGGTCGCGGGCTGCGGCGGCGCCGGGCTCCTCGCCCGCGATCTCCAGCGCGCGCGCCGTGAGCTGCCAGTTGAACGGGCTCGCGGGCTTCGCCTCGGTGCGCTCGGAGGCGAGCGCACGGGCGAGCTTGCCCTGGCCGGCGCGCAGCGCGGCCTCGATCGTGGTGAGCTGGATCAGGTCCCGCTGCGCGTGGCTGCCGCCGATGACGTGCGTGCGGCTGCGGATCGGCAGCAGCAGCGCCGCGGCCTTGGCCGCGCGGCCCTCCACCAGCGCCACGATCGCCTGCGCCAGCGGCAGGCCGACGTCGCGCGTCAGGCGGCCGTTCAGGTCGGCGTCGCCCGCGCGCCGCTCGAGCGTCGCGAGGATGCGCCGGACCTGGTCGCCGCGGCCCGCGCTCGCGTACGCCATCAGCGCGTGCGCATCGTTGAAGACGTAGAAGCCGCCCTCCGCCGGGCCGGCCCAGCAGTCCGCGAGCTCCGCCCAGCGGCCGCCGACCTCCATGCCGCGCAGCGTCATGCGCCACAGCAGCTGCGAGGCGTCCACCAGTTCGAGTGCCACCGCAGTCGGCTGCGGATGGATCACGCGGTCGTAGAGCTCGAGCGCGGCCTGGCCGTCGCCGAGCTCCAGGTGGTGCAGCGCCAGGTGCCACCAGTTGTGGAAGGCGAGCGCGGAGTCCTGCCAGTCGGGCGCAGTGCCCTGCAGCCACTCGATGCCGTCGCGCAAGCGGCCCTGCATCTCGTGCACGTGCTGCACCGCATGCACGGCCCAGGGATCGCGCGCATCGAGATCGAGCGCGCGGCGGCCGGCGTCCTCGGCGCGCGGGTAGTTCGCCGTCTCCTCGAGGCCGAAGGCGTACATGCCGAGCAGGTAACCGTAACCGGGCACGCCGTCGTTCCAGTGCGGCAGCGCCTGCGCCACGCGGTCGCGCAGCATCAGCGAGTCGCCGAGATAGAAATCGATGACGTGCGCGGCCTGGATCGCGGCCAGGTCGCGCGGGTGTTCGACCGAGATCGCGTTGTAGAGCTCGACCGCGCGGCGGAAGTCGCCCTCCAGCCAGGCGCGCGCGGCGGCGACGTGCGCGCGCTCGCGCGGCAGGGCACGGTTGCCGATGCGGCCGAGCGCTTCGATGCCCTGGCGGATCAGCGGCAGCGCGCCCTGCTCCGAGGACATCACGGCGAGGTCGGCCCTGAGCGCATGCGCCATCGCGAAGTCGGGATCCTCGGCGAGCGCGGCGTCGAGCGACGCCAGCGGGTTGCCGAAGTAGCTGTGGGTCTGTTGCACGGCCGTCTCGTAGTGCGCGAGCGCGGTCACGCTGCGGGTCGAAACCGGCAATCCGCGCTGGTCCTTCAGGTTCATCCACAACTCCTCATCAAGATAAAGGGGACGCGTCCAATTACCCCCGGCGCCGGTAAAGGGACGCGTCCCCTTTACCGTGGACGCCTTTATAGGCAGCGGCCGTGAGGGGGCCGTCTCGACAGGCGTGAAAGAAACGTGAAAACTGCGGCTTCCTGGGAGGGAGCCGGTGGCGTTACTGCAGATCCAGTTGCTGGGCGGTTGCGAGTTCCGCGACCGCAGGGGGCGGCCGCTGCCGCTGACCTCGCGCAAGTGCCGGGCGCTGCTCGCTTTTCTGGCGCTGCAGCAGGGCGTTCCGCAGACCCGGGAGAAGCTGGCGACCCTCCTCTGGGAGGAAGCGGACGGCGACTCGGCCCGCGCCAGCCTGCGCCAGGCGCTCTCCGCGATCCGCCGCGCGCTGCCCGCGGGCGCACGCGAGGTGCTGCGCGCCGACACGCTGCAGGTCGCGCTGGACGTCGGCGCGATCGAGGTCGACCTGCTGGCGCTGCGCGCGCTGCTGGCGGAATCCACGCCGGCCGCGCTGCGCGCTGCGATGCCGCTGGCGACCGGCGAGCTGCTCGAGGGCTTCGCAGCGCGCTCGGCCAGCTTCGACGACTGGCTGGGCACGGAACGGCGCGTCCTGCGGCGCGAACTGTCGCAGGCGATGCAGCTGCAGGCGCGCTTCTGCCGCGAGGCCGGCGACGCCGCGGGCGAGATCGACGCGCTCAACCGCCTGCTCGCGCTCGAGCCGCTCAACGAGCCCGCGCACCGGGAGCTCATGGAAGCCTGCGCGCGCGCCGGCCGCTACACGGACGCGTTGCGCCAGTACCAGCAGTGCCGCGCCGTGCTGCGCCGCGAACTCGACCTCGCGCCGGAACCGGCGACCGAGGCGCTCTATCGCGAGCTGATGAAGAAGCGCCGCGCCGCGGCGGGAGCGGACTTCGAGCCCTTGCCCGGGGAGGACGAGGACACGGCGCCGGCCGGCGGCGCAGCGCCCGCGCAACCGGCGCCGGCGGCCGACGACCGCAGGCTGCGCAGCGGCGTCGTGCTGGTGCTGCGCCTGCCGGAGTTTGACGCACGGCGCCGCACGCTGGACGCCGAAGACCTGCGCGAGCTCACGCAGCGCTGCCAGCAGGCTTTCGACGAATGCATCGCCGCGCATGGCGGCGTCGCGGACCGGCTCTCCGGCGACCGCCTCACCGCGGTATTCGGGCTGGATGCGCCGTCGGGCAACGAGGCCGAGCGCGCGCTGCGCGCGGCCGAGGCGCTGCAGCAGGCCTTCGCCGGCGGCGATCCCGCCATCGGCATCGCGCAGGGCGCGCTGCTGCCGACGCGCATCAGCGGCCCCTTCCCGCTCTCCGGCGATCCGGTGCCGGCGGCGGAGGCGCTGGCCGCGAGCGCGAAGCCGGGTGAGACGCTGCTGTCGGACGACCTGCGCCGCGGCGCCGTCCCGCATGCCGCGCCCTTCGTCGGCCGCACCGCGGAGCTCGCGCTGATGGTCTCGCTGCTCGAACGCACGATCGCGAGCGGCCGCGGGCGCACGATCCTGGTGCGCGGCGAGCCCGGCATCGGCAAGACGCGGCTGCTGCAGGCGCTGGCGGAAGCGGCCATCGCGCGCGGCGTGGACTGCCATCGGGTGCAGGTGCTCGACTTCGGCCAGGTCAAGGCGCGCCGGCCGCTGGCCGCGCTGTTCGCAAGCCTGCTGGGGCTGCGGCCCGAAGCGGCGCCGGAGGAGCGCAGCCGCGCCGTGCAGCAGGCCATCGCCGAAGGCCGGCTCTCTGCGGACAGCATCCTGCACGCCAGCGGGCTCGCGGATGCGCCGCTGTCGGCCGGCCAGGCGTCCATCGAGAGCAACGTGGATGCGCAGGCGATGGAGCGCGGCCGCCTGGAGGCGGTCCGGCACCTGATCGAGTCCGCGTGCACCGAGGCGCCGCGATTGCTGGTGATCGAGGACCTCCACTACGCCGGCGGCGAGGAGGCGGCGCGGCTGGGCGAACTCGCGGCCACGGTCGCCGCGCAGCGCGCGCTGCTGGTCATGTCCACGCGCCCGGATGAGGATCCGATCGACGCGGCCTGGCGCGCGCGGGCGCGCGGCTGCCCGCTGACCACGCTCGACCTCGCGCCGCTCACCGAGGAGGAAGCGCGCGAGCTGGCGGCCGCGCACCCGGCCCTGCCGGACGACCTGGTCGCGGACTGCATCCGCCGCGCCCAGGGTCACCCGCTGTTCCTCGACCAGCTGCTGCGCGCGGCGGACGCCGGCGAGCGCGCGCTGCCCGGATCCGTGCACGCACTGGTGCTCGCGCGCATGGAGCGGCTCGCGGCGCCGGACCGGCAGTTGCTGCTCCTCGCCTCGGTGCTCGGGCTGCGTTTCCCGCGCGCGGCGCTCGCCGCGCTGGCCGATGGCGCCGCGCCGGATGCGCTGCTGGACGCCGGCATGCTGGTCGTCGAGGGCGCGGAGTTCGCGTTCGCGCACGCGCTGCTGCGCGAGGCGGTGTACGCCTCGATCCTGAAGTCCGCGCGGCGCGAGCTGCACGCGCGGGCGGGCGCCTGGTACGCGGGACGCGATGCCGGACTGCGCGCCGGCCACCTGGCCGAGGCCGGCGATCCGGCCGCGTCGCGCGCCTGCGTCGAGGCGGCGATCGCCGAGGCGATGGCGTTCCGGCTCGATCGCGCGCTGGAGTTCGCGGGCCGCGCCAGCGCGCTGGCGCGCGATCCGGTGGACTTTTGCGCCGCGCGCTGCCTGCTGGGGGAACTGCAGACCCGCACCGGCCACACGCACGACGCCATCGCCACTTTCCGCGAGGTCATCGACCTGCGGCCGGATGCGCTCACCGAGGTGCGGGCGCGGATGGGCCTCGCCAACGCGCTCAGGATCGTCGACCGCTACGACGAGGCGCTGGCCGCGCTCGCCCGCGCCGAGACCGTGCTCTCGGGACAGGACCGGCCGGACCTGCTGGCGCAGCTGTGGACGCTGCGCGGCAACATCCATTTCCCGCGCAGCGAGCTCGACGAGTGCCTGGCCGCGCACGAGCAGGCGCTCGCCTTTGCGCGCCGGGCGAAGTCGCCGGTGGACGAGGCGCGCGCCCTGGGCGGGCTCGGTGACGCGCGCTACCAGCGCGGGCACATGCGCACCGCGCGCGACCATTACCTGCGCTGCGTCGAGGAAGCGCGCGCGCACGGGGCGATCGGGCTCGCGCTCTCGCACCTGCCGATGCTGGCGATCACGCGCGCCTATTGCGGCGAGGGGCGGGTCGGGCTGGCGGAATGCAGCGAGTGCATCGCCGAGTCGCGGCGCCATGGCGACCCGCGCTCGGAGCTGCTGGCGCTGAACGCCGCGGCCAGCATCGCGATCTACCGCGGCGAGTATGCGCGCGTGCGCGAAGCCAGCGAGCGCGCCCTGGCGCTGGCGCGCCAGCTCGGCGCCCGGCGCTTCGAGGCGGAGATGATGGCGCTGCTAGGCCACGCGCTCGCCGAGGAGGGCGGCGGCGCGGATGCGCAGGTGCTGCTGCGGCAGGCGGCGTCGCTCGCGCTCGAGGTGGCGCCGACCTACTGCGGACCCCTGTGCCTCGGGATCCAGGCGCTGTTCACGCCGAACGTGGAGCGGGCGCGCGAGTTCCTGGCCGCGGGCGAGGCGCTGCTCGCGCGCGGCTGCGTCAGCCACAATCACCTGGAGTTCCGCCGCCTCGCGATCGAGTTCTGCCTGCGCCACGGCGATTTCCGCGAGGCGCGCCGGCACGCGGCGGCGCTCGCCGACTACACCCGCGGCGAACCGCTGGTGTGGAGCGGGCTCGTGGTGCAGCGCGCCGAGTGGCTGGCGGATCGCGCGGCGGACGCGGGCCGCGCCGACCTCTCAGCCCGGCGCGCGGCGCTCGTCGCCGGCATCGAGGCCGCGGACTTCGCCTGGCTGCAGCGCGGGTTGTAAAGGGGACGCGTCCAATTACCGCCCGCGACGGGGGCGCATCCGGCAGTGCAGCTCTGATGGGACGAAAGGGACGCGTCCGGATAATTGGACGCGTCCCCTTTAAAGTTACATCGTGACGGTGACCGGCGAGTTCAGCGTGAAGCCGAGGATGGTGCCCGCGGGCAGCTCGACCTCGGTGCCGGTCTTCTTGGCGGCGGCCGCGCCGGCCGCGGCGCCCAGCAGGCCGCCGATGATCTTGCCCTTGTCGCCGTCCACCTGGTGACCGATGACTGCGCCCGCTGCGGCGCCGCCGACGATCTTCGCGGTGTCGCGCGCGGTGTCGCTCTTCGCGGCAACCTGCGTGACCGTGCCGTTGACCGTCGTGTCGCTGCCGTCGGCCAGCGTCAGGTTGTCGAACCGCAGCCCGAGCTCGGGCGTGCCGCCGATCCTCTGGCTGCCCGAGACGACCGAGCTGACCGAGCCCTGCAGCAGCGCGCCGGCCTTCGCCACCACCTTGCCGTCCACCACCAGGTCGGAGGTCAGGTAGGCGGAGACGCGGTCACCCACGCGCGCAGTCTTGGTCGTGATCGCCGCCGGCAACTCGACCGAGAGCGACGTGCCCGCCGGCACCGTGTACTGCTTCGGCCCGCTGGCGACCTTGGGCGCGGGAGCCGGCGCCGGCGCCGGCGTCTTCGCGACGGGAGGCCTGGCCGCGGGCTTGGCGAGTTCCGCTTCGCGGCGCGCGAGCTCCTGCTCCTTCTCCTTCAGCGCGAGTTCCGCCTCGCGGCGCGCGAGCTCCTCTTCCTTCGCCTTGAGCTCGGCGTCCTGTTCGATCTGGGCCTGCACGGCCGCATCGTCGGACGTGGGCGGCGCCTTGCTGCCGCAGGCGCCGAGCGCCAAAGCCGCGAGCACCATCGGGAGCAGCACGAATGTCTTGTTCGGAATCATGGCAATCCTCTCCATCAAACGAGAGCCCAGTTTACGGCTTCAGGAACTGGATGCGGTGATACAGCGCCTCGAGTTCGGGCAGGAATGTGTTCCAGTCGGCACTATCCGCGTCGTAGTTCCAGCCAGGAGCCGCCAGCTTCTCGACGCGCAGCTCCGTCTGCAATAAGTAGAAATGCCTGCCGTGCGCGACCACGGCGATGCCGCGCCAGGAGTCGTTGCGCTGCACGTCGTAGCTGCCGCGCTCCACGTAGCCGAGCGGCGAGCCCTTCGGCAGGTGCGCGACCGCGATCCACGCCGGCTTGCCCGCGATCTGGCCCGGCTCGTCGCGCAGGATCTTCGAGCCCGGCAGGCTCACCTTGAAGAAGCCGGGGAAGCCGGTGTCGCGCAGCCAGTCGCCTAGCGGCTTGGCGGCCTCCGCACCCACGCCGGCGGGCAGCGTATAGCCCTTGTTCTCCATGTACAGGATGCCGTTCAGGCGGCCCGCCTGGTCAATGAAGGACACGGCCCCGGCGTTGTTGTTCTTCGGCTCACGCCCGTCGGACACGGTGGGCTGGTCCGGGAACGGCGAGCTCACCCGGAACAGCTTGCCGGGTGCGGTGTAGACGCCGTCCTTGTAGTGGCCATAGAAATTGCCCTGGGCGACCGTTGCCGCGCAAAGGAGGGGCGCCAGCGCGACGATGGCGTAGAAGTAATTGCGGTTCATGGGCGTGGTTATCGGCGATTTCCCTGTGGCGGTCAATTCAGCCGGATAAATGGGACGCGTCCAATTACCGGCAGTCTTAATTGGACGCGTCCCCTTTATCCGATGGTAGGACCGGTTGGTGCCGCCAATCGTTCACCCCCGGCGGGCGGTTTCCCAGGCCTCGATGTCGGGCAGCCGCGACAGCAGGTAGCCCAGCTCGTCCACCCCCTGCAGCAGGCAGTGCCGGGCGAACGGGTCCAGCGTGAACGCGGCCTCACGGCCATCCGGCAGGCGCAGGACGCTCCCGGCGACATCCACCTCCACTTCGGCGCCCGGGTGGACCATAAGCCAGGCGTGGGTGGCGGCGTCGGCGCGCACCGGCACCAGCCCGTTCTTGAGCGCGTTGGTGAAGAAGATGTCGGCGATCGAGGTGCTGACGACGGCGCGGATGCCGGCGTCCAGCAGTGCCCAGGCGGCATGCTCGCGCGACGAACCGCAACCGAAGTTCCCCCCGGCGACCAGGATGCCGCAGCCGGCCGCCTCCGGCCGGTTCAGCACGAAATCCGCGCGCGGCGCGCCGGCGGCGTCGTAGCGCCAGTCGGCGAACAACGCGCGGCCGAGACCCATGCGCGAAGTCGTCGTCAAAAAGCGGGCGGGCACGATCTGGTCGGTGTCCACGTCGGCGGCCGGCAGCACCACCGTGCGCGAACGGATCACGCGCACGCCGCGCACATCGTTCCCGCCCGCCGCGCCCTGCCCGCTCACGCCGCGAACCCGCGCGGATCGGCGATGCGCCCGGCGATCGCGCAGGCCGCCGCGGTCGCCGGGCTCGCCAGCAGCGTGCGCGCGCCCGGCCCCTGGCGCCCCTCGAAGTTGCGGTTGCTGGTGCTGACGACGTAGCGGCCGGCGGCCGCCGTGTCGCCGTTGATGCCGACGCACATCGAGCAGCCGGACTCTCGCCACTCGGCGCCCGCGTCCAGGAACACGCGGTGCAGGCCCTCCGCCTCCGCGGCCTGCTTCACCTGCTGCGATCCCGGCACCACCAGCATGCGCAGGCCCTTCGCGATCCTGCGGCCGCGCAGCATCGAAGCCGCGATGCGCAGGTCCGGGAGCCGCGCGTTGGTGCAGCTGCCGACGAACACGAGATCGATCGGCTTGCCGGCCAGCGCCTCGCCCGGCTCGAAGCCCATGTAATGCAGCGCCTTGTGGAAGGCGTCGTCGCCTGCGGCGGGCACCTTCCCGTTGATCGGGATGACCATGCCGGGATTGGTGCCGTAGCTGATCATCGGCTCGACGGTCCCGGCGTCGAACTCGAGGACGCGATCGAACGCGCAGCCGTCGTCGCCCGGCAGCCGCCGCCAGCGCTCGAGCGCGCGCTCCCAGGCCTCGCCCTGCGGCGCGCGCGGCCGCCCGCGCAGGTATGCGAACGTCGTTTCGTCCGGCGCGATCATGCCGGCGCGCGCGCCGGCCTCGATGGACATGTTGCAGACCGTCATGCGCTCCTCCATCGACAGCGCGCGGACCGCCGGGCCGCGGTACTCGATGACGTGGCCTGCGCCTCCCGCCACGCCGAGCCGGCCGATCAGCGCGAGCACGAGGTCCTTGGCGCTGGTGCCCGCGGGCAGGCGGCCGCCGATCTCGATGGCGAGCGTCTTCGGCTTGCGCTGCAGCAGGCATTGCGTGGCGAACACGTGCGCGACCTCGGTCGAGCCGATGCCGAAGGCGAAGGTGCCGAAGGCGCCGTGCGTGCTGGTGTGGCTGTCGCCGCAGACGATGGTCATGCCCGGCTGCGTCAGCCCCTGCTCCGGCCCGATCACGTGCACGATGCCGCGCCGCGCGTCGCGCAGGCCGAAGAGCTCGACGCCGGCGGCGGCGCAGTTGTTCTCGAGTGCCGCGATCTGCCGCGCGGCGGACTCGATGCGGATCGGCACGCCGCCGAACACCTGCTGCGACTCGGTGGGCGTGGCGTGGTCGAGCGTCGCGAGCGTGCGCCCGGGGCGGCGCACCGGCAGGCCGCGCTCGGCCAGGATCGCGAACGCCTGCGGCGAGGTGACCTCGTGGGTGAGGTGCAGGTCCACGTACAGGACCGCGGGCGCCCCGGCGGTTTCGGGCAGCACCTCGTGGGCGCGCCAGATCTTCTCGAACAGCGACAGCGCGGTCATGACCGCAGCTTAAGGGGACGCGTCCCATTATCCCGGATAAAGGGACGCGTCCCCTTTAAAGGCGCACTCGCTGTATACCAAGACAAGCCTGGACCCTCGTATTGCGGCCAGCTAAAAGCAAAGAGTATGATCCAGCGGCCCGTTTTGTATACAACGACAGGGTTTGCCGCCCCAACCGCCTGCGAGGAACCCATGCAGAACTTCACGCATCGCCCGACCCTCCTGGCCGCCGCCATCGCGGCCGTTCTCGCCTCCGCCGATGCCGGCGCACAGGCCTCCCAGCTTCCGGAGGTCGTGGTCACCGCCCGCCAGCGCGCCGAGAAGATCGAGGACGTGCCGGTCACCGTGCAGGCCTTCACCGAAACCGAGATCCAGTCGGCGGGCATCGAGCGGCCCACGGATTTCATCGCGCTGACGCCGGGCGTGGCGCAGGTGCAGACCGCCGAGGCCGGCGACCTGCAGGTGGTGATCCGCGGCATCAACACCGGCCGCGACGCCGAGACGAATTTCGCGCTGGTGGTGGACGGCGTGCTGCAGACCAACCCGAACGCGCTGAACCAGGAACTCAACAACGTCACCCAGATCGAGGTGCTCAAGGGACCGCAGGGCGCGCTCTACGGGCGCAATGCGCTGGCCGGGGCGATGATCATCACGACCCGCAAGCCGGGCGACACGGCGGAATTCGAGGTCGGCGCCGGCTACGGCAGCGACAACAGCTACAAGGGCAGCCTCTACCTGAGCGGCCCGCTCGGCGACACCACGCGCGGCAGCCTTTCGGCCTACACGCGCAGCACCGACGGCCAGTGGACCAACACGCTGCTCGACTGCGACGACTGCATCGACTACTTCGAGGAGACCGGGGTCACCGGGCGCCTGACCTTCGAGGCCATGAACGGCAGCTTCGACGTGAAGGCCAAGTACTCGCAGGTCGAGTCCGGGGCGATCAACTTCAACGCCGCGGTGTCCTTCGCCGAGGCGGCGGCGATCTTCGGCGCTCCGCCATTCGACGAGGACCCGAACGACCACGTCTTCTTCTATACCAACAACATCATTCCGCAGAACGAGCAGGAGAACAAAAACTTCTCGATCAAGGGCGACTGGGACGTCGGCGTCGGCACGCTGACCGGCGTGCTGGCCTGGAACGACCAGACCAACTTCTTCCTCACCGACGGCGCCAGCGACGCGTTCTACCTGTACGCGCTGACGCCCTCGTGCGCGGAGTCCTTCGCGGCGCGCCTCGCGGACACGCCGCTGCCGCCGCCGTTCAACTACGGCAACCCGCCGGGGACGATCATCAGCTTCACGCCCTACGCCTCGTCGTTCCAGCCGCCCTACGGCCCGACCACCTGCGGCGGCTACCAGTACCAGCAGCGCGACCAGGAGGACATGAGCCTCGAGCTGCGCCTGACCTCGCCGGGCGACCAGCGCATGCGCTGGGTCGCGGGCGTGTACTTCGCCGACATCGAGCGGCACGTGGTCGTCTCGCAGGGCGCCGACCAGACCGGCGCCTCGCTGACGCAGAACTTCCTGACCCAGGGATTCGTGCCGGCCTCCGGGCCGAATCCCACCGACCTGCTGTACGACGACACCTTCAAGAGCACGGTGTACGCGGGCTTCGGGCAGATCGCCTACGACATGGCCGAGGGCGTCGAGATCGCGCTTGCGCTGCGCTTCGACTCGGAGAAGCGCGAGGTGGACAACAACGTGCCGACCGGCGCCAACGCGTTCGCGCAGACGCCGCTGTTCGCGGCGATCTACGGGCCGACCCCGTACATCAATCCCGCGTACACGGTGAACCCGGCGTTCGCGACCTCGGGCATCCCGAGCCGCTCGAAGACCTACGACCAGTTCCAGCCGAAACTGTCGCTGAACTGGAAGATGAACGAGGAGGTCGCGTTCTACGCCTCCTACGGCTACGGCTTCCGGAGCGGCGGCTTCAACTCCTCCGGCAGCGAGGCCACCGTCAACGTGTTCTACGGCGGACTGTGCCTCGGCCCGAGCACGCTGTTCGACACCGGGCTCGGCTTCAGCCTGCCGCTCGGACTGCCGGCCTGCACGCCGACCTCGACCCGCAACCTCACCGAGGTCGGCGACGACTACCGCAAGGAAGTGTCGAAAGCGGCGGAGATCGGCTTCAAGTCGAACCTGCTGGATCGCACGCTGTCGCTCAACGGCGCGATCTACCACACCAAGGTCGACGACATGCAGTTCTTCAACTTCTTCGCCGGCCCCTTCGGCCTGCTGCGCGCGGTGACCAACCTCGACGAGGTCACGATCCAGGGCGCCGAGTTCGACTTCCGCTGGCGCGCGAACGACAACGTCTCGGTGTTCGGAGGCATCGGCTACACCGACGGCGAGATCGACCGCTACGACGGGCGGCCGTACACCGCCGGCAACCACCTGCCGTACTCGCCGGAGTACACCGGCAACCTGGGCGCGGAGTTCACCATGCCGATGGGCGCCTCGGGCATGGATCTCGTGCTGCGCGTCGACGGCACCTTCGTCGGCGAGACCTGGTTCCACCCGGTGCAGGACGAGATGGTGCCGAACCTGCCGACCGCGTTCGGCTTCGGCCAGGGCGACTACAGCAAGCAGAAGCGCGATCCCTACGAAGTGTTCAACGCACGCCTGACGCTGCGCGGCGAGAAGTGGAGCGCGACCGCCTGGGGCCGCAACCTCGCCGACAAGGAATACCTGCAGGAAGTGATCGTGGCGCCGGAGTTCGGCGGCGCGTTCATCCACGATTCGCCCGGCCGCAGCTACGGCCTGGACGTGAGCTACTCGTTCAGATGACCCGGGCGGCCTTGAGCGCGTCGTAACGGGCGCGCTCCAGGCCGAGCAGGCCGAGGTAGATTGCGTCGTTGTGCTCGCCGAGCGCCGGCGATGGCGCGCGCACGGCCCCGGGCGTGGCCGAGAGCTTCGGCACCACGTTCTGCATGCGCAACTCGCCGAACTGCGGATGCGCGACCTTCACGATCGCCTCGCGCGCCGCGAAATGCGGATCCTCGAGCATCTCCGGCGCGCGGTAGATCTGCCCCGCCGGCACGCCGTGCGCATCCATCAGCGCCAGCACCTGCCGCGTCGTCTGCGGCGCGGTCCAGCGCGCGATCAGCGCGTCGAGCTCCTGCTGGCGCGCGCCGCGGGCCTGGTGGGTCAGGTAACGCGCGTCCTGCGCCAGCCCGGGCTGCTGCATCGCCTCGCAGAGCCGGCGGAACACGGTGTCCTGGTTGGCTGCGATCAGCACCAGCCCGTCGCCGGTCGGGTAGACGTTGGACGGCGCGACGTTCGGCAGGATCGCGCCGGTGCGCTCGCGCACGTAGCCGGTCTTGTCGTACTCGGTGACCAGCGATTCCATCATCGCCAGCACCGCCTCGTAGATCGCGGAATCCACGACCTGCCCCTGCCCCGTTCGTTCGCGATGGTGCAGCGCCGCAAGCGCGCCGACGCAGGCGAAGGTCGCGGCCAGCGAGTCGCCGATCGAGATGCCCATGCGCGACGGCGGCGTCGAGGGATCGCCGACCACGTAGCGCAGCCCGCCCATCGCCTCGCCGATCGCGCCGAAGCCCGCACGGTGCGCGTAGGGCCCGGTCTGCCCGTAGCCGGAGACGCGGATCATGATCAGGCGCGGGTTGACCGCGGCGAGCTGGTCCCAGCCGAGGCCCCATTTCTCGAGCGTGCCGGGACGGAAGTTCTCGAGCAGGAAATCGGACTTCGCGACCAGCGCCTTCAGGAGATCCTGTCCCGGCGGCAGGCGCAGGTCGAGCGTGATGGCTTTCTTGTTGCGCGCGATCACCGGCCACCACAGCGAAGGGTCGCCCGCGGCCTGCCGGCCCCAGACGCGCATCGGGTCGCCCTGCCCGGGCGGCTCGATCTTGATGACCTCGGCGCCCATGTCGCCCAGCAGTTGCCCGCAGAAGGGGCCGGCGAGCAAAGTGCCGAGTTCCAGCACCCGCAGGCCGCTGAGCGCGCCGGCTTCGGACACGGTCTTGGTCATGGATTCTGTATACAATCTGCGACCGATTTCGGTCAACGGCCGCGTCAAACCTAGGATTGCCGTAGGATAGTGTATACAATTTCACCGTGATCAGGCCACCACGCCAGGTCGAAATCGTCGAGGTCGGACCACGCGACGGGCTGCAGAACGAGCCCGGCGTGCTGCCGCTGGCCGTGAAGCGCGAGTTCATCGAGCGCATCGTCGGCGCCGGCGCGAGACGCATCGAGGTCGCGAGCTTCGTGAACCCGAAGCGCGTGCCGCAGATGGCGGACGCCGACGAGCTGGTGCGCTCCCTGCCCCGCCACCAGGGCGTGCGCTACATCGGCCTCGTATTAAACCGCCGCGGCTTCGACCGCGCGCTCGCCGCCGGCTGCGACGAGATCGGCATGGTGGTGGTCGCCAGCGACACCTTCAACCTGCGCAACCAGGGCGCGACCACCGCGCAGTCCATCGCCGCCTGGCTCGAGATGGCGAGTGCGGCGAAGGCCGCGGGCATCCGCGCGCAGGTCACGATTTCCGCGTCCTTCGGCTGTCCCTACGAAGGCGAAGTTGCAGCGGAAAAGGTCGTCGCGATCGCGCGCGAGTGCGCCGCGGGCGACCCGGTCGAGATCGCGATCGCGGATTCCATCGGCGCCGGCGTGCCGGCGCAGGTCACCGATCTCGTCGGGCGGCTGCGCGAGGCGCTGCCCGGCATGAAGCTGCGCTGCCACTTCCACAACACGCGCAACACCGGCCTCGCGAACGCGTATGCCGCGGTCGAGGCCGGCGTGGAGACGCTCGACGCCAGCGTCGGCGGCATCGGCGGCTGCCCGTTCGCGCCGGCGGCAACCGGCAACATCCCGACCGAGGACCTTCTCTACATGCTCTCGCGCATGGGCGTGGCGACCGGCATGGATCTCGCGCGCACGATCGGGACGGCGCACTGGCTCGAGCAACGGTCAGGCCGCAAGGTGCCGGGACTCTTGACCAAGGCCGGGACCTTCCCGGCGGCGAAGGAGACGACGTGAGCTACAGACTCGGCATCGACGTCGGCGGCACGTTCACCGACCTGCTGCTGGTGGACGAGAAGAGCGGCCGCACCTGGAGCGCCAAGGTGCCGAGCACGCCGAAGGACCAGTCGGTCGGCGTGCTGCACGGGCTCGACCGCGTCTGCAGGCTGGCGGGCATCAGCCCGTCCGCGATCGACCACGTGATGCACGGCACCACCGTCGCGACCAACACCGTGCTCACCAGCTCGGGCGCGAAGGTCGGCCTGGTCACGACGAAGGGATACCGCCAGGTGCTGCAGATCGCGCGTTCCTTCGTGCCCGGCGGCCTCGGCGGCTGGGTGATCTACAACAAGTCGCTGCCGATGGCGCCGCTCGCGCTCACCATCGAGGCGGACGAGCGCGTGGACGCGCGCGGCAAGGTGGTGCGCGCGCTGGAGGAGGCCCCGCTGCGCGAGGCGCTGGCGAAGCTGCGCGGCGCAAAGATCGAGGCGCTCACCGTCTCGCTGATCAACGCCTTCGCGAACGACGCGCACGAGAAGCGCATCCGCGAGATCGCCTCCGCGGTGCTGCCCGGCGTGCCGGTGTCGCTCTCCTCCGAGGTGGTGCCGGAGATGCAGGAGTACGAGCGCACGGTCACGACCGTCGCCAACTCCTACGTGCGCCCGGTGGTGCAGCGCTACGTGCACAATCTCCGCAACAAGCTCGGCTCGCGCGCCGGCCGCGTCCAGCTGCACATCCTGCGCTCCGACGGCGGCCTCGCCTCCGCGGCGAGCGCCGAGGAGTATCCCGTCAACCTGCTGATGTCGGGCCCCGCCGGCGGCGTCACCGGCGCGCTGTGGGTCGCGCTGCAGGCGGGATTCCCGAACCTGCTGACCGTGGACGTCGGCGGCACCTCCACCGACGTCGCGCTGATCATGAACGGCGTGCCACGCCTGAGGCGCGAGACCACGGTCGGCGACGTCACCGTGCGCGCCTCGTCGGTGGACATCCGCTCGATCGGCGCGGGCGGCGGCTCGATCGCGCACGTGCCGGAGCTGACGAAGGCGCTGCGGGTCGGGCCGCAGTCCGCCGGCGCGGATCCGGGGCCCGCGGCGTACGGCCGCGGCGGCGCCGAGCCGACCGTGACCGACGCGAACGTGGTGCTCGGCTACCTGCCGCCGATGCAGCGCCTCGGCGGCGACCTCGAGCTGAAGCGCGACCTCGCGGCGGCGGCCGTCGGCAAGGTCGCCGGCGCGCTCGGCAAGTCGCTGGAGGACGCGGCGCAGGGCATCTACGACATCGTCAACGAGAACATGGTGGGGGCGCTGCGGCTGGTGTCCGTCGAGCAGGGCCACGACCCGCGCGACTACGCGCTGATCGCCTTCGGCGGCGCGGGCCCGCTGCACGCGAACGCACTGTCGCGCCTGCTCGGCGCCTGGCCCGCGATCATCCCGCCGGGGCCGGGCGTGCTGTGCGCGCTCGGCGACGCGACCACGGCGCTGCGCGACGAGGCCGCGCGCACCGTGATCCGCAGGTTCTCCGAGACCAGCGCGGCCGAGATCGCGAAGGTCCTCGAGCAGCTGTCGGCGACGGCGGCGGCGGCGCTCGAACGCGAGCAGGTGCCCGCCGCCGAGATGAGGCGCAGCTTCCAGGTGGACGTGCGCTACCACGGCCAGGGCCTGCGCCTCACCGTGGACGTGGACCTGAAGGACCTGAAGAAGCGCGGGCTCAAGGCGATCTCGGAGCCGTTCGACGCCGAGCACCAGCGGCTGTTCACCTTCGCGCTGCCGCTGGAGCACGAGTTCGTGGCGCTGCGCGCGGTCGTGCAGGGCCGCGGCATCAGGGTCAAGCGCCCGGCCATCGCGAAGGGCTCGCGCGACCCGAAGGCGGCGGCGATCGGCAGGCAGGTCGTCCATATCGACCACAAGCGCCGGCAGGCAACCGTGTACGACCGCGCGAAGCTCAGGGCCGGCAACCGCATCCAGGGTCCCGCGATCGTGATCGAGATGGACTCCACCACGGTGGTGCTGCCGAAGCACACCGGCCTGGTGGACAGGCTCGGCAACATCCTCATCTACCCGGACCGGCACAAGGGCCTCGCCAGGAGAGCGCGATGACGGCGAAGATCATCCAGAGGAACCGCAGGCCCTTCCGCAAGGTGAAGGTGGACACGGTCACGATCGACATCATCGAGAGCGCGCTGCGCAATGCGCGCTTCGAGATGGACACGGTGCTGTTCCGCACCGCGATGTCGCCCGGCATCCGCGAGCAGCACGACGAGTTCCCGCTGATCGCCAACCTCGAAGGCAAGATGGTCGTGGGCCAGTTCGGCTCCTTCATCCACGGCTTCCTGCAGGGCTACGACGGCACGGTCGAGGAAGGCGACGTGTTCCTGACCAACGACCCCTACTCCTGCAACGGCGCCATCAGCCACATCAACGACTGGCTGCTGCTGATGCCGGTGTACAAGGACGGCCGCGTGATCGCCTGGGCCGCGATGTTCGGTCACATGACCGACGTCGGCGGCAAGGTGCCGGGCTCGCTGCCGACCGACGCGCGCACCTTCTACGAGGAGGGCGTCGCGGTGCCGCCGGTCAAGATCATCCGCGGCGGGAAGCTGCAGGACGACGTGCTGAAGATCATCCTGCACAACTGCCGGCTGCCGACCTGGAACTACTCGGACTTCCACGCCATCGTCGCGGCGCTGCGCACCGCGGCGCTGCGCTGCATCGAGATCAGCCGCCGCTTCGGCGACGACGTGTTCTACTCGGCGATGGACGCCATGCTCGAGCGCAACAAGCGGGCGATGCGCGAGCTGATCCGCCGCACGGTCCCCGAGACGAAGCAGCACTTCGAGGATTACGTCTGCGACGACGGCATGAACATGGGTCCCTACAAGATCGCCTGCACGATGTGGCGCGAGGGGGACAGGTGCATCTTCGACTTCGCCGGCACCGACCCGCAGTCGGTCTCCTCGATCAACTTCCTGCTCAACGAGGAGATGTTCAAGATGTTCGCGGGCGTGTACATGATCATGGTGTTCGACCCGCAGATCCTGTTCAACGACGGCTTCTACGAGCTGATGGAGGTGCGCATTCCCGAGGGCTCGCTGCTGAAGCCGCTGAAGCCCGCCGCGCTGTCCTGCCGCACGCACGCGCTCGGGCGCATCTTCGACGTGCTGGGCGGGCTGCTCGGCCAGGGCAATCCGGCGTTCATGTGCGCGGCCGGTTTCTCCGACAGCCCGCACTTCATGTACTCGGGCTACGACAGGGACGGCGAGTGGTACCAGCTCTACCAGATCGGCTTCGGCGGCATCCCCGGCAAGCCCTTCGGCGACGGGCCGGACGGGCATTCGCTGTGGCCGTCGTTCACCAACGTGCCGAACGAGTTCCTCGAGAGCTACTTTCCGCTGCGCATCGACACCTACGAGACGATCACCGATTCCGGCGGGCCCGGGAAGTTCCGCGGCGGCAATGGCATCCGCATCGGCTACCGCATCCTCGAGCCCGGCGAGATCTCGATCCACGACGATCGCTGGCTCACCTACCCCTGGGGCGTGAACGGCGGCCTGCCGGGTTCGCGCAGCCGCAAGCTGCTGCAGCGCGCCGACGGCAGCGAGCAGCTGCTGCCGTCGAAGGTGGACCGCATCAAGGTCGAGCCGGATGACCTCCTGCTGTACGAGACCTGGGGCGGCGGCGGCTGCGGCGATCCGCTGGAGCGCGAGCCCGAGAAGGTGCTGTTCGACGTCGAGGCCGGGCTCGTCAGCGCCGAGGGCGCGCGCCGCTACGGCGTGGTGCTCAAGGGCAGCCGCGTGGACGCGGCAGCGACCAGGGCGTTGCGCGCCGAGATGGCCGCGAAGCGCGGGTCGCCTGCGCTCTTCGACCGCGGGTTCCAGGACATCGCGGAACTCAAGTCGCGCTGCAAGGCCGAGACCGGCCTCGAGGCGCCGGCCGCGCCGCGGTTCTCCGCGCGCGCGCGGCGGCCGAAGGCCGCGCCCGCCACCGCGCGGCGGCGCGCGTGATGGGTACAATGCGGCCGGGAGGCGTTTCCGTGCGCGCAGTGGACCGGGCCTATGAAGCGGTGCGCTCCGGCATCATCGCCGGCCGTTACCTCGCGGGCGCCCGCCTCACCGAGCAGGAGATCGCGACCGCCGTCGGCGTCAGCCGCACGCCGGTGCGCGAGGCGCTGCGCCGCCTGGACGCCGAGGGCCTCGTCGATTTCACGCCGAACCTCGGCGCCGTCGTCACCACCTGGACCGAGGAGGACTCGGACGAGGTGTTCGACCTGCGCGCGATGCTGGAGTCGCACGGCGCACGGCGCGCGACCACGCGCGCGACCGCGGAGCAGGTCGCGGAACTCCGGCGCCTCGCCGAGGCGCAACTGCGCGAGTCGGTCGAGCGCCGCGCCGGCCACCTCGAACGCATCGCGGACCTCAACAGCCAGTTCCATCGCCGCCTGCAGGAGGCGGCAGCGAGCGCGCGCCTCGCGCGCGCCCTCGCCGCGCTGATCGAGGCGCCGCTGATGATGCGCACTTTCCAGAAGTACACGCCCGAGGACCTGCAGCGAAGCGCCCAGCATCACCTCGAGATCGTGCGCGCGCTCGAGGCCCGCGATCCGGACTGGGCGGCGTCGGTGATGCTGTCGCACATCCACGCGGCGCGCGGCGCGCTGAACCGCTGATACCGCCGCGATGTCTGCCGGCATCGCGCGTGCACCCGCCAGCAGGCCGTTGCAGCCCGGCCGCAAGCCGGCGCTGCTGATCGTCGATTTCGTGCGCGCCTACCTGGAACCCGGCTCGCCGCTCTATGCGGGCGTCGAGGACGCGCGCGCGGCGGCGGCCAGGCTGCTCGCTCTCGCGCGCGAGGCCGGCATCCCGGTGTTCCATACCAATGTCTCCTACGAGCCGGGCGGCGCGGACGGCGGCGTGTTCTTCAGGAAGCTGCCCGCGCTCGCCTGCTTCGAGCGCGGCAGGAATCCCGCGCTCGCCGCATTTGCCGAAGGCCTCGAGCCGCGCGGCGGCGAGACGGTGATCACGAAGCAGTATGCGAGCGCATTCTTCGGCACGCCGCTGGCTGCGCAGCTGCGGGCGATCGGCGTGGACACATTGCTGATCGCGGGCGTCTCCACCTCCGGCTGCGTGCGGGCGACTGCGGTGGATGCCTGCCAGCACGGATTCGTGCCGCTGGTGGTGCGCGAGGCGGTCGGCGACCGCCATCCGGAGCCGCACGAGGCGAACCTGTTCGACCTGCAGGCGAAGTACGCGGAGGTCATCGGTCTCAGCGCGGCTGGCGCCTACCTGGCAAGCCTGCGTTCTTGCTGACCTGCGGCAGGATTGCCGCGAGCCGCAGGGCGACAATCATTTCCGGGCCCGGACTCCCGAACCGGGCGATCGCTACTTGAGGGTTGTTACCCTCGAGGATAAGGTGACCATACACAACGCCTTCCCCGACCGGCGGTTCAAGCCATGAGACTCGACTACCACCCGGAAACCGGTTCGCTCTGCTTCGACCTCGCGGGCCATGCCAGCGCGGAGAGCCGGGAGATTTCCGAAGGCGTCGTGCTCGACGATGACGACGCGGGCAACCTGGTCGGAATCGACATCGACGCCGCCAGCCGCAAGGTCGATCTCGACCGTCTCGTCCTGAGCAGGCTTCCCGGAAAAGTCGAGACCGCGGCGGCCTGACGATCCCTTTGCCCGATGGGCCCGCTCGCCGGCGTCAGAGTCCTCGACCTCAGCCGCATCCTCGCGGGTCCCTGGGCCACGCAGTGCCTGGCGGATTTCGGCGCGACGGTGTGGAAGGTCGAGAAGCCCGGCGCCGGCGACGACACGCGCCACTGGGGCCCGCCCTGGGTGCGCGATGCGCAGGGCGCCGACACCGGCGAGGCCGCGTACTACGCGAGCACCAACCGCGGCAAGCGTTCGATCGCGGTGGACTTCACCAAGCCGGCCGGCCAGCAGCTGCTGCGCGCGCTCGCCATGCGCGCGGACGTGCTGATCGAGAACTTCAAGGTGGGCACGCTCGCGAAATGCCGCCTCGGCTGGGAATCGCTGCACCGCCTGAACCCGCGGCTGGTGTACTGCTCTATCTCGGCTTTCGGGCAGGACGGGCCGCGCAAGGACGAGGCCGGCTACGACGCGATGATCCAGGGCCTGTCGGGGCTCATGAGCGTGACCGGCGTGCCGGAGGGCGAGCCGGGCGCCGGGCCGGTCAAGGTCGGGGTCGCGGTCGCGGACCTGATCACGGGGCTCTACGCCGTGAACGCGATCGAGGCGGCTTTATATGAGCGCGAGCTCTCCGGCCGGGGCCAGTACATCGACCTTGCGCTGCTGGATACCCAGGTCGCGGCGCTGGCGAACCAGGCTCTGAATTACCTGGTGACCGGCAAGGCGCCGGGCCGCCGCGGCACGGCCCACCCAAATATCGTTCCATATCAAGCATTTGCGACAAAGGACGGCTACCTGATGCTGGCGGTCGGCAACGACCGGCAGTTCGCCGACTTCTGCAGGGTCGCCAGGCGGGCGGGGCTCGCCAGGGACGCCAAGTTCGCCACCAACGCCGCGCGCGTGCGGCACCGGGCGGCGCTGATTCCGCAGATCGACCGGCTGTGTCGGCAGAAGACGACCGCCGCCTGGATCAAGGCGCTGGCGAAGGCGGGCGTGCCCTGCGGCCCGATCAACGACCTCGCGCAGGTGTTCGAGGAACCGCAGGTGAAGCATCGCAAGCTGCGCTTCGACCTGCCGCATCCGGGCGGCGGGCGGGTGCCGCAGGTGCGCAACCCGGTGCTCTTCTCGCGCAGCGCCCTGAAGTACCGCGACCCGCCGCCGCTGCTCGGCCAGCACACGGACGAGGTGCTCTCCAAGGAGCTGGGCGTCACCGCCGACGAGCTGCAGCGCCTGCGCGCCGACCACGTCATCGGATAAAGGGGACGCGTCCAATTACCCCTTGAAGAGGTAATTGGACGCGTCCCCTTTAAGGCTTCCAGAGGCGGCGCGGGCTGCCGCGGAGCAGGCGGGCGACGATGCGGTCGACGCGTCGAAGCTGCGCAGCCGTCAGGTCGGTGACGGCATCCGGATCCTCCGGCGCGTCTTCCTTCTTCACGATCGCGATCGCCTTGGCGCGCGCCTGGCGGCGGCGCACGTCGTCGAGCGTGCCGACCTTCGGCACGATCGCGAGCGCGACCGTGCAGCCCATCGCTGACGCGACCTGGTCGAGGCTGTGCACGGTGATGCGCCGGCGCGCCTCGGAGCGCTCCCACTGCTGCACCGTCGCGCGCGACACCCCGACGCGCGCGGCGATCTGCGACTGCGAGATGCCGAGCGCATCGCGGATCGCGCGGATCCAGCCGGCGCGCGGCACTGCCTGCGGCTTCATGCGCGGGAAGGCGCGCGTCTCGGCGCGGATCGCCTCGCGCTGCCGGCCGCGGCCCTTCGGCAGGATCATCCCCTGCTCGGGCGCCGGCGCAGCTGCAGCCGTGCGCGGCGCGGGCGGCTGGGGACGCGATTTCGCCTGCGGCTGCGGACGCGGCCTGGCCCGCGGTGGCGGCTTCGCCGCGCGCTTTGCCAACGCCTTGCGCCCGCCGCCGGAGGGTTTTTTCGCCTTCATGAACCGCGCACCTTCAGATAGGTATACGCATCATAGCGGAGCGCAAGCCCATGACACAGGGCCGCCGCGCGCCCGCCGTCACTCGCGCAACCGGAAACCGGCCTGGAATTGCGCGTGCACCAGGCGCAGGCTCTCGAGGTCCATGAAGGTCTCGACGCGGAAACCCACGTCGTACACGAACGCGGGTTCCTCCCCCGGCGCCGATGGCGGTGCGTACACCTTGCGGACCCGCGGATAGCGATCGTCGAGGTGCGGCCGTGCATCGTACGGCGGCGCGCGCTCGACCATGCGCAGCCAGTCGCGGCGCAGGGTGCCGCCGATCTCCGGAGGTACCCGCGCCTGGCGGCGGATCGAACAGCTGAACGGATTCTGCGCATCTTCGCTGAACCGGAGCCCGGTGATGTCCCAGACGACGGACTCTCCTTCGACCAGGTATCCGGTCTCGAGCGTGAGCGTGCTCCGGTCGCTGACGTCGGCGTAGACGTTCAGGATCAGCGACTCGAACCGCGGCGAGCGGAATCTCAGTCTCCGGTCGGCCGCGTACTCGATCGACACCTCATCGAACACGCGCGGCCGCAGGTCGCCGAGCGCCATGAACTCCTGCCATTGAGGCAGCGTGCCGCCGTAGGTGAGGTACAGGTAGTCGGCCAGGAACTTGAGCTCCTCGACGTTGGCGTGGCCGCGGCCGGTCGGTGACAGCCGCATCAACGCCACGAACCCGTCGGGCACCGGCATGAGCAGCGCCACCGCCACCAGGTCCATTGGATCCAGCCGCCAGGTACGCACTTGCCAGCGCCGGCCGTAGCCATCCTCGAAGCGTTCGTCCCGATCGGCAGGTCCCAACGAAATGATGCGCACCCACTCGCTGCCGATCTGGCGCGCCCAGGTGACGGCCTTGAGCGCCATGTCCATCTGCATCCGGGAATTCGCCATCAGGCCGGCCAGCGCCTGGTTGTCCGGCTTGCGGACCCGCACGACGGCCGTGCCGGCGATCGCTCCCGCCAGGACCTCGCCCCCATGCGGCAGGGCGGCCGTGGTCTTGCCGGACAGCTCGTCCGGGCTCCATTCCCGGTCGTCCCCATAGCGGATGATCCGCGGGGTCCGGGCATCGTACGGTTGAAGCGTCATGCGGGCAGCGGCCGGGCTTCGCGGAAACAGTCGGTCTGCCAGCTCGGAACGGTAGCGGTCCCGCACCCGGTCGCCGTGGCCGTTCATCCCGTCCAGCAGCCGGCTGGCCAGCTCCGGCAGCCCGAGTGGCAGCGGGATCTCCAGGCGCAGGTTGTCGGTGACCCCGAACGGCATCACGGGAAGCTGGTAATTCAGCCGCATTTCGATGCGGGCGGCTCCCGCGGGGTTTTCCAGGACGTGCCGGATGGGCAGCGCGAAATTGAGGTTTTCGGCCGGAGAGGCCGCGACGATCACGCCGATGACCCGGCCCTCGCCATTCACCAGCGGACCTCCGCTGTTGCCGGGGGACGCGGCCGCAGAGAACCGGTACCAGCGCCAGCGGCCATCCTCCTGTTCCGGGGTCTCGGAGGTCAGGAGGCCGCTGCGGATGACGATGCCGTCGCCAAGCGCATTGCCGACCGCGTGCACCTCGGAGTTCATTTCCGGCCCGGTCGCGGCCTGCAGCGGGCGGACCGTGGGCGGGTCCTTCAGCGTGAAAACGACGAAGTCCTGGTGGCCGGAGAACTTAAGGACCCGGTCGATCTCATGGATCGTCCCGGCCGCCGAACGCAGCAGGGGCTGGCCGTAGAGGCTGCCCACCCATGAAGCGAACACATGCGAGGCGCTGACGAACTCGTTGCGCCCGATCGCGAAAGCCGTACCGATCGAATAGTAGGGATCATTGCGGATCGAGAACGGGACCATGTCCCAGGGCAACGGGCGCTCGTATTCGATCCTGTCCGTCTCCGCGATCTTCGGCACCACGATCTCGAAGGTCGCGGCCCGCACGGCCCGCTCGATCGCGGGCTTGAGAGGCTCTGCGGCAGCGCTGCCCGGCGCCAACCAGGCGGCTGCCAGGAACATGGCGGCAAGGCACCGCGACATTCGCGGATCGTAGCAGCCGGGGCGCGCAATACCCTGCTTCGTGGACTGCGCCAGCGCCGGAATATGGCCGATTTTGCGATGCGTTTACGCATCATGTCTTTTTGCATGCCTCGGCCAGACAAGGCTTTTCTCCCGAAAACGGCCACTGGCGCGAATGGCCGGGCTAACGGCGGCGCCCTCGACTACCCGGCAGCGTCCTTGTAGGCGCGAAGTACCGCATTGATGCGGGTCTGGTAACCCGGCCCGCCGGCCTTGAACCACTCGAGCACGTCCTCGTCCAGGCGCAGCGAAATGGCGGCTTTCCGCGGCGTCGAGGGCAGCCCCTGGCGAGCGATTTCCCGCGCGATTTCGGCCATTTCGCCGGCCGGGGCGGCGGGCGCCGATGGCGGTTCTGCGGCAGGCCTGTCCGGGGGCTCGCCCGATCCCGAACGGGTGAACCTGGAGAAGAATCCCTTGGCCATGGCTGCACTCCGGCGTGGCCTGGATACGACGGTATTGACGATTGTATATACAAACCCGAGAAGCCGCTTGCCGGCGTTGCATGTGTCAGGACCCACCCCTCAACGGAGCCGACCATGAACCGTCCGAAGATCCGAGCCGCCGCCCTGCTGGCCCTGCTGGCACCCCTCGCCGCCTTCGCCGGGCAACCGGTGGACGTGCAGGTCTTTGACCGGACCGCCCAGCGCATGCTCCCGGTGTACTGGCATGACGGCCAGCGCCACGTCGCCGGTGAACCCGGCCATGAGTACGAGATCCGCATCCGCAACCAGGGCGGCGGGCGGGTACTGGCGGTGACGTCCGTGGACGGCGTCAACGTCATTACCGGCCGGACCGCCAGCCCGCGCCAGAGTGGCTACGTGATCGATCCGTATGGGTCGGTGGACATCGACGGCTGGCGCAAGAACATGGCCGAAGTCGCCGCGTTCTATTTCACCTCGCTGCCGGACTCCTACGCGGCCCGGACCGGGCGGCCGGACAACGTCGGCGTGATCGGCGTGGCCGTGTTCCGCGAGCGGCCGCGCCAGCCCATGGCGCTGGAGCAGCGTTCCGTCCCTGCCGCGGCCGCCGAGCCGCTCGATCCGCCGTCGATCCCGCAGGAACGCACGGCCGGCAAGGCGGCCGCCCCTCCGGTACAGGCGGATGCCGCCAGCGGCACGGCGGAGCGGACGAGGCGTGACGAGCGCCTGGGCACCGGCCACGGCCAGCGCCTCGATTCCGGCGCGACTTACGTCGATTTCGAACGCGCCGGCAAGCACCCGGACGCAGTCATCACGATCTGCTACGACTCGTACCGCAACCTCGTCGCCCGCGGCGTGATCCCGAAGCCGAGGTACCGCTACGCGAAGCGCACGCCCGAGCCCTTCCCCGGCGGCTTCGTCCCGGATCCCTGAAGGGTTTAATGGGTTTAATGGGACCGCGTCCCATTATGCTGGGGCTTAATGGGACGCGGTCCCATTATGCTAGAACGGTGCCGGGCGCAGTCTCTGCGCCGCCAAAGAAGTGCCCGGCACCGTCTCCGTGACCACCGAACTGCTGTTTCGCGACGATGCCTACCTGAAGACCGCGACGGCGAAGGTCGTGAGCGCCGCGAACGGCGTCGTCGTGCTCGACCGCACGATCTTCTATCCGCTGGGCGGCGGCCAGCCGGGCGACACGGGCGCGTTCACGCGCGCGAACGGCGGGCGCATCGTAATCACGGACACCCGCAAGGGCGCCGAGCCCGGCACGGTCGCTCACCTCCTCGCCCCGGGCGCCAGCCTGCCCGAGCCCGGCGAAACGCTCACGCTCGAACTCGACTGGGAGCGCCGCTACAAGCTCATGCGCCTGCACACGGCGCTGCACGTGATGTCCTGCGTGGTCGTCGCGCCGGTCACGGGCGGCAACATCGCGCCGGACAAGGCGCGCCTCGACTTCGACATCGACATGAACCTGCTCGACGCCTCCCGTATCGAGCAGGGCACGAACGAGATCCTCGCCCGCGGCATCGCGACCGAAACGGTATGGATCACCGATGAAGAGCTCGACGCGCGTCCCGAGCTGGTCAAGACCATGAGCGTGCAGCCGCCGCGCGGCGCCGGACGCGTGCGGCTGCTCAACATCCCCGGCATCGACCTGCAGCCCTGCGGCGGCACGCACGTCGCGAACATCGCCGAGATCGGCGGCATCCGCGTGCTGAAGATCAGGAGCGAGGGGAAGAGGAACCGGCGCGTGGAGATCGCGCTCGTGCATCCGACCGGCTAGAGAAAGATCTCCTGCGGCGGCACGATCTCGGTCCAGCGTGGGTCGTCGTGCAGCGCCCGCAGCAACAATGAGTCGATCACGTTAAGTGGCCGGCTGCGCTCGCCCGGTGTGGCCGCGGCTGCAAGTTCCGCATCCCGCGCCGCGACCAGCCATTCGAATGCCTGGTCGACCTCGCCGCGCACGGCGTGGATCTCCGCGATCCGGCGCGGCAGCTCGAAATCGTCGAAGCGGCGCATCCGCTCGACGGCGGCCTCGGCGGCCGCGGTCTGCCCGAGCCCGTACGTCGCGATCGCGAGAATCTGCTCGCGCAGCGCCCCAGGCGCCAACCGGTCGGCAACGCCGAGCGCCTCGTCGAAGCGGCCTTGCAGGATCATCAGCTCCGCCTCGATCCGGTCGAAGGTCGGATTGCCGGGGCTGAGCTCCTTCGCGCGCGCAAGCTGGCGTTCGGCCTCCTCGTCGAATCCGGCACGCACCAGAGTCCAGGCGAGATTGTTGCGCGCAGTTGCGTTGACCGGATCCAGCATGACGATTCGCCGTTTGACCGCCAGCGCCGTGCCGATATCGCCCCGCCTGATCGCGAGCCCGCCCTGCATGCCCAGAACCAGCGGATGGTCGGGATCCAGCTCCCGCGCCCGCCGCCAGTGTTCGCGCGCGCGCTCGAAGTCGCCGGTCTGAAAATGATACTGGGCGGCGCGCACCTGGGCCTCCGGCAACAGGGGATCGAGCGCGAGCGCGCGGCTCACCGCCTCGCGCATGCGCTCGAGCCCTTCTGTCGGGCCGTCACTCTCGCGAAACGCGCGCATCATCAGCACGCTGGCGAGCGCGGCCCATGCCGGCGCGTAATCGGCATCGATCTCCAGTGCCACCCGAAAGCTGCGCTCCGCTGCGGCCAGATCGCCCGGCCCGCGCCGGTTGCGCAAGTAGAGGCCGTGCAGGTAATGCTCGTACGCCCCGGGATCGACGCGGCGTTCAGCGGCCTCGCCGCCGGCCACCAGCCGGATCTCGAGGGTGCGCGCGATGGCCGAGGCAATGTCTTCCTGTACCGCCAGCAAGTCGCGTGGCTCGCGGTCGTAGGTTTCCGACCACAGGTGTCGGCTGTCCGACGCATCGACGAGCTGGGCCGTGATCCGCACCCGATCACCGGACTTGCGCACGCTGCCCTCGAGTACGTGCGACACGTCGAGCTGCCGGGCGATCGCGGCGACACCCAGCTCCGGCTGGTCGCGAAAGGCAAACGACGAGGTGCGCGCGATCACGCGCAGATCCGGGATCTGCGCAAGCAGATTGAGAATCTCCTCCGACAGGCCCTCGGCGAAGTACTGCTGGTCCTGCGCGTCGCTCAGATCCGCGAATGGCAGCACGGCGATCGAGGGCTGGACGGCCGGCGCGGGAGCATCCGGCCGGCGGGAATCGATGATCCAGCCCAGCGCCAGCGCCGCGGCGAGCGCTGCCGCGAGCGCAATTGCGGCGGACCTGCGCAGCGCGCCTGCGGGGCGCGGCGCGTCCGCCGCGCGGCGCAGCCGATAGCCGCGTTTCGGCAGCGTTTCGAGCAGCGCTCTATAGCGGCGGTCGCCGCCCGCACGCACGAGATGCTCGCGCAGCTGGTAGATGCAACGGCGCAGCACGTCGTCCGTCACGACGGCGCCGGACCAGACCTCCGCGAACAGCTCCTCATGCGAAACGACCTCGCCGGCCCGCCGCGCCAGCGCCATCAGCACCTGCATGACCTTGGGATCGAGTTGTTCGCGCCCGCCCGGGCCAGTCACTTCACCGGTAACGGGATCGATCGACAGCGCGCCGGGCAGCAGCAGGCCCGGCGCAGTGTCCGGTGCAGCGCGGCCGAACTTCATGTTCCTGGCGACGAACCACCCGTGTCGTCGGAGACGGCGATATCACGAGGATATCAACTTGCGATCATGGCCGCGCGCCGCCTGGCGTGGCACTGGTGTCAGGCGCGCGTCGAAGGGACCGCGATGCCAAACGGGGAGATGGAATCATGAATAAGTTCAATAGCCTGGGATGTGCCGCCGCGCTCTGTGCCGCCGCCTGGATGCCGCTCGCGCAGGCGGACGCCGTCATCGACTGGAACGCGCGCGCCGGCAGCGCCGCGGTCGCGGCCTGCTATGCGCCGGTGTTCGATCCGTTCCACGAGTCGCGGCTCTATGCGATGGCGCACATCGCGATCCACGACGCGCTGAACGCGATCCAGCGGCGCACGACGCCCTACGCGTACGACGCGGCCGCGCCGGCCGGCGCTTCGCTCGACGCAGCTGCGGCAGCGGCTGCGCGCGACGTCATGGCGAGCGAGCTCGCCGCCCATCCGTTTGCGCTCGCGCCGCCCGCGGCCTGCGCCGACGTCGCGGTCGCGCTGGTCGAGTCCGAATACGCCGCCGCGCTGGCGGCCATCCCGGACGGAGACGCGAAGACCGACGGCATCGCAACGGGCCAGGCCGCGGCGGCGGCCATCCTCGCGCTGCGTGCCGAAGATGGTGCCGACACCGCGTTCGCGGACTTCGGCTATGCGCAGGGCACCGGGATCGGCGAATGGCGCTTCACCGACGACCTGCCGTTCGCGCTGATCCCCGGCTGGCAGCACGTCGCGCCGTTCGCGCTCGAGAGCGCCGGGCAGTTCCCGCCGCGCGCGCCGTATCCCGTGAGCTGCGGCGCAGCACGGCAGGCGGATACCGCCGGAAGCTGCGTGCAGTACGCCCGCGATTTCGACGAAGTGAAGCACTACGGCGGCGCAGGCGACAGCCTGCGCAGCCCCGACCAGACGCAGATCGCGATCTTCTGGATCGAGAGCTCGCCCTTGGCCTGGAACCGCATCGGCCGCGACGTGGCGACCGCGCGCGGTCTGGACCCCTGGGAGAACGCACGGCTGTTCGCGTTGCTAAACATGGCCCTCGCCGACGGATACATTGCCGTCATCGAGTCAAAGTACCGCATCGGCTACTGGCGGCCGGAGACGGCAATCCGCCTGGCGGACGGCGACGGCAATCCGTGGACGCAGGCGGACCCGGACTGGGTCGCGCTCGGCGCGCCGGTGCCGCCGTTCCCGGATCACGAGTCGGGGCACTCGGTCGAGGGTGGCGCTGCGGCGGAAGTGTTTCGGCGGCTGTTCGGCACCGACAACGTCGCCTTCGACGCCTGCAGCGTGATGCTGCCCGGGGATCTCGCCTGCGGCGGCGCCCACGAAGTGCGCAGGCAGTACTCGAGCTTCTCGCAGGCCGCGCAGGAGAACGCCGACTCGCGCGTGCTGGTCGGCTACCACTTCCGCAACGCGGTGGAGGAAGGCGTCAAGCGCGGCCGCAAGATCGGCGCGCATGCGGTCAAGAACTACCTGCGCCCGGCGCATTGATCGGGGTGCGGGGCGGGGCGCATCCCGGGCCACGGGATGCGCCCCGTCAATGGGGCAAGTCGCCGTTCAGGCCAGCCGCCGGCGCATCACGCGATACACCAGCACCAGGCTCACCCCCGCCTGTATCCACACGCTCGCCACCGACAGGTACCACACGTGGTCGAGCGCCAGCCATGGCTGCGTGGACAGCCAGAGCGCCGGCAGCATGAAGGTCAGCAGCCGCGAGGCGCTCGAGCCGAGCGCCGGCCAGGTGTGTCCCAGGCCCTGGAACACGCCGGAGCAGGTGAAGATGATCCCCGACGCGGCGAAGTTCCAGGAGATCAGCCGCAGGAAGTGCGAGGCGACCTCGATCACCGCGGGATCCTGCGTGAACCCGCGCACCAGCCAGTCGGGCCGCCACTGGCACAGCAGCGTCAGCACGATCATGATCGCGACGCTCATCGTCACGGCCGAACGCAGCGTCTCGCGCACGCGCGCGAACTGCTTCGCGCCGTAGTTCTGGCCCGCGACCGGGCCGGTCGCGAAGGCGATCGCCATCGCCGGCAGGAAGATCGACTGCATCAGCCGCGTGCCGAGGCCGAAGCCGGCCTGCGCCGCCGCGCCGAAGTCGCGGATCACCCAGTAGATCACCGCCATCAGCAGGAACATCATCGCGAACTCGCCGCCGGCGGGCGCGCCGATGTTGACCATGCGCGCCCACACCAGCATCCGCGGCTTCCACAGCGCGCGGCGGAACTGCACGTACTTCTCGAGCCTGTGGAAGTACGCGACCAGCATCACCGTGCCGGCCGCGACCGCAATCGTGCTGGCGAGCCCCGCGCCCGCAACGCCGAGCGGCCGGCCGGTGCCGATGCCGGCGATCAGCACCGGCGCCAGGATCGCGTTCAAGAGCACCGTCGCGACCTGCACCACCATGGTCGGCTTGACCACGCCGGTGCCGCGCAGCGCCGACATCATCACCATGTTCACGTACTGCAGCGCGAGGCCGGGCAGGAACCAGTAGAGGTAGGTCGTGCCGGCCTGCGCGGTCGCAGCGTCGGCGCCGACGATGCCCATGTACCAGCGCGTCGTGGCGTAGCCGGCGATGACCGTCGCGATCGTGCACACCGCGCCCAGCGCCAGCGCCTGGTTGAACACCAGGTTGGCGTCCTCGGGATCCTTGCGCCCGACCGCCTGCGCGATCAGCGCCATGGCGCCGACGCCCAGCGCCTGGGTCGCCGCCATCACCACGAACATCGCGATGCCGGCGGCGCCCACGCCGGCGAGCGCCGCGTCGCCGAGCTGCGCGACGAAGTACAGGTCGATCAGGAAATAGAGCGTCTGCGCCAGCATGCCGGCGGCGATCGGAGTCGCCATCGTCAGCAGGTGGCCGGGGATCGGGCCTTGGGTGAGGTCGCGCATGGACGGCGGTGGCGAAAGGAGTAGGATGCTACCCGACCGCCGGGGCCGGCGGTTGATCAGAACGAACTCAACAGGGGACCAACGTGAATATCCTGAAGTCAGCTGCAGTCATTGCGGCGGGCCTGTTTGCGCTCGCCGGCTGCCAGAAGTCACCGGACCCGGCAGCGGAGATGGACGCGGTCAAGGCCGTCAACCAGGCCTGGAACGACAATTACGCGGCGGGCAACGCGGACGCGATCGCCGGGCTGTATGCCGAGGACGCCGTGGTGCTGGCGCCGGGTGCGCCGACGGCCAGCGGGCGCGAAGCGATCCGCGAGTTCCTGCAGGGTGATGTCGAGGGCGCCAAGGCCGCGGGCATCAGCCTCAACATCTCGCCCGACAGCACCGTGGAAATGTCCGGCGACGTCGCCTGGCAAACCGGCACGTTCACGGTGACCGACGCCAGCGGCGCGACCGTCGACACCGGCAAGTTCCTGTCCGTGCTGCGCAAGAAGGACGGCAAGTGGATGCTGATCCGGGACGCGTGGAACTCGGACACGCCGCCGCCTGCGCCGGCCGCCGGGGAAGCCGCCGCACCCGCCGGCTGATCAGAACTTCCAGAGGATCCCGAGGGACGGGATCAGCGGCAGTGAGCCGCGCGCCCCGACGTCGAGGAAGGGCGCTTCCTCCTCGTCCTCGATCTGGTACTCGACGCAGCATTCGTTGTTGCGCTTGAGGAGGTTGTTCACTTCGACGAACGCCGTGATCTCGCCCGCCGATTCGAGCACGAATCGGCGGGCGAGCCGCAGGTCCACGCGCGCGTAGTCGCCGATGCGCGCGCCATTGCGCGTTGCCGCCTCCGCCAGCGGGAATGGATCGAGCGTCACCAATTGGACCTCGGTGGTCGGCCAGCCCCGGTGCCAGGTCGCGGCGAACGAAGCCTCCCAGCGCTCATTGCGCCAGTGCAGGCCCGCGCTCGCGTAGTCGCGCTGGTCCCAGCTGCGCGCGAGCCATTCGCCGTCGACGCGGTCGCGCACGCGTGAGTGCGTATAGCTCAGCCAGCCGGCCAGGTTCCCCCGCTCGTAGTTCAGCGAGACCTCGACGCCCTCCGCGACCGCGGCATCCGGCGCAATCAGGATGCGGTCCGGCTTGAGTTCCGGCAGCACGACCAGCGTGTTGAGCAGGTTCTCGTGCCGCGCGAGCGGCCGGTCGTAGTCCTTGCGGTAAGCCTCCGCGCGCAGCGTGAGTGCGGGCGACAGGTCGTGCTCGATGCTCGCGACGTGGTGCGTCGCGCGCTGCGCCCGCTGAAAAGCGACCTCGCCGTCGGGCACCTGCAGCTCGTTGATGGCCTGCGCCTGGAAGTAGCGCCCCCAGCCGAACCGCAGACGCGTGTGGTCCCGCGGCCGCCACATCAGCACCGCGCGCGGGCTCCACTGCGCCCCGTCCCGTTCTGCCAGCGACCCGGTGTCCCAGCGCAGGCCCAGGTCGGTGGCGAAGGCCGGCGCCGGTTCGAAGCGCCAGTTCAGGTAGGCGCCGGCCTGGTGACCCGAGGGTCGCAGGCTGATGGAACGCGTGCGCGATTCGTCGGTCGACGCCCCCGGCGTCAGGAACAGCAGCTCGAAATCCACCGCATCGGAATAGAGATAGCGGCCGCGCTGTTCGCGCCATTCGCCCCCGGCCTGCAACAGCGAGCGCGAACCGATCCGCCACCAGCCGTCGGCCTGCAGCGAATGGATGGTGAAGTGCCGCTCGTCGGACAGCGTTCCGCTCGCGACGCCCGGCAGTTCCGCGCTGCCGTCGCGTTCGCTTTCGAGCTCGGTGCGTGCCGCCAGGATGCGCCCGCCGCGGCCGTCCGGCTCTCCGAGGTCGAAGCGCAGCCACCAGTAAGCGTCGCGGTACTCCGCGCGCGCCTCCTCCTCCTGGTCGCTGTCGAACGCGAGGATGCGGTCGTCGAACACCAGCGCATTGGCGCTCACCGCCAGCCAGCCGTTGAGACGCCGGCCGGCATGCGCATACAGGTCGTGGTAGTCCGGCTCCCCGAGCGTGGAGTCCACCGCGTCGAAGAACAGGTCCATGTTCCCGCGCCTGGCGGCGAAAGCCCAGTCTCCGGCGCCGCCGGCGAACCCGCCGTCCAGCGCCACGCCGGCCGTCATCAGCGACAGCACTGCCTGGCCCTGCGGGCGCGCGCCGGGGAGGCGCGGCGCGATGTCCACCACGCCGCTGCTGCGGTCGCCGAAGTGGACCGGGAAGCCGCCGGTGTAGACCCGGATGTCGCTGACGATGCCGGGATCGATGCTGCTGAAGACACCGAAAAAGTCCTTCAGGTGATAGGGGTTGTAGAGCCGCAGGTCGTCGAAGCGGAACAGCGTCTCGTTGTCCGCGCCGCCGCGCAGGTGCACGCGGCTGGAGAAATCCTGACGCGCGACGCCCGGCAGTCGCGCGACCGCGCGGACCGGGTCCTCGCCGATCTCGGGCAGCGCTTCCAGCCGTGCGTTCGACAGGTGGGCCGGCGCGAATGCGGGCTCGTCTCCAAGCAGGTAGTGGCTGGCGCTGACGACGACCGTCTCCAGCGGCGCCGGCGCCGGCCGATGCGCGGTGCCCGGTGCCGCTGCACGCGGCGCGCGCGGCGCATCGCGGACCAGGATCAGGGTGCCGCCCGGACCGTCGCTGACGCGGATCCCGTGCGGTGCGAGGATTTCCTCGAGGCGGGCGCGCGGCTCCGTGGCCTGCGGCTCGGCGGCGACGCGCATCCAGGGCTTGACCAGGTCGCTGCTGTAGAGCAGTTCCAGCCCGCCGGCGCGCAGTTCCTCGAGCACCCGGTCGAGCGGCATGCCCCGGTACGCGGCGGCCTCGGCGGCTCCCGCCAGCAGCAGCAGCAGCCAGGGCGAGCTGTTCACAGCCCGGATTGTGCTCTCGCCCTGATCTCCATGGTATCGCCGCCGAGCACGTACTCGAGATCGGTGGTCGCGAGCATGGCGTCGAGCGCCGCAAGCGGGGCCAGGTGGCGGATGTTGCCGTGCAGGATCACGGTCGCGGCGCGCTGCTCGACCGCCGCGGATTCATAACGCAGCCGGTGTCCTGTCTCGCGCGCGACCCAGGCGATCAATTCGGCCGCGGGCTTGCCGTCGATGTCCGGTGTCGGCGCGATGGCCTCCGCCCACTGCCAGGCGGCGTCGCTGGTGGCGATCAGCGAACGCGTGACGCCGCCCAGCGCGTTGAGCTCGAGCTGCTCGCCGGCGACGCCTTCCAGCAGTTGCCCGGCGCGGCCGATCTCCACGCGTCCCTCGCGCACGCGCAGGCGCAGCCCGCCCCCGGCGACCTGCAGCTCGAATTGCGTGCCGATGTCGCGCGCAGTCCCTGCCGGCGTCTCGATGCGGTAGCCGGTGCCGACGCTGCCGCGGTTGTCCAGGTAGATCGTGCCCTTGCGCAGGTACAGGCGGCCGGGCTCGTCGAGCATGATCTCGGTCTCCGCCGCGAGGCGCAGGGAAGTGCCGCCCGCGAGCAGCAGCCCTGCGCGGCCGCCGGCGAGCGTGCGCAGTTTCATGCCTCGGGTCAGCGGCGCCACCGATTCGCCGACCGGCTGCCAGACGTCGCCTGTCGCGCGTTCCACGCCGCCGATCGCGCGCTCGATCCGCGCGAGCTCCTCTCGCTGCGCGCCCGGCGGAGTCCACTGGAACATCAGCGCGACCGCGAGCACGAGCACGGCCGCGGCGCCCGACCACAGCACCCACAGGCGTTCCTTGCGCCGCGCCGTCTTCTCGCGCAGCGCCGCCGTCGCCGCCGCCAGCACCTGGCGATAGGCGTCCTCCGGCGGCTCGGCGCGTCGGCCTGCGGCACGGATCAGCGATTCGACCAGGTCCTGCGGCTTTTCCATTGTCGGTTCATCCCGGTTGTGGGCCGATCGGCGAGGCAAGGTCCTCCGCCGCGCCGGCGAGCTCCACGATCGATTCGCGGAAGGCGTCGCGCGCGCGGGTCAGCAGCGATTCCGCCGCCTTCTCGCCGAGACCGAGGCGCACGGATATCTCGCGCACGGACAGCCCGTCGAGATACTTCCACTCAAGCAACTCGGCATAGCGGCCCGGCAGCGCATCGAGTGTCGCTTCGACGAAGCGGTGCACCTGGGCGTGCCAGGCGCCGGTCTCGGGCTCGTCGCCGACGGGCGCGGTCAGCGAGTCGAGGATCGCGCGCACGTTCGGCTGGTCTTCCAGCAGCACCATGCGCGTGGCCCCGAGGCCGCCCCTGCGGAAATGGTCCGCCACCACGTTGCGGCAGATCTGGCAGAACCAGGTGTAGAGCGCGGCCTCGCCGCGGTAGCCGTCGAGCCGCTCGATCGCGTTGCAGAAGGTCTGCTGCACCACGTCGCGCGCAGCCTCCGCGTCGCCGCCCAGGCGCGCGAGCGCGAAACGGTAGAGCCGCGGGAAGAAGCGGTCGAACAGGTCCTGGAAGGCGGCCTGGTCCCCGCCCAGTATGCGGCGAGCCACGGCCCGGTCGACGTGCACGAGGTCAGCCATTGTCGGATTGGACGCCCCAGGGACCGGAATCCTTCGCTCCGCGAAGGATTATCGCGCGGCGCGCATCCAATGTGACGCAACTGCCAGATATCCCGGCAAAGGAGCGACTCATGTCAGCCTTCCATCGACCACTCGTCCTGCTGCTGGCTGCGGCCGCGCCGCTCGCGGGGGCATCCGCGAACGGAGACGGATTCACCGACCAGTTCCCGATCGCCGCCTGCGACTTCGAGTCCACCGGCGCCAACGCCTTCTTCAAGCTGATTCCCAACCGCCAGCTCTACCTCAGCAACGTGCGCTGCGTGCAGGCCGGCGAGTGCGATGAGCTCGGGGAACTCTGGATCACGGTGCTTCCGGAAACCAGGGAGATCCGGTTCAACCACAACGGCAAGCGCATATCCGTGCGTGCGCGCGTAGTCGAGGAATACGAGACTGCCGATGGCGAGGTCGAGGAGATCTCCCGCAACTATTTCGCGTCCTGCAAGCCGATGAATGACGTCTACTACTTCGGCGAGGACGTGTTCGACGGCGACGGCAAGAAGCTGCCCGACGCCTGGCTCGCCGGGCGCTCCGGTGCGAGGCCAGGCATCATCATGCCGGACCGGGCGTTCCTGCTCGGCTCGCGCTATTACCAGGAGATCGCGCCGAACGCGCAGGACCGGGCGGAACACACGTCGATGGGATTCGAGGTCGAGGTGCCCGCGGGCGTGTTCCAGAACTGCGTCGAGATCATCGAGACCTCGCCGCTGGAGCCCGGTCACGAGTCGCCCAAGACCTACTGCCCGCACATCGGCATGGTCAGGGACGGCGACCTGGAGTTGATCGCGGTTTATTCCAACGCGGAATCGCCATCGGCAGAAGACGACGACTGAATTGGGGACGTTTCCCAAATAGCAGCCAGAACGCACAAGGCCCCCGCGAGGGGGCCTTGTCGTTCTCATTTCTTAATTGGACGCGTCCCCTTTATCAATCGTCGAGGCGGCGGTCTTTCCAGTTCCACCACTTCAGCAGCTCGGGTTCCGGCTGCGGCGTGCGCGCGGCGTAGGTCGCGCAGCGGAACGTGTAGAGCAGGCAGGGCTCCTGTTCGTGTCCGGTGATTCTCTGGAGTCTTTGGAAGAGTTGTTCTGGATTCGATTCGGCGAGGTCTTTGATCGAGTGTATGCCCAGGTGGCGGAGATCGGCGGCGACACCGGGGCCGATCCCGGGCAACGTGGTCAGCTCGTCGTGCATCGGCAGGGTCCTCCTACGGCTTGTCCACGTGCCCAGATTACACCCCCGGCGGGCGGCGCCTGCAACCCCGCATGTAAGTGAATGAAAAAGCGGCGGGAGATCCCTCTCCCGCCGCCCGCCGCGTCGGTCGTGGCGATCACTTCTCGACGGAAGCAGCCGCGTCGACCGAGGCATTGGCGTTGGCGTTCGCCTTGCCGTCGCCGGAGGCCTGGACGCCGCCATCGGCCTTGGCCTTGCCGTCGGCCTTGACCTTGCGGCGCGGGCGCTCGGCCGGTTCGTCGTCCATCACCGGCTCGTGGCGAGAGGCCTCGGCACTGCCGGAGCCCTGGCCAAAGGTCGTCGCACCGGCGCTCGCAGGCTGCGTCGCCGCATCCAGCGTGCCGCCGAGCGCGCCTTCGCCGCTCGCCTTGCCGCGATTGCGGCGCGGCGCCTGATCCTGCGGCATCTCGGGCGTTTCCGCGGAAACGTCGGAAAGCTCGACGCTGGATCCGGCCTCGCCTGCGAACTCCGCGCCCGCGGAGATCGCGCTGGTGGCATCCGCAGCGGTCTGGACGCCCGCGTCCAGCGCACCCGATGCAGTCGCCTGCGCGCCGGCCGCTGCGGACTGCGCGCGGTCACGCGCCTGGCCGGCGGTGTCCGTCGCCTTGCCCTTGACCCGCGAGCCGATCTCGCGCGTGCGGCCGACGGCGTCGGTGCCCGCTTCCAGCGAGCCGTTCAGCGTGCCGCCGGCCGTCCCGCCGACGTTGCCGATTCCACCCTGGCCCAGGCCGCCCGTGATCGAGCCGCCAAGGCCACCGGTGACGTTGCCGCCCAGCACCTGGGCGCTCGCGCCGCTTGCAGCCAGCACGGCGGCCACGGCGGCTCCTGCCAAAAAGTTCCTGTATTTCATGGACTTGCTCCTGTGACCCCCGCGGACCATCCGCGGTTCTCAGAAGCAAGTACGCCCCGGGGAAGGGGTTTATTCCCCGCACGGCCGGCGGTTCTTTACATTATTCGGCGGCAACGCACCGGAGCCCATGAGCCTCCAGCACGGCATCCGCGCGAACCTCGCTCAGTTCCTGCACCAGCTGCTGCAGGTGCTGCTGGTCGGCATGACCATCGGGATGATGCGGACCGTCGTGCCCGCGCTTGCGGAAGACGAGTTCGACCTGCCCCGAGGTTCTTTCCTGCTGCTGGTCTCGTTCGTCGTCGCTTTCGGCGTCGTGAAGGCCGCGTTGAATCTCGCGGCTGGCTCGCTTTCCGACCGCTACGGCCGCCGCCAGGTCCTGCTCGCCGGCTGGCTGGCGGCGGTCCCGGTCCCATGGATGGTCTGGCACGCTCCGGACTGGAGCTGGATCATCGCCGCAACCGTGCTGCTCGGCGTCAATCAGGGACTCACCTGGTCGATGACGCAGACTGCGAAGCTCGATCTCGGGCACTTCCAGCAGCGCGGCCTCGCGATCGGGCTCAACGAGTGCGCCGGCTACGGCGGCGTCGCGGCCGCCGGCATCGCGACCGCAATCCTGGCCACGCATTACGGCGCTCGCGACGCGCTGCTCGTCTTCGGCTACACGGTCATCGGCCTGGCGCTTGCGCTGACGCTCGCGTGGGTCCGGGACACGCGTCCATGGGCGCGGGCGGAAACCACGATGCAGCGGGAGGGCGCAACCGCCCATGCGCGATATCCGACCGTGATCCGGGATCATCCCTGCACCCGGGAGGTTTTCGCGGTCGTGTCCTGGCGCGATGCAAGACTGGCCGCCCTGTGCCAGGCCGGGCTGGTCGAAAAGTTCGTGGATGCCCTGGTGTGGGCGGTTCTGCCCGCGTACCTGTACGCGCGCAACGTGCCGCTGCCGGAAATCGGCTGGATCGTCGCCGTATACGGTTTCACCTGGGGCGCGTCGCAGCTGATAACCGGCCCGCTTTCGGACCGCATCGGGCGCCAGCGTCCGAATGTCTGGGGCATGTGGATCTGCGGCGCGGGTGTCGCGCTCATACCGCTCGCGGACGATGTCGCCGCATGGTCGCTTTGCGCCGGCATCGTCGGGTTGGGCATGGCCCTCCTGTATCCCAACCTGCTCGCAGCAGTCGCGGACATCTCGCGTCCCGAATGGCGCGGAACCGCGGTCGGCACCTACCGCTTCTGGCGCGACTTCGGCTATGCGGTCGGCGCCGCCGGCCTCGGACTTGCGGCGCAGCTCGTCGGCGACGTCACGGCCGCCTTCTGGTTCGTGGCTATCTCGATGTTCGGTTCCGGCGCGCTGCTCTACTGGCTGGGCGAGGAAACCCATCCTGGTCTGAACCCCGCGCCGACCAGCCCGCGGCCGTAGACGCGGTCAGCGCCGTCCCGGCCGAGGTCCACGGCCGTCGCAGCCAGGTTCTCAAGGGCGCGCGTGGCCTGCAGCGGATCGGGCTTGTCGATGGTAGCCGCGAGCAGGCCGGCCACGATCGGGGTCGCGAACGAGGTTCCGCGCACGGGCGCGAATCCGCCCCCGGGCTGCGCCGCGTGGATGTCCGCGCCCGGCGCCGCGAATTCCACGTGCTCGCCACGGCAGGCTTCCGGCAGCACGCGGTCGTTCGCATCCACCGCGGTGACGCCGATGACCTCCGGATAGGCCGCCGGATAGAGCGGCGGCGCGGATGGCCCGTCGTTTCCGACCGCCGCGACCAGCAGGTGGCCGCGCCGTCCCATGGCCCGCACCAGCCCGGTCAACAGCACGCTCTTCGCGCCGACCAGGCTGATGTTCACGACCGGGACGCCTTCGCGCGCCATCCAGTCGAGCGCGACGGCGAGCAACGCAACCGAGCCGCCGCCGTGCCCGCAGAAAATGTCGGCCGCATACAGCACTGCGCCCGGCTGCACGCCGCTGAAGCCGTCCTCGCGCCCGGCGAGCAGCGACGCCACCGCAGTGCCATGCGGCGCCGGCAGCGACTTGCCGTCGCAGCCGTGGCGATGGACCGTGAGGCCGGCAAGCGCCGGGTGCGCGAGATCCACGCCGCTGTCGACGAGTCCGATGCGCACCGGCATGCCTGCCGTCGCGGGCGGCGGCTCGACGGGAACTGGCGCCGCGGCCGGCGCATCCTGCACGGAGCCGCCCTCGAGATAGAGGTGCACGAAGTCGTATTGTCCGTCCGGGTCGAGCTTGCGCATGCGCTGTAACGCGCGGCGCGTGGACATGCCCTGCGGCGCCTCGAGCACCACGAGCTCCATCCCCAGCCCGCCGAGCGCGCGCTCCGAAAGCACGGCGAAACCGGCCGCGCGGGCGCGCGAGAGCGCCTCCGGAGCCGGCGACAGCGCGCCGACCTGGCGGCGCAGGATCGGGTGGCCGTCCGGGTCCGCCTCGACCGTGGCGCGTTCGCGCCGCAGCAGCTCCTGCACACGCAGCTTGCGCAGCCCGGCGAGCGGCGACCCGGCGGTGCGCAGGGTGTCGTTCACGGCCCCGGGCAGCGGCGGCAGCGGCAGTTGCGGCACCGGCAGGCTCACCTGCGCGACGGCGGAAGCCGCCGCGCAACCTGCGAGCAGTACGACCCAGGCTGTCCGCCACCGCTTCATTGACGCGCTCCTCGGCCGGGTCGCGGCAGGGAAATGCTAGCATCCCGCCGCGCGGCCCCTGTTTCGAGTACGCCCGGGACCCATCGTTTCATCCGGGGAATATTCCGGCCGCGCCGGACGTACAGCCTATGAGTACGCCTACACCGCCGGACGACCTGCGGGACCAGCTCGGCGAACTGCTGCCGCGGTTGCGGCGCTTCGCCAGGGTGATCACGCGCAACGTCCAGGACGCCGACGACCTGGTGCAGACGGCGGTGGAGAAGGCGCTGGCCCGCGCCGCCCAATGGCGGCCGGAATCGCGGCTCGACAGCTGGATGTACGGCATCATGAAGAACGCCTGGATCGACGAAATCCGCGCCCGACGACGGCGTGAGCGCGTGCACGCGCCTCCGGAAGCCGGCGAGGCCGTCGGCGACGCGTCGGCGCATGCGCGCGACATCGCGTTGTCGGTGCAGGCCGCGATGGAGCGGCTGCCGGAGGAACAGCGGCTCGCGGTCGCCCTGGTGCTGGTCGAAGGCCAGTCCTACAAGGAAGCGGCGGAGCTGCTCGGTATTCCGATCGGCACGCTGATGAGCCGTCTGGCGCGCGGCCGCGCGGCGTTGCAGGACATGCTCGGGGAGGTGCAGTGAAATTTTCCGACGAGATGCTGATGGCATACGCCGACGGCGAGCTCGACCTGGTCACGCGTGCGGAGATCGAGGCCGGGATGGCCGCCGATCCCGAGGTAAGCCGCGCAGTGGAACGGCATCGTGCGCTGGCCGTGAAGGTGAAGGCGGCCTACCAGGGCGTGCTCGACGAGCCGGTGCCGGCGTCGCTCGCGAGCCTCGCCGCAGCGCCCGTCGCGGCGCCGGTCGTGAGCCTCGGCGCGGAACGCGCCGCGCGTTTCGCGCGCAAGGCCTCATCGTTCGGCTGGGGTTATCCGCAGTGGGCGGCGCTCGCCGCATCGCTGGCGCTCGGCATCATGGTCGGCGTGCTCGTGATGCGCGGGCCGGACGCGCCCTTTACCGGGACTTCCGGCGGCCTGATGGCGCGCGGCGAACTCGAGACTGCGCTCACGCAGCAGCTCGCCGGCAGCATGGGCACCGGCGCTCCGCAGGTCGGATTCACTTTCCGCGACCGCAGCGGAGCTTACTGCCGCACCTTCCACCTGCAGCGCGAGGCGCCGCTGGCGGGACTCGCCTGCCGCGCCGGAGAGGAGTGGCGCGTGCAGGTGCTGGCGGCTGCGACCGAGCGCGCGGACGGCCTGCGCCCGGCCGCGGCGATGCCGATGGCGGTGCTGCAGGCGGTGGATGCCGCGATCGACGGCGAGCCGCTGGATGCGCAGGCGGAGAAGGCGGCGCGCGACGCGGGTTGGCAAGCGCCGCCGGACGTGGCCGAATAGCCGGATGCGCAAGTTGCTGTTCCTGGCCGCGATCTGGCTCTCGGCCTGTGCCCAGGTCGCGGTCCGGGTCCCGCCGGCGCAGGAGCGCGAGGCGGGCGTGGCCGCGGCCCATCCCATGGCGGTCGAGGCCGGGCTCGGGATCCTGCGCGCCGGCGGCACGGCGGCCGACGCCGCGGTCGCGGTGCAGGCGATGCTGGGGCTGGTCGAGCCGCAGAGTTCGGGCATCGGCGGCGGCGCATTCCTGCTCTATTACGATGCCGCGAGCGGCCGGATCACCGCCTATGACGGCCGCGAGACCGCGCCGGCCGCGGCGACCGCGTCGCTGTTCCTCGACGAGCGCGCGGAACCGCTGTCCTACCGCGACGCCGTGCTCTCCGGCCGCTCCACCGGCGTGCCGGGAGCGGTGGCGATGCTGGGCGTCGCGCACGAGCGGCACGGCAAGCTGCCCTGGCAGAAACTTCTGGAGCCGGCGATCCGCGCCGCCGACGGCGGATTCGCGGTGCCGCAGCGGCTCGCGCGCTTCGCCGGCGGCAGTTTCCCGCAGGCCGGGGAGCCGGATGCGAAAGCACTGTTCTCGCGTCCGGACGGCACGCCGGTGCAGGCCGGCGACCACATCCGCAATCCGGCCTATGCCGAGGCGCTGCGCCGCATCGCCGCGCAGGGACCGCGTGCGCTGCTCGAGCCGCCGCTGTCGGATGCGATCATCCGCCGCGTGGGTGCGCCGCCGCGTCCCGGAGCGCTGTCGCGCGGCGACCTCGCCGTTTACCGGCCCCGCGTCGCGGATCCGCTGTGCGGCCCGTTCCTGGTGTACGTCGTCTGCGTGCCGCCGCCGCCGTCATCCGGCGTGTCGCTGCTGCAGATGCTCGCGATCCTGGAGCGGAAGGAGATCGGCCTGCTCGGGCCCGATGACCCCGAGGCCTGGTTCCTGTTCGCGGAGGCGAGCCGGCTCATGTACGCGGACCGCGACCAGTTCGTCGCCGATCCCGTCTTCGTCGAGGTTCCCGTGCGCGGGCTGCTCGATCCCGGTTACCTCGCGCGCCGCGCCGCATTGATCGGTGATGCCGCCGGCCCGCCGCCGGCCGCCGGCGATCCCGCGCCTTTGCAGCGCGGGCCGGACGCGACGGTCGAGGCTGCCGGAACGTCCAGTTACGTCGTGGTGGACGCGGCGGGCAACGTTGCGTCCATCACCACCACCGTCGAGTCGCTGTTCGGCTCCGGCCGCGCGGTTTCGGGATTCTTCCTGAACAACCAGCTCACGGATTTCTCCTTCAATCCGCTCACGCCGGCGGGCGAACCCGCCGCCAACGCGGTCGCGCCGGGCAAGCGTCCGCGTTCCTCGATGGCGCCCGTGATCGTGCTGGACCGCGAGGGCCGCGTGATCGCGGCGCTGGGCTCGCCGGGCGGCAGCGGCATCCTCGCCTACAACGCCAAGGCGCTGGTGGGCCTGCTGGCCTGGGAACTGCCGCTGCAGCAGGCGATCGACCTGCCCAACCTGGTCGCGCGCGGCGCGGACTTCAACGGCGAGGCCGCGAAGTTCCCGCCTGCGGTGCTGGAAGGTCTCGCCGAGCGCGGCGTCATCGTGAAGTCCGGACGCGGCGAGGAGTCCGGCCTGCACGGCGTCGTGCTGCACGAGGATGGCCGCACCGAGGGCGCCGCCGACCCGCGCCGCGAGGGCACCTGGCGTTTGCTGCGCCATTAAATGGGGACGCGTCCAATTACCCCGGAGGTAATTGGACGCGTCCCCTTTATCTGGTCGCGGACAGCAAGTCGAGCAGCTCCTCCTGCGCGGTGCGCGGCCGCCCGCGACCCGGCGTCAGGCGGCGGTAGCCGCCCGCCGCTTCCATGACCCAGGCCTGGCTGTTGTCCTCGAGGTAGGGCCTGAGCCCCTCGCGGATCACGCGCCGCTTCAGCTTGCGGTCGAGCACCGGGAAGCACAGCTCGATGCGGCGGAAGAAGTTGCGGTCCATCCAGTCCGCCGACGATAGCCACACGTCCTCCGCGCCGTCGTTGTGGAACAGGAACACGCGCGTGTGCTCGAGGAAACGCCCGACGATCGAGCGCACGCGGATGTTGTCGGACAGCCCCGGCACGCCCGGCTGCAGCGCGCAGACCGCGCGCACGATGAGGTCGATCTTCACGCCGGCCTGCGCCGCCGCATAGAGCTCGGCGATGATCGCGGGCTCGAGCAGCGCGTTCATCTTGGCGACGATGCGCGCCGGGCGGCCGGCCTGCGCGTTCTTCGCCTCGTTGCGGATCGCCTCCACCACGCGCTTGTGCAACGTGAACGGGGACTGCCAGACGTGCCTGAGCCGGCTCGCCTTGCCGAGACCGGTCAGCTGCTTGAACACGTCGTTGACGTCGCGGCAGATGTCCTCGTTCGCGGTCAGCAGGCCGAAGTCCGTGTACTGGCGCGCCGTCGCCGTATGGTAATTGCCGGTGCCGAGGTGCGCGTAGCGACGCAGCACGGGCCCGTCGGGGCCCGGCTCGCGGCGCACGATCAGCGCCATCTTCGCGTGCGTCTTGTGGCCGACCACGCCGTACACCACGTGCGCGCCGACCTCCTCGAGCTTGGCAGCCCAGCTCAGGTTGGCCTCCTCGTCGAAGCGCGCCAGCAGCTCGACGATGACCGTCACTTCCTTGCCGGCGCGCGCTGCGCCGATCAGGATCTGCATCAGCTCCGAATCGGCACCGGTGCGATACACGGTCTGCTTGATCGCCAGCACCCGCGGATCGGTGGCGCTGGCGCGGATGAAGTCCAGCACCGGCGTGAACGACTGGAACGGGTGGTGCAGCAGGATGTCCTGGCGGGCGATGGTCTGGAACAGGTCGTCGTCGCCCATTTCGAGCGCGGCCGGCACCGAGGGCGTGAACGGCGGGTAGCGCAGGTCCGGCCTCTCCACCTGCGACAGCACCTCGCGCAGGCGGTAGAGGTTCACCGGCCCGTCGACGCGGTACAGGTCCTGCTCGTCGAGGCCGAACTGCAGCAGCAGGAAATCCACCATCGCCGGCGAGCACTGGTCCACGACCTCGAGCCGCACCGCGTCGCCGAAATGCCGCTGCAGCAATTCGCCCTGCAGCGCGATGCGCAGGTTCTTGATCTCCTCCTCGTCCACGAACAGGTCGGAGTTGCGCGTGACGCGGAACTGGTACACGCCCCTGACGCTCATGCCCGCGAACAGTTCGTCCACGTGCGCGTGAAGCACCGAGCTCAGGAACACGAACTCGCACTCGCCGTCCGCCACGCCGGGCGGCAGCCGGATCACGCGCGGCAGCACGCGCGGCGCCTGCACGATCGCCACCCGCGAGCTGCGGCCGAAGGCGTCGCGGCCTTCCAGTTCGACGATCAGGTTCAGGCTCTTGTTGAACACGCGCGGGAACGGGTGCGCCGGATCGAGCCCGATCGGCGTCAGCACCGGCAGCAGCTCGCGCGTGAAGTAATCGTGCAGCCAGGCGCGCTGCGCCGCGCTCCAGGCGTCGCGGCGCAGGAAGCGCACGCCCGCTTCCGCGAGCCGCGGCAGCAGCACCTCGTTCAGCAGCCGGTACTGGTCCGCGATCAGCGCGCGCGCCTCGCGCGTGACGACGGCGAACGTCTCCCTGGGCGTCATGCCGTCGGGCTCCGGATCCGCAACGCCCAGCCTGATCTGCTCCCTGAGACCGGCCACGCGGATCTCGAAGAACTCGTCCAGGTTCGAGGACACGATCGTCAGGAACCGCAGCCGTTCCAGCAGCGGCACCGCGTCGTCGGCCGCCTGCGCCAGCACGCGGCGGTTGAACTCGAGGATGCCGAGCTCGCGGTTCAGGAGCGGCGGCGCGGCGATTTTCTGCGTCATGCGGCGGCTGAGCATCGGACCCACAGGTTACAATGCCGTGACAACCGCCGTTGTCGCGCCCGCCGGGCGGGTGCTACCGTGCCCGGCGATGGCGCGCCCCGACACCCTGGCTGCGGTCGACCTCGGGTCCAACAGCTTCCACCTCCTGATAGGCCGCGTCTCCGGCGGCCAGATCTACCCCCTCGACAACCTGCGCGAGCAGGTGCAGCTCGGCGCCGGGCTGACCCAGGACAAGCGCCTGGACCGGGCCAGCCAGACGCGGGCGCTGGAGGCGCTGGCCAGATACCGCGAACGCCTGCGCGGCCTGCCGCGGGACGCGGTGCGCGCGGTCGGCACCAATGCGCTCAGGGTGGCCCGGAACGCCCGCGAGTTCCTGCGCGAGGCCCGCGAAACGCTCGGCTTCCCGATCGAGGTCATCGCCGGGCGCGAGGAGGCGCGGCTGATCTACCTCGGCGTGGCGCACGCGCTGCCGCCCGCCGAGGACCAGCGCCTGGTCGTGGACGTCGGCGGCGGCTCCACCGAGCTCATCGTCGGCCGCGGCCTGAAGCCACGGCTGATGGAGAGCCTGTACATGGGCTGCGTCAGTTCGAGCCTGAAGCATTTTCCCGACGGGCGCATCGAGAAGCGCGCGCTCAAGGCCGCCGTGCTGGAGGCGCGCCAGGAGCTCGCGGTGATCGCCAGAGGCTACCGTCGCGCGGGATGGCAGGAGGCGGTCGGCTCCTCCGGGACCGCGCGCACGATCGAAACCGTGCTCGCCGCCAGCGGCTTCGCCGCCGACGGCATCACCCGCGACGGGCTGGAGCGGCTGCGCGAGCTGCTGCTCGAGGCGGGGCGCGCGGACCCCGACCGGATCCCGGGACTGAAGGCCGGCCGCGCCGCGGTGCTGCCGGGCGGCTTCGCAATCATATACGCCGTGTTCGACGAACTGGACATCGGTCGCATGCGGGTGTCCGAGGCCGCGCTGCGGCACGGGGTGCTGTACGACCTGCTCGGGCGCGTCGAGCACCACGACATGCGCGAGGCGACCGTCGCCGAGTTCATGCGCCGCTACCACGTGGACGCGGCGCAGGCCGGGCGCGTGCGCGAGCTGGCGCTGCGCATCTACGAGCAGCTCGGGGCGCCGGGCCGCGGCGAGAACGACCCGGATCGCCTGCTGCTCGACTGGGCGGCGCGCCTGGCCGAGGTCGGCCTGTCCATCGCCCATGCCCAGTACCACAGGCATTCCGCCTACGTGCTGTCCAATGCCGACATGCCGGGCTTCTCGCGCGCCGAGCAGCAGCGGCTCGCGCGCATCGTGCTCGCGCACCGCGGCAAGCTCGACAAGGTCGGCGGCGACGGGCTGGACGACGGTGACTGGACGCTGGTGTTCGCGCTGCGCCTCGCCTCCACGCTGTTGCGCCGGCGCACGCGGGTGCGGTTGCCGTCGTTCCGCGCGCTGCGCGGCGAGGGGCGCTTCTCGCTGGAGCTGCCGAAGGACTGGCTGGCGCGCAACGCCCTGACCGCCGCGGCGCTCGAATCCGAGGCGCGGCAGTGGGAAGCGGTCGGGCGGCAGTTCGTGGTGCGCCGCATGTCGCAGTAGCCGCCGATGGATCTGCTGCTCTGGCGCCACGCCCAGGCGGCCGACGGCATGCCGGACCTGGAACGGCCGCTGACGGAGCGCGGCCGCGCGCAGGCGCGTGCGATGGCGGAATGGCTGCGGCCGCGCCTGCCCGCCGGGTTGCGCATCCTGGTTTCACCGGCCCGGCGGGCACGGGAGACGGCGGCCGCGCTGGGCCTGCCATTCGAAATCGTGGAAGCGATCGCCCCGGACGCGGACGCAGCGACCGTGCTCAGCGCCGCGGGCTGGCCCGATGCTGATCGGCCGGCGCTGATCGTCGGCCACCAGCCGACGCTGGGCGCAGTGGCGGCGACGCTGCTGACCGGGAACCCGTCACCGTTGCACGTTGCCAAGGGCGCGGTATGGTGGCTGCGCGCGCGCGGTGGCGATGCACGCGACGCGGCACTGGTCGCCGCCCTCGGCCCGAAACTGCTCGGATAAACGAAAAAGGGGACGCGTCCAATTACCCCGGAGGTAATTGGACGCGTCCCCTTTAAGCCTTACTTCACCAGGCGCAGGTTGATCGGGTAGCGGTAGCTCACGCCCTCGTTGGCCTTGATCGCGGCCATGATCGTGAAGATCAGCCACACCAGTCCGAGCGCGACGCCGAGCGGCACCGTCAGCAGGGCGCCGATCCCGAAAGTGCCGACCGTCAGGATGATCAGGCCGAGCACGATGATGCCCGCCATGATGTTGAAGTTGAGCGCTTCCTTGCCCTGGTCGTTGACGAACGGCATCTCCTCCTTCTTGATCAGCCACACGACCAGCGGGCCGAGCACGCTGCCGAACGGAATGATGAATCCGGCCAACGCGGACAGGTGGGCGGCCATGCCCCACTGGCGTTCCTGCGCGGAGACGGCGCCGGCAGCCGCCGGCGGGGGCGAAGTCAGGTCAGTCATTTCGGGTTCTCCCTGTCAGTACTGGGCCACGGCGATGAGGTCGCGGATGTCGCGCAGCTTCATCTTCACGCGCGCGGCGTTGCCCGGTCCCATGCGCAACAGCAGCTTGCGCCCGGCCGACTGCGCCTCCAGCGCGGGATCCGCGAATTCGTACAGCACGTTCGGGCGCGTCAGCGCGATCGTGTCCGGCGGCTCCGGCGTTTCGAGCAGGTGATCGATCACCTCGATCACGCGGTCGTTGAAGTAGCCGTCGGGATTGCCGAGGTTCTCGTAGGCGGTCTGCAGTTCGGGATACAGCCGCCGGTACAGGTCGACCGCGGCGTCCGCGTCGAGCGCATCCACCAGCGTGATCCACGGCGCGTAGCGCGCGTAGTTCGCGGCGCCCAGCACGAGGTTGCCCTCGCCGCCCACGGCGACGAACTCCCCGGCCGGCGGCTTCGCCGGGATGATGCGCGTGGCGATCTTCGCCCGCGGCAGGTTGTCCACGGTCGCCACCAGGTTGCGGACGAAGCTCTCCGGAATGAACATCGCCGCGAAGCGCTCGGGACCCACCAGCGCCGCGATGCGCTCGACGGCGGAGCGGCCGTCGGCGTCGTCCGCGGGCGTCTCGACGGGATTGCGGACCGCCGGTTCGGCGGTGGCGACCGGCGGCTCGGCCACGGTCGCGGGCTCCGCGGCCTCGCGCTTGAACCAGTACCAGGCGCCCACGGCGAGCGCCACCAGCACCACGCCGCCCAGGATCCAGCGCCCCAGCCGTTCGTCGGCATCCGGGGGCGGCGGCTCGCGTTTCTCCGCGTACATGGCAAATACTCTAGTTGATACCGGGCGTTCCGGCACCCATCTTAGAGGCTTTGCCCCCGCCTGGCGGTTCCCTTGCTGCTGATCCCCCTCACTTCCGACTTGCCGGCGGCCGAATGCGCGGATTTCGCCTTCGTGCTGGACGCCATCGGCGTCCCCTACGAAAGGCGCACCACCGCCACCGGCACCAGCCTCTGGGTGCTGCCGGAGCACCACCCGCGCGCGGCGCGCGAGCTCGCGCACTACCTGCGCGAGAACCGCCGCCCGCCGGTGGCGCCGGTCGTCTGGCCGAACCACCCGCACGCCATCTACGGCGTCATCGGCTACGCGCTGGTGCTGATCGTGGTCGCGCTCTGCGTGCTCGCCGCTGCCGGCGGCCACAACTGGAAATCCGCCGGGGTGCTGGATGCCGGCTTCCTGGCGCGCGGTGAATGGTGGCGCGTGCTGACGGCGCTCACCCTGCACGGCGACCTGCTGCACCTGCTGTCGAACCTCGCCTTCGGCGCGCTGTTCGGCTACCCGGCCGCGCGGCTGCTCGGGCCGGGCGTCGCGTGGCTGCTGATCGTGGTCGGCGGCGGGATCGCCTACGGCATCGACGCGCTGCTGCACCCGCCGCAGCATTTCCTGCTCGGCGCCTCGACGGCGGTGTTCACGGCGCTCGGCCTGGTCGCGGCCTACGGCTGGCGCCGGCACCTGCAGAACTGGTCGCCGTGGATGCGGCGCACGGCGCCGCTCATCGGCGGCGTGGCGCTGCTCGCCTTCACCGGCACCGGCGGCGAGAACACCGACGTGCTCGCGCACCTGGCCGGCTTCGTGGTCGGCGCCGCCACCGGCGCGCTGGCCGCGCGGCTGCCGTTGCCGGCGCCGGGCGCGGGCGGCGTACAGTTGGGCGCCGGGCTGGCGGCCGTCGCCCTGCTCGCCATCGCCTGGGGGTTCGCGCTGGCATGAAACGAAAGGTCCCGACCGTGACGATGCTGCCGCACTCGGACGCCTGCGAGCGCAACAAGGAGCCGATCCTCGAAGTGCTGCGCCGCGAGTTCGCGGGCCGCACGCACGTGCTCGAGGTCGGCAGCGGCACCGGCCAGCATGGCGTGCATTTCGCGCTGGCGATGCCGGAGATCGTCTGGCAGCCGTCGGAGCTGCCGGAGGCCATGCCCGGCCTGCGCCGGCGCATCTTCCGCGAGGGGCCGAAGAACCTGCGCGCGCCGGTCGTCATCGACGTCACGCAGACGCCCTGGGACGTGCGCAAGGTGGACGGCGTGTACACCGCCAACACGCTGCACATCATGCACTGGCCGCAGGTCGTGGCCTTCTTCGCCAACCTGCCCGCGGTCGCCAGGCCCGGCACCCTGCTCGCGATCTACGGGCCGTTCCGTTATGGCGGAAAGTACACTTCGGAGAGCAACGCGGCCTTCGACGAGATGCTGCACGCGCAGGACCCCGGGAGCGGGATCCGCGATTTCGAGGCGGTGGACGCGCTGGCGCGCAAGGCGGGATTCACGTTGGTCGCCGATCACCGGATGCCGGCGAACAACCAGTTGCTGATATGGAGGCTGGCCGCCTAGCGCAGCGCTGCGGCTCTCAGCCGTTCCGGTCCGGTTCCTCTTCCTGTCCCTCGCGGCGCCGCCGCGAGCGCCAGATGCCGTGCGCGATGAAGGCGATCGCGAAGATGGCGGGTATCAGCTCGCGCCAGTCGCCGGACTCGCGCGCCTCGATGGCGAGCTTCACCAGCACGCCGGCGATCAGCAGCAGCACCAGCAGCGGCCAGAAGCTGTGCCGCCGGCGCGAGGACGACCACGGCGTGCGCATGCGCCGCGGCGCCGGCGGCCCGGGATCGGCCTGGCCCGGCCTGGCGCCCGGCGGCGCTTCTTCCTGCGGCGCATCGCCGAACATCTCCTGCAGCAGCCTTTCCGCCGACTGTTCGCCGCGGGGCGGCGGCGCCTCGCGCCGGCGCGCGGTGTCGGACAGCCGCCACGGATTGGCGCCGCGCCGCGTCGGCGCGGGCGGCGCCGGCAGCCTGCGCGGGCCTTTGTCCTCGAGTCTCGCCATCGGCGCCGGTCACCTCCGTGCCGATTCTAGCGCCACCCGCCGGCGTGCGCTCAGAACGCCGGCTTCAGCACCATCAGCCAGAGCGCGGCCAGCGGCGTCACGGTCGCGACCGCGCCCCAGATCTCCCAGCGCACGGCGACCTTGTGATAGGCGTCGAAGTTGAATGATCCGCTCGCCGCGCCCGCATCCGCGAGTGCGCGCAGCTCGCGCTGCAGCGGCGCGACCCTGAACATGAAGGCGAGTCCGGAGGCCGCGAACAGCAGCAGCGACCACGCGATCCAGCCGGTGCGCAGCAGCGGGATGCCGCCCTGCACCGCCGTGAAGATGCCGGTCGCGATGATCACGATCACGCCCGGCATCGTGAACAGCCGGTCGCTGCGGATGATGCCGTCCATCGTGTGCGCCAGCAGCCGCGGGTGGCGCGTGCGCTCGGCGTGCCGGTGCCAGAACAGGCCGGTGATGATGTTGCCGAGGAACAGCACCACGGCGAGGATGTGGATCAGCTTCATCCAGAGATACATGGTTCAGCCCTTCCTGGTGAATGCCTTGCGCCGGATGCCCGTCATCCAGCGCAGGAATGCGCGCGGCGCGAGCCGCTTGTAGCGCCACAGCCAGCGGTAGCCGCCCGGCAGCACGATGTGGGTCGCGCCGTCCGCGGCGCGCCCGAGGACCTGCGCGGCGACCGCGTCTGCCTCCAGGTTCGAGCGCTGCATCATCTTCTGCGCGAAGCCGCGCGCGTCCTCGGGCGCGCGCGCATGCTCCATCAGCCGCGTGCGGAAGAAGCCCGGCATGGCGGCGGCGACGTGGATGCCGTGCTCCGCCAGCTCCTGGAACATCGTCTCCGAGAGCGCGACCACCGCGGCCTTGGACGCATTGTAGGCGCTCATGCGGCTGCCGCAGGCGAAGGCGGCGGCGCTGGCGACGTTGACGATCAGGCCGCCCTTCGCGGCGATCATGTGCGGCGCCTCGGCGCGGCAGCTGTACACGATGCCGAGCACGTTGATGTCGAGGATCCAGCGCCAGTCCGCGGCGGGGGTCTCGAGCAGGTCGCCGGCCGCCGCCACGCCGGCGGAGTTCAGCGCCAGATCCAGGCCGCCGAGGCGGTTCGCAAACTCGTCGATGGCCGCGGTGACGGCCCGCTCGTCCGTGATGTCCACGGCGTGGCCCTCGCAATGTGCGGCGCCCTTGCCGCGGATCGCGAGCACGGCCTCGGCGAGGCGCGCCACGTCGCGGTCGAGCAGCGCGATGTTCCAGCCGCGCGCGGCGAGGAGCGTTGCCGCGGCCAGGCCGAGGCCGCTCGCGCCGCCGGTGACGACGGCGCGCTTGTGCGGGAAGCGGCGGTCGAGCGTGTGCAGCGTCAGGTGCCGGCCGGCGCGAGTTTCTGGGAGACCCAGCCGAGGACGATGCCGCCGGGCAGGTAGATGACGAGCGCGCCGATCGTCCACCAGATCCAGATCTGGTCCGGGAGGTTGAACACGCCGCGATAGCCGAGCACGGCCATGATGCCGAACAGCACCGAGATGACGCCGAACTTCAGCCCCCGCAGCCAGGCCGCGCCGACCAGCGAGGAGCGGATCGCCGAGTAGATGCCTGCGGCCATGAAGGCCGCCAGCAGACCGGAGGGGATCCACATCTTCAGCAGCAGCATCGGGTCCGGCTTGTCCTGGAAGAGCTCCGGCCGCCAGAACGACTGGGTCGCGCCGTAGGCCTCGGCGAGGATGCCCGTCTGCGGGTTGTGGACGACGATGCCGACCACCGTGGACAAGGCGAAAAGAGCGACGTAATAGACCAGTCCACCGACGATCGCGATCTTCCAGTTCATGCTTCCCTCCCCGGGATTACTCTTGGCCGGCACCCTGGCGGGCACGCGAAGCGCGCATGGTGCGCCGGTTGCCGCGAATCGGGCAAGAAGAAGGTGCCAGGCGCCTCTTGCGCGGTGCCAGGCGCGCGGGGTTTCCGGCCTGCCGGTGCGCTTCGGCCGGACCGATGAACGGCGGCGTTACAATAGCCGCCATCTATGAATCTCCGGGACCTGCAGTACCTGGTCGCGCTCGCGGAAACGCGGCATTTCGGCCGCGCGGCGGCACGCTGCCACGTGAGCCAGCCGACGCTCTCGGCCCAGCTCAAGAAGCTGGAGGCCTTCCTCGGCGTGGCGCTGATCGAGCGCCGCCCGCGCAGGATCGCGCTCACCGTCGCCGGCGGGGCCGTGGTCGAGCGTGCGCGGCGCATGCTGCAGGACGCCGAGGACATCCGCGCGCTGGCGCGCGCCAGCCAGGATCCGCTCGCCGGGCAGCTCAAGATCGGGCTGATCCCGACGCTCGGTCCCTACCTGCTGCCGCGGGTGATGCCGCGCATCGCGCAGTCGCTGCCGAAGCTCTCGCTGCTGCTGCACGAGTACCAGACCGCGCCGCTGGTGCAGCGCGTGCTCGACGGCGAGCTCGACCTCGCCGTCCTCGCGCTGCCGGCCGACACCCGGGGCCTGCAGACGCGGCCGCTGTTCGCCGAAACGTTCCTGGCCGCGATGCCGGAGGAGCACCGGCTGGCCTCGCGCCGGCGGCTGAAGCCGTCCGACCTGGCCGGCGAGAAAGTACTGCTGCTCGAGGAGGGCCATTGCCTGCGCGAGCATGCGCTCGAGGTCTGTGCCCGCGTGGGCACGGACGAGCAGGATTTCCGCGCCACCAGCCTGGAGACGCTGCGGCAGATGGTCGCCTCCGGGCTCGGCATCACGCTGCTGCCGCGGCTCGCGGCCGAGGGGCCGTTCGCGTCCGCGCGCGGCATGGTGGTGCGGCCGTTTGCGCCGCCCGCGCCGTCGCGCGTGATCGGCGCCGCCTGGCGCCGCTCGAGTTCGCGCGCCGCCGCCATCGCCGCGGTCTGCGATGTCATCCGCAAGGCGGGTTGAGCATCGGGGCTAGAATGCCGCCATGCGTGTGCTGATCGCGGACGACCACCCGCTGTACCGCGCCGCCCTGCGCCTTGCGCTGTCGGAGGCGGTGCCGCAGGCGCAGATCGTCGAGGCGCACGACGTGGAGTCGCTGCGCGCCGCCGCTTCGGAGCCGCCGGAGCCGGACCTGGTGCTGCTGGACTTGCTGATGCCGGGGGCCAGGAGCCTTGCGCCGCTGGCGTGGCTGCGCAACCAGTTCCCCGGCACCGCGGTCATGATCGTCTCGGCGAACGAGGATCCCGAGGTCATCCGCCGCGCGCAGGAGTTCGGCGCCGCCGGCTATGTGGTCAAGTCCGCCTCGACCGCGGAGCTCATCCACGCCATCCGCGCGGTCGCCGATTGCGGCCAGTGGTTTCCGCCGGGGATCGCGGCCATGGCGCGGCGCAGCGAGGGCAGCCGCGCCACGCTCGCGACGCGGCTCAACAGCCTGACGCCGCAGCAGTACCGCGTGCTCGAGCTGGTCGCCCGCGGCAGGCTCAACAAGCAGATCGCGGCGGAGCTTTCGATCGAGGAGACGACCGTGAAGGCGCACGTCTCCGCTGCGCTCGCCAAGCTCGGCGTGCGCAACCGCACCCAGGCCTCCATCGTCTTCCGCGAGCTCGAAATCTGATGGTGCCGGGTCGTAGATTCGTAGGTTTCGAATCCATCGAAACCTACGAATCTACGACCCGGCACCATCTCAGGCGGCGGATTCGAGGAGGCGGGAGAGCGCGCTGCGGACGGCCAGCGGCTTCAGCGGCTTGCGCAGGAACACGCAGTCGAGCGCCTCGGCTTCCTGGCGCACGGCGTCGCCGGCATCCGCGGAGACGACCAGCACCGGCGCGGCGATGCCCTCGACCGCGCGCAGGTGGCGCACGACCTCGAGGCCGGTGGCGCCGCCCTCGAGGTGATAGTCCACGACGATGAGGTCGGGCCGCCAGGACTGCAGCCGGCGGCCCGCGACCAGATCCTCGATGCCCTGCGCCGACAGCGTCTCGCAGCCCCAGGAGTCGAGCAGCGTCGCCAGGCCCCGCAGCGCCGCCGGGTCGTTGTCGATGCACAGCACCCGCACGCCGGCGAGCGCGCCCGCCGCGCGAGCAGGCTGCGGCGCCGCAGCAGCCGCAGCCGTCGCCGAGCCGCGCGCGACCTCGATCCAGAACACGGAGCCTCGCCCCGGCACCGAGCGCAGGCCGATCTCGTGTCCCAGGACGCGCGCGATGCGCTCGGCGATCGCGAGCCCGAGGCCGAAGCCGCGGGTCTCGTCGGCCTCGCGCCGCACGCCGCCGCGGTAGAACTCCTCGAATACCCGCGCCTGGTGCTCGGGCGGGATGCCGATGCCGGTGTCCCAGACCTCGATGCGCAGCCGCCCGCCCCGGCGCCGCACGCCGACCAGCACGCGCCCGGCGGGCGTGTAGCGCAGCGCGTTGGCGACGAAGTTCTGCAGCACGCGCCGCAGCAGCTTCGGATCCGAGCGCAGCACCGCGCGCGTGCGGCGCACCGTGAACGCCAGCCCGCGCTTGCCCGCGTCGAGGCGGAACTCGGCGTCGAGCGCATCCAGCAGCGGCGCCAACGGCAGGTCCTCGGCCTGCGCGCGGATCACGCCGGTGTCGAGGCGCGAGATGTCGAGCAGGTCCGAGATCAGGCCCTCGGCCGACTGCAGGCAGCTCTCGAGGTCAGCGAGCAGCGCACGCTCGCCGTCGCCGCGCGCGCGCTGCGACAGCGCGCCGGCGAACAGCCCTGCGGCGTTCAGCGGCTGCATCAGGTCGTGGCCCGCAGCCGCGAGGAACCGCGTCTTGCCCGCGTTCGCGCGCTCGGCCTCGGCCTTGGCCGCCAGCAGTTCGTCGTTCATCGCCGAGAGCGCGCGCGTGCGCTCGCGCACCCGCTGCTCCAGCGACTCGTTGGCGACGCGCAGCGCTTCCTCCGCGCGCTTGTACTCGGTCACGTCCGTGTAGCTGGTGACGAAGCCGCCGCCCGGCATCGGGTTGCCGCGGATCTCGAGCACGGTGCCGTCCGGGTTGGTGCGCTGCAGCGAGTACGGCGTGCCGCGGCGCAGGTGCGCGAGCCGCCGCTCGATGGCGCCCGGGCCGTCGCCGTCGCGCAGCCGGCCGCGCGCGGCATTGAAGCGCAGCACCTCCTCGATCGGCTGGCCGATGCGCAGGAAGCCCGGCGGGTAGCCGTACATCTCGACGTAGCGCCGGTTCCAGGCCACCAGCCGCAGCTCCGCATCCACCACGCTAATGCCCTGGCTGACGTTCTCGAGCGTGGACTGCAGCAGCTCGCGGCTGAACTCCAGCGCCTGCGAGGCGCCGCCGACGATCGTGACCACGTCCTCCAGCGGCACCTCGCGCCCGGCGACCGCCGCGTCCACCAGCCGCTGCGCCGACGACGCGCCGACCACGGACGCGAGCAGCTTGCGGGTCGCCTCGAGCTGCTCGCCGCTGGCGCGCGCGTCCTCGCCGCCGCGCCAGCCGAGGTCCGCGAAATGGCGCGCCGCGCGCTTGCCGCCGATGAAGCGCTCGACCAGCGGACGCAGCTCGCGCGCGGTCAGCTCCGGCGCGGCCTGCGGGCTCGCGACTTCCGCATCCACGAATGATGCCGCCTGCACGCGCTCGAGCAGCGAGCGCCTGCTGAACGGCGACACCGCGAACAGCGCCAGGGTCGCGACGCCAAGGCTCCACACCAGCCCGTGCGCGAGCGGATGCAGCTCGAGCCCGAACAGCGCGGTGGGCCGCAGCAGCGCGATGCCGGCCGGGCCGTCGGCGAGCAGCGCGGGCGACACCAGCCCGGCCTGCGCCAGCGTCGGCACCAGCAGCGTCCACGACCAGGCCGCGAACCCCGCCGCCAGGCTCGCAAGCGCGCCGGCCCGGCTGGCGCGGCGCCACCACAGGCCGGCGAGCATCGCGGGTCCGAACAGCGCCACCGCCGCGAACGAGATCTCGCCGATCGAGGCGAGCGCGTCGTTGCCGACGATCCAGCGGTGATACAGCCAGCCGAGCGCCAGCAGTACTACGATCGCGGCCCGCCGCACGGTCAGCAGCACGCCGGTGAGGTCCTGCCGCTCGCGCCAGGCCGGGAACAGGCGCATCAGCACCGGCATCACGATCTCGTTGCAGAGCATGGTCGACAGCGCGACCGAGGCGACGATCACCATGCCGGTGGCCGCCGACAGGCCGCCGATGAAGGCAAACAGCGCGAGCCCGTCGGCGCCCGCCGCCAGCGGCAGCCCCAGCACGAACAGGTCGGCGTCGCCGTTGCCGAGCACCAGGCCCGCGTTCGCGATCGGCAGGATGAACACGCTGATCGCGACCAGGTAGAGCGGGAACAGCCAGCGCGCCATGCGCAGGTCCGCCGGCCCGCTGTTCTCGACCACCGCGACGTGGAACTGCCGCGGCAGGCAGAAGATCGCGAAGAAGCCGAGCACCGCGAGCGCGAGGTAGTGCGAGGCCGTGGACTGCCCCGCGCGCAGCTCCGCGAGCCCGGGCACGGCCGCGACCTGGCGCGCGATGTCGCCGAAGCCGCCGAACAGCCCCCAGGTCACGAACGCGCCGACCGCGACGAAGGCGACCAGCTTGACGATCGACTCGAACGCGAGCGCCAGCATCATGCCCGGGTGGTGCTCGGTCGCATCCACGTGCCGCGTGCCGAACAGGATGGCGAACAGCGCCAGCGTCGCCGCGACCCAGACCGCAGTGTCCTCGAAGGTGACGCCGCCGGAGGCGACCGTCAGCGTGCCGAAGGTGAGGTCGATCGCCTTCAGCTGCAGCGCGATGTAGGGAATGATGCCGCAGGCCGCGATCAGCGTGACCGCGACCGCGAGCGAACGGTCACGGCCGTAGCGCGCCGCGATGAAGTCGGCGACGGAAGTGATGCGCTCGCGCCGGCTCACGCTGATGAGCTTGGCGAGCAGTCCGGGAATCAGCAGGAACAGCAGGATCGTGCCGACGTAGGTCGGCGGGAAGGCCCAGCCGAGGCCGGCGGACTGGCCGACCGTGCCGTAGAACGCCCACGACGTGCAGTACACCGCCAGCGACAGCGAGTAGATCCACGGCTTCGGGATCGGCTGCCGCCCCGCCGCCGCCCAGCGGTCGCCCACCCAGGCGATCGCGAACAGCAGGCCGAGGTAGGCGAGCGCGATGAGCGCGAGCAGCCAGGGGCCGGGCATCGGGTCAGTGTAACGCCGGCGGGCGCTCCGGCATCAGAGGCTGAACAGCAGGACCGCCAGCGCCGTGCCCAGGGCCGGCACGATCACGGTCAGCGCCGCCATCGCCGGGTAGGCGCCCGCGTACTTCTCGCGGCAGATCGCGCGGATGGTGGTCACCACGTAGCCGTTGTGCGGCAGCGAGTCGAGCGCGCCCGAGGACAGCGCGACCACGCGGTGCATGGCGTCCGGCGCGACGCCGAGCCCGAGGTAGTGCGGGGCGAGGATCGGCAGCGCGATCGCCTGCCCGCCCGAGGCGGATCCCGCCAGTCCCGCGATCACCGTCACCGCGATCGCGGCGCCGACCAGCGGCGGGCCCGGCAGGTGGGTGATGAAGTCCACCGCCTGCTGGAACGCCGGCGCCAGCCTCGCCACGCCGCCGAAGCCGACCACCGCCGCGGTATTGGCGATCGCCACCAGCGCGCCGAGCGCGCCGGCCGCCACCGGCTCGTGGAAATCGGCGAAGAAGCGGCGGTGGATCGCGAGGCTGGTGAGGACGCCACCCGCGAGCGCGACGATCAGCGCCGACTCCTTGAGGACGTCGTGCAGCGCGAACGACAGGCCGAGCACCATCGCGAGCGGCAGCAGGCTGGTGGCCGGATGCGGCAGCTCGCGGTTGCCCACGACCGGGTCTTCCGCGCGCCCCTCGAAGCGCTCGCCCGCCGCCACCGCACGCCGCAACATGAACCGCAGCCACATCGAGCCGAGCACCATCATGGCCAGGGCGACCACCAGCGACACCTGCCAGCCGGCCCAGGGCGAAGTGCCCAGGAACTGGATCGGGATCCAGTTCTGGATCTCGGGCGATCCGGCCGAGGTCATGGTGAAGGTGACCGAGCCGAAGGCGATGGTGCCGGGCACGAAGCGCCGCGGCAGGTCGGCCGCGCGGAACAGGGACAGCGCCATCGGGTACACCGAGAACGCGACCACGAACAGGCTGACGCCGCCGTAGGTCAGCACCGCGCAGGCCGCGACCACGGCGAGCACCGCCTTGGCGGTGCCGACGTGCGACACGATCCAGCGCGCCACGCTCTCGGCGGCGCCCGAGGCCTCCATGAACTTGCCGAACAGCGAGCCCAGCAGGAACATGAAGAACCACGAGGTCACGAAGCCGGCGAAGCCGGCCATGTAGGCGCCGGTGAAGGACGGTGCGCCCGGCGCCGCCAGCTGCGGGAACAGCTCGAAACCGCTCGCGAGCGCGACCAGCAGCGCGCACAGCGGCGCCGCGATCAGCAGCTCGACGCCGCGCATCGTCAGGTAGATCAGCAGGCCCAGCCCCGCGAGCAGGCCGATCAGGCTCAGCATGCGCACCCCGCAAGATAAAGGGGACGCGTCCAATTACCTTTAATGGGACGCGTCCCCTTTATGCCGGGGATCATTCGCCGCCGGGGGCGGGCCGGGAATGCTACTAAGGTACAAGTGCCGCCCCCCGGCCCCGGGGAGTACCTTGCCCCGCGAAGCTGGCCGTACTGACGCCAGCCGCGACGCCACCGGCCACACATGGGGAACCCGATGAACACCAGGCTCTCTTCGACCCGCAACATCCTGCTGGCCGCCGCCGTCGCCGCGGCGCTGCCGGCGCCGGCCTTCGCGCAGGGCGAGCCCACGGCGCTGGGCGCGATCACCGTAACCGCCCGCAAGCGCGAGGAGAGCCTGCAGGATGTGCCGATCGCGGTGACGTCGGTGTCGGGCGACGCACTGCAGACCATCGGCGCCCAGGACCTGACGGCGATCTCCCAGTCGGTCCCGAACGTGACGCTGGAGAACTCGCGCGCGACCAACTCGACGCTGACGGCATTCATCCGTGGCGTGGGCCAGCAGGACCCGGTGGCCGGATTCGAACAGGGCGTCGGCATCTACCTGGACGACGTATACCTCAACCGCCCACAGGGCGCGGTGCTGGACGTCTACGACCTGGACCGCATCGAGGTACTGCGCGGTCCGCAGGGCACTCTCTACGGCCGCAACACGATCGGCGGCGCCGTCAAGTACGTGACGCGCCCGATCGACCGGGACAACGCGTCGATGCGTGCCCGGCTCGTCATCGGCACCGACGAGCAGATCGAGGGGGTGTTCGCGGCGTCGGCGCCGGTTTCGGAGACGTTTCGCATCGGCGGGGCCGTCGCCAAGCTGACCCGGGACGGCTTCGGGCGCAATCTCACGACCGGCGACGAGAACTACGACAAGGACGTGCTGGCGGCCCGGGTGTCGCTCGAATTCGAGCCTGCGCCCAGCGTGCTGGTGCGCCTGTCCGCAGATCACGTCCAGGACGATTCGGCGCCCCGGCAGGGGTACCGGCTGCTGCCCACCGTCTCGCCGGCGCAACCGGCCCTCCTCCCGGGCGACTACGACACGCTGGCCGGCATCACGACTTTCGGGCCGATCCGCCGGAACAAGGTCGAAGCGACCGGCGGGCAGCTGCGGATCGAATGGTCGCCGTCCGAGGCATGGAAGCTGCAGTCCATCACCGCCTATCGCGAGGACGACTCCGAGTCGCCGATCGATTTCGATTCGACGCAGCCCCAGTCGTTCGACGCGCCTGTCGTCTATCAGAACGACCAGCTGAGCCAGGAGCTCCAGCTGACCTACAGCAGCGGCCGGATGACCGTCGTCGGCGGCGCCTACTACCTGGACGCCAACGCATTCAATGCCTTCGACGTCGTGTTCACGAGCGCCACGAGTTTCACCCTCGGCGACGTGGATACCAGGACCTGGGCGCTGTTCGGCGAGGCGACCTTCGACCTCAGCGATGTAGTCAGCCTTTCGATCGGCGGCCGCTACACGGAAGACGAGCGCACCTCACGCGTCGTGCGCGAAACCTTCCTCGGCGTGAACTCGCCGTACTTCGGCAACTCGGGCGCCATCAGCATCACTCCGCCGGTGATCGTGGGCGGCCAGCAGGTGGTGCCGGAGTTCAACGGCAAGCGCACCGACTCCGACTTCACGCCGCGCGTCATTCTCGCCTGGCAGCCGAACGAGGACCTGAACCTGTACGCTTCCTACGCGGAGGGCTTCAAGGGCGGCGGCTTCGATCCGCGCGGCAATTACGCCAATGCCGACGTGCGGCGAGGCTTCCTGCCCGAGACGGTGGAGTCCTACGAGATCGGCGCGAAGGCTTCGTTCATGGACGGCCGCGCGCAGGTCAACACGGCGGTGTTCTTCGCGGATTACACCGACGTGCAGATTCCGGGCTCGGTCATCGTTCCGGGTCCGCCGGTCTCGTTCGTGGGCACCGTCACCAATGCGGGCGCCGCCGAGATGACCGGCGTCGAGGTCGAGGCTTCCGCCCTGTTCACCGAGCGCCTGACCGGAAGCCTCTCGTTCGGCTACATCGACGCCAAGTACACGGAGTTCGTGGTCAACGGCGTGGACGTCTCGAACCAGCGCGATGTGCAGAACACGCCTGACTGGACCGGCAATGCGAGCCTCACGTATGCGGTGCCGCTCAGCCTGGGCGGCGCCTCGGGCACGCTCGCTTTGACCGGCTCCGCCGCATTCCGTGACGACACCCAGCAGTTCGAGTTCGCGATCCCGTTGCTCGACCAGTCCGCCTACTGGCTGTACGACGCGTCGGTCAACTGGACCACGGATGACGGCCGCTGGCGCCTGGGAATCCATGGCCGGAACCTCGGTGACAAGCGGTACATCACTTCCGGCTACAACTTCCCCGGGGCGGCAACGGACAACTCCGTGCTGGCTTTCTACGGCAACCCGCGCACCGTGAGCGCCGCGTTCGAGTACCGCTTCTGACCGCGCCCGGCGATGCTTGACGGCATCGCCGGGATTCTTCCCAATGCGCGCATGACGCCTGCGCGCGCGGCCTGCTGGCTGATCCTGCTGCTTCCGGCGGCGGCTGCCGCCGGCGAGCTGCCGCGCCTGAACATCCTGCCCGGCAGCCTCACGGTTTCCGGCGCCTCCTCCGGCGGCTACATGGCGACGCAGTACCAGGTCGCCTACTCGAAGGACGTGCAGGGCGCCGGCATCATCGCCGCCGGTCCGTGGTTCTGCGCGCAGGGCGTGCTGACCCGCGCACTCGACGAATGCGTCAAGGGCGAGCCGGCAGGACCGGACGTCGCGCCGCTCGTCGCCGCGCTGCGGGCGAGCGCCCTGGGCGGATTCGTGGACGATCCCTCCTGGCTCGCGCCAGACCGCGTGTGGATCTTCCACGGCGCGAAGGACACGGTGGTCGGCGCCGCCGTGACGGACTCGCTGCTGCGGTTCTATCGCGCGTTCCTGCCGCCGGAACGCATCCGTTACGAGACGCAGGTGCCGGCGGCGCACGGCTTTCCCGCGGACGGCGTCGGCGTGCCCTGCGACGTTGCGCGGTCGCCGTGGATCAACGACTGCGGCTACGACGCCGCGGGCATGATGCTCAAGCACCTGTACGACGGGCTGCGCGAGCCTGCGGGTCCGATTCGCGGCGAGTTGCTCGAGTTCGACCAGTCGCGCTACGCGACCGGCGGCATGCTGACGTCCATGGCGGACAAGGGTTTCCTGTTCGTGCCCGCGGACTGCGCCGCAGCCAAGCCTTGTCGTCTGCACGTCGCATTTCACGGCTGCCGCCAGGGCGTCGGCTTCGTCGGCCGCGACTTCGCGCGCGATGCCGGCTACAACCGCTGGGCGGATGCCAACCGCATCGTCGTGCTCTACCCGCAGGCGGCGAAGAGCCTCATCTGGCCGTTCAATCCGCGCGGCTGCTGGGACTGGTGGGGTTATTCGGGCGCGAACTACGCGACCCGCGAAGGGCTGCAGCTCAAGGCCGTGCATCGCATGCTGGGCGCGATCGGCGCACGCTAGTCCGCTCACAAGGATCCGTCGCGCCAGTCACGCGGAAGGGGCCCGCAGCTCGCGCCGCCGGAACTTACGCGCTCGCTTGCGGGCCCCTTCCGCGTTGCGCCTGCGCCTGCGAGCGGACCGGGTGGCGAGCGAGCGCGTAAGTTCCGGCGGCGCGAGCGAGCCGGCCCGGTCCGCGCGCAAACTCGTAAGTTCCGGCGGAGTTTGCGGGCAGGATTCCCGGCGGCCCCCGCGACCGTGACGGTAGCACCGCCTAGAACCGCTGGCGGTATTCGGCGGGGGTGATGCCGACGATCGCCTGGAACGCGCGCCTGAGCGCCTGCTCGTCCGCAAAGCCGCACTCGCGCGCCACCTGCTTGAGCCTCGTCGCACCCTCCTCGATGCGCCGGCGCGCGTGCTCGACGCGCAGCCTGCGCGCGTAGGCGCCGGGACTCCCGCCGAGGCGCTCGGCGAACAGCCTCGCGAAGTGCCGCGGGCTCATGCTCATGCGCCGCGCCAGCTTCTCCACCGCGAAATCCTCGGCCGGATGCTCGAGCATCCACAGCTCGAGCTCGCCGAACAGGTCGTCGCGCCGCTGCGCCTGCAGGTGGCGGCTGAACTGCGACTGCCCGCCCGGCCGCTTGAGGAACAGCACCAGCTCCTGCGCGACCGCAAGCGCCACGGCCTTGCCGTGGTCCAGCTCGACCAGCGCGAGCGCGAGATCCATGCCGGCCGTCACGCCGGCCGACGTATAGATGTTGCCCGCGCAGACGTAGAGCGCGTCGCGCTCGACCCGCGCCCTGGGCGCCAGCTTCGCGAGCCGGTCCAGGTAGGCCCAGTGCGTCGTCGCCGTGCGACCGTTGAGCAGCCCTGCGGCCGCCAGCAGCATCGCGCCATTGCAGATCGAGCCCAGGCGCTGCACGCGCCCGGACTGCGCGGCCAGCCAGGCCATCATCTTCCGGTCCCGGATGGCGGCCTCCCAGCCGAGGCCGCCGGCGACCAGCAGCGTGTCCACGCCGTTCACGTCCTGGTAACGGCGCGACGCAATGAGTTGAAGCCCGCTGGACATCGCGACCGGGCCGGCGCGCGCGGCGACGAACTCGACCGCGTAGGCCGGCGTGCGGGCGCCGCGGTGCTCCGCGAGCCAGCGGGCGGTGCGCGAGAACACCTCGAGCGGGCCGACGATGTCGAGGACCTGGGCCTGCGGGAAGCCCAGCATGGCGACGCGGTGCGTGCGGCTGCGGATCTGGGGGCGGATGGACTTCTTCATGGCTGGCGACGATACCGGGCGGCGGCCCGCCGTGCCGCAGTATGGCAGGAAATGACGCTTCTACGTCAGAACTGCCACGCCCGGCGGCGGCAGGATAGGGCATCGGAAACCAGGAGCAAGGCCATGTATCACGACACCATCCGCAGTCACCCCGGAATCGGCACGGCGCTGGCCGCCGCGCTCGCTGCGGTGCAGGTTCTCGCCCTCGCCATTGCGGCGGCGCCGGAGCGCGCGCCCGGCGGGCGCCCCGCGCAGACGACGACGCCCGTGCTGCTGCCGGAGATCGTCGTCACCGCACCCCGGACCGGATCCTGAGAGCTGCACCAATGGAGAGTCACATGCACCGACGCCAGTTCATCGGCACCGCGCTCGCAGCCTCGGTCGCGCTCATCGGCCCCCGCCTCGCCGGCGCCGCCGGCAGCGGTGGGCTCGCGCCGCTGCCGAAGCGCAAGCGCGTGCGCGTCGCCTTCATGCTGGGCGACAACGCCAACGTCATCGACACCGCCGGTCCCTGGGAGGTGTTCCAGGACACCATGGACCACGGCGGCGGCCACCGGCCGCTGTTCGAGCTCTACACGGTCGCGCCGACTGAAAGCATCCTGCGCATGACCGGCGGCCTGCTGGTGAAGCCCAATTACAGCATCAGGAATGCGCCGCAGCCGCACGTCATCGTGGTCCCGGCGCAGAAATCCACCGCCGAGTCGCGGGCCTGGCTGGCCACGGCCAGCGCCGGCACCGACGTGACGATGTCGGTCTGCACCGGCGCCTTCCAGCTCGCGCGCGCGGGGCTGCTGAAGGGCATCCCGGCGACCACGCACCACCAGTTCTTCGACAGCTTCGCCAAGGAATTCCCGGACATCGAGCTGAGGCGCGGCCTGCGCTTCGTGGACAGCGGCCGCATCGCGACCGCCGGCGGGCTCACCTCGGGCATCGACATGGCGCTGCACGTGGTCGCGCGCTACTTCGGCGTCGAGACCGCCGCCGCGACCGCCACCTACATGGAGTACTCGAGCGACGCCTGGCGCAGCTGAGCAGAGGTAAAGGGGACGCGTCCAATTAAAGACGTGAACGTCATGCATCCCCGCAGTCTGTAATTGGACGCGTCCCCTTTATTCCGGAACCAGCAAGGTGCCGCGGCGGAAGCGGATGGCGTCGGCGCCAGGGCGGGAGAGGATGCGGCCGAGGTGATCGGCGGTCAGCGGTTCGGGGACGCCGTCCACCAGCGCGCGCCTGCTCGAACGCACGACCTGCGACGGCGGCAGCTTCGCGCCGGTCGTCAGCCGCGCAAACATCAGGTCCATGGCGGCCTGCAGCTGCGGCTGCAACGGCACGAAGCGCTCGCCCCAGCCGGGCAACGCATTGAAGGCGTCGAAGTGGTGTCCGTGCTGCACCTCGTAGTAGCGCAGCGAATGCTCGCCCCGCATCCGGTGGCGCCCGAGGTAGGCCCGCGAGCTGTGATTCACCGGCACCAACGCATCGAGCCGCCCGTGCACGACGATCACCGGACGGCCGCGCAACCCGGCGCCCATCGTGACTTCGCCGAGGCCCGTGGCCAGCCGCGCGGCGAAATCTGCGCGCGCGGCGGCGAGCGGGCTGCCGTCCGCCTCCTCGCCGCGGCGCAGCGCGCGGATGCACAGCGCATGCTCGAGGCTGCCGAGCGAAGCGAAGCGGCCTGATTCGTCCACGAGCTGGATGCCGGCAACCGGCGGAATGCCAGCCGAGTCCGCGGCGAGCCGCGCCATCTCGGCCAGCGTCAATGCCCGCGCCGTGAACTGCGCATCGGTCGCCGCGTAGGACAGGCCGCAGGGCGCCTCCTCGACGCCGGCGCGCGCCAGCGCGATCGCATAACCATGGATGATCGCGGGCCACACCCCGAAGACGACGTTGGGCGTGCCGCCGTCCAGCGCCTCCCGGATCATGCCGGCTTCCTCGAGGCGGCGGCGCGCATCCCGGCCGCGCGCTGCCGTGGTCTCACCCTGCAGGAAACCGGCGGCCGCCAGCGCCGCGGACCGCGCCTCCCACAACGGCCGCTGCACATCCGGTATCGCGGTGAACGGCGCCGGCGCCTCCGGCGCGAGGATCGCGGCCGGCTGCAGCAGCGCGTGCAGCAGCGCGAAGTCCAACAGCGGCAGGCCGGGGTTCACGACCGCGGGCCGCTCGCCCATGCGGACGCGAAGGCCCGGGACGACGCCGGGCTGCGCGTTCGGCTCGGAAACCACCGCGCCGTCCAGCAGTCCATCCGCATCGGCCTCGATCGCGCGCAGCACCGCGCCGCCGCCGTTCGACACGCCGGAGGCGATGATCACGACGTTGGCGGGCGTGAAGCGCGGGGCGCCGGCGGCCGGATGCTCGCGGTTCAGCAGCGCGAGGCCCGCCCTCGCCGCCTGCAGCACGAACAGCCCCCAGTCGCGCTCGACGTTGCGCCGCGAGTGCACGTGCTTGACCGCGACGCGGTGCGGGTGCGCGCGTCGCCATGCCTCGAGCGCCGCGCCGCCCTCGGGACGGAAGGTCAGCAGCGGATCGTCCGCATCCCGGGTCGCGAGCAGGTCGATGCGGTAGCCGGTGCCGCTGTCGAGGTCCCAGAAGCCGGTGCCCGTGCCCTTGTCGCTGTGCGCGACGGCGCAACCATGGCGCAGTCCCCACTCGCCGGCGGTCGGCAGCGCGCCGTAGATGCCGCGCGACCCCGACGATGCCGCGACCACCATGCAGGGCCGCGACGGGTCGAAGCCCGCCGGGATCTGCAGCATCACCGTGGTGATGCCGGCGCCGTCCGGCGTGCGGATCGCGGCCAGGTATTCGACGCCGGCGATCCGCTCGCCGGGCCGCGGCCCCGACAGCCGGCCGAATCCGCCGGCCTCGGTCTGGTCGCTCAGGCCGCGATAGTTGGTCCAGATCGCGCGGCGGCGCAGTTCGGGCGCGGTCGGCGCATTTTCGTCGGCGAATCCGGGCGCCGGGCCGCGCAACCCCTCCGCGCCGAGACCGCCGCTCAGCAGGTCGTCGGTGACGCCGTCGAATGCGCGCCGGATGGGCTCGCCGACGATCTCCGCGGGAATCCCCGCGGCAGGCGCCGCCGCCGCGAAGCCGGCCGCTGCCAACCACGCTACCGCCGCCGGCAGCCGGACGTATGCTCTGCTCTGCTTCATCGCCTGCTCCCGGCCGGCCCCGGCACCGACTCTGGTGCAGGGGCACGGGCCGCGTGAATAGTACTAACGTATGAAGCCGGCCGGGCCGGCCGCGGTTAAGGTCATGCGGGCGGAGGTGCGGATTGCGCACGCGCAACATCCTGATCACGGGAGCCGGCAGCGGCATCGGCGCGGGCCTGGCCGCACACCTCGCCGAGGCGGGCCATCGCGTGGTCGTCACCGACCTCGATGGCGCCCAGGCCGGCGCCGTCGCGCATGGCATCCAGGCCGCCGGTGGACGCGCGCACGCCGCCGCGCTCGACGTCGCGAACGCCGCGGCGGCCGCGGCGCTCATCGCCGATCCGGTCACCGGCCCGGTGGACGTGCTCATCAACAACGCCGGCCTGCAGCACGTCAGCCGGCTCGACGGGTTCGATCCGGGGCAGTGGCAGCGGCTGGTGAACGTCATGCTCGTCGGGGCGGCCAACATGATGCGCGCCGCGCTGCCCGGCATGCGCGCGCGCGGCTTCGGCCGCATCGTCAACATCGGCTCGATCCACGCGCTGGTCGCCTCGCCGTTCAAGAGCGCCTACGTCGCCGCCAAGCACGGGCTGGTCGGCCTGTCGAAGGCGGTCGCGCTCGAGAACGGCGACGTGGACGTCACCGTGAACACCATCTGCCCGGCCTACGTGCGCACGCCGCTGGTGGACCGGCAGATCGCGAGCCAGGCCGCGGAGCACGGCCTGCCCGAGCAGCGCGTGATCGCGGAGATCATGCTGCGGCCCATGCCCAAGCAAGCGTTCATCACGATCGCCGAGATTGCCGCGGCCACGGATTACTTCCTGAGCGACGCCGCGCGCAACGTCACGGCGCAGACGCTGGCCCTCGACGGCGGCTGGACCGCGGCATGAGCGGCCCCGGAATGCTGCCGGCCCCGGCGCCGCTGATCCCGGACCTGCTGCGGCTGAACGGCCGCTGGCGCGCGGGCAAGCCCGCCGTGACCTGCGGCACGCGCACCCTGAGCTGGCGCGAGTTCGACGCCAGTACGGAGCGCGTGGCCAACGCGCTGCGGGCGCTGGGCGTCGGGCGCGGCGACGCGGTCGGCGTGCTGATGAACAACGGCATCCCGATGGTCGAGGCGATGTTCGGCGCGATCAAGGCGGGCGGCTGCGTGGTACCGCTCAACCTGTCGGTATCGGACGACGGCGTCGCCGGCATGCTCGCCGACGCCGCCGTGCGCGCGGTGATCACGACGCCGCAGCAGCGCGCCAGGCTCGATGCGATGCGCGGGCGGCTGGCCGGCGTCGCCGCCGGCGGCTGGATCTGCGTGGAGGGCGGCGCGGGGTGGACGGACTACGCGCGCTGGCGCGATGCCGCGGACGCCGGTCGCTGTCCGGTGGAGCCGCGGCCGGACGATCCCTGCAACCTGATCTACAGCTCCGGCACGACCGCGCTGCCCAAGGGAATCATCCACTCGCACCAGCGCCGGATCGAGTGGGCCTACGACTGCGGGGTCGCGCTGCGCTACCACTCGGGGACGGTCGCCATCTGCCCGGTGGGGCTGTTCTCGAACATCAGCTGGCTGGCGATGCTCTGCAGCTTCCTGGCCGGCGGCTCGATCGTGGTGATGGAGCATTTCGAGCCGCGCGAGTTCCTGCGGCTCGTCGAGCGGCATCGCTGCACGCACGTGGCCATGGTGCCGCTGCAGTTCCAGCTCGTGTTCGAGCACCCGGAATTCCGGTCCTTCGACCTGCGCTCGCTGCGCGCGGCCTGCACCGTGGGCTCGCCGATGCTGCCGGCCATGAAGCTGCACATCGCCCGCGAGCTCGGCGGCGGGCTGATCGAGCTGTACGGACTCACGGAAGGCATCATCACCACGCTCGACCCTGAGGATCTCGAGGCGCACGCGGCCTCGGTCGGCAAGCCGGTTCCGGGCACGGATATCCGCATCATTGACGACGAGGGCCGCGAACTGCCGGCCGGCGAGGCCGGCGAGATCGTGGGCTGGTCGCGCTTCGTGATGAGCGGCTACCACAACCGGCCGGAAGCCACCGCGGAGGCGACCTGGCTCGACCCCGACGGGCGGGCCTGGCTGCGCACCGGCGACATCGGCCGCATCGACGGCGACGGTTTCCTGCACCTGGTGGACCGCAAGAAGGACATGATCCTGTCCGGCGGGCAGAACATCTATCCCGCCGACATCGAGGCCGTGCTGAAGACGCACGAGGCGGTGTTCGACTGCGCCGTCATCGGCGTTGCGCACGAGAAGTGGGGCGAGACGCCGCTCGGCCTGGTCGTGCTGCGCAGCGGCCAGGTAAGCGTGCAACCGGAGGAACTGCGCGCCTGGGCCAATGCGCGGCTCGGCAAGCAGCAGCGTCTCTCGCGCGTGGAGTTCGTCGCCGAGCTGCCGCGCAATCCGAACGGCAAGCTGCTGAAGCGTGAGCTTCGCCGCATCTTCGGTGCCGGGTCGTAGATTCGTAGGTTTGGCGGTCGCGCGAAACCTACGAATCTACGACCCGGCACCGTCAGACGACGGCGGTGGCTTCGATCTCGACCCTGGCGCGCGGCTCGAGCAGGCCGGCGACGATCACCACCGACATCGCCGGGTAGTGCCGGCCGATGAGCTCGCGGTACGCCGCGCCGATCCCGGCGAGGGAGGCGTTGTACTCGTCGCGGCTGGTGACGTACCAGGTCAGGCGCACCAGGTGCTCCGGTTTCGCGCCGGCCTCCGCCAGTACGGCGACGATGTTCGCGAGCGCCTGGCGCGCCTGCGCGGCGAAGTCGTCGCTGACGATGCGCTGCCCGGCGTCCCAGCCGATCTGCCCGCTGACGAACACCTGCCTGCCTTCCGCGGCGATGCCGTTCGCGTAGCCGCGCGGACGCGCCCAGCCTGCCGGCTGCAGGACCTTCACGCTCACTTCAGCAGCTCCCGGCCGATGATCAGCTTCTGCACCTCGCTCGCCCCCTCGTAGATGCGCAGCGCGCGGATCTCGCGGTACAGCCGCTCGACCACCTCGCCGTGCACCACGCCGCGCCCGCCGAACATCTGCAGCGCGCGGTCGATGACCGACTGCGCGTTCTCCGTCGCGGTCAGCTTCGCCATCGCGGCGGCGGCGGTGAACGGCCGCCCGCGGTCGCGCATCCAGGCGGCGCGGTAGGTCAGCAGCTCCGCGGCTTCCAGGGAGGTCGCCATCTCCGCCAGAGCCGACTGCGTGAGCTGGAAGTCGGCCAGCATGCGGCCGAACAGGCTGCGCCCGCGCGCGTGCGCCAGCGCCTCGTCCAGCGCGCGGCGCGCGAAGCCGCAGGCCGCCGCCGCCACCGAGGTGCGGAACACGTCGAGCGTGCGCATGGCGAGGCGGAAGCCCTCGCCCTCCTCGCCGATCAGCCGCGCGGCCGGGATGCGGCAGTCCTCGAAGGTGAGGCGCGCCAGCGGATGCGGCGCCATGGCGTCGATGCGCTCGGCGATCGCGAAGCCCGAGTCGCCTGGCTTCACCAGGAAGGCGCTGATGCCCTCGGCCGAGATGCTGCCGTCGCCGCGGCGCACGCCCGGCGCCGTGCGCGCGAACACGCAGTAGAAGTCCGCGATGCCGCCGTTCGAGATCCAGGTCTTGGATCCGTTCAGGACGTAATTGCCGTGGTCGCGCTTCGCCGTGGTCTCCATGGCCGCGACGTCGGAGCCGGCGCCGGGCTCCGACAGCGCGAACGCCGCGATGGACTTGCCCTCCGCGACCCGCGGCAGCCACAGCGAGCGCATCTGCTCGCTGCCGGCGAGCGACAGCGGCGTACTGCCGAGGCCCTGCATGGCGAACGCGAAATCGGCGAGCCCGTCGTGATAGGCCAGCGCCTGCCGCAGCAGGCAGATCGAGCGCGCGTCGAACTCCGGCGCGATGCCGCCGTCCGCGGCGCGCAGGCAATGCTTCAGGAAGCCCGCCTGGCCGAGCCCTGCGACCAGTTCGCGGCAGCGCGCATCCACGGCGGCCCGTCCGGCCGGATGCGGCGCTTCGGCCAGGTTCGCCGCGGCCCAGACCTGTGCCTCCTGGGCGAGCGTCCGGTGCGACTCCTCGAAGAAGGGCCAGTACAGGCGGTCTTCGTGCGTGGCCATCAGTTGCCCTCGAACAGGGGTTGGCGTTTCGCCGCGAACGCCTCGTAGGCGCGGCGGAAGTCGTTGCTCTGCATGCACGCGGCCTGGGCCTTGGCTTCGGCCTCGATGGCCTCCTCCAGGCCCATGCTCCATTCGCGCAGCAGCATCTTCTTGGTCATGGCGTGCGCGAAGGTCGGTCCCGCGGCGATCTCGCCGGCGAGCCGCATCGCCTCCGGCAGCAGCGCATCCGCCGCGACCAGGCGGTTGAAGAACCCCCAGCGCTCGCCCTCCTCCGCGGTCATCACGCGCCCGGTGAACAGCAGTTCCGCCGCGCGCCCGTAGCCGATCATGCGCGGCAGCAGCGTGCAGGCGCCCATGTCGCAGCCGGCGAGCCCGACGCGCACGAACAGGAAGGCGGTCTTCGCCGCCGGCGTCGCCAGCCGGAAGTCCGAAGCCAGCGCGAGCATCGCGCCCGCGCCGGCGCAGGTCCCGTCGATGGCCGCGATCACCGGCTGCGGGCAGGCGCGCATCGCGCGCACCAGGTCGCCGGTCATGCGCGTGAATTCGAGCAGGCCGGGCTTGTCCATCTTCGTCAGCGGACCGATGATCTCGTGCACGTCGCCGCCCGAGCAGAAGTTGCCGCCGGCGCCGTCGATGACGACCGCGCGGACCTTGCCGTCGGTGGTCAGCGCCCGGAACAGGTCCCGCAGTTCCGCGTAGGAATCGAAGGTCAGCGGGTTGCGCTTCTCCGGGCGGTTCAGCGTGACCCGTCCGACGCGGTTCTCGACGCGCCAGAGGAAGTGCCTGGCGGCATACGCCGCGGGATCCGGGATGTCGTAAGTCATGCGTCTGGTCCTTCCAGCGAACGGACGTGCGTCTTCAATCGTGCCAGCAGCGCGGCCATCGCCGCCATCTCGCGCGCCGCGAGCGGCGCGAAGGCCTCGATGATCCAGCGCTCGTGCTCCGCGGCCATGGCCGCGAAGGCGCGCCGGCCGGCGCGCGTGAGCCGCACGCGCAGTGCGCGCCGGTCGTCCGGGTCCGCGGCGCGCTCGACCAGGCCTTCGCGCTCGAGCAGGTCGGTGATGCCGGTGACGTTGCCGCCGGTCACCATCATGCGCTTCGACAGCTCGCTCATGCGCAGTCCCCCGGGGAAGCGCTCGAGCTGCGCCATCAGGTCGAAGCGCGGCAGCGTGGTGCCGAAGCGCTCCAGCAGCAGCCGCCGCGTGCGCATCTCGACCAGCCGGTTGGTTGCGAGCATCCGCAGCCACAGGCGGATGGCGCCGTGGTCACTGCGCTCCGCGCGCGTCTCGGTATCCACGGCGCGGGCCTGGGCGTCCATGGCGCGCGCGGCGCTCACATGACCTCGCCGCCGGCGATCGCGATGCTCTGGCCGTTGACGCTCTCGCTGCCGGGCGCGCACAGCCACAGCACGGCATTGGCGACTTCCGCGGGCGTCACGAGGCGCTGCTGCGGGTTGAAGGAGACCAGCGTCTCGCGCGCCTCGGCCTCGCTGCGCGCGGTCTTCCCGCTGATGTTGCGGATCGCGTCGCGCACCACGCCGGTGTCGGTGTAGCCCGGGCAGACCGCGTTCACCGTGACGCCGGACTTCGCGACTTCCAGCGCGAGCGCGCGGGTGAGCCCGATGACGCCGTGCTTGGCCGCGCAGTAGGCGGTGCAGTAGGCGTAGCCGCGCAGGCCCGCGGTGCTCGCCACGTTCACGATGCGGCCCCACTCGCCGGCCAGCATTCCCGGGATCACGGCCCGGGTCATGTGGTAGACGCCGTCGAGGTTGACCGCGACGATGTCGCGCCAGAAGTGCTCGTCGCTCTTCGCGATCGCGCGGCTGGCGGGCTTGCCGGCATTGTTGACCAGGACCTGGATCTCGCCGGCGGCGGCCCGCGCCTCCAGCAGCGCGCGTCCCACCTGCTCCGGATCGGTGACGTCCGCGACGACCGTCGCCGCGCCGCCGGGGATGGACGCGGCCACCTGCGCAAGCTGGTCCGCGCTGCGCGCGAGCAGCGTCACCCGTGCGCCGGCGGCGGCGAGCGAGCGAGCGATCTCCGCGCCGATGCCGCGCCCGGCGCCGGTGATCAATGCGTGCCTGCCAGCGAGCGACTGCGTCATGCCGCGTTCCTCAGACCGGGCCCGTCATCTGCGCCGCGCGCTCGAGGTTGCGCTCGAGCTGGCGTTTCGCCGAAAGATACTGCTTCGGCCACCACTGTTCCTGCCAATGCTGCTCCGCCGCCGCGCGCAGCGTCCAGGCCGCGTCCGCCAGGTGCGGCCGCGCCAGCGCGCACAGGTCCGCGCGGCCGGAGGCGATGATGGAGTTCACGTGATCGGCCTCGAAGATGTTGCCGACCGCGATGGTCGGGATCCCGACGATGTTGCGCACCAGGTCCGAGAACGGCGTCTGCCACATGCGCCCGTAGACCGGCTTCTGCCAGGGCACGGTCTGGCCGCTCGACAGGTCGAGGATGTCGGCGCCGCGGGCCTTCATCGCGCGCGCAATCTCGATCAGCTCGTCCTCGTTGAGGCCGCCCGGCGCCCAGTCGGCGGAGGACAGGCGCACCGAGAGCGGCCTGTCCGCCGGCCAGGCCTTGCGCACGGCTTCGAGCACTTCGAGCGGGAAGCGCAGGCGGTTGCCGACCGCGCCGCCGTATGCATCCTTGCGCAGGTTGGTGAGCGGCGACAGGAAGCTCGCCAGCAGGTAGCCGTGCGCCATGTGCAGTTCGAGCATGTCGAAGCCGGCCTCGGCGGCGTGGCGCGTGCCCTGCACGAACTGCGCCAGCACCTCGTCCATGTCGGCGCGGGTCATTTCGCGCGGCGGCGGGCTGATGCCGTCGAGATACGGCAGCGGCGACGGCGCGATCGTCTGCCAGTTGCCGGCGGGCAGGGGATGGTCGTCCTGCTCCCAGCCGAGCTGCGTGGAGCCCTTGCGGCCGGAATGGCCGAGCTGCATGCAGAGTTTCGCGCGGCTGTTGTCGTGGGCGAACCGGACGATGCGCCGCCAGGCGTCGCGCTGCGCTTCGTTCCAGAGCCCGGTGCATCCCGGCGTGATGCGCCCGGTCGGCGAGACGCAGGTCATCTCGGTGAACACCAGCCCGGCGCCGCCGGTCGCGCGCGAGCCGAGGTGCACGAGGTGCCAGTCGCCCGGCAGGCCGTCCTGCGCCGAGTACTGCGCCATCGGCGAGACGACGATGCGGTTGTCGAGTGTCATGCCGCGGCACTCGAACGGCAGGAACATCGGCGGGCGCGGAGACGGGGCCCGCGCGCGCCTGGCGAGCTCGCTTTCGACCCGCGCGACGAAACCGGCGTCGCGCAGCCTGAGGTTGGCATGGCCGATGCGCTGGCTGCCGGTCAGCAGGCTGTAGGTGAACTGCCAGGGCTCCATGCGCGTGTAGCGCGCCACGCTCTCGAACCAGCGCATGCGGTTGCGCGCGGCGCTCTGCAGCCTGAGCGCCTCGGTCTCGCGCTCCTGCTGGTAGGCGGCGAGCGCCTGCGGGATGTCCGTGGCGCCGGCGGTGCGCGCGACCAGGGCGATCGCGTCCTCCATTGCCAGCTTGGTGCCGGAGCCGATCGAGAAGTGCGCGGTGTGGGCGGCGTCGCCGATCAGCACCAGCTTGCCGTGGTGCCAGCGCCGGCACAGCACGCGCTGGAAGTTGAGCCAGGCCGAGCCGCGCAGGTGCGCGGCATTGCTCATCAGGCGGTGGCCGCCGAGGTACCTTGCGAACAGGTTCTCGCAGAAGGCGATGGACTGCTGCGCATCGGCGCGGTCGAGGCCGGCCGCGCGCCAGGTCTCTTCGCGCGTCTCGACGATGACGGTCGAAAGGGACTTGCTGAACTGGTAGGCGTGGACCTGGAACCAGCCGTGCGCCGTCTCCTCGAAGGCGAAGGTGAAGGCCGGGAACGGCTGCTCGGTGCCGAGCCAGATGTAGCGGCACTCGCGCGTGTCGATGTCGGGCTGGAGGATGGCCTCGTGGCGCTGGCGGGTGCGGCTGTTGACGCCGTCGGCGGCGACGACGAGGTCGGCGTCGGCGAAGGCCGCGTCGTCCTCGACCTCGTGCCGGAAGGCGTGGTGGACGCCGAGCTCCGCGCCGCGTTCCTGCAGGATCTGCAGCAGCCGCTTGCGCTCGATGCCGCAGAAGCCGTGGCCGGTGGTGGTGGTGACCGTGCCGCGGTAGTGGACGTCGATGTCGTCCCAGTGGTGGAAGCCGCCGGTGATGGCGGCGTGCGTGGGCTCGTCGGCCGCGCGGAAGCCGTCCATGGTGCGGTCCGAGAACACCACGCCCCAGCCGAAGGTGTCGTCCGGGCGGTTGCGCTCGTAGACCTCGACGCGGGCGCGCGGCAGCGCCTTGCGGAACAGGATCGCGGCGTACAGCCCCGCCGGCCCGCCGCCCAGGCACACGATCCGCTTCATGCCGGCGCCCTCATGACCGCCGGCATTACAGACCTCAATAGTTTAACTGTCAAGTACTTGCGTCACAATAAATGGGGACGCGTCCAATTACACGCCGGTAATTGGACGCGTCCCCTTTATTTGCGCAGGGCCTTGCGCGAGAGCTTGCCGGTGGCGGTCTTGGGCAGCGCGTCCAGGAATTCGACGGCGCGGGGGTACTTGTAGGGGGCGATGCGCTGCTTGACGAAGTCCTGCAGCTCCTTGACCAGCTCCGGGCTCCCTGCCCTGCCCGGCGCCAGCACGATGCAGGCCTTCACGATCGTGCCGCGCTCCGGGTCCTGGGCGCCGATCACCGCGCATTCGCGCACCGCCGGGTGCGCCAGCAGCGCCCATTCGACCTCGGGCCCGGCGATGTTGTAGCCGGCCGAGACGATCATGTCGTCGGCGCGCGCGACGAACCAGAAGTAGCCGTCCTCGTCCACGCGGTACAGGTCCCCGGTGACGTTCCAGCCATGCTGCACGTAGTCGCGCTGGCGCGCGTCGTCGAGGTAGCGGCAGCCGGTCGGGCCGGTGACCGCGAGCCGCCCGGTGCTGCCGCGCGGCAGCTCGCGCCCTTCCTCGTCCAGCACGCAGGCGCGGTAACCCGGCAGCGGCCTGCCGGTCGCGCCGGGGCGGATGTCGCCGCCGGCAGCGGAGATGAAGATGTGGATCATCTCGGTCGCGCCGATGCCGTCGATGATGCGGATGCCGGTCTTTTCGTGCCAGAGATCGGAGACCGCCTTCGGCAGGAACTCGCCGGCCGAGACGCAGCGCCGCAGCGAGGAGACATCGCGCCCCTGCACCTCGCCCGCGAGCGCGCGGTAGGCGAACGGCGCGGTGAACAGGCAGGTCACGCGGTGTTTCTCGATCGCGGCCAGGATGGTCGCGGGCGACGGCGCCTCGATCGGCACGCTGGCCGCGCGGAAACGCAACGGGAACACCAGCAGCGCGCCGAGACCGAAGGTGAAGCCGAGCGGCGGGCTGCCGGCGTAGACGTCGCCGGGCTGCGTCTGCAGGAGGTGCCGCGCGACCACATCCGCCATCGCCAGCACGTCGCGGTGGAAGTGCATGCAGGCCTTCGGCTGGCCGGTGGTGCCGGAGGTGAAGGCGAGCAGGCAGACGTCGTCGGAGGCGGTGTCCGCATTGGCGAATCGGTCGCTCGCCTTCGCCATGCGGCCCTCGAGGTCGCCGTCGCCCCAGGTGACGACGGTGCCCGACTCCCCGGTGGCCGCGGCCGCCTCGCGCAGTTCCGCCACCAGCCGCTGGTCGCAGAGCGCGAACGCGGGCCGGCTCTTGGTCATGATCGCCGAGAGCTCGGGGACCCGCAGCATCGGCATGGTCGTGACCGCGATGGCGCCGGTCTTCATCACCGCCAGCCAGGCGGCGTAGAGCATTGCGCCGTTGTAGCCGCGCAGCAGCACGCGGTTGCCGGGCCGGACGCCGAGCGCGGCCAGCACGTTGGCGATGCGGTTGGCCTGCGCCAGCAGCTCGCGGTAGCTGACGGCGCCGGCGTCGGCCAGGATCGCCGGCCGGTCGCCATGACCCTCGGCGATCGCGTCGTCCAGCAGCACCGTCGCGCAGTTCAGCCGCGCCGGGTACTGCAGCTCCGGCAGGTCGAAGTGCAGCCGCGGCCACTGCTCCTGCGGCGGCAGCCGGTCCTTCGCAAACGTATCCACGCGCGCATTCTATGGTGCCGGGTCGTAGATTCGTAGGTTTGCAGGATGTGTGCGCAAACCTACGAATCTACGACCCGGCACCATTTAGAATCGCCATATGGAAGCGGACCAGGAGCTGGCGCGGCTGGCCAGGAAGGCGGCGGGCATGCGCGGCGGACCGCGCGTGCTGGTCCTGCCCGGGATCATGGGCTCCTCCATCGGCCGCCTGCGCAAGGACGGCAGCCCCGACGCCACCTGGTTCGACCCCTTCGAGATCGCCCAGGGCCAGCTCGCCAAGCTCGCGCTGCCGCGCGGCAGCCGCTACTTCGCACTCGACGCCCTCAAGTTCGCCTATGAACGCCTGCGGCTCACGCTGCGCATCGCCGGCTTCGACGCCGCCTACCACCCCTTCGACTGGCGCCGCGGCCTCGACTGGAACGGCCGCGCGCTCGCCAGCCGCCTCGAACGCGAGCGGCGCAAGGACGTCATCCTCGTCTGCCACAGCATGGGCGGCCTCGTCGCGCGCGCGGCGCTCGCGCACAAGGGCGCCAGCCGCATCGTCCGCGTCATCCAGCTCGGCACGCCGAACCGCGGCGCCTACGTCGCGGTGCAGGCGCTGCGCGGCACATACCCGCTGGTGCGCCGCCTCGCGCTGCTCGACCTCAGGCACGACGCCGAGGAGATCGCGCGCAACGTCCTCTCGACCTTCCCCGGCCTCTGCGGCCTGCTGCCTCCCGCCGAGGCCTGCACGGATTTCGACCCGTTCGACGCCGCGCAATGGCCCGAGGGCCCGAAGCCGGCAGCCACGCTCCTGAAGGCAGCGAGCGCCGATACCGCAGAACTCCCCGCCCCCGACGAGCGCTTCGCGCTGATCGCCGGCTACGGCCAGGACACGGTCGTCAACCTGCGCCGCCGCAAGGGCCGGCTCGAGTTCGGCCGCGGCCCCGCGGGCGACGGCACCGTGCCGCTCGCACTCGCGCACTGGCCGGGCCTGCCCGCGTGGTACGTGGAGGAAAGCCACGGCTCGCTGCCGGGCCATGCCGACGTCGGCCGCGCGGTCATCGACCTCGCGCGCGGCGAGACCACGAATGCCCTGCCGCACGTGCTGCCGCGGCGCCGGCCGATTCCGACCCTGTGGCAGGAGGACACGCGCGCGCCGCCGGCCGCCAAGATCGACTGGAACGACCTCTCGGAGCGCGAGCAGCGCGAGTTCCTGCACGAGTTCGTGGGCGTGGCGCACCCGGCGCCCGCGGCCGCGCCCGGCGCCGAGCGCGGCGCGCCGGTGCGGCCCGTGGAACTCGCCTTCGTCGAGGGCAGCGTGACGCAGAGCGACGCGGCCGCGCTGGTGCTCGGCGCGTTCGCCAACGTGGAACCCGCGGGCGCGGCCCAGGCCATCGACCGCATTCTCGATGGGGCCATCAGCGATCTGGCGAGAAGGCGCGCGATCAGCGCAGCCGCGGGCGAGGTGTTCGTGCTGCCGGTCGGCCGGCGCGAGCTCGCCGCGCGCCTGGTCGTATTCGCGGGCCTCGGCGATTTCGGCGGCTACGGCCCGGACGTGCAGCGCCTCGCCGCCGCCAACGTCACGCGCACCCTCGCGCTCTCCGGCGTCAGCGATTTCGCGATGGTGCTGTGGGGCACGGCCTCGGGCGCGAGCGCGGAGGACGCGGCGCGCGCCCAGCTCGAGGGCGTGCTGACGGCGCTCAACGACCTGGCGCCGCAGTTGCGCATCCGCCGTATCGCGATCCTGTCACGAAGCGGCAAGCGCCTGGCGGAGGCGCGCCGCGTCGCGGAGGACCTGCTGCGCGTGCATCCGGCGGCGCGCTGGATGCGCCTGATGCCGGAGCGCAAGGCGGCGCGCAAGGCGCCGCGCGTACCGAAGGCCACCGCGACCCCGCTCGCCTGGCTGTTCGTGCAGGAGTCGGCGGCCCAGCTGCGGGTCGCGCTGCTCGGCCCGGCCCCCAAGGCCACCGCGCTGGTCGGCACGCGCAAGCTCGACTTCAAGGCGCTCGAGCGCGAGCACGCCCGCCTGATGCCCGGCATGTCCATGGCGGAACTCGACGTCTTCGGTGAACGGCTCGCGGAACTGCTGCTTCCGGAGGAAATCGCCGAAGCGCTGCCTTCGGTCAGCGACGCCCCGCTCGTCGTCGTGCACGACAGCGCGAGCGCGCACTGGCCCTGGGAGACGCTGAACCTGAAGGGCTGGCTGCCGGCCGCGCAGAACGGCCTCAGCCGCCGCTACGCCGCCGAGGGCATGTCGGTCGCCAAGTGGCGCGAGCAGCGCCGGCGCGAGCGGGAGCTCAACGTGCTGCTGGTGGTCAACCCGACCGGCGACCTGCCGGGCGCGGTGGAGGAAGGCGAGCGCGTCGCCAGGCTGCTGGCACAGATCGAGGGCGCCGGCATCACCGCGATCCGCGGCAGCGACGCCACCCGCGCGCGCCTGCTGGCGGAGTTCCGCTCCGGCGACTACGACGCGATCCACTTCGCGGGCCACGCCTATTTCGACCCGGATGCCCCGGCCTCGAGCGGCATCCTCTGCGCGGGCGGGCGCGTGCTCTCCGGCGCCGACCTCGCCGCGCTCGATTCCGTCCCCGCGCTCGTGTTCTTCAATGCCTGCGAATCCGGCCGCCTGCGCACCGCGGTCAAGCCGCTGCGCCAGCTCGACCGCAGCGTCGGCTTCGCGGAGGCCTTCCTGCGCGGCGGCGTCGCCAATTTCATCGGCACCTGGTGGCCGGTGTCCGACAGCGCGGCATCCGCATTCGCGACCACGCTGTACCGCGGACTCGCGCAGGGCCAGTCCATCGGCACCGCGCTGAACGCCTCGCGCAAGGCGGTGCGCGACCTGCCGGCGGCCGACTGGGCCAACTACCTGCACTACGGCAGCTTCGACTTCACGCTGAAAACCGGCCGCTGAGCCCATGCTGACGCCGCGCATCGCGAGCCTGCACGTCTACCCGGTGAAGTCCTGCCGCGGCATCGACGTCCGCGATGCGAAAGTCACGGCGACCGGCCTGGAGTGGGACCGGCGCTGGATGATCGTGGACTCGAAGGACCGCTTCATCACCCAGCGCACGCACCCGCACCTGACCGCGATCACGACCTCGATCTTCGGCGGCCAGCTGCGCCTCGTCACCGACGGCCAGCCGCAGCTCGCGATCGACCTGCATCACGACGGCCCGCGGCGCAAGGTGCAGGTCTGGAAGGACAGCTGCGTGGGCGTGGATGCCGGGCAGGAAGCCTCGGACTGGCTGCTGGCGCTGCTGGGCGAGCCGCTGCGCCTCGTCCGCATCGACGAATCCGTGCCGCGCCTCGCCAACCCGGAGTACGCCGGCCCGGATCCGCATCCGGTCACCTTCACCGACGGCTACCCGCTGCTGCTCATCTCGCGCGCCTCGCTCGAGGAGCTGAACCGGAAACTGCCGTCGCCGCTGCCGATGAACCGCTTCCGCCCGAGCATCGTGATCGAGGGGGTGCCCGCGCACGCCGAGGACGCCATGACCGTCTACCGCTTCGGGCGCGTGGCGATCCGCGGCGTCAAGCACTGCACGCGCTGCGTGATCACGACCACCGACCAGAAGACCGGCATGCGCGATGCCGGCCAGCAGCCGCTGAAGACGCTCAGGAGCTACCGCTGGGACCGCCAGCTCAAGGGCGTCACCTTCGGCCAGAACTGCGTGGTCGAGGGCGGCATCGGCGAGACGCTCGCCGTCGGCGCCGAGCTCGCGATCGATCCCTACCAGGTGTAGCGCACGCGGTAGGTGACGACGGCCTCCCCGCCCGCGGGGATCTTCACCGGGAACTCGATGGTGCGCGCGTCCCACTTCTTCGAGGGATGCGACTGCGAAAGCAGCGTCCACTTGCTCCAGCGGTGGAGGCTCTCGCGCACGATCACCTCGACCGCCTGCTCCTTGTGGTTGCGCACCTTGATCTCGATGGCCTCCTCCATCTCGCGGCCCTTCGAGTTCACGGAGAAGTCCGTCTGCCGCCGCTCGCCGACCACGTCGAAGGCCGTGCCGAGCTTCACCCGCACGTCCTCGTCCTTCGGCGTGTGGCCGATCCTGTCCTCGCCGATGAACTCGAGGCTGCCGTCGGCCTTGTCCTGCTGCGAGACGCGGATGCGTCCGGCCGGCAGCGGCATGCCCATGCCCGAGGCCTTGTCGTTGCGGAACGTCAGCCAGACGTGCACTTCCTTGCTGGAAGTCGGGCCGAACTCCCGTTCAATCATCGGCGAGCCCCAGTTGCCGTAGAACTCCGCGCCGTAATAGACCAGCTGCTTCTTCGCCGGCACGCGCGCCGTCTTCTCGAACAGCTCGATCTGCTTGGTGGAGTTGTTCGGGATCGTCGCCGGGCGGCCGAGCGTGTAGAGGTGGTACTCGAAGAACGCCTTCTCCTCGAAGCCGGCGTCAGCCGCTTCCATCGTCATCATTCGTGATGCGATCGCGGCCTGGGGATATGCCTTCGGCTGCACTCGGTTCACGTCGCCCGCGATCAGCTTGAGCTTCGCATCGCCGTAGGTCGCGCCCGACTGGTTCAGCAGGCTGACCCAGGCGCCGACGTCCACGAATCCCGAGTTCGCATCCGCGCCCTCGGTGAAGATCAGGTTGTAGTCCGCCCACCAGGTGATGCCGCCGGTCTGGTAGGAGATGCGCGCGCGCTGGGTGCCGCCCTTCGCGGAGAGCACGTCCCACTCGAGCGTCGGGCGCGTGATCAGCCCGCCCGGCAGTTCCCCGAAGCGCATGCCGCTCCATTCGCGCAGCGCGTGGATCTGTCCGTCCGCGCCCCTGAGCACGAGCCCGTCATTGGACGAGAGCAGCGTGCCGTCGATCACCTTCATGCCGTCGCCCTGGCGCTGCTCGACCGCGACCGGCCGGTCGACGTAGCGCGACAGCAGCTTGTCCTGGCTCACCAGGTCGAACTGGAAGTTCTGCTCCAGCACTTTGGTGCCGGCGGCGTCGTTGAGCGAGAGGAACTGCACGGTCGTCGGATCGATCAGCGCCGCGACGTCGGTGAGCCGGATCATGCCGCGCCCGCGCGTGAACTCGAGGTCGCGGTCGAGCCGCACCAGCGCGAAGCCCGGGAGCTGGCTCGCCTGCGGCGTGCCCATGCCCGGCAGCGGCCGGTACCATTCGGCGGGAATGCCGCCGGGCTGCGCCGAGCTGTACACCGTGAGCGAGACCTGCGGTTCGGCCGCGGCGGCATTCAGTGCGAGCAGGACGCCGGCCGCGAGCAGGCCGGAACGCGAGAACTGTGAACCCATGACGGCCCTCCTTGGGCGTGGAATGCATAGAATAAACGCAAGCCACCCCGGAGACGGGTCAATGCAGCATGAAGTTCCTGCCTGGCTCGAAAAGCTCCAGCAGCCCAGGGCCCTGGCGGGCATCGCCGGGCTGGTCCTGGTACTCGTCGTGGCGCTGATCTGGGTCGCCTGGCGCTGGGGCATCGCCGAGGACCGCCATGAGCTGCTGCAAAAGCAGGCCGCGGCCGGATTCCTGCAGGCCCCTTCCTCGAGTCGCAGCATCCGCATCGACCCGCGCCAGACGCGCGTGTTCAGCGTCGGCGGCGGCGACCTGCCGCAGCGCGTGGACCTCTCGATCGCAGCGGTGACCTCGAGCTACGAGCGCTTCCGCATCAGCATCACCCGCGACGACGGTACGCTGGTGCTGCACGCGGAGCGCATGGCTCGCGACTCGAACAACGACCTGAAGCTGTCGTTCAACACCTCGCTGCTGCCAGCGGGGCGCTACCGGATCCGGATTGACGGCTACACGCGGCGCGGGGAGCTCGAGCCGTTCGCGGAGACGGCGATGCAGGTGGCGGGCAGATAGCTCAAGCTTCCCGCAACGTACTGATCGGCGGGTGGTTCACGACCTTGCGCGCCGCGAAGGTCCCCGCCCCGCCGACGATGACCGCCCCCGCGACCAGCCCGATCACCCATACCCAGGGATCGATCGCGTATTCCAGCTCGAACACCTGGGTCGCGAGCAGCCAGCCGACCAGCGTCGCGCCGACTGCCGCGAGCACGCCCGAGAGCATGCCGAGCGCCGTGAACTCGGAGGCCACGCCCGCGAGCACCACGCGCCGGCGCGCGCCCAGCGTCCGGAGCATCGCGCTCTCATAGCGGCGCTCGTCGCGGGTCGCCTGGATGGCGGCGAGCAGCACGGTGATGCCGGCCGCGAGCGTGAACAGGAACACGTACTGCACGGCGAGCGAGGCGCGGTCCATGACGTCGCGCACCTGCGCCAGGATCGCGTCGATGTCGAACAGCGACACCGACGGGAAGCGCCGCACCACGTCCACCAGCAGCCGCCGCTGGCTCTCGTCGAGCTTCATGCTGGTGAGCCAGGTGCCGGCGAGGCCGTCCAGCGTTTTCGGCGGGAACACCAGGAAGAAGTTCGGGCGGAAATTGTCCCATTCCACCTGCCGGAAGTTCGTGACTTCCGCCTCGAGCGTCTCGCCCGCGACGTCGAAGGTGAGCCTGTCGCCGAGCTTCAGGCCCATCTCCTCCTGGTACTCGACGGCGACCGACACCAGCGGCTTGCCGTAGTCGGCCTCGGTCCACCACGCGCCGGCGACGATCCTGTTGTCCACCTGCGGTTCGGCCGCCCAGGACAGGTTCTGCTCGCGCTCGGCGAAGCCGCGGCCGCGGTCGGTGCCGAGCTTCAGCTCGTCCACCGGCGTGCCGTTCAGCGCCGTCATGCGCGCGCGGATCATCGGGAACAGCACCGGCTTCGGCAGCCCGCGTTCCTCGACGAAGGCCGCGAACGCCCCGGTCTCGTCGGCCGGGATGTTGATCATGAAGAAGTTGGGCGTCTCCGCCGGCAGGCTCGCGCGCCAGTTCTCCAGCAGGTCGTTCCTGACGACCGCGAGCAGCAGCAGCACCATCAGCCCGAGCCCGAAGGCGACCACCTGCACCACGCTCTCGCGCCCGCGGCGCGCCAGGTTCGCGAGCCCGTAGCGCCAGGCAACGCCCACTGCGCCGCGCAGCCTGCCGGTCAGCTTCACCAGCAGGAAGCCGGCGAGGTAGAGGATCGCCAGCGTCGCGGCAATGCCGGCGGCGACGACGGCGACCAGCTTCGTGTCCCGCACCAGCCAGAACAGCACGGCCAGCAGCGCCGCGACCGCGAGTCCGTACGAGACCGTATAGCGCAGCTTCGGCGGCTCGAGGTTGCGCCGCAGCACCCGCGCCGGCGGCACGCGCTTGAGCTGCAGCATCGGCGGCAGCGCGAAGCCCACCAGGATCGCGAGCGCGGTGACCGCGCCCATGATCGCGGGCGCCGCGGTCGGCGGCGGCAGGTCCGCGCGCACCAGGTCGCCCAGCAGCCAGGCCAGGATCTCCTGCGCCAGGAACCCCAGCGCGGCGCCCACGACCGCCGCGATGACCGCGAGCAGCGCGAGCTCGATGATCGTGACCTGCAGCACGAGGCGCTGCGGCGCGCCCATGCACTTCATCAACGCGACGTTGTCGAGGTGGCGCTGGGTGTAGCGGCGCGCGGCCATGGCGACGGCGACCGCCGCCAGCAGCACGGTGATCATCGCGGACAGGTTCAGGAAGCGGCCGGCGCGCGCACTCGAGGCCTCCACCTGCGGGCTCTCCTCGGCGATGTCCACCAGCCGCTCGCTCGCGGTCTTGCGTTCGGCGAGTTCCGACTTGAAGTCCGCGATCGCCGAGGGCGTGCCGGCGAACAGCACCGAATAGGTCGCGCGGCTGCCGGGCCCCAGCAGCCCGGTCGAGTCGAGGTCCGCGAGCGGCAGCAGCAGCGAGGGCGCGAGGTCCACGAAGTTCGCGCCCTGGTCCGGCCGGTAGTCGAGCACGCGCGAGACCGTGAAGGTCGCGGCGCCCACGCTCACCGGGTCGCCGACCGCGGCGCCCAGGCGCGCGAGCAGGCGCGGGTCGAGCCAGACTTCGCCGCGGCCGGGCAGCTCGTCGGTCTCGCGCGCGGCGGCGAATGCCGCATCCGAGATCCTGAGCTTGCCGCGCAACGGGTAGCCCGGCCCCACGGCACGGACCGCCGCGAGCGCGGAGTCCTCGCCATGGAACACCACGCTCGGGAAGAAGATCGTGCGCGCTGTCGCGATGCCGCGCGCCGCGGCGAGCGCCTCGTACTCCGTGCCGACCGGCTGCAGCGAGCGCAGCCGCAGGTCCGCGGCCAGCACCTCGGCGGCGCGCTGCGCGACCGCCTGCGAGATGCGGTCGGTGAAGAAGCCGACGCCGGTCAGCGCGGTCACGGCGACCAGCAGCGCCGCCAGCAGCACGGCGAGCTCGCCGGAGCGCCAGTCGCGCAGCAGCGCCAGCAATGCGAAGCGCAGTGCCCGCATCAGTGCACGAGCCTGCCGGCGTCCATCTCGATGACGCGGTCGCAGCGTTCGGCGATCGCGCGGTCGTGGGTCACGAGCACGAGCGTGGTGCCGGTCGCCCGGTTCATCTCGAACAGCAGCTGCATCACGCGCGCGCCGGTGGTGGTGTCGAGGTTGCCGGTCGGCTCGTCGGCGAACAGCACGGCGGGCCGGGTGACGAAGGCGCGCGCGATCGCGACCCGCTGCTGCTCGCCGCCGGAGAGCTGGCGCGGATAATGGCCGAGGCGCCCGGCGAGGCCCACCTGAGCGAGCGCCTCGCGCGCGGCGGCGCGGGCGTCGGAGCGGCCCGCGAGCTCGAGCGGCAGCATCACGTTCTCGAGCGCGGTCAGGGACGGCACCAGGTGGAAGGACTGGAACACGAAGCCGACGTGCCTGGCGCGGGCCTCGGCGCGGCCGTCCTCGTCCAGCGCCGAGAGCTCGGTGCCCGAGAGCCACACCGCCCCAGCGGTCGGCTCGTCGAGGCCCGCCAGCAGGGCCAGCAGCGTGGACTTGCCGGCCCCGGAAGCCCCGACCACGGCCACGGTCTCCCCGGCCGCGACCTGCAGGCTGACGTCGTCGAGGATGGTCAGCATTCCCTCCGGGCTGGTAACCTGCTTGCGCAAACTTCTGGCTTCGAGAACGGTCTTTCTGTCCATGCGTAGCGTCCTGGCTGTCCTGATCCTGCTGCTCGCCGCTGCCGGCCCGGCGCAGGCCGCCCAACCGCCGGTCATCCTGGTGGTCGGTGACTCGCTCTCGGCCGGTTACGGGCTCGCCCCCGGGCAGGGCTGGGTGGCGCTGCTGCAGCAGCGCTTGAAGAAGGAAGGTTACGGATACCGTGTGGTCAATGCCAGCATCACCGGCGAGACCACCGACGGCGGCGTCCAGCGCCTGGACCGCGCGCTGGCGACCCACAAGCCCGCGATCGTCATCATCGAGCTCGGCAGCAACGACGGCCTGCGCGGCCTGCCCGTGCAGCGTGTGCGCGCCAACCTCGAGCTCATGATCACCAGGTCCCGCGCCGCGGGCGCCGAGGTGCTGCTCATCGTCGCGCGCATCCCGAGCAACTACGGACCCCGCTACGCTTCGTCCTTCGAGGGAATCTACGCGGACCTGGTGAAGCGCTACCGCATCGGCAGCGCGGCGCTCCTGAACGAGGACTTCGCGCTCGATCTGGCGCTGTTCCTGCCGGATGGCATCCACCCCTCCGCGCAGGCGCAGCCGCGGCTGCTCGACAATGTCTGGCCGCAGCTGCATCCGCTCTTGCGCCGCTAGCCGAACCCGCGTCAAATTCGATGGACCGCCGGCCGCGGGGGCCCGGCTTCATTTTGCGACGCAACAATGAACGACGTGAACACCAGTGCCGGGAAATTCTGGCTGAAGCATTACCCGCCCGGCGTGCCGGCCGAGATCGACCCGGACGCGATCCGCTCGCTGAAGGAGATGTTCGAGCATTCGTTCCGGCACTATGCCGCGCGCCCGGCGTTCACCAACATGGGCCGGACGCTCAGCTACGCCCAGGCGGACGAACTGTCCCGCCGTTTCGGCGCCTGGCTGCAGCAGGAAGCCGGCCTGAAGAAGGGCGACCGCATCGCCCTGATGATGCCGAACATCCTGCAGTACCCGATCGCCATCATCGGCGCGCTGCGCGCCGGCCTCACGATCGTCAACGTCAACCCGCTCTACACCGCGCGCGAGCTCGAGCACCAGCTGAACGACTCGGGCGCGACCGCGATCGTGATCTTCGAGAACGCGGCGGCGACGCTGCAGCAGGTGCTGGCGAAGACGCCGGTGAAGCGCGTGATCGTCACCGGCATCGGCGACCTGCTCGGCTTCCCGAAGGGCGCCATCACCAACTTCGTGATCCGCCGCGTGAAGAAGATGGTGCCGGCCTGGTCGCTGCCCGGCAGCCTGCGCTTCACGGAGGTGCTCGCGAAGGGTGCCTCGCTCGCGCTCGATCCCGTGGACGTCGGCGGCGAGGACATCGCCTTCCTGCAGTACACCGGCGGCACCACCGGCGTCTCCAAGGGCGCGGTGCTGACGCACCGCAACCTGGTCGCGAATACGCTGCAGGTCGTGGCCTTCATGCCAGAGCTCGGCGAGATCGAGGACGCGGTGGTCATCACTGCGCTGCCGCTCTACCACATCTTCGCGCTGACCTCGAACCTGCTGGTGTTCACGAAGACCGGCGGGCACAACGTGCTGATCACCAACCCGCGCGACATGCCGGGCTTCGTGAAGGAGCTGTCGAAGGTGAAGTTCACCTTCATCACCGGCGTGAACACGCTGTTCAACGGCTTGCTGCACACGCCGGGCTTCGACCAGCTCGACTTCTCCTCGCTCAAGGTCGCCCTCGGCGGCGGCATGGCGGTGCAGGCGGCGGTGTCCGAGCGCTGGCGCCAGGTCACCGGGCGGCACATCTGCCAGGGCTGGGGGCTCACGGAGACCTCGCCGGTCGGCACCGCGAACCTGCCCGGCACGCTCGAGTTCACCGGCGCGATCGGCTATCCGCTGCCCTCGACCGAGATCTCGATCCGCGACGACGACGGCAACGAGCTGCCGGTCGGCTCGGTCGGCGAGATCTGCCTGCGCGGCCCGCAGGTGATGCGCGGCTACTGGAACCGGCCGGAGGAGACCGCCAAGGTCATGCTGCCGAACGGCTGGCTGCGCACCGGCGACGTCGGGCGCATGGACGAGCTCGGCCGCACCTACATCGAGGACCGCAAGAAGGACATGATCATCGTCTCGGGCTTCAACGTGTACCCGAACGAGGTCGAGGGCGTGGTGGCGCAGATGCCGGGCGTGCTCGAGGTCGCGGCGGTCGCGCAGCCCGACGAGCGCTCGGGCGAGGTGGTCGCGCTGTTCATCGTGCGCAAGGACCCGGCGCTGACCGCCGAGCAGGTGATCGCGTACTGCCGCAAGGAGCTGACCGGCTACAAGGTGCCGAAGGCCGTGCACTTCCGCGACGAGCTGCCGAAGACCAACGTCGGCAAGATCCTGCGCCGCACGCTGCGCGACGAGCTCGCCAGGAAATAAAGGGGACAGGTCCAATTAAGGAATCCCGAACGGGAGCGCGCGGCTCCGGAAGTTCGCGATTGGGCCTGTCCGCTCCAATTCTTAATTGGACGCGTCCCCTTTATCCGTGATACGCGGGGGAGAGTTCGGCGACGGCGGCGACCAGCGCGGCGACGTGGTCGGGGTTCACGCCCGGCTGCACGCCGTGGCCGAGGTTGAAGACGTGCCCCGGCCCGCGGCCGTAGCTTTCGAGGATGCGCGCGACCTCGGTGCGGATCGCGGCCGGAGGCGCGTACAGCACGCCCGGGTCCATGTTGCCCTGCAGGGCCACGCGCCCGCCGGTCGCCAGCCGCGCAGCGCCCAGCTCCATCGTCCAGTCAACGCCCAGCGCGTCCGCGCCCGCCGCCGCCATGCGTGAAAACCACGCGCCGCCGCCCTTGGTGAACAGGATGACCGGCACGCGCCGCTCCTCGCGCTCGCGCACGAGGCCCGCGACGATCCGCTCCATGTAGGGCAGCGAGAACTCCAGGTACGCGGGCGTCGACAGCGCCCCGCCCCAGGTGTCGAACACCATCACCGCCTGCGCGCCGGCGGCGATCTGTGCGTTGAGGTAGTCCGTCGTCGCGCGCGCGAGCTTCGCCAGCAGCCGGTGCAGCGCCTGCGGATCGCCGTACAGCATGCCCTTGATGCGCGCGAAGTCGCGGCTGCTGCCGCCCTCCACCATGTAGGTCGCGACCGTCCACGGCGAGCCGGCGAAGCCGATCAGCGGCACGCGGCCCGCCAGTTCGCGGCGGATCAGCGCGACCGCGTCCATCACGAAGCGCAGCTCCTGCGCCGGGTCCGGCACCGGCAGCGCGTCCACGTCGGAAGCGGAGCGCACCGGGCGCCCGATCTTCGGCCCCTCGCCCTCCTCGAACGCGAGCCCGACGCCCATCGCCTTCGGGATCATCAGGATGTCCGAGAACAGGATGGCGGCGTCGAGCGGGAAGCGCGCCAGCGGCTGCAGCGTCACTTCGCAGGCGAGCTCCGGGTTGGTCGCGAGCGCCAGGAAGCTGCCCGCCTTCGCGCGCGTGGCGCGGTACTCCGGCAGATAACGCCCGGCCTGGCGCATGATCCACACCGGCGTGCGGTCCACCGGCTCGCGGGCAAGCGCGCGCAGCAGCCGGTCGTTCTGCAATGCACTCATCGGTTCGGGAAGATCCCGGCGATGGTCGCCTGGATCGCCTCCGCCGCGGCGCGCGGGTCCGCCGCATCGCGGATCGGCCGGCCGACGACGATGTAGTCGGCGCCGTTCGCGAACGCCTGGGCGACGTCCACCACGCGCTTCTGGTCGTCGGCCGGACGGTTCTCGACCGGCCGGATCCCGGGCGTCACCACGATCAGGCGATCGTCCACGCCGGCGCGCAGCGCCTTCGCCTCCAGTCCCGAGGAGATCACGCCGGCGCAGCCCGCGGCCAGCGCGCGCCGCGCCCGCGACAGCACCAGTTCGCCCACGTCGCACTGGAACCCGAGGTCGTCGAGATCTCCGCGATCCAGGCTGGTCAGCACCGTGACCGCGAGGATGCCGACCTCGCCCGCGGCGGCCTCCGCTGCCGCTTCCATGATCGCCTGGTTGCCGTGCACGGTCGTGAAGGTGACGCCGCGGCCCCGCAGGTTGCGCACCGCCGCCGCGACCGTTGCCGGCACGTCGAAGAACTTGAGGTCGAGGAACACGCGCTTGCCGCGCCCGGTCATCCAGTCGATCAGCTCGAAGGCGCCGCCGGAAGTGAACAGCTCGAGGCCGATCTTGTAGAACGCGACCGCATCGTCCAGCGTGTCCGCGAGCCGGCGCGCCGCGCCCGCCTCCGGCACGTCCATCGCGAAGATCAGGCGTTCGCGCGCGGGGATGGTCGCCCGGCTCATCTGGCGGCACCCCGCAGATCGTCGCTCGGCATGTGCGCGGCCAAGAACTTCTCCATGCGGCGCAGCAGCTCGACCCGGTTTTCCTCCCGCACGAAACCGTGGCGATCGTCCGCGACGCCAAGAAACTCGACCACGGCGCCGCGGCGCTTGAGGGCGTTGTGCAGGCGCGTCGCCTGCTCGTAATCAACCACGAAGTCCATGCGGCCGTGGGCGATGAAGACCGGCACGCGGATGGCGTCCACGTTGTGCAGCGGCGACAGCGTCCTCAGCGTTTCCACGTCGCGGCGGCTGCCGATCACGTCTTCCCAGTAGCGCAACTCCTCACGCGAGCGTCGCCGGTACCAGCCGCGGCTGCTGATCGTCTCGTCGAACATCCCCTCGAGGTCGGACACGCCGGCAAAGGTCATGCCGACGCGGTACAGCTCCGGATGGCGCACCAGGCCCATCATCGCGGCGTAGCCGCCGTAGCTCGCCCCGTAGATGCCGACGCGGCCGGGATCGGCGATACCCTCCTTCACCGCCCACGCCACGCCGTCCGCAAGGTCGTCCTGCATCTTCTGGCCCCATTCGCGGTGTCCGGCCTTCTGGAACTCCAGCCCGAACCCGCCGGAGCCGCGGAAGTTGACCTGCAGGACGGCGTAGCCGCGGTTGGCGAGAAACTGCACGGTCGGATCAAAGCGCGCGTAGTCGCGCACGCCGTGCGGCCCGCCGTGCGGATGGAGGATCAGCGGCAGCTTCTCCCCGGGCCGGCCGGGCGGCAGGGTCAGGTAGCCGGTCAGCTCGAGGCCGTCGCGCGCGCTGAAGCGGATCGGCCTGACCTCCGCCATCCTCCCGGGATCGATCCACGGCGCCACCTTCACCAGCGGCTTCAGGCTGGGGGCCTCGAGGTCCAGCAGGTAGTAGGTGCCCGGATCCCGTTCGCCGGACACCAGCACGAGGTACAGACGGCGGTCCTTGCTGTGGTTGACGATGGTCACGGACCGGTCGGGAAACAACCGGGCGACCTCGCGATGGACGCGGCTCGCAGTGCCGTCGAAGTACCAGACTTCGCCGCGCTCCGAATGCCAGGTGACGGCCATGAGCCGCCCGTCGGTCGGGGAATAGATCGCCCTCGACAGGTCGACATCCGGGCGCTCGAAATGGAGTTGCGTCGTGCGGCGCTCGACGGGGTCGAATTCCACGAGCCCGCGGCGATCACGCCCGACATTGGACAGCGCGATGATGCGGGCATTGTCCGGAGTGAAGCCGACCGGCTCCAGGTAGGGTCCGTTCAGCGGGTAGCTGGCGATCTCGGACCATTCGGCCGTCGCGCCGGCGCGGTACAGCAGCCGCCTGGAGCCGTCCGGTTCCGTGCCCAGGCAGGTGCGGACCACGCCGGCATTGTCGGTGACGTAGTCGCACCTGCGCGCCGGGGCCCTGACCTCGACGCTGCGCTTGGTCGCGGCATAATCGATGTTCTGGCGGGTCACGATGTTCGGGCCGGGCTCGCTGGGCAGGTCAAGCCGCACGCGGTGGACCTCGGGGAACTCGGCGTCCGCGAGGTTCGAGCGCAGCAACACCTCGTCCGGCGATCCCCGCACGAGATCGACGATGGACTCGGACACGTACCAGGGAATCACCGAGCGCCGGTTGTCGAACAGGTAGCGCGGCCGGCGGTCGTCATGACGAACCGTCACCAGGCTGGTCGCGAATGCGCGGCCCTCGATGAACTCGTTCACGCTCAGCACCATGCGCTCGTCGCTGACCCAGCGTGCCCAGCCGATCTGCGACGGCAGCTTGAAGCCCGCCACGACGCTGGCCGCCATCGTCGCAATCTCGATCACGGCCAGGTTGTTGATGCCGTTACGGGAGTAGACGATGGCCAGGCGTCTGCCATCCGGCGACAGGGTGACGCCCGAGATGGCTTCGTCCCTGGCGAAGTCCTCGACCGGAACGAGGGCCGCCGCAACGGACGGCGCCGGGGCGAGTGCCAGCATGGCGGCGGCCATGCAACCGGTCCGGACAGCATGCATGTGTGGTGTCCCTACTCCCTCGTCGGACGGCTCGTGCCGCCGGCCGCCAGTCGGCGGTGCGCTTCGAAAGCATAGCGGTCCGTCATGCCGGCCACATAGTCCGCGACCGCCCTTGCCCGTCCGGCCCTGCCGGCGGCGGACTCCGCTGCCCGGGCGGCTGCCTCGTGTTCCTCCGGCATCCGGGCGACATCCTCGAAATAGGCCTCGAACAGGTCCTTCAGCACCTGGCCCGCGCCGAGGCGGGTCGCCTGCATGCGCTCGTGGCGGTAGAGCCGGTTGCGCAGGAATTTCTTCAGCTCGTGGTGATCGGCATCGCGCGCCGGCGAGAAGCCGACAATCGCCTTCGGCTGCGCGCGCACCGCGTCGATGTCGGCCGGCGCGATCTCCGCCAGCCGGCGGCCGGTTTCCTCGATCAGGTCGCTCACGACCTCGTGGATCATGCGGCGGATGATCTCGTGCACCATGCGCCTCTCGGGCAGCTGCGGATGCGCCGCGCGCACCGCCTCGTACTGGCGCGCGAAGCAGGCCACGGTGCGCAGCTCCTCCATCGTCACCAGGCCGGAGCGCAGCCCGTCGTCCACGTCGTGGTTGTTGTAGGCGATGGCGTCCGCGAGGTCGGCGATCTGCGCCTCGAGCCCCGGCTGCGTGCGCTCGATGAAGCGCCGGCCCAGCTCGCCGAGCCGGCGCGCGTTGGCGAGCGAGCAGTGCTTGAGGATGCCCTCGCGGGTCTCAAAGGTCAGGTTGAGCCCGTCGAGCGCGGCGTAGCGCTCCTCGAGCTCGTCCACCACGCGCAGCGACTGCAGGTTGTGCTCGAAGCCGCCGTAGTCGCGCATGCAGTCGTTCAGCACGTCCTGGCCGGCGTGGCCGAAGGGCGTGTGGCCGAGGTCGTGCGCCAGCGCAGATCGCCTCGGTCAGCGGCTCGGAGAGCGCGAGCGCGAGCGCGACCGAGCGGCCGATCTGGGCGACTTCCAGCGAGTGCGTGAGCCGCGTGCGGTACATGTCGCCTTCGTGGTTGATGAACACCTGGGTCTTGTAGACCAGGCGGCGGAAGGCATTGGAATGCACGATGCGGTCACGGTCGCGCTGGAACTCGCCGCGCCAGTCCGCGGGCGGTTCCGGGTGGCGGCGGCCGCGCGAGTGCGCCTCGCGTGCGGCGTAGGGCGCGAGCCCCGCGTCCGGGTCGGGGCCCTTCCTCATGTGCCCATCCGCTCCTCGAGCAGCGCGCCGAGGGCATCCTCCGGGTAGTCCGCCGTCGCCGCGGCGCCGCCGATCGCGTCCAGCAGCACCAGTCGCAGCCGGCCGCCGGCGACCTTCTTGTCCATGCCCATGAGCTCCTGCATGCGCGCGCGGCCGATGCGCGGCGGATCCGCCGGCAGCCCGGCGCGCAGGATGAGCGCGCGCACGCGCGCCGCTTCCGCCGCCGGCAGCCGGCCGCTGCGCGCCGAGAACTCGGCCGCCAGCACCAGCCCGGTCGCCACCGCCTCGCCGTGCAGCACGCGCCCGTAGCCGGCGCCGGCCTCGATCGCGTGGCCGAAGGTATGGCCGAGGTTCAGCAGCGCCCGCGGTCCCTGCTCGCGCTCGTCGCGGGCGACGATCGCCGCCTTGATCTCGCAGGCGCGGCGGATCGCGTGCGCGAGCGCCTCCGGCTCGCGCGCCAGCACGGCGCCCGCGTGCGCCTCGAGCCAGGCGAAGAACGCCGCGTCCGCGACCAGCGCCGCCTTCACGACCTCGGCGAATCCCGCGCGCAGCTCGCGGTCGGGCAGCGTGGACAGCGTGTCGGTGTCCGCGATCACGGCCCGCGGCTGGTGGAAGGCGCCGATCAGGTTCTTGCCGCCCGGGTGGTTGACGCCGGTCTTGCCGCCGACCGAGGAATCCACCTGCGCCAGCAGCGTGGTCGGCAGCTGGATGAAGCCGATGCCGCGCTGGTAGGACGCCGCCGCGAACCCGGCGACGTCGCCGACCACGCCGCCGCCGAGCGCGAGGATCATGCCGTCCCGGTGGACGTGCGCGGCGACCAGCGCGTCGATGACGCCCATGGCGGTCTCGAGAGTCTTCTGCTCCTCGCCGTCCGGGATCACGCAGCGCGCGAACTCGCGGCCGGCGAGGCCTTCCTCGAGCCGCGGCAGCCATAGCCGCGCCACCGTCTGGTCGGTGACGACCAGCAGCTGCGCGCTGGCCGCGTGCGCCGCGAGCAGTTCGCGCGAGCCGAGCAGGCCCGGCCCGATCAGGATCGGGTAGCTGCGCTCGGCGAGCGTCACCTCAAGTCGCTGCATGCGCGGATTCCTGCAGGGCCTTCTCGATGTCCGCCGCAACCGCGCCGGGGGCGCGGCCGTCGGTGCGGATCGTGATCGCGGCAATGGACCGGTACAGCGGATCGCGCACCCGCATGAGCTCCTCGAGCGTAGCGCGCCGGTCGGGGGTATCGAGCAGCGGCCGGTGCTGCCCGCGTTGCGTGCGGGCGAGCTGCTGCTCGATCGTGGTGTCCAGGAACACGACCGTGCCGCGCTCCGCGAGCCGTTCCCGGTTCTCGGGCATCAGGATCGCGCCGCCGCCGGTCGCGAGCACGATGCCGGGCTCCCGGGTCAGCGCGTCGATCGCGTCGCGCTCGCGGGCGCGGAAGCCGGCCTCGCCCTCGCGCTCGAAGATGTAGGCGATGTCCACGCCGGTGCGCAGCTCGACCTCGGCGTCGCTGTCCCGGAACGGCTGCCCCAGCCGGCGGGCCAGCTGCCGGCCGACCGCCGTCTTGCCGGAACCCATCGGCCCAACCAGGAAGACGCTGCGCGACATGTCCGCATTATCGTACGGGTCGGACTGTAAAGGGGACGCGTCCAATTACCGGAAAAGTAATTGGACGCGTCCCCTTTAAACGGCACGGCCGCCCGGAGGCGGCCGTGTCGCAAGCCAGGGGCAGGCCCGGCTCAATCGATCGTCGAGCCCTCGCGCAGGATCTTCGGGGTGACGAAGATCAGCAGCTCGTCCCGGTTGTTGACCTTGCTCTTGGACTTGAACAGGTTGCCGACCACCGGCACGTCGCCGAGCAGCGGGACCTTCTTGACCGAGTCGCGGCGCTCCGTCTCCATGATGCCGCCGAGCACCACGGTCTGGCCATCGCGCACCAGCACCTGGGTCTGGATGTTGCGCGTGTCGATCGAGGGCACGAACCCGCCGGTCGCCGAGGGCACCAGCTGGCCGACGCTGTCCTTGGTCACGGTCAGGTCGAGGATCACGCGGTCATCCGGCGTGATCTGCGGCGTGACCTTCAGCGACAGCACCGCCTTCTTGAACTGCGTGGTGGTCGCACCCGAGGACGCCGATTCCTGGTACGGGATCTCGACGCCCTGCTCGATGATGGCCTCGCGCTGGTTGGCGGTGATGACGCGCGGCGTGGACTTGATCTCGCCGCGGCCCTCGGTCTGCGCGGCCGACAGCTCGAGGTCGATCAGGAAGTCGTCGAAATCGAGGATCGACAGCGCGATGCGGCCCGCCGGGTTGGCGACCGGCATGTTGACGTTGTAGCGGTTGAAGTTGCCGAACGGCACCTGCACCGGGAACGGCTGGCCGGTGTTCGCCAGGTTGTCGAGCGCCGAGGCCATGATGGTGTCGGTCGCCTGGGCGCTGCCGCTGACCGCGAACAGGTCGCTGAGGTCGTCCGACACGCGGGTGAAGCCGGCGCGCACGCCCAGCTCGCGGCTGAAGTCGTCCGACACGATGACGATGCGCGACTCGATCAGCACCTGCCGGACCGGGATGTCGAGCGTCGCGACCGTGCTGCGCACCGCGGTCAGGTTGTCGGCCGTGTCCTGCACCAGCAGCGTGTTGGTGCGCTCGTCCACGGTCACGTTGCCGCGCGCCGACAGCAGCGAACCGCCGCCCGCCGACTTGATCAGGCGGGCGATGTCGGCCGCCTTGGCGTAGTTGATCGTCAGGAACTCGGTGCGCAGCGGCGCCAGTTCCTGGATGTCCTTGCGCGCCGCGAGTTCGGCCTTCTCCTGCGCGGCCAGCTCCGCCTGCGGCGCCACCAGGATCACGTTGTCCTTGCGGCGCATGTCGAGGCCCTTGGTGCGCAGCACGATGTCCAGCGCCTGGTCCCAGGGCACGTTCTGCAGGCGCAGCGTCACCCGGCCCTTGACCGTGTCCGACACCACGATGTTCTGGCCGCTGGTGTCGGCCAGCAGCTGCAGCAGCGGGCGCACGTCGATGTCCTGGAAGTTCAGCGTCAGGCGCTCGCCGGTGTACTGCTTCTCGGCCGCCGCCACGGCTGCCGTCACCCGCGGGCGCTGCTTGACCTCGACCACGTACTGGTTGTCGGTCTGGTACGCGAGCTGCTCGAAATCGCCGGTCGCCGAGACCACGATGCGCGCGCCGCTGGCGGTGCGGGTCACGTCGAAGCTGGTGACCGGCGTGGCGAAGTCGGTGACGTCGTAGCGCTTCATCCACTGCTCGCCGAGCGCGGCGCCGGCGAAGTCCACGATCACGCGGTTGCCTTCCTGCCGCAGGCTGGCGGGCGTGGCGGGGTCCGAGAGGTTGACCACCACGCGGCCGGCGCCGTCGGGAGACCGGCGGAAATCGATGCCGGCGATGCTGCGCGCGCCGCCCGGGGCGGCGGCTGCCGCGGAACTCACCGCGGCCGCGGCGGACGCCGCGGCGCCGCCGATGGTGACGACCACGCTGTCGCCGTCGGCGTGCGCGGAATAGGGCACCAGCGCGTCCAGGTTGAACACCACGCGGGTGCGGCCCGCGGCCTCGGCCGCGACGATCGTGTCCACGCCGCCGGCGCCGACGTCGACGCGCCGGTTGTCGAGCGCGAGCGCGACGTCGGGCAGGTCCACCGACAGCCGCGCCGGGCGGTCGATCGTGAACGTGAGCGGCTGCGGCGCGACGCCGTCGGTGCGCAGGCGGACCTGCAGGGTCGAGCCCTGCATCGGCTGCACCTCCACGGCCGTGAGCCGCACGGTCCCCTGCGCCGCCGCGGCCTGCGGCAACGCGAGGGCCGCGAGGGCCAGCGCTGCGCAGAACGCGCGCGCAAGGCTGCGCGCCGCGTCCATGTTCCACCCTGTCGTCCGGTTGTTGCGAGCCATCAGACGTCTCCCAGAAATCAGTCGGCGAGCGCCAGCGCCGCGGGGCGCTCGAGGTAGCCGCCAAGGCCATCAGGAATGATCTCGACCAGCGTGATCCGCGCGTCGGTGATGCTGGTCACCTTGCCGTCGTTCTGTCCGAGGTGGTTGCCCGGCAGCACGCGGTGGATGAGCCCGTCGCGGGTCTGCACCAGGCCGTAGTTGCCGCCGCCGAGCTTCAGCGTGCCGACCATCTTGAGCGTGTCGAGCGGGAACTGCTCGAGGTGCTCGCGCGGGCGCTGCACGTCGGGCCGCGGGCCGCTCGGGTTCTCGCCAGCCAGGCTCTGCAGGAACGGCGAGCGCCGGTCCGCCATCTGGTATTCGTGGCTGACGTACGGCTTCACCTCCGGCAGCGGCTGGATGCGGCCGCCCGGGCGCTGCTTCGCCTTCTCGATCTCCGCGCGCAGGTCCCCGGTGCCGTCGGAGCAGCCGGAGAGCAGCAGCGCGCCGGCGAGTCCGGTCGCGGTCAGTGTCTTGCGCATGCGTTGCTGGCTCATGTCGTGGTCCGCTTGGCCGGTGGCGGCGGGCGCTTGCCCTTGGCCTTGGGGTCGACCGGTGGCGCGATCTCGCTTTCCTCGAGATAGCGGTAGGTCTTGGCCGTCAGGTTCATGGTCAGCTCGTCGGACGGCGCCGGCGCGCGGTTGCGCGCCGCCGAGCCGCGCGCGGCAGCGCCGCGGACGATCTCGATGTCGTGCAGCGTCACGATGCGCGGCAGCGCCGCGATTCCGGAGACGAACTGGCCGAATTCGTGGTAGCCGCCGGTGAGCTGGATCTTGATCGGCAGCTCCGCGTAGAAGTCCTTCTTGACCTCGCCGGCCGGCTGGAACAGGCGTTCCTGCAGCCCGGCCGCGAGGCCGGTCTGCGAGATGTCCACCAGCAGCGACGGCACCTCGGTCCGGCCCGGCAGCTGCCGCAGCATGGCGCCGAAGGTGCGCTCGATCTCGGCCAGCTGCTGGCGGTAGGCCTCCAGGTTCGCGGCCTTGCGCTGCTTCTCGTCGAAGGTCCGCCACAGCGCCTTCTGCTCGGCCTCCGCCTTGCGCAGCTCCGGCAGGTTGCCGCTGTCGCCGGTGACCAGGTACCACACCAGCGCCGCGGTGGCGACCACGAACACGATGCCGACGCCGAGCGCGCGGAACAGGAACGGCCAGCGGCCGATGTCCTTGAAGTCGAGCGACTGCAGCTGTTCGATGAAGTTCATGGCCGTGCCTCCGAAACGCGCGCGTTGCGTTTCGCGGGCGCCGGGGCGGCGGCGGCCTCGTCCTGGGCGGTCGCGCGCTGCTGCGCGAACAGCGTGAACTGGGCGCCGGGGCCGGCGTCGCGGCCGGTCTGGATGACCTTCAGTTCGGGCGCGGACAGCGCCTCGGAGGCGTCGATGTTGCGCATGAACGCGGAGACGCGGGTGCTCGACTGCGCGACGCCGTTGAACTCGATCTTGCGGCCGCTCTGCTTGACCGAGGTGAGGTAGACGCCCTCCGGCAGCGTGGCGACGATCTGGTCGAACAGCTTGACGATCTCGGGGCGGCTCGACTGCAGCGTGTCGATCACCTGCATGCGCGCGATCATGCGCGACTTCTGCTCCTCGAGCGCCAGGATCTGCTCGATCGCCTTGTCGAGCTCGCTGATCTCGGCCTTCAGCAGGTCGTTGCGCCGCTTCTGCGCGTCGATCATCGAGCTGACCGTCAGGTGGGCCAGCAGCGCCACCACGACCGCGAGCGCGACCGCGGCGCCGATGCCGATCAGGAACTCCTTGCGGCGCCGCTGGCGCAGCGCCTGCCGCCACGGCAGGAGGTTAATACTTGGCATGTTCGTCGAAGCTCCGCAGTGCCAGGCCGCAGGCGAGCAGCAGCGCGGTCGCGTCCCGCGTCACGCCGAGCGCCTTGGCCTTCGAGGAAATCTTCATCTGCCCGAGCGGGTCGCCGCGCTCCGCCGGGATGCCCACGCGGCTGGCGATCACGTCCGCCACGCCCGGGATGTTGGCGCAGCCGCCGCAGATCAGGATCTGCTCCGGCTGGCTGCGGCCGCTGCCCGACGCCAGGTAGAACTGCAGCGAGCGGCTCACCTGCTGGGTCATGTCGTCGATGAACGGGTCGAGCACCTCGGGCTGGTAGTTCGAGGGCAGGCCGCCTTCCTTCTTGGCGCGGCCGGCTTCCTCCATGGAGAGCCCGTAGGTGCGCATGATCTCCTCGGTCAGCTGCTGGCCGCCGAAGGCGAAGTCGCGCGTGTAGGCGACCTTGAGGTCGCGCAGCACGCTGAAGGTGGTGGTGCTGGCGCCGAAGTCCACGACCGCGATCGTGCGGTCCATGCCGCCGTCCGGCATCTGGTGCGTCATCAGCCGGCAGGCGTTCTCGAGCGCGAAGGCCTCGACGTCGACCAGCTTCGCGACCAGCCCCGCGGCGGTCACCGCGGCGACGCGCTGCTCGACGTTCTCGGAGCGCGAGGCGACCAGCAGCACGTCGCGCATGTCCGGGTCCTTCTCGGAGGGCCCCAGCACCTCGAAGTCGTAGCTGACCTCCTCCATCGGGAACGGGATGTACTGGTCGGCCTGCATCTCGATCTGCTGCTCGAGGTCGGCATCCGACAGGTTGCGCGGCATCTGGATCGCCTTGGTGATCGCCGCGTCGCCCGAGATGGCCACCGCGCATTCCTTCGAGCGCACGCCCGAGCGCTTGACTGCGCGGCGGATCGCGTCGCCGACGGCATTGGCGTCGACGATCGCCTTCTCGTTGATGGCGTTGTGCGGCGTCGGTTCGGCCGCGTAGGCCTCGACCCGGTAGCCGTCGCCGGACTTGCCGAGCTCGATGAGCTTGATCGAGGACGTGGTGATGTCCAGGCCGACCAGCGGCACGTAGCGCGGTCCCAGCGACAATTTCGGCAGCTTGAGCACGGAAATTTCCTTTTCAGGTCAGGCTATTGCGACGCCAATCGCTGCGCTGGGTCAACTTTGCCGGCCAACTATATAGCAAGCAATTGTTAAATTGAACGTGACCCGACTCGCAATTCGGGCGTCAACAGGCCGTTCCAACAGGCTCGACCGCGGTCCGTCGGGGGGGTTACCACCCCCCGGCCAGACCGCCCTGGTCCCGGCCCGGATTCGCGCCCCCGCGGGGCCTCCCCGGACCAGATCCGCCGCCGATGCTGCACCCGATGCCGGGGAGCGACCGTGTTTCCCGTCACGGTTGGCGCGTCGCAGGCCGGCGACCCCGGGGCCGGCAGTGGCGGACATTACTATGCATAATCGTCGGCGGTGACCACGCGACTGAACCGCAGGCTGCGCATCGCCGCGACCGTCATCGTGTCGGTCGCGGGCATCGTCGGCCTCGCCTTCCTCTCCACCTACTACTACCTCAAGCCGACGCTGCCCGACGTCGCGGTGCTGCGCGACGTGCGGCTGCAGGTGCCGCTGCGCGTGTACAGCCGCGACGGCCGGCTGCTGGCGCAGATCGGCGAGCAGCGGCGGGTGCCCGTGACCTGGGAGGAGATCCCGACGGTCGTGGTGCAGGCGGTGCTGGCGGCCGAGGACGACCGCTTCTTCGAGCACCCGGGCGTGGACTGGCAGGGCGTGCTGCGCGCGCTGGCCGTCGCCGCCACCACCATGGAGCTGTCGCAGGGCGGCAGCACGCTGACCCAGCAGCTGGTGCGCACCACGCTGATCACCAAGGAGCGGCAGCTGCGGCGCAAGCTGCGGGAGATCTTCCTCGCGCTGTCGCTCGAGAACGAGCTGACCAAGCAGGAGATCTTCACGCTGTTCGTGAACACGCAGTTCCTCGGCCAGCGCTCCTACGGCTTCGCCGCCGCCTCCGAGACCTACTTCGGCAAGCCGCTGGCGAAGATCGACGCCGCCGAGGCGGCGCTGCTCGCCGGCATCCTGCAGGCCCCCTCGCGCCTGAACCCGGCGGCGAATCCGCAGCGGGCGACCGAGCGGCGCGCCTACGTGCTGCGCCGCATGCGCGAGCTCCGCTACCTCGACGACGCCGGCTGGCGCGAGGCCATCGCCAGGCCGGTGTCGCGCGAGCTGTTCGGCCCGCGCGTGCAGGTGGACGCGCCCTGGGTCGGCGAGATGGTGCGCATCGCGCTGCTCGAGAAGCACGGCGAGCGCATCTACACCGACGGCTTCCAGGTCGTGACGACGGTGGACAGCCGCCTGCAGCGGGCCGCCGACGTCGCGCTGCGGAGTGCCGTGCTCGAGTACGACCGGCGCCACGGCTTTCGCGGCCGCGCCGGGCAGCTGGAACTGGAGGGCCGCGACGACGACGCCATCGCCCTCGCGCTCGAGGAGTACCCGACCGTCGGCGGCCTGCTGCCGGCGGCGGTGGTCGCGGTCGGCCGCAACGATGCGACCGCGGTCGCGCGCACCGGCCGGCGCTACCGGCTGCCGTTCGACAGCATGCGCTGGGCGGTGCGCGAGAGCCGCCCGGCGCCGAATGCGCCCGGCGACGTGGTCGCGGTGGGCGACGTCGTCTACCTGCTGCCCTCCTCGCCGACCGACGCGCTGCTGGCGCAGTTGCCCGCCGTGCAGGGCGCGTTCGTCGCGCTCGACCCGCACGACGGCGCCATCGTCGCGCTGGCCGGCGGCTTCGACTACCAGGCCTCCAAGTTCAACCGCGTGATGCAGGCCCGCCGTCAGCCGGGCTCCTCGTTCAAGCCCTTCGTGTATTCGGCGGCGCTGGAGGCCGGCTTCACGCCGGCCTCGGTCATCCTCGACGCGCCGGTGGTCTACGAGTCGCCCGCGCCCGAGCACGGCATCGGCGTGCGCCCGGACGCGATCGAGGGCGAGGTGCAGGAGGAGGAGGACTGGCGCCCGGTCAACGACTCGCGGCGTTTCTACGGCCCGACCCGGCTGCGCGACGCGCTGGTGCGCTCGCGCAACCTGGTCACCATCCGCGTGATGCGCCAGATCGGCGTCGGCTACGCGCGGGACTTCGTCGCGCGCTTCGGGCTGCCGAAGGAACATGTCCCGGCGGACCTGACCGCGGCGCTCGGCACCGCACAGCTCACGCCGCTCGAGATGGCCAACGGCTTCGCCGCCTTCGCCAACGGCGGCTCGCGGGTCACGCCCTACCTGATCGAGCGCGTCCTCACCGCCGATGGTTCGGTGCTCGAGGAGGCCGCGCCGAAATTCGCCTGCGGCTACTGCGGCGGCGGGGCGTTCCTGCCGGCCGGCAACGCGCCCGTTTCGGTCGCAGGCGGCGGCCGCGGCGTGCTCTACGCCACGGAGGTCGGCGGCGGCCTGCCGCCGCTGCCCGAGGAGGAGCGCGCGCCCCGCGCCGTCTCCGAGGCCAACGCCTGGATCATCACCGACCTGCTGCGCGACGTGATCCGCCGCGGCACCGGCCAGCGCGCCCGCGCCCTCGGGCGCGGCGACATCGCCGGCAAGACCGGCACGACCAACGACGGCCGCGACGCCTGGTTCTCCGGCTTCAACCCGGACCTGGTCGCCACCGCCTGGGTCGGATTCGACCAGGAACGGCCGCTGGGCGCGCAGGAAGAAGGCGCCCGCACCGCGCTGCCGATGTGGATCTACTTCATGCGCGAGGCGCTCGCGGGCCGGCCGGAGCGCCGCTTCCCGATGCCGGACGGCGTGGTCACCGCGCGCGTGGCCGCGGACACCGGCCCGCTGGCGGATGCCAGCGCGCCGGCGAGCGAGTTCGAGTACTTCCTCGCGGACCACCTGCCGCCGGGCGTCGAGGGCGCGACCGGGGCCGGGGTGCAGAACGTGCCGCCGCCGCAGAAGTACGAGGAGCCGATCTTCTGATGGCGCGCGGGCGCTCGCCGCGTGCCGACAACCTGCGCCAGGCGATCGCGCAGGAAGCCGCGCGCCTCATGATCGAGCACGGGCACGGGGACTACGGCGTCGCCAAGCGCAAGGCCGCCGAACGCATGGGTGTGACCGACCAGGCGGTGCTGCCGAAGAATGCGGAAATCGAGCAGGCGATCGCCGGGCACCAGCGCCTGTTCGTGGCCGAGGCCCACGCCAGCGAGCTCGCCGGGATGCGGGCGGCGGCGGCGGAGACGATGCGCCTGCTTGCCGCATTCGAGCCGAGGCTCGTCGGGCCGCTGCTGTCCGGCACCGCGACCGCGCACGCCGTGATCGCGCTGCACCTGTTCGCCGACACGCCGGAGGCCGTCGCGCTGGCGCTGATGGACCGCGGCATCCCGTATGAATTCGGCGAGCGCCGCTTCCGCGTGCAGCGCGACGCCGTCGAGTCCTGGCCCGAGATCCGCTTCAGCGCCGGGATGCACGAGGTCGAGGCGACGATCTTCCCGAAGGACGGCATCCGCCAGGCGCCGCCCGGCCCCGTCGACGGCAAGCCGATGCGCCGCGCGACACTCGCGGAGGTGGAAGGGCTGCTGATCGATAAAGGGGACGCGTCCAATTAACCCGGTCGACCGCGCGCACGGCAGCGCAACGTCGCCAGGTTAATTGGACGCGTCCCCTTTATGGTCAGCGCTTCGCGACCGGCACGTAGTCGCGCCGCGCCGCGCCGGTGTAGAGCTGCCGCGGCCGCGCGATCTTCATGGTCGGGTCGCCGATCATCTCCGACCAGTGCGCGACCCAGCCCGCGGTGCGCGCGATCGCGAACATCACCGTGAACATCTCGCGCGGGATGCCGAGCGCGCGGTAGATGATGCCGGAGTAGAAGTCCACGTTCGGGTACAGCTTGCGGCTGATGAAGTAATCGTCCTTGAGCGCGATCTCCTCGAGGCGCAGCGCCAGCTCGAACAGCGGCGTGTTGCTCTGGCCGAGCTTGCCGAGCACCTTGTGGCACATCTCGCGGATGATCGTCGCCCGCGGGTCGAAGTTCTTGTAGACGCGGTGGCCGAATCCCATGAGGCGCACGCCGCCCGACTTGTCCTTCACGCGCGCCAGGAAGTCCTGCACGTGGCTGACGTCGCCGATCTTCTCGAGCATGTCCACGACCGCCTCGTTGGCGCCGCCGTGCGCGGGGCCCCACAGCGCGGAGACGCCTGCCGACATCGCCGTGTACGGATTGCAACCGGTGCTGCCGGCCAGCCGCACGGTCGAGGTGCTGGCGTTCTGCTCGTGGTCGGCGTGCAGGATGAACAACAGGTCGAGCGCCTTCGCGTGCAGCGCGTCCATCTCGTAGGACTCGCAGGGCACCGAGAAGAACATGTGCAGCATGTTCGCGCAGTAGTCGAGGTCGTTGCGCGGGTAGATGAACGGCTGGCCGAGCGCGTGCTTGTACGCCGCGGCGGCGATGGTCGGGATCTTCGCGATCATGCGGTGCGTGAAGATCTCGCGGTGGCGGTCGTTGGTGATGTTCGTGGTGTCGTGATAGAAGGCCGCGAGCGACGCGACGATCGTGGCGACCATCGCCATCGGGTGCGCGTTGTGGTGGAAGCCGCGATAGAGCCGCAGCAGCCACTCGTTCAGCATGGTGTGGCGGGTGATCGAGCGGGTGAAGGCCGCGAGCTCGGCGGCATCGGGCAGCTCGCCTTTCTGCAGCAGGTACGAGACCTCGAGGAAGGTGCTGTGCTTGGCCAGCTGCTCGATCGGGTAGCCGCGGTAGAGCAGCACGCCGGCGTCGCCGTCGATGTAGGTGATGGCGCTCGCCGTCGAGGCGGTCGACATGAAGCCCGGGTCGTAGGTGAAGACCCCGTGGTCCTTGAGCAGGCCGCCGATGTCGAGCACCGCCGGGCCCACCGAGCCCGTGCGCGTCGGCAGTTCCGTCGCCTTGCCCGTCGTCAGGTTGGTCAACTGGTACTTGTCGCCGCTCATTGGCGCCATGCTCTCCGGCTTCAACTGTGCGTTCATAATGATCCCATAGAATGACGGCATGAGCGCGCCCATTGCCGTTTATGTCCACCTGCCCTGGTGCGTGAGCAAGTGCCCGTACTGCGATTTCAACTCACACGCGGCGCCCGGCACCATTCCGGAAAATGCCTACGTCGAAGCGCTGCTCGCGGACCTCGAGGCCGACCTGGACCTTGCGGCCGGCCGCGGCGTTTCCAGCGTCTTCCTGGGCGGCGGCACCCCGTCGCTATTCGGCCCGCAGGCGATCCATGCACTGCTTTCGGGCATCGCCGCGCGGCTGCCGCTCGCCGCGGACGTCGAGATCACGATGGAGGCCAACCCGGGCACCGTGGAGCACGGCCGTTTCGAGGGCTACGCGGCCGCCGGGGTCAACCGCGTGTCGCTGGGCGCGCAGTCCTTCGATGCGGCGGCGCTGTCGGCGCTCGGCCGGATCCATGGACCCGCGGAGATCCCGGCCGCGGTCGCCGGGATCCGCTCCGCGGGCATCGACAACTTCAACCTCGACCTGATGTACGGGCTGCCGGGGCAGTCTCCCGAAGGCGCGCTCGCCGACCTGCGCGCCGCGCTCGCCCTCGCGCCGGCGCACCTGTCGCATTACCAGCTCACGCTGGAACCCGGCACGGCCTTCTACCGCCGACCGCCGCAGTTGCCTGGCGAGGAACAGGCATTCGAAATGCAGCTCGCCTGCCAGCACGAACTCGCCGCGGCGGGCATCGCGCAGTACGAGGTCTCGGCCTACGCGCGGCCCGGCCGGCAATGCCGGCACAACCTGAATTACTGGCGCTTCGGCGACTATCTCGGCATCGGCGCCGGCGCGCACGGCAAGGCGACGGTGGACGGCGCCGTCATCCGCAGCGAGAAGGCCCGCTCCCCGCGCGCGTACCTGGCGGCCGGCGGCCGCGCCGGCACGCGGCGCCGGGTGCCGGCAGCCGAGCTGCCGTTCGAGTACATGCTGAATGCGTTGCGGCTGCGCGAGGGCTTCACGCTCGCTCATTTCGAGGCGGTGACCGGGCTGCCGGCCGCCGCGGTCGAGGCCACGCTCGCACGCCTGTGCAGCCGCGGACTGCTGCGCGAGATGGATGGCACTTACCAGCCCACCGAGCTCGGCTACCGCTTCCTGAACGAACTGCACGCCGAGTTCCTGCCGGAGGAAACGGAGCCGTCCGCACCGAGGCGAGTTGTGCACAGCGCCCCGGCGGCTCGTTTCCAATAGGGACTTTCAGCACATTGTTCGCGAGGTGCCTTAACTGGAGTGATGTAAGCAATTGATCAATAAAGGAAATATGGCCTGCTCAAAATTTAATCAACCGGCCATAAATGCGGAAATGCGCGAGCGAGGCATGCCGCCCGCGCCCTCGCTCCACAGAGTTATCCACATATTTTGTGGATAATGGAAAAATCTCCATACTTTCTATGACTTAGCAGCTCGGCAGGGGCTGTCTTGCCCGGGCTTCCGCCGCCCGCTAGACTGCGCGCCCCCGACGCTGCAGCCGACCGGACGCACGACCATGAAAGACGGCATCCACCCGAAGTACGCGGAAATCACCGTTACCTGCAGCTGCGGCAACACCTTCCAGACGCGTTCCACGCTCGGCAGCAACCTCGAGGTCGAGGTCTGCTCCAATTGCCATCCTTTCTATACGGGCAAGCAGAAGATCGTGGACTCCGGCGGCCGCGTCGACCGCTTCCGCAAGAAGTACGGCCTGAAGTAGGCGCCCGCGGGACGTCCCGCGCTCAACTTTCCCGCCGGGTTCGCGTCTATATCCCTACGGGTTAGGCTTGGGGCCTGACCGGGAGATGCCCGTGCGCCGACCGCCAGGGATCATGCTTGCGCTCCTCGCCTGCACCGCGCTCGCCGGCGGCGCGGTCCTGCCCCTCGTCGCCGCCGGGCAGGATCCGGAGAAGCAGGAAGAGATCAAGAAGGAGAAGCCGAAGAAGGACAGCAAGGAGGTCCGCCTCGGCAAGCAGGCGCACGTCTACCTGACGCAGCAGAAGGGCGTGCACGACGATCTCGAACTGCAGGATTACGTCCGGCGCATCGGCCAGAAGCTCGCGGCCGTCAGCGAGCGGCCGGACCTGGACTGGCAGTTCACGATCGACGACGCCGAGGACATCAACGCGTACGCGACCGCCGGCGGCTACGTCTACATCTCGCGCGGCATCCTGCCCTACATGCAGAACGAGGCGCAGCTCGCGGCGGTGATCGCGCACGAGATCGGGCACAACGTCGCCGGGCATTCCATGGCGCGCCAGCGGCAATCGCTGCTGGCCGGCCTCGCGAGCGCGGCCACCGCGATCCTCACCGGCATGCCAGCGCTCGGGCAGCTCACCGGCGAGGTCGGCACCGCGGTCATCATGGGACACGGGCGGGAAGCGGAACTGGAGGCCGATCGTCTCGGCGCGAGGTACCTGGCCGCGGCGGGCTATGACCCGGGCGCGATGATCGAGATGCTGGCGATCATGAAGGACAACGAGACGTTCCAGCGCGAGCGGGCGCGCCTCGAGGGTCGGCAGGCGCGGGTCTACCACGGCGTGTACTCGTCCCATCCCTCGGTGGACCAGCGCCTGCAGCAGGCAGTCGCCGAGGCTGGCAAGGCCAGGGCCGGCGGGGCCGGCAGCACGCTGAACACCGAGGAATTCCTCAAGGCCATCGATGGGCTGCCGGTCGGCTCCAGCCGCCGCCAGGGCATGCTGCGCGGCAACCGCTTCTACCACGCCGACATGCAGTTCACGCTCGCCTTCCCGGCCAACTGGCAGGTGGTCAACGCGCCCGCGTACCTGCTGGGGGTCGGCCCGAACAAGGAACACGTCCTCGAGCTGCGTACGCAGGTGCCGCCGTCGGACCTCACCGACCCGCGCGATTTCGCGATGCGCGGGCTGGCCAACCGCCGGCTCGACCGCGTCGAGACGCTCGAGATCAACGGCCTCAAGGCCTGGACCGCGATCGTCCGCAACGACGCCTCGCCCTACGGCAAGACCACGAGCGTGCGCTATGTCGTCATCTACTACGACAACCTGATGTGGGTGTTCAAGGGCGCGAGCCGCTCGAACCTGGCCGTGCCGGCGGGCGACTCGCTGTTCCTCTCGACCGCGCGGACATTCCGCCGCCTGCGGTCGAACGAGTTCGAGCTCGCGGAGCCGCACCGCCTGAAGGTGATCCGGGCCACCGAAAGCACCACCATCGCCGGGCTGGCGCAGACCGCGAAAATCGAGAAGTACCCGGAGCAGGAGCTGCGCCTGTTCAACGGCCTCTACCCGAAGGGCGAGCCGAAGCCGGGCGACATGATCAAGACCGTCCGCTGAAGATAAAGGGGACGCGTCCAATTAACTGCCCTTGCGGCGGAGGACTGCGCCGCCGGCTTAATTGGACGCGTCCCCTTTAGCTTTCTACCAGCCCGCCTCGCGCATGCGCGCCGCCAGCAGCGCCAGCGCCTGCCCGCGGTGGCTCACGCGGTTCTTCTCGTCGGCCGGCATCTCCGCCGCCGTGCGCCCGTCGGCCGTCACGAAGTACGGATCGTAGCCGAAGCCGCCGCCGCCCCTCGGCTCGAGACCGATGCGGCCGGGCCAGGATGCTTCCGCCACGATGGGCCGCGGGTCGTCCGCGCTCTGCACGAACGCCATCGCGCAGCGGTAGCGCGCGCCGCGCCGGCCTTCCGGCACGCCGTCGAGTTCTGCCATCAGGCGCTCGTTGTTGGCGCGATCGTCCGCGGGCTCGCCGGCAAAACGCGCCGAGTGCAGGCCCGGCCGCCCGCCGAGCGCGTCCACCTCGAGCCCGGAATCGTCCGCGATCGCCGGCAGCTCCGATGCCGCGGCCGCGTGCCGCGCCTTGAGCAGCGCATTCGCCGCGAAGCTGTCGCCGGTCTCCGGCGGCGGCGCGATCCCGAACTGTGACTGCGGCAGGACCTGCAGGCCGTGGCCGGCGAGGATTGCGCGCATCTCCCGCAGCTTGCCGGCGTTGCCGGTGGCGAGCACGACGCGGCGCATCAGGCGCCGCGCGCGGCCAGCTGCAGCTCGAACAGCGTCGCGATGCCGGCGGCCGCCAGGTTCAGCATCGCGTCCAGTTCCTCGCGGCGGAAGGCGTGCCCTTCCGCGGTGCCCTGCACCTCGATGAACGCGCCGCCCGAGTTCATCACCACGTTCATGTCGGTCTCGGCCTCGACGTCCTCGGCGTAGTCGAGGTCGAGCAGCGGCGTGCCCTTGACGATGCCCACCGAGACCGCGGCGACCTGACCGTGCAGCGGATTCGACGCGATCACGCGCCGCTTCAGCAGCGCGTCCACGGCATCCGCCAGCGCGACGAAGCCGCCGGTGATCGCCGCGGTGCGCGTGCCGCCGTCGGCCTGCAGCACGTCGCAGTCGATGGTGATGGTGCGCTCGCCGATCGCGCCCAGGTCGATGCAGGCGCGCAGCGACCGGCCGATCAGGCGCTGGATCTCCTGCGTGCGGCCGGCCTGCCGCCCCCTGGCCGCCTCGCGCGCGGTGCGCGTATGCGTCGCGCGCGGCAGCATGCCGTACTCCGCCGTGAGCCAGCCGCGGCCGCTGTTGCGCAGGAACGCGGGCACGCCGTTCTCGATGCTGGCGGTGCAGACCACGCGGGTCGCGCCGAACTCCGCCAGCACCGAGCCCTCGGCATGCGAGGTGTAGCCGCGGGTGAAGCGGACGGGTCGCAACTGGTCGGCCGCCCGGCCGCCGCTTCGTGTCATGGGATCCGCCTCAGTGCCGCCAGACCAGCCCGGCAGCCGAGGCATTGTCGCTGTGCGGAGCGGAGGCGGCCACCGCTTTCTCCGCGAGCGACGCCAGCGCCTCGCGGCAGCTGCCGTTGCCCGGCTTCCAGAACGCCGCGATGTCCTGGTCCTTGAGGCCCGACCAGATGCCGTCGGTGCAGACCAGCAGCACGTCGCCCTCCGCGAGCGGCTGGCGCCCGGAGATCGTCATCTCCGGCAGCACGGACTCTCCGCCGATGCAGCACTCGACGTAGTTGCGCATCGGATGCCCCGCGATCTCCTCCTCGCTGATCGAGCCCTCGCGCAGCAGCACCTCGACGTGGCTGTGATCGCGCGTGCGCGCGACGATTGCGCCGCCGCGCAGGTGGTAGACGCGGCTGTCGCCGACGTGCGCCCAGTACGCCTCGTCGCGCTGCACCACGCAGACCGCGCAGGTGGCGCGCGGCCGCAGGTCGATGGCGAGCTTGGCGCCGAGCGCGACCACTGCGGCGTGCGCGCGCCCCAGCGCGAGGTGCAGGAACCCGAGCGGATCGAACAGCGGCTTCGGCGCCTTGCGGAACTCGTCCACCAGCACCTTGCAGCCGGTCTCCGCCGCGCGCGCGCCCCAGGCGTGGCCGCCCATGCCGTCCATCACGACGAGCATCGCCGCGCCGTCGCCGGCGGCGACCGCGACGCGGTCCTGGTTGTCCTCACGATCGCCGGTCAGGCTGACCTCGGCGAGCTCGACTGCCACGCGCGCCCCCGGCGGCCGTCGGCCGCCTCCCCCTGCTAGACTGTGGCGCAGCTTACAACACCGGCTTTCCGCACACCCGGGGACCTCGCCAGATGCTCAGGAGCATGACGGGATTCGCGCGCGCCGAGCGCACGACCTCTTCGGGGGTGCTCGCCTGGGAGATCCGCGGCGTCAATCACCGCTACCTCGAGGTCAGCCTGCGGCTGCCCGAGGAGCTGCGTCCCTTCGAGGCCGGTTTCCGGCGCGCGATCGGCGCGGCCGCGCGGCGCGGCAAGGTCGACGCTTCCCTTTGGCTGCGGCCCGAGACCGCCGCGTCGCGCGACCTGCTGGTGGACGAATCGCTGCTCGACAGGCTGATCGATGCCGCCCAGGCGATCCAGCGGCGGCTCGGCGCCGCCGGGCACATCGATGCGGTCGACCTGTTGCGCTGGCCCGGCATCGTGCGCGAACCGGAGCGCGATCCGGGCCCGCTCGCGCAGGCGGCCGAGGCGCTGCTGGGCGAAGCGCTGGCGGCTTTCGTGGCCTCGCGCTCGGCGGAAGGCGAGCGCATCGCCGGGATGCTGCGCTCGCGCGCAGCGGGCGTGCGCCGGATCGTGGACTCGGTGGCCGGCCGGCTTCCCGACGTGCAGTCGCGCATCCGCGCGAAGATGAAGGAGCGTCTCGCCGCACTCGGCGCCGAGGGCAACCCGGAGCGGCTCGAGCAGGAAATAGCGATCCTGGTGCAGAAGATGGACGTGGCCGAGGAGCTCGACCGGCTCGGCAGCCACGTGACGGAGCTGGAGGCGACGCTCGCCGCCGACGACGCCGTCGGCCGCAAGCTGGACTTCCTGATGCAGGAGTTCAACCGCGAGGCCAATACGCTGTCGTCGAAGTCGCAGGACGTCGAGACCACGCGCAGCGCAATGGAGCTCAAGGTCCTGATCGAGCAGATGCGCGAGCAGGTGCAGAACGTCGAATAAAGGGGACGCGTCCAATTAAGGAACCTTAATTGGACGCGTCCCCTTTAACCGGCGGGGTGCCGGGTCGCGGATTCGGGGATTCGCCGCCAGCGCCGCTGCGTCGGGGGGAGGACGCTGTGGCCGGTTCAGTCCGCAGTGACGGCGAATCTCCGGATCCGCGACCCGGCATCGTTTCCGCGGCTCACGTCTCGAGACGCCGGGCCGTGACCACGATCTCCGGCAGGACGTACGCCTGGTCGAATCCCAGGATGTCCCGCTCGTAGACCACGCGCTGGTCGAGCGCCAGTCCGTTGCTGATGAGGATGGCGAGCGTGCCGACCAGCACCGCCGCGAGTCCCGTGTTGCGAAAGATCGAGTACGTCTTCATTGCCCTGCTCCTTTGTCTGCGTGCCGTGAAAAGCCCTTTGCGGGAAACCGGATCACCCGGGCCGACCCCGCCACCGGCTGCAAAGCCGGCTCGAAATGCCGGCCCGCGATCAGCTCGGCCCGGCGCCGCTCGCCTTCCGCCAGCAGGTCCAGGAAGTCGAGGAAACCCTGAAAATGTCCGCTCATTGCCTTCTCCTTCGGTCCTTGCGGGACGGGCACCGCGCCCGGCCCTGCGTGGGCTAGACTCTGCGGCTGCGGCGCCTGCCGAACAAACGCATTAACTCAACCTGGATTAAGGGAAACTTTCGTGCCCGCCTCCGCCTATGGACGCCTGCCGCTCAATGCCTTGCGCGTGTTCGAGGCGGTGGCCACGCGCCTGTCCTTTGCGGATGCCGCGGAAGCGCTGAACGTCACGCCCGCGGCCGTCTCGCAGCAAATCAAGGCGCTCGAGGAATATCTGCAGATCCCGGTGCTGCGCCGCAGCGGCCGCAAGGTCGAGCTGACGCCGGAGGGCGCCAAGCTGCTGCCCGGCGTGCAGTCCGGGCTCGACTCGCTGGTCGCGGTGCTGCGCGAGACGCGCCTGATGCGCGCGGGCGGCGTCGTCAACGTCAGCACGCTGTCGTCGCTGATGCAGAAGTGGCTGACGCCGCGGCTGCACCGCCTGCATGCGAAGTTCCCGGACCTGCAGGTGGACTGGCACACCTCGCGCGAGGCGGTGGATTTCGCGCGCAGCGACTTCCATGCCGCCGTGCGCCTCGGGCAGAACGTCGTCCCCGGCCTCGAGTTCGAGCACCTGATGGACGAGTGGCTGGTCGTGATCGCCTCGCCGCAGCTCTTCAAGAAACACGGTTCGATCGATGATCGCGAGACGCTGAAGGGGATCCCGATGCTGCAGGCGCGGGACGAGCCCTGGTCGCGGTTCGAGAAGAGCGCGGCGCCGACGCCCTGGCCCGCGGGCCCGACCATCATCGACGACTCGGTGAGCGTGCTGACGGCGGTGCTGGAGGGACTCGGCTACGCGCCCGCGCGCTGGTCCATCGCCGCGCACGACCTGCTGGCCGGGCGCCTCGTGCTGGCGAGCCGCACGATCGTGCCCTCGCGCTTCCGCTACTGGTTCGTCTGCCCGCCCTCCTATTCGGAGCTGCCCAAGGTTTGCGCGCTGCGCTCCTGGCTCAAGGAAGAGGCCGCCAGTTTCCCGACCCCCGACGCCTGGCTCAGCCAAGCCTGAATCTAAAGGGGACGCGTCCCATTAAGGTTCCTTAATTGGACGCGTCCCCTTTAGATAAGTGCTTGATGCCGCTGGGCGCGGTGTTTAACGCAACCGTCACATCGCCGTAACCGGCGCGCCACGCGCGATTCCGACAATGGCGCCGCACCGAGGCGGTGCCCTATGAGAATCGCAGTCGTCACCGAGACGTATCCGCCAGAGGTCAATGGTGTCGCGTTGACCGTGCATGCGCTCGTCTCGCAGATGGCGGCCGACGGCCACGAGATCGTGCTCGCGCGTCCGCGCCAGCCGGGCGTCTGCGCGCTGCCCCTGCCGCAGCCGGCCGAAGAACTGCTCGTGGCGGGCGCCGCGCTGCCGAAGTACCCGGGATTGAGGTTCGGCTTTCCGGCACGCCGGCTCCTCACCCGCCGCTTCGGTGCGCGGCGCCCCGACGCGGTGTACGTGGCCACCGAAGGCCCGCTGGGCTGGTCCGCGGTGCGCGCAGCGCGCACGCTCGGCATCCCGGTCGCAACCGGATTCCACACGCGTTTCGACGCCTATGCCGGCGCCTACGGGCTCGGGCCGCTGACGCCCGTCGTGCGCGCCTGGCTGCGGCGCATGCACAACGCCTCTGGCGCGACCGTCGTGCCGACCGAGGAACTGCGCGCCTGGCTCGAGCAGCGCGGCTTCGAGCGCGTGCGCGTCGTGGCGCGCGGGGTGGACACCGTGCTCTTCGATCCGGCGCGGCGCGACGCCGCGCTGCGCGCACGCTGGGGCGTCGGCCCTGGCGACCTGGCCGTCATCTACGTCGGCCGCATCGCGCCGGAAAAGAATCTGGAGCTTGCGGTCCGGGCCTTCGATGCCATCCGCCAGCAGCGGCCAGGTGCGCGCTTCGTCTGGGTCGGCAACGGCCCGTCGCTCGAGCGGCTGGCGCGCGAGCGCCCGGACTTCGTTTACACGGGTCTGCGGCTCGGCGACGACCTCGCCGCGCATTTCGCTTCTGCAGACCTGTTCCTGTTCCCGAGCCTGACGGAGACGTTCGGCAACGTCACGCTGGAAGCCATGGCCGCGGGCGTCGCGACCGTGGCCTTCAACTATGGCGCCGCGCATGCGCACATGAAGGATCGCGTGCATGGACGGGTCGTTGACTGCGACGACGCAGCGGGCTTCGTCGGCGCCGCGGTCGAGGTGGCGGCGAACGATCCGCTGCGGCATGAGATGGGCCGCGCCGCGCGGCGTGCGGCGCTCAAGCTGTCGCCAGAGCAGGTGACGCGCGACTTCGTCGGCCTGCTGGCCGGCCTGCCCGCACAGGTGCCGGCATGACCACCGCCGAATTGCCGCTGTGCCTTGCACTGAACCGCTGGGGCTCGCGCAGCTTCGTGCACGGCTTCTTCGCGACCATCAGCCGGCTGGGCGATGGCGTCTTCTGGTACGCGTCGATGACCGCGATGGCAGTCCTGGGCGGCTCGCGCGGCGCGTTCGCGGCCCTGCACATGGCGGCGACGGGTCTTGCGGCACTGGCGCTCTACAAGACCCTCAAGCGCCGGATCCGCAGGCCGCGGCCCTGTGCCGTGGGCCGGGGGATCGTCGCGCTGGTGGCGCCGCTCGACCAGTTCAGCTTCCCGTCCGGGCACACGCTGCATGCCGTCGCCTTCACCGTGATTGCCTGTGCCTGGTTCCCGGCGCTTGCGGTCGTGCTGGTTCCCTTTGCCATGCTGGTGGGCCTGTCCCGCGTCGTCCTCGGCCTGCATTACCCGAGCGACGTCCTCGCCGCCACCGCCATCGGCCTGGCACTCGCCGCCGTCTCGCTCAGCCTCGTCTGAATGGTGCCGGGTCGTAGATTCGTAGGTTTGGCGACGCCGAACCTACGAATCTACGACCCGGCACCATTAGAATTGCCTGGTGGGGAAGCGCGGGAAGTTGTACGTGATCGCGGCGCCGTCGGGCGGCGGCAAGTCCAGCCTGCTGCAGGCGCTCATGCAGAGGCGCCCGGGCCTGGAGTTCTCGGTGTCGTACACGACCCGCGGGCCGCGCCCGCACGAGCAGGACGGTCGCGAGTACCACTTCATCGACCGCGAGGAATTCGAGCGCCTCATCGCCGCGGGCGAGTTCATCGAGCATGCGGAGGTGTTCGGCAACCTCTACGGCACCCGCAGGAGAGTGGTCGAGGCCGCGCTCGCCGCCGGCCGCGACCTGATCCTCGACATCGACTGGCAGGGCGCGCGCCAGGTGCGCGAGCGGCTGCCGGAGGCGGTGCAGGTGTTCATCCTGCCGCCCTCGCGCGCCGAACTCGAGCGGCGCCTGCGCGGCCGCGGCACCGACAGCGAAGCGGCCATCGCGCGGCGCCTGGCCGAGTCCACGGTCGAGATGTCGCACTGGCGCGATTTCGACTACGTGATCGTGAACCAGGACTTCGACCAGGCGCTGCAGGAACTCGAGGCCGTCTTCGACGGCCGCGGCGAGGCCAGCCGCAGCGACCGCGCCGGACTCGCCGGGCTCGCCGGCAGCCTGTTGCGCACCTGATCCCGGGACGCGCTAGCATGAACGGCGAATAGGGGCAGGACCCGATGGCAGCCAAGGACCCCGGCGGAAACAAGCCCAGGACCGATCGCCGCTGGCACGCGGTGTCGGTGAAGCCCGGCCCGGGCGCCTGCACGGCCGCAAAGACCGCAAAGGACCGCCGCTGGCTGTCGCGGGAGGCGCCGCAGCTGCCCTTGCCGGGCTGCGACTGGCCCAGCCAATGCCGCTGCACCTACCAGCACCACGAGGATCGGCGCGTCAGCGGCCGGCGCGCCGAGGACCTCGACGCCTTTGCCAGGCCGGTCGGCGTCGCCAGCGAGCGCCGCAAGCAGCGGGACCGCAGGCAACCGAAGGACTGACCGGTCCCCAGCCCGCGCTGGCCGGGGCACCCCCCGCTCCGGTATCATCGGCGGTCCAATTCCCTGAAATTACGGTCTTTTCCATGGCCCGCATCACCGTCGAAGATTGCCTGCATACGGTCGACAACCTGTTCGACCTGGTCCTGCTCGCTTCCAAGCGCGCGCGCAGGCTCACGAATGGCGCCGAAGCGCTGGTCGACTGGGAGAACGACAAGCCCACGGTGGTGGCGCTGCGCGAGATCGCGGAGGGCAAGGTCACCATCGACCTGCTGTCCGAGCCGGATCCCGAGCCGGAGCCGGAGCTGATTCCGGAGAACCCGCTCGACCTCGGCGTGGACTTCCGCGCACCGCAGCTCGGCCTGGGGGACTGATCCCGGGGCGCACGGTCCCATGAGCTACGCGTCTTCCATCCTCGGGCTGCTGCCGGGCGGAAGACGCGCTCCCGGGATCGCCCAGCTCATCGCCAAGATCGAGGGCTACCTTCCGCCCGACCAGGTCGAGCGGGTGCGCGAAGCCTTCGACTACGCGGAACTCGCGCACAAGGGCCAGAAGCGCCAGTCGGGCGAGGCCTACATCACGCATCCCGTCGCGGTCGCCGGCATCCTCGCCGACCTGCACCTCGACGGCCCGACGCTGACCGCCGCCATCCTGCACGACGTCGTCGAGGACACGCCGTCCTCGATGGCCGAGGTCGAGCAGAAGTTCGGCAGGGAAGTCGCCGAGATCGTCGACGGCGTCACCAAGCTCGACCAGGTCCAGTTCAAGAGCCGCAAGGAAGCCCAGGCCGAGAGCTTCCGCAAGATGATCCTGGCGATGGTGCGCGACATCCGCGTGATCATGGTCAAGCTCGCCGACCGCACCCACAACATGCGCACGCTGTCGGCCATGCCGCCGGAGAAGCGCCGCTCGGTCGCCCGCGAGACGCTCGACATCTATGCGCCGATCGCCAACCGCCTCGGCATCCACTCGGTCAAGCTCGAGCTCGAGGAGCTCGGCTTCCACACCCTCTATCCGCAGCGCTACCGCGTCATCGAGCGCGAACTGAAACGCGCGCGCGGCAACCAGAAGGAGTTCCTGCCGAAGATCGTCAAGGCGCTGCGGCAGGCGCTCGCGAATGCGGGCGTGAAAGGCACCGTCGAGGCGCGCGAGAAGCACCTCTACAGCGTGTACATGAAGATGCGCCGCAAGCACCTGCCGCTGGCGCAGGTGGTGGACGTGTTCGGCGTGCGCATCGTCGTCGGCACCGTGGACGAGTGCTACCGCACGCTCGGCCTGGTGCACGGGCTGTACCGGCCGACGCCGGGGCGGTTCAAGGACTACATCGCGATCCCGCGCGTGAACGGCTACCAGTCGCTGCACACCACGCTGTTCGGCCCGAACGGCATCCCGCTGGAAGTCCAGATCCGCACCGAGGACATGCACCGCATGGCCGAGTCCGGCATCGCCGCGCACTGGCAGTACAAGACCGGCGAGGAGGAAGGCTCGGCCCAGCAGCTGCGCGCGCGCGAGTGGCTGAAGGGCGTCATGGACCTGCACGAGGGCTCGGCCGAGGAGCTGGTCGAGAGCGTCAAGGTGGACCTGTTCCCGGACAAGGTCTACGTGTTCACCCCCAAGGGCGACATCATGCGCCTGCCGCGCGGCGCGACCTGCGTGGACTTCGCCTACGCGGTGCACACCGGCGTCGGCCAGCGCTGCGTCGCCGCCAAGGTGGACCGGCGGCTGGTGCCGCTGCGCACGGTGCTGCGCAACGGCCAGACCGTCGAGATCGTGACCGCCAGGGGCGCGCAGCCGAACCCGGCCTGGGCCAGCTTCGTGGCGACCGCGAAGGCGCGCTCGGCGATCCGCCAGTACCTGCGCAACCTCAAGCGCGGCGAGGCCGCGGAGCTCGGCGGGCGCATGCTGAACCAGGCGCTGGAGGAGTTCGACCTGTCGCTCAGGAAGCTGCCGGACGGGCGCCTCGACGAGGTCGCGCGAACGCTGCAGCTCAAGGACGGCGCGGAACTGCTGGAGAAGATCGGCCTCGGCGAACGGCTCGCGCGCCTGATCGCGCGCCGCCTGCTGCCGGCCGACGACGATCGTCCGGAGGCCAGCGCCCAGCAGCCGCTGGCGATCGCGGGCACCGAGGGCCTGGTCGTCAGCTACGCGCGCTGCTGCTTCCCGATCCCCTACGACGCGGTCGTCGCCTACCTCTCGAGCGGCCGCGGCATCGTCATCCACCGCGAGAGCTGCTCGAACGTCGCCGCCTTCGGCAAGCAGCCCGACAAGTGGATCCCCGCCGTCTGGCAGAAGGACCAGCAGCGGCTGTTCACCGCGGGCCTCGCGGTCGAGGTGACCAACCGCATGGGCATCCTGGCGCAGGTGGCGACCCAGATCGCCGCCGAGCAGAGCAACATCAGCCACGTCAACGTGGACACCTCGCAGGGCGACCAGTCCACCATCCTGTTCGAGGTCCAGGTGCGGGACCGCGCCCACCTCGCCCGGCTGATCCGCGCGATCCGCGGCATGAAGGACGTCCTGAAGGTCGAGCGCAGCCTCGCCTGAGGCCAGTCAAGGCCCCGCCGGCGGCGCGCGGCTATACTCGCCGGGATCCCGGCGGGGGTGCCATGCAGCGGGACAGTCGCAAGATCGCCGCCATCCTGGCGGCCGACGTCGTCGAATACAGCCGGCTGATGGGCGCCGACGAAGGCGGCGCGCTCGCGGCGCTGAAGCTGCGGCGCGGGATCTTCGAGGAGCAGGTCCGGGAGTTCGACGGCCGTGAATTCGGCAGCGTCGGCGACAGCCTGATGGCCGAGTTCGCCAGCGCCGTCAACGCCGTGTCCTGCGCGCTCGAGATCCAGCAGCGCGTCGAGGCCGGCCACGCGTCGCTGCCGCCGGCCGAGCGCATGCACCTGCGCATCGGCGTCAACCTCGGTGACGTCATCGAGGAGCAGGGCTCGGTGTTCGGCGATGCGGTCAACATCGCCGCGCGCCTGCAGGCGCTCGCGAAGCCCGGCGGCGTGCTGATCTCCGGCCCGGTGTACGACCAGGTCCACCTCAGGATGGCGGCGCGCTTCATCGACGCCGGCAGCCGCCAGGTCAAGAACATCGAGGAGCCCGTGCGCACCTTCGAAGTGCTGCCGCCGGAGCAGCCGGGGCTTGCCGGCCGCGCCGCCGGATTCCTCGCGCATCTCGCCACCTGGCGCGCGCGGCGCGCGGCGCTGGTCGTCGTGACGCTCGCCGCCGCGGTGGCGCTGGGCCAGTACTGGCGCGAGATCCCGGTGCCGGGCGCCGGGCGCAGCCTGGGATCGCTGCTGCAGCCGGAAGCGGAGGCGCCGCCGCCGAACTCGATCGCCGTACTGCCGTTCGTCAACATGAGCGGCGACCCTGCCATCGACTATCTCGGGGAGGGCCTGGCCGAGGAACTGATGCACCGCCTGGCGAAGATCCCCGGGCTGCGCGTTGCGGCGCGCACTTCAACGTTTGCGTTCCGGGGCCGGGAGACCAACGTCCGCGAGATCGCCGACTCGCTGGGCGTGAGCTACGTCGTCGAGGGCAGCGTCAAGCGCCAGGACGACCGGGTGCGCGTCAATGCCGCCCTGGTGGAGCGTGCGAGCGGCGCAAACCGCTGGTCCAACTCCTACGAAACCTCATCGGCAGACTTCTTCGCGATCGAGGACGACATCGGCACGCAGGTGATCACCGCGCTCGAACTGGTGCTCGAGAGCCGCGTGCCGCGGGCGGCCGGACCCGTGGCGCAGGTCAGCGTCGCGTACGACTACTTTCTCCAGGGACTGGCCTATCTGCGCCAGCCGTTGAGCACCAAGAGCCTGGATGCCGCCGAGGAGCTCTTCGGACGGGCGCTCGCGGAACAGCCGGGCTTCGCGCGCGCGCAGGCGGGTCTGTGCGAGACCCGGGTCGCGCGCTACGCGCTCGAGCGGGTGCCCGGGCATGTCGCGGCTGCGGAAACCGCCTGCGCCCGCGCGCAGGCCCTCGACAGTTCCGCCGCCGAGGTGCACGAGGCGATCGGCAGGCTGCGCCTCGCGACCGGCGATGCATCCGAGGCCGAGGCGGCCTACCGGCAGGCGCTCGCCATCGTGCCCGAGTCTCCCGATACGCTGATCGGCCTGGCCAGCGCGCTCGCGGCGGGCGGGCGCGCGGCGGAGGCCGAGAAGACGTACCAGCAGGCGATCGCCGCCCAGCCGCGCTATGCCGCGGCGCACAACGCTTACGGCGGTTTCCTGCTCGAGCAGGGCCGTGCAGACGAGGCCGTCGCGCCATTCGAGCGCGCCACGCGGCTCGCGCCGGACAACCCCAATGCGTTCAACAACCTGGGTGGCGCCTACATCCTTCTGGGCGAGTTCGACATGGCGGCGCAAGCGGTCGCCCGCTCGCTGGCACTCGAACCGCGGCGGGCAAGCTACTCCAACTCGGGCCTTGTCCATTACTACCGCGGCCGCTTCCGCGAGGCGGCGGATATGTTTCGCAAGGCGATCGAGCTCGCGCCGGCCGACCATCGGCTGTGGGGCAATCTGGCGGATGCGCTGCGGTTCGATGCCCGCGGGGACGAGGCCGCGCAGGCCTACCGGCGCGCCCTCGATCTCGTCGACGGCGAACTTGCCGTCAACCCGAAACACGCCGTCAACCAGGCGCAGGCGGCGTACTATGCGATTCGGCTGGGAATCCGGGACCGGGCCCGCGGCAGCATCGACGTCGCCCTGGCCGAGGGAGACCACAGCAATTACGTGCACTATTACGTCGCGCTGGCCGAGCTTGGCCTGGGGAACAGGACCCAGGCGGTGACCCATGCGCGGCGGGCCCGCGAGCTGGGATATCCCGAGGCGCTGTTGCGCGCGGCGCCGGAACTCGGAGACCTTCGCACGACAATCTGACGACGGGGAGGAATGATCATGGCAAACACGAGCATCTACGTGGGCGTGAAGGACAACAGTACGACCACAACCGCGTTTCCGGTCGGGAAGGGAAATCACATCACCTTCCACAATCTCGGGCCGGACACGCTGACGGTCACCTTCACCGACAGCCCGCTCTGCAACAGCAGGAAGGAGGCGGTCAATCCGATCGTCGTTCCAAAGGGCGGAACGAGCGAGAAGCTGAGCGTCTGCAAGGGCCCCAAGGACGGCAACTATCCGTACACGAACCAGATTGCCGGATTTGCGGCAGAGGATCCGATCGTCATCATCGAACCCCAGTACTACGGCTCCATGTTCAGCGCATTGACCACTCCCATCGTCATCATCGAGGCCGCGCTGGTACTGGTCGCACTCGCGGCCGGTTATGCGCTCGGCAAGCGGCATGCCGCACGCAAGGGGCCGGCGACGGCCGGCAGGCCCTGACCGGGCCCGGCCTCAGGACCCGCGCGTAGCCTCGGTGAACGCCGCCGTGCTCCGTACCACGACCACGCCGCGCGCGAGGTCCAGCAGGCCCTTCGCCTTCCACGCCTGGAGTTGCTGGTTGACAGCCTGACGCGTCACGCCGAGGAACCTCGCCAGGTCCTCCTGGGAAATCCTGAGCGTGAAGCCCGCGCCGTTCTGCTCGCCATGCATGAGGCCGAGGCTGAGCAGCCGTTTCGCCAGGCGCGCGGGCGCGTCGAGCAGCGCGGCGTCCTCCAGCAGGCCGCTGGTCCAGCGCAGCCGCTCGCCGCAAAGCCGCAGCAGTTCGAGCGCGACCTGCGGCTCCTTCTGCAGCAACGCGAACAGGTGTTCGCGCCGCAGCACCACGAGCTCCGCCGCCGTCATCGCCACCGCCGACGCGGTCCGCGTCCCGCCGTCGAGCAGCGCGATCTCGCCGAAGGTGTCGCCGGGTTCCATGATGTTGAGGAAGATCTCGCGGCCGTCCGCCGTGCCGGTGCCGATGCGGACCCTGCCGCTGACGACGGCGTAGAGCGCATCGCCGGGTTCACCCTGGGTGCAGACGACCTCGCCTTCGCGGTAGTGGCGCTGCGTCGCCAGCGCGGCGACCCGCTCGAATGAGGGCGGCGGCAGGCCGCGAAACAGCGGGCTGCGCTGCAGCACCATCCTCCCGGCGAGCGTCGTCATGCGGGCATCCGGAGTTGCGCCCATCGGCGGCCGGTGCATGATACCCCCCATGCGTCGTGGCCTGATCTTCATCCTGCTGCCGCTGCTCGTCGCCCAGCCGGCGCTGGCCGACCCGGTCCTGCGCCATGAAGGCGTGGAGCGGATCGTCGCCTTCGCCGACGTGCACGGCGCCTACCCGGAACTGGTCTCGGTGCTGCGCGAAACCGGCATCCTGGACGATTCGCTGCGCTGGCGCGGCGGCGCGACGCACCTCGTCAGCCTCGGCGACCTGCTGGATCGCGGCGCCGGGTCGCGCCAAGTGCTCGACCTGCTGATGCGCCTCGAGACCGAGGCCCGCGCCGCCGGCGGCGCGGTGCACGTGGTGCTCGGCAACCACGAAGTGATGAACGTCGCGGGCGACCTGCGTTACGTCAGCGCGGAGGAGTACGCGGCATTCGCCGGCGCCGGGGACGACGCGCTGCGCGAGGCGGCGTGGCAGCGCGCGCTGGCGGCCGACGCGGCGGCGTCCCGCGCGGAGTTCGACGCCGCCCAGCCGCCCGGGTACTTCGCCCATCGCCAGGCCTTCTCGCCGGCCGGCCGCTACGGCGCCTGGCTGCTCGCCAGGCCGTTCCTGCTCGTCATCAACGACACGGCGTTCGTCCACGGCGGGCTGCCGCCGCTGGTCGCAGAGCTCGGCCTCGAACCGGCGGATCGCGCGCTGCGGGCGCAGCTTGCCGGGTACCTGGATGCCTGGAACGACCTGGAGAAGACGCTTGCGCTGCCGCGGCCGCCGGGTTTCCAGCAGCGGCCCGAGGCAGTCGCCGCGATCGCGCCGCCGGGAGCGGCCGACGCGCTGCGCACGCTGCAGGACGCCACGGTCTTCACGCCCGCCAGCCCGACCTGGTTCCGCGGCCAGTCGCTGTGCAACGTGCTCGCCGAGGCCGACAACCTGGAGGCCGCGCTGGCGAAACTGGGCGCCGCCCGGGTCGTCGTCGGCCACACCGTGGCGCCGGGCCGCAGGGTGTCGAGCCGCTTCGACGGGCGGGTCGTCATGCTCGACACCGGCATGCTGAAGCAGGCCTACGGCGGATCGCCCGCAGCGCTGGTGTACGAGTCGGGCGGCTGGAGCGTGGCGTATGCGGAGCGCCCCGGCGAGCGCTCGCAGCCGCTGCGCGCGCCGCGCGCGATCGGCGCCCGCCCCGCGGGCCTCGACGACGATGCGCTCGAGTCGTGGCTCGGGCAGGCGGACGTCATCGCCATCGAGAAACTCGACGCGGGCATCACCCGTCCGCAGCGCGTGACGCTGCGCAAGGACGGCATCGAGCTGCGCGCCGTGTTCAAGGCGCTGTCCACCGACTTCGGCATCACCGACCAGCGCAAGGTGCTCGACCTTTCGGACCGCTACGAGTTCGAGGTCGCCGCCTACCGCCTCGACCGCCTGCTCGGCCTCGACCTGGTGCCGGTGACCGTGCCGCGGACGATCGAAGGGCGCAAGGGCGTGCTGCAGTTCTGGATCGACGACGCCATGAACCTGCGCCAGATGCTCGAGCGGAAACTCGAGCCGGCTGGCTGGTGCGACGTCTCCGACCAGTACAACCTCATGAACGTCTTCGACGTGCTGATCCACAATACCGACCGCACCCAGGAGAACGCGCTGTTCACCCGCGACTGGATGCTGGTGCTGATCGACCACTCGCGGGCCTTCGCGACCCGGCGCGAGAATCCCCGCCTGCTCTACCTCACCGAGCCGCGGCTGACGGCGGCGTTCGCCGCAAGGCTGCAGGCGCTCGACCGCCCGGCGCTGGAGGCGGCGCTGGGACCCTGGCTGCACCGCCGGCAGATCGATGCGATCCTCAAGCGCCGCGACCGGCTACTGGACGAGTACCGCGCGCGGAGCGCTCCCGCCCGCCTTGCCGTCGGGCAGTGAGCCGTCGGCCGTGCCGTAGCGGCGCACGTACTCGCGCCCGATCAGCCACGCGACCGTCGCCATCGTCGCGCTCAGCACGAAGATCAGCCAGACCAGCTTCAGGCGCGGGTCGTCGAACAGCATCGCGCCGGCCAGCACCGAGGCCGTCGACAGCAGGTCGCCGGCGCGGAAGAAGAAGGTGTCGATCGCCGTCTTGGCCTGGTACTTCACTTCGCGGCTGGCGGGCAGCAGCAGCGCGTGGCGCGTGGTGTTCAGCAGCGAGTAGTCGAAGCTGCGCTGCACGATCAGCACGGACTGCAGCAGCAGGAACGCCGGCACGATGCCGACCAGCAGGTAGCCGGCCGCGAATGCCAGCGGCGTGACCATCAGCGCGCGCGCGAGGCCGGCGACCTGGATGATGCGCGACACCAGCAGCAGCTGCACCAGGAAGCCGACCAGGGTCACCGCCGAGCAGTAGTCGGCCATGAACCGGCCGATGTAGGCGGCCTGGTCCAGCGGCGCGTCGCGGCGCGCGACTTCGACCAGCCAGCCCAGCAGCACGAAGTCTCCGGTCGAGGTGATCCAGTTGAGCAGCACCACCAGCGCCGCGATGCCCACCAGGTACGGGCTGCGGGCGATGACGCCGAATCCGCCCAGCCAGTCGCGCATGCCGCGGCCGGCCGCCGGCGCGGCCTCGGCTTCGGGGCTCGCGCTGCGCGCATGCGCCGGGACACTGGCGCGCGCGCCGTGGCTGATCGCGATGGCGATCGTGAGCGCCGCAGCCGAAGCCAGCATCAGGCCGTAGGGACCGAGCGCGTCGAAGGTTGCCGAGGCGATCCGCGCGCCGACCCAGGCGCCGCCGGACACGCCGACCGCGATCAGGCCGAACAGCCGCTGGCCCGACTTCACGTCGAACAGGTCGGTTGCGAAGGCCCAGAACTGGGTGACGGCCGTGACGCTGAACAGGCTGCCCCAGACGAAGAATGCGAAGCCGAACTGCCAGCCGGCCCGGCCCAGCAGCCAGAACGCCAGCAGGTTCAGCACGAAGAATGCGTTGACGCACTGGTAGGCGCGGATCCGGTCCGCGCGCCGCGTCAGCACGCCGTAGAGCGGGACCAGCACGATCAGCAGCGCCGCCTGCGCCGCGACCGCGTAGCTGCGGAACTCCGCGCCGCCCTCGGTCAGGATCAGCGCCTCGCGCACCGGCCGGATCAGGTACCAGGCCACCATCAGCGCGAAAGCCTGCAGCGACAGGATCGCGATGCAGCGGCCCTCGCCGGCCTCGATCCGCGTGAACAGCGACAGGAATCGCTCGCCGCGGTTGAGGAAACGCCCGGCCGTCGCCGGCCGGGCGTTGTGCAGGGACATGCCTCAGGCCTCGCGGACGGAGTCGGCATCCCTGCGCGCGCTGGTCGCGGCGACCTCGGCAGCCGCGGTTTCGTCGTTGAACCGCAGCAACTGCGCCGGTTCGAACGAGGCGACGAGCGAGGATGCCAGCACCGTGGTGACGGCGGCTGCCGCCAGGCCCGATGCGAAAGAGCGGGAACGCGAATGAAGTCCGGTGTTCATCTTCAACCTCCTCGGGCCGGTGATTCGACCCGGGAGTGATGCTGGGCCAGCCGCCCGTCTTCTTCTGTCAGCTGCCGGACACAACGGCGCACTTCGGCCGGGCCGGGCCGGCCCGCCGGAAACGCCCTATGATGTGGCCATTCCATTGCCGGGATGGCGGGCCATGACGCGCAGGATCATTCACACCGGGGATGCACCGAAGGCCATCGGCCCCTATTCGCAGGCGGTGGCCGCCGGCGGAATGGTGTTCCTCTCGGGGCAGGTCGGGCTCGACCCGGCCACCGGCGAACTGGTGCGGGGCGGGCTCGAGCAAGAGGCGCGCCGTGCTTTCGACAACCTGCGCGCGGTCGCCGGCGCCGCCGGCCCGGGCCTCGGCGCGGCGGTGCGCGTCACCATCTACCTGACCGACCTCGGGCAGTTCGCGACGGCCAACCGCATCATGCAGGAGTACTTCAGCGAGCCGTATCCGGCGCGCGTCACCATCGGCGTCGCGGCGCTGCCGCGCGGCGCCGCGATCGAGGTCGACTGCATCCTGGCGTCGTGACCCGCGGCACCGACGTGACCGACGGCGGCAAGCCGGTCACCGGGCTCAGGGGCGTCGGCCCGGCGCTCGCGTCGCGGCTCGCGAAGAAGGGCATCGCGACCGTCACCGACCTGCTGTTCCTGCTGCCCAACCGCTACGAGGACCGCACCCATGTCGTCCCGATCGGCGCGCTGCGCCACGGCATGCGCGCCGCGGTCGAGGGCGAGATCGAGCTGGCCGAGGTCGTGTTCCGCCGGCGCCGCTCGCTGCTGGTGCGCCTGGCCGACGGCACCGGCTTCCTGACGCTGCGCTTCTTCCACTTCAGCGCCGCGCAGCAGCAGCAGCTCGCCCGCGGCACGCGCCTGCGCTGCTTCGGCGAGGCGCGGCGCGGCCCGCTCGGCATCGAGATCGTGCACCCGGAATACCGGCGCGCGGACGCGCCGGACACGCAGGCGGTCGAGGGCGTGCTGACGCCGGCCTATCCCGCCATCGAGGGCGTCCCGCAGGGACGGCTGCGCAACCTCACGGCCCAGGCGCTGGCCGCGACCGGCGAGGGAGAGCTGCGCGACTGGCTGCCGGCGGAACTGCAGCGCGACCTGCGGCTGCCGGGGCTGCGCGAGGCGCTCGCGTACGTGCACCGGCCGCCGCCGGACGCGAGCCTCGAACTGCTGGAATCCGGCCGCCACCCGGCGCAGCGCCGGCTCGCGTTCGAGGAACTGCTCGCGCACCAGATCACGCTGCGCGAGCTGCGCAACGAGATCCGCCGCGATCCCGCCCACGCGATCGCGCCGCCGGGCGCGCTCGCCGCCCGGCTGCAGGCCGGCGTCGGCTTCCCGCTGACCGCGGCCCAGCACCGCGTGCTGCGCGAGATCCGCGCCGACCTCGCGGTGCCGCACCCGATGCTGCGCCTGGTGCAGGGCGACGTCGGCTCCGGCAAGACCATCGTCGCCGCGATCGCCGCGCTCGACTGCGTCGAGGCGGGATTCCAGGCCGCGCTGATGGCGCCCACGGAGCTGCTGGCCGAGCAGCATGCGCAGAACTTCGCGCGCTGGCTGGCGCCGCTGGCGATCGAGCCGCTGCTGCTGACGGGCCGGCTCGCCGAACGCGCGCGCCGCGCCGCGCTGGCGGGGGTCGCCGACGGCAGCCGCGCGATCGTGATCGGCACCCATGCGCTGTTCCAGGAGGAGGTGCGGTTCGCGCGGCTCGCGCTGGTGGTGGTGGACGAACAGCACCGCTTTGGCGTTCACCAGCGCATGCGCCTGCGCGACAAGGGCGCGACCGGGCGCTACCCGCACCAGTTGATCATGACCGCGACGCCGATTCCGCGCACGCTGGCGATGACCGCCTACGCCGACCTCGACGTCTCGGTGATCGACCAGCTGCCACCGGGCCGCACGCCGGTGCAGACGGTGGTGCTGCCCGACTCGCGCCGCGACCAGGTCATCGCGCGCATCCGCGGTGCCTGCGGCGGCGGCCGCCAGGCCTACTGGGTCTGCCCGCTGATCGAGGAGTCGGACCTGCTGGAGGCGCAGGCGGCGGAAGACACGGCCGCCGCGCTGGCAGTGGCATTGCCGGAGGTGGCCATCGGGCTGGTGCACGGGCGCATGCCGGTCCCGGCGCGCGAGCGCACCATGGCGCGGTTCAAGGCCGGGCAGATCGCGCTGCTGGTCGCGACCACGGTGATCGAGGTCGGCGTGGACGTGCCGAATGCGAGCCTGATGGTCGTCGAGAACGCAGAGCGCATGGGCCTGGCGCAGCTGCACCAGCTGCGCGGCCGCGTCGGCCGCGGCAGCGAGGCGTCGAGCTGCGTGCTGCTCTGGCACCCGCCGCTGTCGCCGCTCGCGAAACAGCGCCTGGCGGTGCTGCGCAACACCAGCGACGGCTTCGAGGTCGCCCGCCGCGACCTCGAGCTGCGCGGCCCGGGCGAGCTCCTGGGCACGCGCCAGACCGGCCTGCCGCAGATGCGGGTCGCGGACCTCGTGCGCGACGCCGACCTGCTGCCCGCGGTCCAGGCCGCCGCGGAGGTGATGATGCGCTCGCATGCCGCTAACATTGCGCCGCTGAAGCGCCGCTGGATCGGCGCCGCGACCCGCTACGGGAAGGTATGAACCGGTCGTCCCCCATGCCGTCGGAAACGCGCTCGACGCCCGCCTGGAGCGAGCGGCTGGACGACCTGGTCCCGGCCGCCGGCCCGGCCGCCGGCGCCTGGCTCGCGGAACCCGGGCTGCTGACCGAGCGCCTGCGCGCCTGCTGCGAGGGCCAGCCCGGGCTCGTGGTCGTCGCCGAGTCGGAGGCGCCGCTGGCGATGGCGGACGCGGCGCTGCTCGGCGCCTCCGGCAACTCGGCCTTCGTGCGCGAGATCGAGCTGACCTGCGATGGCAAGCCCTGGGTGTTCGCGCAGACGCTGGTGCCGCAGGCGACGCTCGCGCGGCACGGCTGGCTCAGGAACCTCGGCCGCGCTGCGCTCGGCGAGAGGCTCGCGGCCATTCCCGGCCTCGAGCGCGGGCCGCTCGAGTATGCCCGCCTCGGCGCGGGCGATCGCCTGTATCACCGCGCGCTGCGCGGCCGCGGCGATGCGCCGGCGCAGCTGTGGGCACGGCGCTCCTGGTTCGCGATCGGCGGCGATCGCCTGCTGGTGCAGGAGGTGTTCCTGCCCGAGGCGCATGCATGAGCGCCGGCGGCGAGACGCTGCAGCCGCGGCGGCGGCGCCCGCGCGATCCCGGCTACAAGCCGCAGTGGCGGCCGCATGCCGCGCGCGACGCGGCGCGTGCGCTCGGCCGGACCTTGCGCGAATACGCGCTGCTCATGCGCCTGCACCGGCCGATCGGCATCTGGCTGCTGCTGTGGCCGGCGCTGTGGGCGCTGTGGATCGCCGGCGAGGGCCGGCCAGGCGCGCGGCTGCTGATCATCTTCGTCGCCGGCGTGGTCGTCACGCGCTCCGCCGGCTGCGTCATCAACGACTACGCGGACCGCGACTTCGACCCGTCCGTCGAGCGCACCCGCGACCGGCCGCTGGCGGCCGGTCGCGTCGCGCCCAACGAGGCGCTGTTCCTGTTCGCCGCGCTCGGCCTGGTCGCGGTCGCGCTCGCGCTGCAGCTCGACCCGCTGGCGCGGCTCTATGCCGTCGCCGGCGCGGTGCTGACGGTCACCTACCCCTGGCTCAAGCGCTTCGTGCACGTGCCGCAGTTCTACCTGGGCGTCGCCTTCGGCTGGTCCATCCCGATGGCGTTCGCCGCGCAGACCGGGGAGGTGCCGCGCATCGCCTGGCTGCTGCTGGTGGCGGTGGTGCTGTGGGCCGCGGTCTACGACACGATGTACGCGATGGTGGACCGCAAGGACGACCTGCGCATCGGCGTGAAGTCCACCGCGATCCTGTTCGGCGACGCGGATCGCCTGATCGTCGGCGTCATGCAGGCGATGATGCTGTACGCGCTGTGGCTGGCGGGCGACGAGGCCGGCTGCGGCACGTGGTACCGCGCGGGGCTGGGGGCCGCCGCGGCTTTCTTCGCGTACCAGCAATGGCTGATCCGCAGGCGCGAACCGGCGGACTGCTTCCGTGCCTTCAACAACAACCACTTCGTCGGCATGGCGGTGTTCGTCGGGCTGGCGCTCGACTACCTCTATCGCGGCGCCTGAGCGCCGTCGCCATGCCCCGCGGCCCGCGCCGCGGCCCACACTTCTATATGGCGGCAGCCGGCAGCGCGCAGGCCGCGCGCGAGCTCCTCGACCGTGGCGCCGGTCGTCAGCACGTCGTCCACGATCGCGACGCGCAGCGGTGGCACTGCCCCGCGCACCTCGAAGGCGCCGCGGACGTTCGATGCGCGCACGATCGCGGGCAGCGCCGCCTGTTCCTCGGTGTGGCGGATGCGCCGCGCCAGCGCGGCCTGCAGCGGCAGGCCGAGCGCATCGGCGACGAAACCGGCGATCTCGCGCGCCTGGTTGTAGCCGCGGCGCGCCTCGCGCGCGGGATGCAGCGGCACCGGCAGGACCGCGTCCACGCGCGGCGGGCCGCGCTCGGCGAGGCGGCGCGCGAGCAGCGTGCCGAGGATGCGGCCGAGCGCGACCTGGCCGCGGTACTTGAAGCGGTGGATCAGCTCGGCCATCGGAAACTCGTAGCGGTACGGGACGAACGCCGCATCGAACGCACGCGGGCGCTGGCGGCATGCCGCGCACCAGGCACCGCACTCCGGGACCGGGGCGGCACAGCCGGGACAGGCCGGATGGTTGCGGGGCAGGTCGCCTTCGCATCCCGGGCACAGCTCGAAGGCGGGCGGCTGGCCGGGATCCAGGCAGAGGTAGCAGCTGGGCGGAAAAAGCCCGTGCAACAAGGACCTGGATGCGTCGTAAACCCGGCGCGCGATGCCCGGTTGACAGGCTGCAAGGGCCTTCGAATACTGCGTCACCGCGCCATTCTGGGTTGGCGATGCCATGCCGGCTCGCGCGTAATCCGCCCGGTTCGGGGAGCAATGCAATGGGCCAGGAAGCAGCCGTGAACGGCGACATCCGCAGCGACTGGACGCTCGCCGAGGTGCAGGCGCTGCACGCCCTGCCGTTCGCCGACCTGCTGTTCCGGGCGCAGTCGGCGCACCGCCGGCACTTCGACCCCAACGCGGTGCAGGTCTCGACGCTGCTGTCGATCAAGACCGGCGCCTGCCCCGAGGACTGCGCCTATTGCCCGCAGAGCATCCGCTACGACACCGGCCTCGAGCGCGAGGCGCTGATGGAACCGGAGGCGGTGATCGCGCGCGCGCGCGCCGCCCGCGACGCCGGCGCGACGCGCTTCTGCATGGGTGCGGCCTGGAGGAGCCCCAAGGACCGCGACCTCGACAAGGTGGAGCGGATGGTTCGCGGCGTGCGCGAACTCGGGCTCGAGACCTGCGCGACGCTCGGCATGCTGACGCCGCCGCAGGCGCGGCGGCTGCGCGGCGCCGGGCTCGACTACTACAACCACAACCTCGACACCTCGCCGGAGTTCTACGGCGAGGTCATCACCACGCGCACCTACCAGGACCGCCTCGACACGCTCGCCGCCGTGCGCGACGCCGGCATCCGCGTCTGCTGCGGCGGCATCCTCGGCATGGGCGAGACGGCATCCGACCGCGCGTCCTTCCTGCACGCGCTGGCGACGCTCGATCCGCATCCCGAGAGCGTGCCGATCAACAACCTGGTGCAGGTGCCGGGCACGCCGCTGGCGGGCACCGCGGCCCTGGATCCGCTCGAGTTCGTGCGCATCGTCGCGCTCGCGCGCATCCTGATGCCGCGCTCGCACGTGCGCCTGTCCGCGGGCCGCGCGCAGATGAGCGACGAGATGCAGGCGCTGTGCTTCCTCGCCGGCGCCAACTCCATTTTCTACGGCGAGAAGCTGCTGACCACCGGCAACCCGGACACGGCCAGCGACCACGCGCTGTTCCGGCGTCTCGGCATCCGGCCGGAGCCGGCTGCCGCCGGCTGAGCGCGATGCCGATCGCGCCGGTCACGTTCGCGCCCGCGCTCGCGGACCTTGCTGCGCGCGGGCTGCGCAGGCGGCGGCGCATCGCGCGCCGCGGCGCGCACGATACGGCGGACATCCTGCTCGACGGCCGTCCCTGCGTGGACTTCTGCAGCAACGATTACCTCGGCCTGGCCGCGCATCCTCGTGTGGTCGAGGCCTTCGTCGGCGCCGCACGCGAGCACGGCGTCGGCGCGCGCGCCTCGCACCTGATCACGGGCCACGAGCCGCCGCACGAGGCGCTCGAACAGGAGATCGCGGCCTGGACCGGCCGCGAGCGGGCGCTGGTGTTCTCGACCGGCTACATGGCCAACACCGGGCTGGCGTCCGCGCTCGCCGGGCGCGAGGCGTCCGTCTACGGCGACCGCCTGAACCACGCCTCGCTGATCGACGGCGGCCGGCTCTCGCGCGCGGCCCTGCACCATTACCCGCACGGCGACGTCGCCGCGCTCGAGCGCATGCTGGCGGCCCAGGAATCCGGCCGCGCACTGGTGCTGACCGACGGCGTGTTCAGCATGGACGGCGACCTCGCGCCGCTGCCGGATCTTGCGGGCGCCTGCGCGCGCCACGGCGCCTTCCTGGCCGTGGACGATGCGCACGGGCTGGGCGTCGTCGGCGCGACCGGGCGCGGCTCGCTCGAGCATTTCGGCCTGACGGCGCAACAGGTCCCGGCCCTGGTCGGCACCTTCGGCAAGGCCTTCGGCACCTTCGGCGCCTTCGTTGCCGGCAGCGAGGAACTGGTCGAGACGCTGGTGCAGCGCGCCCGCACCTACATTTATACGACGGCGCTGCCGCCGGCCGCCGCCGAGGCGACGCGCGCGGCGCTGGCCGCGTCCATCGCGGAACCGTGGCGACGGCAACGGGTGCTGGCGCTGACCCGCCGTTTCCGCGAACGGGCCCTCGCCGCGGGCCTGCCGCTCGCGGAATCGGGAACCCCGATCCAGCCGGTGCTGCTGGGCGGCGCGGATGCGGCCGTCGGCGCGAGCCGGGCGCTGCTCGAGCGCGGCTTCTTCGTCGCCGCGATCCGCCCGCCGACCGTGCCGGCCGACACCTCGCGGCTGCGCGTGACGCTTTCCGCGGCGCACCGCGACGGTGACGTGGACGCGCTGGTCGCGGCGCTCGCCGACGTCATCCGGCCATGAACGGCTGGCTGGATTCCGCCGCGGCCCGGCGCAATGCAAGCCGCGCCAGCGCGAGCTACGACGATTTCGCGGTGCTGCAGGCGCGGGTGCGGGAGCAGCTGATCGCGCGCCTCGACTGGGTCGCATTCACCCCGGCGGTGGTGCTGGACCTGGGCTGCGGCACCGGCCACGGCGCGCTCGCGCTGGCCGCGCGCTGGCCGGAAGCGCGCGTCATCGCCGTGGACGCCGCTCCCGGCATGCTGCAGCAGGCGGCGCGCCACGACGCTGCCGGGGGCTGCGAACGCCTGTGCGCCGACGCCCGCGCATTGCCGCTGCCGGATGCCGGCGTGGACCTCGTGTTCAGCAACCTGATGCTGCAGTGGTGCGACGACCTCGACGCGGTGTTCGCGGAGGTGGCCCGCATCCTTCGCCCGCGCGGCCTGTTCACCTTCACCACGCTCGGGCCGGATACGCTCGTCGAACTGCGCGAGGCCTGGCGCGCCGCCGACGGGCAGGATCACGTGATCCCGTTCACCGACATGCACGACATCGGCGACGGCCTGGTGCGCGCCGGGCTCGTCGAGCCGGTGCTCGACGTGCTGCGCTACACGCTGACCTACCCGGACCTGCGCGCATTGATGGGCGATCTCAGGGCAACCGGCGCGCAGAACGCGATCGCGGACCGCGCGCGCGGACTGACCGGCCGCGGACGCCTGCGCGCCGTCGAGGCGGCCTATGAGCAGTTCCGCCGCGACGGCGTGCTGCCCGCGAGTTGCGAGGTGGTGTTCGGCCAGGCCTGGGGCGCGGTCGCCGACGGCCGTCCGCGCGCCGGCGGCGAGGTGTCGGTTCCGCTGGCCCGGATCCGCCGCCGCTGAACCCTCGCGCACCGGTACTTTCCGCAGGCGCCCGGACGGGACCGCCGCGCTAGACTGCCCCGATGTCCGCCGCTCCCGGGCTCGCCACTCCAGCGCCGGTGTTCCGCGCCGCCGGCCTCACCAAGGTCTATCGCATGGGCGAGGTCGAGGTGCATGCGCTGCGCGGCGTGGACCTCGAGCTGTACGCGGGCGAATTCGTGGTGCTGCTCGGCCCGTCCGGCAGCGGCAAGTCGACGCTGCTCAACATCCTCGGCGGCCTCGACGCGCCGACCGCGGGCGTCGTCGAATGCCGCGGCCATCCGCTGACCGGCGCCGGCGACGAGGCGCTGACGCAGTTCCGGCGCGAGCACGTCGGCTTCGTCTTCCAGTTCTACAACCTGATCCCGAGCCTGACGGCGCGCGAGAACGTGGCGCTGGTCACCGAGATCGCGCAGCAGCCGATGGATCCCGCCGATGCGCTCGGGCTGGTCGGCCTGCGCGAGCGCATGGACCATTTCCCCGCGCAGCTCTCGGGCGGCGAGCAGCAGCGCGTCGCGATCGCGCGCGCCATCGCCAAGCGCCCGGACGTGCTGCTGTGCGACGAGCCGACCGGCGCCCTCGACTCCCCGACCGGCATCCTGGTGCTGCAGGCGCTGGAGCGCATCAACCGCGAGACCGGCGCGCTCACCGTCGTCATCACCCACAACGAGGTGATCGCGCGGATGGCGGACCGCGTGATCCGCCTCAAGGACGGGCGGATCGCCGGCGTGGAGCGCAATGCCGCGCGCGTGGATCCGCGGGAGCTGCGCTGGTGACGGCCCTGCACCGCAAGCTGTGGCGCGACCTGAAACAGCTGCGCGGCCAGGTGATCGCGATTTCGCTGGTGATGGTCGGCGGCATCGGCACGATGGTGATGGCGCAGACCAACTACGCCGCGCTCGCCGGCACGCGCGCGCTGTACTACGCCGAGCACCGCTTCGCCGAGGTGTTTGCGCGGGTGAAGCGCGCGCCGCTGCCGCTCGTCGAGTCGGTGCGGACCATTCCCGGCGTGCGCGAGGCCGAGCCGCGCGTCATGGGATTCGTGACGCTCGAGATCGCCGGCTACGAGGAGCCCGTCACCGGCCAGATGGTGTCGCTGCCGCGGCCCGGCGACCCCGGGCTGAACCGGGTGTTCCTGCGCGCGGGCCGGCTGCCGGCGGCCGACGACGAGGCCGTCCTCGGCGAGCTGTTCGCCGAGGCGCACGGCCTGCGTCCCGGCGACCCGGTCACCGCGATCATGAACGGCCGGCGGCAGCGGCTCACGGTCAGCGGCATCGGGCTGTCGCCGGAGTTCATCTACCAGATCCGGCCCGGCGACGTGTTCCCGGACTTCGAGCGTTTCGGCGTGCTGTGGATGCCGTACGAGCCGCTCGCCATGGCCTTCGACATGGACGGCGCCTTCAACGACCTGTCGCTGACGCTCACGCGCGAGGCACGCGAGCAGGACGTGGTGGACGCGCTCGACCTGCTGCTGCGCCCTTACGGCGGCGCCGGCGCGCACGGCCGCGACCTGCAGCTCTCGCACCGCTTCCTCGACGAGGAGCTCGGCCAGCTGCAGATCATGACGCGGCTGTTCAGCGCGATCTTCCTGGGCGTCACGGCGTTCCTGCTGAACGTGGTCATCGGCCGCCTCATCAGCACCCAGCGCGAGCAGATCGCGGTGCTGAAGGCCTACGGCTACAGCCGGTTCGAGGTCAGCCTGCACTATGCCCAGCTCGCGCTGCTGATGGTGCTGGTCGGCGTGCCGGCAGGGCTCGCGCTCGGCGCCTGGCTCGGCCGCGGCATGGCCGACATCTACATGGACTTCTACCGCTTCCCGTACCTCGCCTGGTCCGTCGAGCCGTTCGTGGTCGCGCTCGCCTTCGCCTTCGCGCTCGCGGCGGCGGCGATCGGCACCGCGGGCGGGCTCGCGCGCGTGTTCCGCCTGCCGCCGGCGGAGGCGATGCGGCCGGAGGCGCCGCCCGTGTACCGGCGCTCGCTCGCCGAGCGCGCCGGCCTCGCCGCCCTGCTCGACCCGGCCGCGCGCATGATCCTGCGCAACCTCGGGCGGCGGCCGCTGCGCACGCTGATGTCGGTGCTCGGCATCGGGCTCGGCACCGGCATCCTCGTGCTGTCGCGGTTCCAGGGCGGCGCCATCGAGCAGATGGTGGACGTGCAGTTCGGCTTCGCGCAGCGCGACGACTTCGCGGTCACCTTCACCGAGCCGGCGTCGGCCCGCGCCGCGCAGGAGCTCGCCGCGCTGCCGGGCGTGCGCGCGGTCGAGCCGTTCCGCAGCGCCGCCGTGCGGCTGCGGCACGGGCACCGCGAGTATCGGACTGCGCTGCAGGGACTGCCGGACGACGCCGACCTCAAGCGCGTGCTGGACGCCGAGCTGCGGCCGGCGCCGCTGCCGGAGGACGGGCTGCTGCTGACCGACTACCTCGCGGACATGCTCCGGGTGCGCCCGGGGGACCGGATCGACGTCGAGTTCCTCGAGGGCCACCGCCGCACGCTTTCGGTGCCGGTCGCGGGCACCGTGCACGAGTACCTCGGCGTCGGCGCCTACGCCCGGCGCGAGGTCGTCAACCGCCTGCTCGGCGAAGGGGCCGCGCTGTCCGGCGCCTGGCTCGCGCTCGAGGGCGGGGCCCGCGCGGGCGTGATCCGGGAGCTGCGGGCGCGGCCGCGCGTCGCGGCGGTCACCGACCGCGCCGCAACCGTGCAGAGCTTCCGCGACACCATGGCCGAGAGCATCCTGACCTTCACGCTGATCGCGACGCTGATGGCGGCGAGCATCGCGGTGGGCGTCGTCTACAATGACTCACGGATCACGCTGGCGGAGCGCGGCCGCGAGCTCGCGAGCCTGCGGGTGCTCGGCTACACGCGCGGCGAGGTGCGCGCATTGCTGGTCGGGGAGCTGTTCACGCTCGCCTTCCTGGCGCTGGTGCCCGGCTTCCTGCTCGGCGTCGGGATGGTGTACCTGCTGATCGAGGGTTTCGCCTCCGACCTGTATCGCATCCCGCTCGCGGTCGAGCCGTCGGGATTCGCGATCGCCGGCCTCGTCGTGCTGGCCGCCACCGCGCTGTCCGGCGCCCTGGTGCGGCGCCGCCTCGACGCGCTCGACCTCGTGGCCGTGCTGAAGCTGAAGGAATGACGATGACACTGGATCCGAAGCGCATCCGCTACCTGCTCGCAGGCGCCGCCATCGTCGCGCTGGTGGCGGTTGCCGCCTGGCCTTCGGCGCGGCTCGTGGACAGCGGCGAGGCCGCGCGCGGCCCGGTCCGCGAGACCGTCGAGGCCGAGGGACGCACGCGGCTGCGCGACCGCTACGTCATCGCCGCGCCCATCGCCGCGATGGCGCGCAGGCTGCAGTTCGAGCCCGGCGATCCGATCGAGGCCGGGCAGGTGCTGGTGATCCTCGACCCGGTCACGACGCCGGCGCTCGACACGCGCAGCCGAGCCGAGGCGGTTGCGCGGCTGGCCGCGGCGCGGGCCCGGCTGGCCGCGGCGCGCGAGCAGACGCGCGCGGCCGAGGCGGTCAGCGACCAGCTGCAGGGCGAGGCCGCGCGCCAGCGCGAGCTGCTGACCCGCGAGCTGGTGGCCGCCGAGGCTGCCGAGCGCATCATGGCGGAAGCGCTGCGCGCGGAACGCGAAGCAGCGAGCGCGCGGTTCCAGGAAGCCACGGCACGGCACGAGGTGACCGCCGCGGAGGTCGTGCTCGCGCGCGGCAGCCGCGACCGTCCCGGCGACGCGGCGCTCGAGCTCGCGGCGCCGGTCGCGGGCGTGGTGCTGCGCCGGCACTACGAGAGCGCGCGACCGGTGCAGGCGGGCGAGGCGCTGCTCGAGATCGGCGATCCCGCCGGCATGGAAGTCGAGGTGGACGTGCTCTCCGCCGACGCCGTGCGCCTGCGCGAGGGCATGCGCGTGGAACTGCTGCGCTGGGGCGGCGCGCCGCCGCTCGAGGGCCGCGTGCGCCGCGTCGAGCCGGGCGGATTCACCAAGTTCTCGGCGCTCGGCGTCGAGGAGCAGCGCGTGTGGGTGATGGTCGCCATCACCAGTCCGCGCGAGGAGTGGATGAGCCTCGGCGAGGCGTACCGCGTGAACGCGCGCTTCATCCTGCGCGAGGCCGCGGATGCGCTGAGGGTGCCGTCGAGCGCCACCTTCCGGCACGGCGACGGCACCGCCGTGTTCCGCATCGAGGGCTCGCGCGCGCGCATCCGGCCGGTCACGACCGGCATCGAGGGCGAGGGCTGGGTCCAGGTCGAGGACGGGCTCGCGCCGGGCGACCGGGTCGTGCTGCACCCGGACCGCGAACTGGCGGACGGCCAGCGCGTGCGGATCCGCCGGTGACGCGCGCGTACTTCGTCACCGGCACCGACACCGGCGTCGGCAAGACGCTGGTCACCGCCGCGCTGCTGCGCCGCCTGCGCGAGGCGGGCGTCGCGGTCGCCGGCATGAAGCCGATCGCCGCCGGCGCGATGGACGGGCCTGAGGGCCGCGCCAACGAGGACGCGCTGCTGCTGCAGGCGGAATCGAGCGTCCGCCATCCCTACCCGCTCGTGAATCCCTGCCTGTACGAACCGGCGATCGCGCCGCACATCGCCGCCGCGGAGTCGGGCGTGGCGATCGACCTGGAGCGCATCGAGGCGGCGTTCCGCGCGCTGGCTTCCACGGCGGATGTCGTGCTGGCCGAGGGCGCCGGCGGCTTCCTGGTGCCGCTGGACGACGCGCGCTCCTGTGCGGAGCTGCCGTTGCGGCTCGGCATGGACGTGATCCTGGTCGTCGGCCTGCGCCTCGGCTGCCTGAACCATGCGCTGCTGACTGCGGAAGCGATCGCCGCGCGCGGCCTCGTGCTCGCCGGCTGGGTCGGCAACTGCGTGGCGCCGGAATTCCCGCGCCGCGAGGCCAACGTCGCCACGCTGGAGGCGCGCCTGCCCGCGCCCTGCCTCGGGATCGTGCCGTGGCTGCAGGCAGCTGACCTCGCCCGCGCGGCCGCGGCGCTTCCCGGGGCGCTTTCGCTGCGTCCCCGTTGAGCGGCCGCGTTCGCGGCGCATGTTGCTGTCGCCAAAGGGAAAAATCGGGTTGCGGCGCGTCATGCCGTCCCTTACGATGCGCGGGCCGTGAGCCCGCGTTCCGCGGGCCACCCCCATGGGAGCCCCGGTGTCCATCGCCAAGCGGATGTTGATGCGGTCGGCCGTTGCCGGCGTCCTCGCGGCCCTCGCCACCATGCCCGCCCACGCCGGCTGGGACCTGCTGAACATGCCGAAAGGCGTCAGCGAGCTGTCCCGCGAGATCTACGACATGCACATGATCATGCTGTGGATCTGCACCGTCATCGCCGTATTCACCTTCGGCGCCATGATCTGGGCGATGGTGCGCTTCCGGAAGTCGAAGGGCGCGGTCGCGGACGGAAAAATGCTGCACAACGCCCGGCTCGAGGCCGCCTGGACCATCGTGCCGGTGCTGATCCTGATCGGCATGGCGATCCCCTCGGTCGAGAAGCTGATCAAGATCGAGGACACCTCGGGCTCCGAGCTCACGATCAAGGTCACCGGCTACCAGTGGCAGTGGCATTACGAGTACCTGGGCACGGGCGTGTCCTTCTTCAGCCGGCTGGCGCGCGACAGCGACGCGGCGCGCCAGAAGCGTTCCGGCATCGACCCGAGGTCGGTGGAGCATTACCTGCTGAACGTCGACAAGCCGCTGGTCGTGCCGACCGGCACCAAGATCCGCATGCTGCTGACGGCCAATGACGTCATCCACGCCTGGTGGGTGCCGGACTTCGGCATGAAGCGCGACGCGATCCCGGGCTTCATCAACGAGATGTGGATCTCGGTGGACGAGGACAAGCCGGGCACCTATCGCGGCCAGTGCGCCGAGCTGTGCGGCGCCGACCACGGCTTCATGCCGATCGTGGTGGATGCGAAGCCGCCGGCCGAGTTCCGGGCCTGGCTCGAGCAACAGATGGCGGCGGCGGCGGGCAGCCGGCTCGCCGCGACGGAGTGACGCAGATGGGCGAACACGGACACGGGCCGCCGAAAGGAATCGTGCGCTGGCTGACGACCACGAATCACAAGGACATCGGCACGATGTACCTGGTGTTCTCGCTGGTCATGTTCCTGGTCGGCGGGCTGATGGCGCTGGTGATCCGCAGCGAGCTGTTCCAGCCCGGCCTGCAGCTCGTGGATCCCGCGTTCTTCAACCAGATGACCACCATGCACGCGCTGGTGATGGTGTTCGGCGCAGTGATGCCGGCGACCGTCGGCCTCGCCAACTGGATGATCCCGATGCAGATCGGCGCCGCCGACATGGCGCTGCCGCGCATGAACCTGTTCAGCTTCTGGCTGCTGGCCTTCGCCTTCCTGCTGCTGCTGTCCACGCTGTTCATCCCGGGCGGCGCGCCGGCCGCGGGCTGGACGCTCTACCCGCCGCTGGTGCTGCAGACGGGGCAGGCCTTCCCGATGGCGATCTTCGCCATCCACCTGATGGGCGCGTCCTCGATCATGGGCGCCATCAACGTGATCGTGACCATCGTCAACATGCGCGCGCCGGGCATGACGCTCCTGAAGATGCCGCTGTTCTCCTGGTCGTGGCTGATCACGGCCTACCTGCTGATCGCGGTGATGCCGGTGTTCGCCGGCGGCGTGACCATGCTGCTCACCGACTACTACTTCCACACCAGCTTCTTCAACGCGGCCGGCGGCGGCGACCCGGTGCTGTTCCAGCACGTGTTCTGGTTCTTCGGGCACCCCGAGGTCTACATCATGATCCTGCCGGCCTTCGGCATCGTGTCGGAGGTCATCGCCACCTTCTCGCGCAAGCCGATCTTCGGCTACGAGGCCATGGTGTACGCGATCGCCTCGATCGCCTTCCTGTCGTTCATCGTCTGGGCGCACCACATGTTCACGGTGGGCATGCCGCTCGCGGGCCAGCTGTTCTTCACGCTCTCGACCATGCTGATCGCGGTGCCGACCGGCGTGAAGATCTTCAACTGGACCGCCACCATGTGGCGCGGCTCGATCAGCTTCGAGCCGCCGATGCTGTTCGCGCTCGCCTTCCTGTTCCTGTTCACGATCGGCGGCTTCTCCGGGCTGATGCTGGCGATCGCGCCGGCCGACTTCCAGTACCACGACACCTACTTCGTGGTGGCGCACTTCCACTACGTGCTGGTGCCCGGCGCCGTGTTCGGCATCATGGCCGCGGTGTACTACTGGCTGCCGAAGTGGACCGGGCACATGTACGACATGGCGCTGGCGAAGTGGCACTTCTGGCTGTCCGCGATCTTCGTCAACGTGCTGTTCTTCCCGCAGCATTACCTGGGCCTGGCCGGCATGCCTCGGCGCATCCCGGACTACGCGCTGCAGTTCACCGAGTGGAACATGGTCTCCACGATCGGCGCCTTCGGCTTCGGCCTGTCGCAGCTGCTGTTCGTTTGGCTGATCGTGAAGTGCGTGAAGGGCGGCGAGCGCGCGACGGCGGGCGTGTGGGACTACCAGCACGGCCTCGAGTGGACCGTGCCCTCGCCCGCGCCCTACCACACCTTCGAGAAGGCGCCGGAGGTCCGGTGACGGCGCGCACGCGCAACCTGCGGCTCGCGATCGCGCTCGGCGCCGCCGCGCTCGCCGTGTACGCCGGCTACGTCGTGCTGCGGCTGCTGGAGCGCGGCGCATGAACGAGCCGCTGCGCAGGTCCAACCGCGGGCTCACCGCGAAGCTGCTGCTGATGGTCGCGGGCAGCTTCGCCTTCGGCTTCGCGCTGGTGCCGCTCTACGACGTGTTCTGCGAGGTCACCGGCATCGGCTCGCGCGAGCGGCTGCTGCAGGCCGCGCCGGGCGCCGGTGCGGGCGCCACCGACGAGCGCACCGTGACCGTCGAGTTCACCGCCTCGGTCCCGGCGAACGGGCGCTGGGAGTTCGAGCCGGCCGCGTTCGAGATGCAGGTGCAGCCGGGCCGCCTGTACGAGACCACCTACCGCGCGAAGAACCTGCACGGCCGCGACATGACCGGCCAGGCGGTGCCCTCGGTCGCGCCCGCGCGCGCCGCGCAGTACCTGCAGAAGACGGAGTGCTTCTGCTTCACGCCGCAACACTTCAAGGGCGCGGAGGAGCGCGACATGATCGTGCGGTTCTCCGTGGACCGCGGCCTGCCGGCCGGCATCGACCGCCTGACGCTGTCCTACGCGTTCTACGACGTCGGGCGCGGCGGCGCCGGCACCTGACCAGGAAACGGAACGACCCATGGCACACGCCGAGCAGACCCACGACGCCAGCCAGTACTACTTCCCGCACGGCAGCCGGCTGCCGTTCTTCGGCTCGATCGCGCTGTTCGTCCTGATGGCCGGCGCGGCGGCGACGCTGAACGGCGCGGCCATCGGCGGCTGGGTGCTCGGGCTCGGCCTGGTGCTGCTCGCCACGCTGTTCTTCCTCTGGTTCGGCGAGGTGATCCGCGAGAACCAGGCCGGCCTCTACAACGAGCAGGTGGACCGCTCGTTCCGCATGGGGATGATGTGGTTCATCTTCTCCGAGGTCATGTTCTTCGCCGCGTTCTTCGGCGCGCTGTTCTACGCGCGCCAGCTGTCGGTGGCGTGGCTCGGCGGCGAGGGTGCCAAGGCAGTCACGAGCCTGCTGTGGCCGGACTTCGAGGCCGGCTGGCCGAGCAACGGCCCGGGCGCGCTCGGTCCGCGCGAGGACGGCAGTTACGAGATCATCCCCGCCTTCGGCCTGCCGGCGCTCAACACCGCGCTGCTGCTGACGTCGGGCCTCACGCTGACCATCGCGCACCATGCGCTGAAGAGCGGGCACCGCGGCGTGCTCAAGCTGTTCCTCGCGCTGACCTTCGCCCTCGGTTTCGTCTTCCTCGGCGTGCAGATCTACGAGTACGGCCACGCCTGGCGCGACCTCGGCCTGCAGCTCGGCACCGGCATCTACGGCTCCACATTCTTCATGCTGACCGGCTTCCACGGCCTGCACGTGCTGGTCGGCGCGATCATGCTGGTGGTGATCTGGCTGCGCAGCCTGGCCGGCCATTTCACGCCGCGGCAGCATTTCGCGTTCGAGGCCGTGGCCTGGTACTGGCACTTCGTGGACGTGGTCTGGCTCGGGCTGTTCATCTTCGTCTACTGGATCTGACGGCCGCGCCGTGGCCGGCAAGCGCTTCATCGCCATCGCCGGCAACATCGGCGCGGGCAAGACCGAGCTGACCCAGTTCCTGTGCCGCCGCTACGGCATCAAGCCGTTCTACGAGCCGAACGACCACAACCCCTACCTCGCGGACTTCTACCGCGACATGAAGACCTGGGCGTTCCGCTCGCAGCTCTGGTTCCTGACGCACAAGTTCCGCCTGCAGCTCGAGCTGCAGGACGAGCCCGGCACCGTGGTGCAGGACCGCACCATCTACGAGGACGCCGAGATCTTCGCCCGCAACCTGCATCGCCAGCGCATCATCGGCGCGCGCGACTGGAAGCTGTACCACCAGCTCTACAGGGCGATGTGCGGCGCGCTGAAGCCGCCGGACCTCATGATCCAGCTGCGCTGCCCGGTGCGCACGCTGCGCCAGCGCATCCGGCTGCGCGGCCGCGCCATGGAGCGCGACATCCCGGTGCGCTACCTGAGCCGGCTCAACCGCCTCTACGACGAGTGGTTCCGGCGCTGGGACGCCTCGCCGGTGCTGCAGATCGAGACCGACCGGCTCGACTGGACCACCGACCTGGTGGACCGCGTGGACCTGTTCCGGAAGATCGAGAGGTACCTGGACTAACCCTGGATCTGCCTCAGCCCTTCGGCGGCGCCTCGGCCACCGCCGCCTGGGTGGCGGCACCTTCCGTCGCGACGCGCACCGGCTGGCCCGGCCGCAGGCGTTCGCCGCCGCGCACGATGACGCGGTCGCCGGCGGCGAGCGCGCCGCTGACCTCGACCTTCTTCGCGTCGCCGTTGCCGACCCGCACCGCCACGCGCTCGGCCGTGTCGTCCTTGCCGACGCGGAACACGTGCGCGCCGTCGGCGCGCACGATGACCGCATCGCGCGGCACCACCAGCGAGGCACGGCCGTTGCTGGCTGCAGGCAGTTCCACCCGCACGGCCGAGCCGATCGGCCAGCCCTCGCCGCTCATCGCAATGCGCACCTCCAGCAGCCGCGAGCGCTCGTCGCCCACCGGCACGATCGCCCGTATCCTGCTCGTCAGTTCCTTCGCGGCGCCGCGCACGGTCACCGGCTGGCCGACCGCGAGGTGGCCGGCGTCCGCGACCGGCGTGCGGGCGACGATTTCCACGTTGCCGGTGTCCGTGAGCCGCAATACCTCGGTGCCGGCGCCGACGAATTCGCCGAGCTGGCGGATGCGCTCGACCACGTGCCCCGGGAAGGGCGCGCGGATGACGGCACGGTCCACCAGGTGGCGCGTGCGGTCGCGCGCGGCGCGCGCCTGCTCGAGCTCGTGACGCGCCATCGACAGCCGGGCGGCGGCTTCGTCGATCTGACTCCGGGAGGCGATGCCCGAGGGTAGCGCAGTCAGGCGCTGCAGCTGCGTGTCGAGCAGCTCCGTGTTGGCCGTCAGGCGCGCGACCTGCGCATCGGCCTCGCGCAGCTGCAGTTCCAGGGCCCTGGTATCCACGCGCGCCACCGGCGCGCCCTTCGCCACGCGCGCGCCGGGTTCCGTGACCCAGTCCAGCCGCCCGGCGACTTCCGCTGCGAGGCGGGCATCGTTGCGGCTCACGACCGTGCCGGTCGCAGTCACCGTCGTGGCGAGCGAGCCCTCGGTGACGCTCGCGACCGTCACTGCCGCCGGCGGCGGCTGGTTCTGCGCCAGGGCCGCGCTGGCTGCCAGGGAGGTCACAGCCAGCGCGGCCATTGCCGCGCCCCATGCAACAGGGGACCTGGGGGTTCGGGATCTCATCGGGCACCTTCCTTGATCGCTTGCGGCATCGCCGCCGGCCGCGACGCGGCCGAGGCCTCGCCCAGGCGCAGCAGCGCGGGCAGCAGGACCAGCATGAACACCGTGTTGAGCAGCATGCCGCCCGCGATCACGGTCGCGAGGCCGCGGTACAGCGCCGCGCCCGGGCCCGGCACGATGATCATCGGCAGCAGCCCCGCGAGCTGGCCCAGCGAGGTCGCGAAGATCGGCCGCGTGCGCTGCTCGAGCGCGTGGCGCACCGCGTCGCGCCGGTTCATGCCGGCGCGCTCGGCCGAGCGCGTGCTGTCCACCAGCAGGATCGCGTTGTTGACCGCGGCGCCCAGCAGGATGATGAAGCCGACCATCGTCAGCATGTCGAGCGTCTGCGGCGTGAACAGGTTCAGCAGCCGGATGCCGAGCACGCCGCCCAGGCTCGCGAGCGGCACGGTCAGCAGCACCAGCGCGCTGTCCCTGGGAGAGCGGAACAGCGCCGCCATCAGCAGGAACAGCACCAGCAGCGCGAGGCTGATGTTGACCCGCATGTCGGCGAGCGCGGTCTCGAGGCTGCCGGCGTCGCCCGCATAGCGGATGCCGCCGTCCGCAGGCAGCAGCGGCTGGATCGCCGGGCCGACCTCGCCCTCGATCAGGTCCATGGTCTGCTGCAGCGACATGCCGGGCGGCGCGATGACGTTGAGGCCGATGGTGCGGCGGCCGTCCACGCGGCGCAGCCCCGTGCTGCCGACCGTCGGCTCGATGCGCACCAGCTCGCCGAGCGGCACCACGCCGCCGTTCGGCGTCGCAACCGGCACGGCGGCGAGCGCATCGGGGCTGTCCCAGCCCTTCGCGCGCAGGATCATGTCGAGGCGGCGCTCGCCGTCGAAGTGCTCGCCGACCCAGATGCCGTCGCCGAGCGAGCGCACCACGGTCGCGACGCTGGCGCGCGTCCAGCCCGATTCGCTGATGCGGCGGTCGTCCGGGATCAGGCGCAGCTCGGGCTCCGACAGCTCGAGCTGCTGGAACGAGCGCACCTGCGCGCCGGGCAGCTTCTCGCGGATCACGTCCTGCGCCTGCCCTGCCGCGCGCAGCAGGCCGTCGAAGTCCGCGGACTGCAGCCGCACCTCGATGTTGCGGCCGTCGCCGAAACCGCCGAACAGGTTGCCCTGCTGCGCGAACACCTGCACGTCCGGGAAGCCTGCGGTGATCTCCTCGTTCACGATCCGGCCCAGCTCGCCGATCCTCGACGGGTCGAGCGGGCGCACGCCGATGGCGCCGCCGCCCGGGAAGATCAGGATGTAGTAGTTCTTGAGCGCCGGTTCCTTCGCCCCCGCCATGTAAGGCTCGAGCCGGCGCACCATCGGCCGCACCACTTCCTCCTCGATGGCATCGACGTTCATGCCCGGCGGGAACTGGAAGAAGCCGTCGATGGCATCGCGCTTCACGGGCGGCAGGTAGTCGATCGGCGGCAGCAGCGCCCAGGTCAGCGCCGCCGGCGCCACCAGGCAGGCGGCGATGGTGATCCGGCGCTGCCGCGGGCTGTCGGTCAGCGCCGCCATGCGGTCGCCGAGCCGGCGCGGCCATTCGGACGCCCTGCGCGTCGCCTCCGCGGTGCTGAGCTTCAGCCAGCGCGCGGCCGCCACCGGCAGCACCGTCATCGCCGTCAGCAGCGACATCGCGATCGCGACCGAGATGGTGAGCGCGAGGTCGGCGAACAGCTGCCCCTCGACGTTCTTCATGAAGATGACGGGCAGGAACACGATGATCGTCGTCAGCGTCGAGGCAAACAGCGCCGGCCACACCTGGGTCGCGCCCTCGAGCGCCGCCTGCGCGGGCGACAGCCCGCGCTCGCGGCGCGTCAGGATGCACTCGAGCACGATGGTGGCGGCGTCGAGGGTCATCCCGACCGCGAAGGCGATGCCGGCGATCGAGATCACGTTGAGGGTATGCCCGGTCACCAGCATGATCAGCACGGTCGCCAGCACCGAGACCGGGATCGCGACGCCGACCAGCAGCGTGGAACGGAACTGGCGCAGGAACAGCCACAGCACGGCGATGGCGAGGATCACGCCCGCGATCAGGTTGCCGGTGACGAGCCCGATCGCCTGGTTGATGAACACCGAGGGATCGAAGGACTGCTCGATCGCGAGGCCGAGCCCGGCCAGCGGTCCGTCGCGCAGCTTGGCGATCTCCGCCTTGACGGCCTTGAGCGTCGCCAGCACGTCGGCGCCGGATTCCTTGATGATCTGGATGCCGATGGCCGGGTTGTTGTTCTGCACCGCCAGCGAGTTGCGGTCGCCGCGCTCGACCGAGATCGTGGCGACGTCGGCGAGCCGCACCGGCCGGCCGTCGCGCCAGTCGAGCACCAGCTCGCCGAGCTCGGCCGGCTGGTAGCGGCCGGCGAAGCGCAGCGTGTACTGGCGCCGGCCCAGCTCCGCGAAGCCGCCGGAGACGTCGTCCGCGCTGCCGGCCACGCCCACGATCGCCGGGATCGGGATGCCGAGTTGCGCCGCGCGGTACGGGTCGAACTCGATGCGCAGCTCGTCGGGCGCGCCGGCGTTGACGTTGACCGTGCCCACGCCGGGGACCGACTCGATGCGCGAGCGGAACAGTTCCTCGACCTCGCGCCGGTAGTTCTCGATCGGCCCGGGCGTGCCGGGCTTGAGCTGCACGAAGAACCAGGAGAGCGTGTCGTTCGGGCCGTTGCCGCCGTTCTCGCCGAGCGAGATGCGCGGCGCGGTGGCGTCGCGCGGCAGCGGCGGCAGCTGGTTCATGCGCGCGATCACGTCGATCAGCGTGCGGCCCATGTCGGTGCCGATCGCGAACTGCAGGTTGATGAAGGCGCCGCCGGCGCCGGCGAACGACTGGATCTGCTGCAGTCCGGGCAGGCCGCGCAGCGCCTGCTCCTGCGGCTCGATCAGTTCGGACTCGACCTCGGCGGGCGCCGCCGCGCGCCAGCCGGTGAAGATGGTGATGACCGGCTCTTCGATGTCCGGGAACAGCTGCACCGGCAGCCGGACCAGCGCCACGATGCCGAGCACCACGATCAGGCCGACGCCGACGGCGACGCTGATCGGGCTCTGCAGCGATCGTTCGGTCAGGTTCACGGCGCGCTCCGGAAAATGGGGACGCGTCCATTTATCCAGTGCATGCCGTACTCCCCACCGGCGCCGAACGGGATAATTGGACGCGTCCCCATTTTCCGGCTGCCGGCGGGAGCGGTGGCAACGCCCGGCCGCGGCCGGCATTCGCTTCGTCGCAGCGGCGCCGACCCGCGTAAAATCGGGGGATGACCAGTGAACTGCCGCGCTCGGACGAGGTCGTGGGCGAAGCCGAGGTCCAGGCCGCGCTCGACCGCCTGGCGGTCGAGATCAGCGCCCGGCTGGCGGGCCATCACCCGCTGGTGATCACCGTCATGAACGGCGGGCTGATCTTCGCGGGCCAGCTGCTGCCCCGGCTCGCTTTCCCGCTGGAGCTCAGTTACGTGCACGTGCGGCGCTATGGCAAGGAAACCAGCGGCGGCGAGCTGGTCTGGATCGCCGGCCCGCACGACCCGGTGCGCGGGCGCACGGTGCTGCTGCTCGACGACATCCTGGACGAGGGCCGCACGCTCGCGACCATCAGGGCGCGCCTGCTCGAGCAGGGCGCGGTGGAGGTGCTGATCGCGGCCTTCGCGGTGAAGCGGCGCGCCGAGCCGGCGGCGATCAAGGCCGACTTCAGCGGCGTCGTGGTGCCGGACCGCTTCGTGTTCGGCTTCGGGATGGACGTCGCGGGCGCGTGGCGCAACCTGCCCTCGATCCGGGCATTGCGGCAGGTTCAGGACTGAGGAGGAAGCGGCAGCGGCTCAGCGGCCGACGCCGTGCGGCTCGATCCAGCCGAGTTTCCAGGTCATCCACAGCACGATGAACAGCAGGATGGACAGGCCGATGCGGACCGTCAGCGCGCGCACCATGCGCCGCGTCTCGCCCTTGTAGTCGTGCACCAGTTGGACCATGGCTGACACCAGGGACAGCACGATCGCGAAGAAGATGAGCAGCACCAGCCACTTGACGCCAGTCATGGATCCGCCCCGGTTGTCCGGATGGCGAAGTATAGCCCGGTGCTGAACGCCCGCCGATGGCGCTTCGCGCCGCGCCCTGCGGGGACCGTCGCCATGCTGGCGGCGGTCGCCGCCTTCGCCGCCCTCGGCGACTGGCAGCTCGGCCGCGCCGCGGAGAAACGCGCCTTGGCCGCGGATTTCCTGCGGCCGGGTCCGGCCATGGCACTGCCTGCGGCGGGCAAGGCGCTGCCGCGCTATCAGCGCATCACGGCGCGCGGCAGCTACGACGGCACGCGCCAGTTCCTGCTCGACAACCAGAGCCACGCCGGCACCGCGGGCGTCGAAGTGCTGACCCCGCTGCTGCTCGCCGACGGCACCGCCGTGCTGGTGAACCGCGGCTGGCTGCCGTTCGGCACGGACCGCAGGCGCCTGCCCGAAGTCGCGGTGGCGGACGGCCCGCGCGAGGTCACCGGCCGCCTCAGCGAACTGCCACGCGCGCCCGTGGTACTCGCCGCGCCGCCCTCGTCCGCCTGGCCGAGGCTGGTCAATTATCCGGCACCGGAGGAACTGGCCGCGATGCTCGATCACGAACTGCGACCCGGCATGATCCTGCTCGATCCCGGCGAATCCGATGGCTATGCGCGCGACTGGCAGCTGACCGGCACGACGCCGGAACGTCACCTGGGTTACGCGGTGCAGTGGTTCGCGCTGGCCGCGACCGCCGTCGCGATCTGGCTTGCGCTCGCGCTGAAGCGCGAGGGCGAGGCGGCGTGAGCGGACTGCCGGAACGCCGCCGCGGCCGCCGCCAGCTGCTGCTGGTCGCCGCCGTGTTCCTCGTCCCGTTCGCCGCCGCGATCTGGCTCTATTTCTCGGGCTGGCGCCCCGCCTCCGGCGCCGAGCACGGCGAGCTGATCCAGCCGCCGCGGCCGCTGCCGTCCGCCGCGCTCCTCGGAAGCTGGTCGCTGGTGCTGCTGCTGGACGGCTCCTGCGACGAAGGCTGCGTCGCCGCGCTCGAGGAAATGGGCCGCGTCCGTCTCGCGCTCGACAAGGACATGCCGCGCGTGCGGCGCGTGCTGCTGCACGACGGCGGCTGCTGCGATCCGGCGCCCGCAGCGCTCGCCGAACCGGACGTCCTGGTGCTCGCGGCGGCGGGCGCGGACGGCGAATCGCTTCGCGCGCGGTTCCCGCCGGCTGCGGACCATGGTCGCCGCATCTATGTCGTCGACCCGCACGGCAACCTCGTCATGAGTTACCCTTCCGCAGGCAGCAGCCGCGGCCTGCTGAAGGATCTCGAGCGGCTCCTGCGCCTGTCGCGCATCGGCTAGGGAGTCTGGCAGTGATCGGCACACCGGGTCTGGTCTGGTTCCGCCGCGCGGCGCTCGCCGCGACGCTGCTGTGCGCCATCGTGGTCGTGGTCGGCGCCTGGGTGCGCCTCACCAACGCCGGCCTCGGCTGTCCCGACTGGCCCGGCTGCTACGGGCACGTCCACCCGTCGCAGCTCATCGATCGCGTCGACCAGATCAACGCCGCCAATCCCGACCGCCCCTTCGACTACCAGAAGGCGCTCAACGAGATGGTGCACCGCTACATCGTCGGCGCACTCGGCCTGCTGGTGCTCGCACTCGCCGCGATCTCGGTCTGGAACCGCCGCGATCCCGCGCAGCCGCGCGTGCTGCCGTGGGTGCTGCTGGCGCTGCTCGTGTTCCAGGCGCTGCTCGGCATGTGGACGGTGACGCTGCTGCTGAAACCGCTGATCGTCACGCTGCACCTGCTGGGCGGACTGGCGACGCTGGCGCTGCTGTGGTGGCTGGCGCTGCCGCCCGAGCGGCGCGAGCTGAAGGCCGCGGAACGTCCGGTGCGCCGCCTGGCGATCGTCGCAACCGTGGTCGTGCTGGCGCAGATCGCCCTCGGCGGCTGGACCAGCACCAATTACGCCGCTGCGGCCTGCGCGGACTTCCCCACCTGCCACGGCAGCTGGTGGCCCGACATGGATTTCAGGAACGGTTTCGTCCTGTGGCGTGGACTCGGCATCGACTACGAGGGCGGCGTGCTGGACGCGCCGGCGCGCGTCGCGATCCACTACACGCACCGGCTCGGCGCCTACCTCACGGCGCTGGTGCTGCTGCTGCCCATCCTCGGCGCCTGGCGGCGTGCACAGACGAGCGCCGCGCGCATGGCGGCGACCGCGCTCTTCGTCGCGCTCGGATTGCAGATTGCAATCGGGATGAATCTCATCTGGCAGGGCTGGCCGCTGTGGCTCGGCACCGCGCACAACGCGGGGGCTGCGGCGATCGTGCTCGCGATGGTGGCGCTGCTGCGCTACCTGAGCCCGCGCCCGGAAGTGGGCCGCTACCGGCCCTGAGCCGCGCGGGCGCTGCCGTCGTCAGGCGGCGAACTGCAGCAGGACCGGCAGGCCTGCAACGACCAGCGCCGCCAGCACCGCGAATCCCGAACGATTGAAGAGGAACATGGCCGTCTCCTGTTGAACTCGGGGGCCAAGGTACCTGTGACTTTTGTTCCGATAAACAGCCCAACATTGACTTTATTGTTCAATAAAGCTATCTAATTGGCATGGAGGACTTCCAGGCCATGCGCGCCTTCAGCCGGGTGGCGGAACTGGGTTCCTTCACGCGCGCGGCCGACGAACTCGGCCTCTCACGTGCCATGGTCAGTACGCACGTGCACCGGCTGGAAAAGCGCTTCGGCCTGCGGCTGCTGAATCGCACGACGCGCAAGGTGGCGCTGACGCCCGCCGGAAGCGACTACCTCGGTCATTGCCGGCGCGTGTTCGCCGAGCTCGCTGCCGCCGAAGAAACGCTGCGGCGCAGCAAGGAGCAACCGACCGGGCGCCTGTGCGTGGACGTGCCGGGATCCTTCGGCCGCCACATCCTGCTGCCGCGGTTGCCGGAGTTCCTGGCGCGCTATCCGGGCATCGACCTCGACCTGCGCTTCAACGAGCGGGTCGTCGACCTGATGCGCGAGGGCGTGGATCTCGCGGTGCGCGCCGGCACCGTCACCGACCCCAACCTGGTGGCGCTGCGCGTCTGCGGCTCGCGCTGGATCACCTGCGCCTCGCCCGCCTATCTCGCGCGCCACGGGCGCCCGCAGAAGATCGGGGACCTCGCCGGACACCTGCTGATCGGCGCCATTCCGCCGGAAGGCGGACCGCCACGGCCGTGGTCGTTCGCGGCCGCATCCGATGCGCAGTTCGAACCGAAGTTCCGCATGACCGTGAACGAGGCCGAGGCGGTGAAGCTGGCGGCCGCGAGCGGCGCCGGCATCACGCAGACCATGGACCTGCTCGCGGCCCGCGAGCTGGCCGATGGCAGCCTCGTTCCGGTGCTGATGGAACACGCCCTGCCCGGGCCGCCGCTTTCCATCGTCCATACCCCGGCCGCCCAGCGTCTCGCCCGCGTCCGCGTGGTCTCCGACTTCCTGCGCGGCCTGCTCGAGTACGTCATGCAGCGCGCGGCGCTGCACACCGGCCTGCCGCCGATGCCCTGAGCCTGCCGTGGTAGCATCGCCGTTGCCATGAGGGTCACGGACCACCCGACCGATGTTGCGGCCGCCGGCGCCTGGACCCGGGCGCTCGCCTACTTCGAGCTCACCAAGCCGAAGGTCGTCTCGCTGATCGTGTTCACCGCGGTGGTCGGCATGTTTCTGGCGGTGCCCGGGCTGCCGCCGGCGTCCGCGCTGGTCTGGGGCACGCTCGGCATCGGGCTCGCCGCTTCCTCCGCGGCCGCCATCAACCACGTCCTCGATGCGCGCATCGACGCCGAGATGGCGCGCACGCGCCTGCGGCCGCTGCCGCGCGGCAAGGTGTCCGAGGCCACCGCGCTCTCGTTCGCGTTCGTGCTGGGCGCGGGCTCGATGCTGATGCTGGCGCTGCTGGTCAATGCGCTGACCGCGGTGCTGACTTTCGTGTCGATCATCGGCTACGCGGTGATCTACACCATCTGGCTCAAGCGCGCGACGCCGCAGAACATCGTGATCGGCGGCGCCGCGGGCGCCGCGCCGCCGGTGCTCGGCTGGACGGCCGTCACCGGCAGCATTCACCCCGACGCGCTGCTGCTGTTCCTGATCATCTTCGCCTGGACGCCGCCGCATTTCTGGGCGCTGGCGATCGCGCGCCGCGACGAGTACGCCCGCGTCGGCATCCCGATGCTGCCGGTCACGCACGGCGTCGAGTACACCAAGCAGTTCATCTGGTACTACACGCTGCTGCTGTCGGTCATCACCGTGCTGCCGTTCCTCACCGGCATGGCCGGTCTGTTCTACCTGGCGTCCGCGCTGGTTCTCGACGCCGTGTTCCTGCGCTACGCCTGGCGGCTGCGCGGGAGCGACCGCGCCGACCTGCCGATGCGGACCTTCCGCTATTCCATCAACTACCTCGCGCTGCTGTTCGCCGCCTTCTTCGTCGACCATTACCTGCCGTGGATCTGGGCTTCGTCGAGCTGATCGACTGGCACGCGGGCGCGGTGCTCGCGATCACGGTCGCGACCTTCTACCTGTTCGCCACGGAGCGGCTGCCGGTGCAGAGCACGGCGCTGCTGGCGCTGCTGGCGCTGATGCTGCTGTTCGGCGTGTTTCCCTACCAGCGCGGCGACCGCGCGCTGGGGCCGGAGCAGTTCCTCGCGGGTTTCGGCAACTCGGCGCTGGTCACCATCTGCTTCCTGATGGTGCTGGGCCACGGCCTCACGACCACCGGCGCGCTGGAGCCGATCGTCCGCCGGCTCGCGCGGCTGTGGGCGTACCTGCCGCAGCTCGCGTTCCTGCTGATCCTGGTGTTCTGCGTCGCGGTCAGCGGCTTCGTCAACGACACGCCGGTCGTCGTGCTGGTGATGCCGGTGCTGGTGGCCATCGCCGCGCGCACCGGCACCAGCCCGTCGCGCACGCTGATGCCGATGAACTGCGCGGTGATCATCGGCGGCATGGCGACCACCATCGGCACGTCCACCAACCTGCTGGTGGTCGGCATCGCCGCGAGCCTGGGCGTGCCGGCGATCGGCCTGTTCGACTTCTACCACATCGTCGTCGTGGCGGCGGCGATCGCGCTGCCCTACCTGTGGCTGGTGATGCCGCGGTTGCTGCCGAAGGACACCGGGGCTGGTTCGCGCAGCGAGGGACTCGCCTTCGACGCGGCGCTCGAGCTGCGCGACGGCGGGTTCGCGGCCGGGCGGACGCTGCAGCAGCTCGGCAAGCGCGCGCGCGGGCTCAAGGTGCTGCAGGTCCTGCGCCGCGGCATCGAGGTCGCCCGGCTGCCCGACCTGACGCTCGCGGGCGGCGATCGGCTGCTGGTGCGCGCGGCGCCCGAGGACCTGCGCGAGTACGGCGCGGTGCTCGGCGCCTGGCTGCACGCCCGCGAGCGCGACGAGATTCCGGGCGCCCCTGACCAGACCTTCGCCCAGGCGCTGGTGACCTCGGAGGCCGATCTGTCGGGCGCCGCATCGAGCGCGCGGCGCTTCGCCGACCGGCACCGGCTGGCGGTCATCGGCATCCACCGGCCGGACAGCGAGCGGCCGCTCGATCCGGAGGAGACGCTGCTGCGTCCCGGCGACGTGGTGCTGGTGCGCGGCCACCGCGACCAGGTCGAGACGCTGCGCGCCTCCGCGGGCGTGCTGATGCTGGACGCGATGACCGAGCTGCCGCACACGCGCCGCGCGCCGATCGCGCTCGCCATCATGGCCGGCGTGATCTTCATGGCCGCGACCGGCATCCTGCCCATGGTGCTGGCCTCGGCGGTCGGCGTCGCGGCCATGCTGCTGACCGGCTGCCTGGGCTGGCGCGAGGCCACGGACGCGCTTTCCTCCAAGGTCATCCTGATCGTGGTCGCGAGCCTCGCGCTCGGCGAGGCGCTGATGGCGACCGGCATGATCGCGGGCGCGGGCTCCGGGCTCGCCTGGCTGCACGGCTATGTGCCGGCCGTCATGATGCTGGCGGCGCTCATGCTGCTGATGGCGGTGATCACCAACTTCGTGTCGAACAATGCCGCGGCGATCATCGGCACGCCGGTGGCGGTGGCGATGGCGGCGACCATGGGCGTGGATGCGCGGCCGTTCGTGCTGGCCGTGCTGTTCGGCTGCAACCTCTGCTACGCGACGCCGATGGCCTACCAGACCAACCTGCTGGTGATGTCCGCGGCCGGCTACCGCTTCAACGACTTCGTGCGCGCAGGGCTGCCGCTGCTCGTGCTCATGTGGGTCACGCTGACCTGGCTGCTGGCGCGCGAATACGCGCTGATCTGAGCGCCGCTATTCCTGGCGGACCCGCAGCGGCTGGGCGTTGCCCTTCCGGTCGGCGCCCGCGTACAGGGTGAGGTGCGGGTAGGGAATCTCGATGCCGCTTGCGTCGAACGCCGCCTTGAGCCGCTTGAGGTACTCGCGGCGCACGGACCATTGCTCGAGCACCCGGGTCCTGAAGCGGCATCGGATCACGACGGCGGAATCCGCGAAGTTCTCGACCCCCGCAATCTCCAGCGGCTCCAGGATTCGCGCCGCGAACGCCGGATCCCGCCGCATTCCTTCCGCGGTCTCCTTCATCACGGTGAACACCTCGTCGAGATCCTCGCGGTAGGCGACCCCGACGTCCATCAGCGCGAAGGCAAAGTCGCGGGTCATGTTGGTCACGGTCGTCACCAGGCCGTTCGGCACGTAGTGCACGTTGCCGGCGAAGTCGCGCAGCCGGATGTAGCGCAGCGTGATGTCCTCGACCAGTCCGCTGCAATCGGCGACGCGCACCACGTCGCCGCGCGCGATCTGGTTCTCGAGCAGCAGGAAAAAGCCCGAGAAGTAGTCCTTCACCAGGCTCTGCGCGCCGAAGCCGACGGCGATGCCGACGATGCCCGCCGCGCCCAGGATCGGCGCGATCGACACGCCGAGCTCCGACAGCACCAGCAGGCCGCCGATCAGGATGATGATCGCGGTCAGGAAGTAGCGCAGCACCCGGAACACGGTATCGACACGGCGCACGTGCGCGGCGTCGTCGGTATCCGCCGTCATGCGCTCCCGCAGCAGCCGCAGCAGCCGGCGCGAACCCCGTTGCGCCAGCAGGGCCAGCGCCAGGATCACCAGCACCCGACCGGCCGCCATCAGCGGTGCCTGCCAGGCGGCGCCGAACCAGGCTTGCAGGGTCTCGGTGAGCGTCTCCATCATGTCCGTGCGACATGATAACCGCGTTGCGTACGCTTGCGGGACCGGCGGCCTCGCCGCGCCGGCCGTCTAGAAGGCCGCCGCGAACTGCAGCCAGAACTTCGTCGTGTCGGTGAACAGCCCGTCCGCGGAATAGTCCGCGTACTTGACCAGCAGCTCGTAGCGGTCCGCGAACCTGCGCGAGACCGAGAGATCCAGCTCGCTGCCGTAGTCGGCGCCGGTCGCCTCGGCCGAGAAGTCGTGCCACACGGCCTGGCCGGTCCAGCCGCGGAACTTCGCGCTGGCGCCGAAGTAGAGGTCCTCGATGCCGGCCGGGGGCGTGGTCAGGAACTTGTCGGCCCAGCCCTGCCACTTGTGCAGCGTCGCCAGCGGCGTCTGGAACGCGGGGTTGGTCGCCGCCGTGAAGGTGCCGCGCTCCCCGGAAAGGACCTCGCGGCCGGCGGTGAAGCCGGCCGACGAGGTTTTCAGTGCCAGCTCAAGGAGGTTGTAGTACGCATCGAGCCGGGCTGCGTTGGCGCCGGCCTCTTCCTGGCGGGCGTAATCGAGCGCCCACGCGAAGATCCAGTTGTCGCCGATCTTGCGGCTGCCGTCGTAGCGCGCGCCGTACGTCGCCGAAGACGCCTGCGGCGCATTGTCGAAATCGAGGTGCAGGCCGTAGAACGTGAGCGCGCCGACCGGCAGCGACGTCAGTTTCGCCGTCAGCACGTGGCTGGAGCCGTCGAAGTACGCGGGCGGCGAGCCGGGATCCGGCCCGAACACGCGCTGCACGCGGTCGATGTACGCGTAGTCGAGGGTGGCGCCGGGAATCGCCCTGGTCTCCAGCCGGAACGCGTCGAAGGTCTGCTCGTTCTGGCGCCAGCCCACCGCGCCGACGAAGCGCTCGTTGTCGAGCGCGATGCGCTGGCGCCCGAGCCGCAGGGTCGTGCTGCCGGGACCCGCATACTGCAGGTACGCCTGGTTCAGGTCGGTGCCCTCCGGATCGGCGACGACCGGATAGCTGGTGAGTCCATTGCGCGTATCGTCGTGGTGCTCGCCGCCGATGGCCTGCACGTGGTCGAACTCGGCGAATGCCGAGAGGCCGTTGACGCTGCCGGAAGCCAGGTTGAGCCGCAGCCGCAGCGTGTTGGCGCCGGCCGTGCGCGGCCGGTCGTCCTGCTCCACGCTCTCGTAGCGATAGCGCAGCTCGAGGCCGGCCCTGCCGTCCTCGACCAGCGTGGCCAGGCCGTCTCCGGCCGCGACCGGCGGGACCAGCATGAGCAACGGGAGCAGACGCTTCATGGGCAGGCCTTTTCGCGCGCCTGCATCATCCCGCCCGGCCGTCCGGGCCGCCTTGATCTGCGTCAATCGGCCGCCCGCTCGCTAGAATGTCCGCACCAGGAGCGGGGACGCGGGGGCGGAATGATCGTTCACAAGCATCCGGTGCCGGCGGCATTCGCGGCCCAGGCCAGGGTCTCGTGGGCCGATTACGAGGCCATGTACCGGGAATCGGTCCGCGATCCCGAGGGCTTCTGGGCACGGATCGCAAAGCGCATCGACTGGATGCGCTTCCCGACGCGCATCAAGGATACGTCGTTCGACCCGGCCGATTTCCGCGTGCGCTGGTACGAAGACGGCGAGCTCAACGTCTCGGTCAACTGCCTGGACCGCCAGCTCGCACGGCGCGGCGGCAAGGTGGCGCTGCTGTTCGAGGGCGACGACCCGGCTGTTTCTCGCACGTTGACCTACCGCGAGCTGTACGAGCAGGTGTGCCGCTTCGGCAACGCGCTGCGCGCGGCCGGGGTCCGCAAGGGCGACCGGGTGACGATCTACATGCCGATGATCCCCGAGGCGGCGGTCGCGATGCTCGCCTGCGCCCGCATCGGCGCGATCCACTCGGTGGTGTTCGGCGGCTTCTCGCCGGAGTCACTCGCCGGTCGCATCCACGACTGCGAGTCGGCGTTCGTGATCACCGCCGACGAGGGCCTGCGCGGCGGGAAGAAGATCCCGCTCAAGGCGAACGTGGACCAGGCCATCGCCTCGCGCCGGCTCCCGGTGAAACACGTCGTCGTCGTGCGCCGCACCGGGGCGGAGGTGAACTGGGTCGAGGGCCGCGACCTGCGCTACGAGGAGATCACGGCAAGGCAGCCGGCCGAGTGCGAGCCGGAGCGCATGGACGCGGAGGATCCGCTGTTCATCCTCTACACCTCCGGCTCCACCGGCAAGCCGAAGGGCGTGCTGCACACGGGCGGCGGCTACCTCGTGTTCGTCAACTTCACGTTCGCCTGCGTGTTCGACTACCGGGAGGACGACGTCTACTGGTGCACCGCGGACGTCGGCTGGGTCACGGGGCACAGCTACATCGTCTACGGGCCGCTGTCGAACGGCGCGACCAGCCTGATGTTCGAGGGCGTGCCGAACTACCCCGACACCTCGCGCTTCTGGCGCGTCGTCGACAAGCACAGGGTCAACATCTTCTACACGGCGCCGACCGCGATCCGCGCGCTGATGCGGGATGGTGATGCTCCGGTCAAGGCGACGTCGCGCGCCTCGCTGCGCCTGCTCGGCACGGTCGGCGAGCCGATCAACCCGGAGGCCTGGGAGTGGTACTACCGCGTGGTCGGCGACGGGCGCTGCCCGATCGTGGACACCTGGTGGCAGACCGAGACCGGCGGCATCCTGATCTCGCCGCTGCCGGGCGCGATGGCGCTGAAGGCGGGCTCCGCCACGCTGCCGCTGCCGGGCGTGCAGCCTGCGCTGGTCGACGGCGAGGGGCGGATCCTCGAGGGCCCCGCGGACGGCAACCTCGTGATCCTCGACAGCTGGCCGGGGCAGATGCGCACCGTGTACGGCGACCACGCGCGCTACATCGACACGTACTTCAAGACCTACCGCGGCCTGTACTTCACCGGCGACGGCGCGCGGCGCGACGAGGACGGCTACTGGTGGATCACCGGCCGCGTGGACGACGTCATCAACGTCTCCGGCCACCGCATCGGCACCGCCGAAGTCGAGAGCGCGCTGGTTGCGCACCCGAGGGTCGCGGAGGCCGCGGTGGTCGGGTTTCCGCACGACATCAAGGGCCAGGGCATCTACGCCTACGTCACGCTGAAGAGCGGAGAAGCGCCGTCGGAGGAGCTGCGCAAGGAGCTCTCGCTGTGGGTGCGCAAGGAGATCGGCCCGATCGCGCAGCCGGACCACATCCAGTGGGCCCCGGGCCTGCCGAAGACGCGTTCGGGAAAGATCATGCGCCGCATCCTGCGCAAGATCGCCGCCGAGGAGCATGACCAGCTCGGCGACACTTCGACGCTCGCCGATCCCGCGGTCGTGGACGACCTGGTTTCGAACCGGCGCGGCGCCGGCCGCTGATGCGCCGGCTCGCCTGCCTCGCGCTGCTCGCGCTCGTGGCGCTGCCCGCGTACGCGGAGCGGCTGCGCCTCGCGACCTGGAACCTGGAATGGCTGGTGACGCCGGCCACCTTCGGGAATCTGGCCCCGCAATGCACTGCGCCCGGGGCGCGCTCCGGCGCGCGCGATCGGGCGCTGCCCTGCGACGCACTCGATGCGGCGCGCCGCAGCGACGAGGACATCGCGCGGCTGGCGCGATTCGCCGCGCAGGCCGCCCCGGACGTGGTCGCGCTGCAGGAGGTGGATGGCGCCGCCGCCGCCGCGGGCGTGTTCCCGGGCTACGCGTTCTGCTTCACGCAGCGGCGCAACGTGCAGAACGTCGGCTTCGCGATCCGCCACGGCATCCCGCACCGCTGCAACGCCGATTACAGGGTCCTCGCGCCGGCGGGAAGCGGGCTGCGGTACGGTGCCGACGTCACGCTGTTTCCCGGTTCCGCCGGCGAGATCCGCCTGCTGGGCGTGCACCTGAAATCCGGCTGCGCAAGTGAGCCGCTGACGACGCCGCGCGAATCATGCGCCCTGCTGCAGCGGCAGGTGCCACTGCTGGAACGCTGGATCGACGCGCGCGCGGCCGAGGGCGTGGCGTTCGCCGTGCTCGGCGACTTCAACCGCCGCTTCGACCGCGAGCGCAAGGGCGCGCTCGACGACTCCGGCCGGCTGGTGGCGATGTGGCCGGAACTGAACGACGGCGACCCGCCGGGCGCGGAGCTGGTGCTCGCGGGCGGCGGCCCGATCGCCTGCGGCACGCGCTACGACGGCCGCGCGCCGATCGACCACGTCGTCCTCGGCCGCGAGCTCGCGCCGGCGCTGGTTTCCGGCTCCTACCGGGCCTGGCCGTACCCGGCGGAAGGCCGCTGGCCGGATCATTGCCTCATCTCGGTCGAACTCCATCTGGAGGGCCGCCATGGCGTATGACGCGAACAACATCTTTGCCCGCATCGTCCGCGGCGAGATTCCCTGCCACAAGGTCTACGAGGACGCGGACACGCTCGCGTTCATGGACATCATGCCGCAGGCCGAAGGCCACGTACTCGTCATCCCGAAGGTCGCGGGCGAGGACATCCATTCGACGCCGCCCGAGTCGCTGGCTGCCGCGGTCCGCACGGTGCAGAAGATCGCGCGCGCCGTGAAGCAGGCCTTCGGCCCGCCCGGCATCATGATCGCGCAGCTGAACGGCGCGGCCGCGGGCCAGAGCGTGTTCCACCTGCACTTCCACGTGATCCCGCGCCATGCCGGCAAGGACCTCGGCATCCATGCGGCCCGGCAGGCGGATCCCGCGGTGCTCGCGGCGCATGCCGCGCGCGTGCGGGCTGCGCTGGAGTGAGAACGCCTTGAGCGGCAACGCGAACGCCCTGTTCTACGAGCGCGTGCTCGCGGTCGCCGGGCTCGCGCTGCTCGCGTTCCTGCTGTACCTCATCCTCGAGCCGTTCCTGGCGCCGCTGGCCTGGGCGATCTTCATCGGTTTCCTGCTGCAGCCCGCGCAGGCCCGGCTCGCCGGCTGGATGCGCGGCCGCGAGTCGATCGCGGCCCTGGTGCTGACGGTGCTGGTGCTGCTGCTGTTCATCGGCCCGCTGACCGCGCTCGCGGTCGCCTTCGCGCGCCAGGCCGCGGGTCTTGCCGGGGGCCTGCAGGAGTGGATCGGCCGGCAGGAAGGCAGGACCCTCGCCGACTTCGCCGGCCTGCCGGTCGTCGGCCCGGCGCTGGCCTGGCTCGACCAGTACGCGCACGTCAGCGCCGCCGAGGTGCAGGCCTGGCTGGTGGACGGCGGCCGCAAGCTGCTCGACCGGCTCGCCTCGCTCGGGGGAACCGCGTTCCTGGGCGCCGTCGGCACGGTGCTCTCGTTCACCGCGATGCTGTTCCTGCTCTTCTTCTTCATCCGCGACGGCCGCGCGATGGCCGCAGGCGCGATCGGGCTGGTGCCGTTGCCGCCCGCGCGGCGCGAGGCGCTGGCCGAGCGCCTGGCCCTGGTCACGCGCGCGGTGATGCGCGGCACGATCCTGACTGCGATCGTGCAGGGCGCGCTGCTCGGCACCGGCTTCGCGATCGTGGGCCTGCCGGCGCCCGTCGTTTTTGGCGTGATCGGCGCGATTCTCTCGGTCGTGCCGTTCGGCGGCACGGCCCTGGTCTGGGTGCCCGCGGTCGCGGTGCTCGCCTTCCAGGGCCGCTACGGCGCGGCGGTGGCGCTGCTGGTCGTCGGTGCAATCGTCAGCAGCGTGGACAACTTCCTGAAGCCGCTGCTGATTTCCGGGCGCGCCTACGTGCCGACCATCGCGGTGTTTATCGGCGTGATCGGCGGCCTCGCCGCTTTCGGCATGATCGGCCTGTTCCTCGGGCCGGTCGTGATCGCGCTGGTCCTCGCGCTGGTGCAGTTCGCCGCTGAGGAATAAAGGGGACGCGTCCCATTATCTTTCCGCGCCGCCGCTGATCGCGGCTGGGCGCGCGGATAATGGGACGCGTCCCCTTTGATAGAATGCGCGGCCCATGTCCGGACACCGCCTGCTCGACTCGCTGAATGACGCCCAGCGCGAGGCCGTCACGGCACCGCTCGGCCCGGTGCTGGTGCTCGCCGGCGCCGGCAGCGGCAAGACCCGCGTGCTCACGCATCGCGCCGCCTGGCTGATCCTCGAGCACGGCGTGTCGCCGCACGGCCTGATGGCGGTCACCTTCACCAACAAGGCGGCCGCCGAGATGCGCGGGCGCATCGAGTCGCTGCTGGACATGCCCGCCGACCCGCTCTGGATCGGCACCTTCCACGGCCTCGCCCACCGCATGCTGCGCCGCCACTGGCGCGAGGCCGGCCTGCCGCAGTCGTTCCAGATCATCGACGAGGACGACCAGCAGCGGCTGGTGCGCAAGATCATCCGCGAGCAGAAGCTCGACGAGCAGCGCTGGGTGCCGCGCGAGGTGCAGCAGTTCATCAACGCGCACAAGGACGAGGGCCGCCGCTCGAAGAAGCTGGAAGACCGCGGCGACCCGACGCGCCGCCAGCTGATCCGCCTGTACGCGCTCTACGAGGCGCGCTGCGAGCAGGCGGGCGTGGTGGACTTCGCGGAGCTGCTGCTGCGCTGTCACGAGACGCTGCAGAACGTGCCGGACCTCGGGGCGTATTACCGCGAGCGTTTCCGCCACATCCTCGTGGACGAGTTCCAGGACACCAACGGCATCCAGTACGACTGGCTGCGGCTGCTCGCCGGCAGGACGGGCGCAGCTTTCGTCGTTGGCGACGACGATCAGTCCATATACCGGTGGAGAGGCGCGCGCGTCGAGAACATGCAGCACTTCCGCCGCGAGTTCGGCGCGACCGTGTACCGCCTCGAGCAGAACTACCGCTCGACGCAGGTGATCCTCGCCGCCGCGAACGCGGTCATCTCGCGTAACAGCGACCGCATGGGCAAGGAGCTGTGGACCGCCGCGAAGGGCGGCGAGCCGATCCGCGTGTACGCCGCCTTCAACGAGCGCGACGAGGCCGACTTCGTCATCGAGCGCATCCGCGAGCACGAGCGCCGCGGGCTGCCGCTGGCCGCCGCGGCGGTGCTCTATCGCAGCAATGCCCAGTCGCGCGCCTTCGAAGAGGCATTGATGGCGGCGCGCATCCCGTACCGCGTATACGGCGGACTGCGGTTCTTCGAGCGCGCCGAGATCAAGGACGCGCTCGCGTACCTGCGCCTGACGCAGTCCCGCGCCGACGACATCTCCTTCGAGCGCGTGGTGAACCTGCCGGCCCGCGGCATCGGCGGCGCGACGCTGGAGCAGGTGCGCACGCATGCGCGCGACCGCGCCGTGAGCCTGTGGGAGGCCGGGCAGGCGATGCTGCCGTCGCTGCCGTCCCGCGCGGCCGGCGCACTGCGCGGATTCTTCGGTCTGATCGACCGGCTCGCCGCGGACATCGCGCCGATGCCGCTCGAGGAGCAGGTGCGGCACGTGATCCAGGCGTCGGGGCTGCGCGACCACCATGCGAAGGAGAAGGACCACAAGGGCGAGGCGCGGGTCGAGAACCTCGACGAGCTGGTGAACGCGGCCGAGGGCTTCGCACCCGAGAGCGACGACGGACTGACGCCGCTCGGCGCCTTCCTCGCGCATGCGACGCTCGAGTCCGGCGAGACCCAGGCCGCCACCGGCGCGGACTGCGTGCAGCTCATGACGCTGCACGCGGCCAAGGGCCTCGAGTTCCCGACCGTGTTCCTGGTCGGCCTGGAGGAAGGCCTGTTTCCTTCAGAGCATTCCGCCTTCGATGCCGACCGGCTGCCGGAGGAGCGGCGCCTGTGCTACGTCGGCCTCACGCGCGCGATGCAGCGGCTCTATCTCACGCACGCCGAAAGCCGGCGCATCTACGGGCACACCTCTTACCGCGATCCGTCGCGTTTCCTCTCCGAACTTCCGCCGGAGGCGCTCGAGGACGTACGGCCGCGCATCTCGGTCAGCCGCCCGCTCTACAGCGCCCCGGGCCCGGCGATCGTCCGCCGCGGCCCGGTTGCGGAGGCCAGCGAGACCCGACGGCGTTCGCGGGCGGCGGCTCCCCTGGCCGGCGAGGACGTGCCCATGCGTCTCGGCAGCCGCGTGCGCCACCCGAAGTTCGGCGAGGGCACGATCCTGCGCTTCGAGGGCAGTGGCGAAAGCCGCCAGGTGCACGTCAACTTCGAGGACGCCGGGCAGAAGTGGCTGATGTACGAGCTGGCGCGGCTGGAGCGGATTTCGTAACGCGGCGATCGTGCGTGCAGGCTGGCGACCGGAATCCCGGTTCGCTCGCGCCGCCGGAACTGACGCGCTCGCTCACCGGGTTCCGGTCGCCAGCCCGTGCCCCGCTCGCCGATCTGCGCAGGCCGCATGCGCGGGCCTGCGTTGCACGCGGAGGCGGGGTTTCCGCGAGCAAACTCGTAAGTTCCGGCGGAGTTTGCTCGCGGAAATCCCGCCGGATCCCGCGCAAAGCAGGCCGGCGCCTGCACGCTGCGCTAGAATCCGCTCGGTCGCGGAACCGGCCCCAGGGCCGGTGAGGGAGCGGCAGTGAAGATCATCATCCTCGGCGCCGGCCAGGTCGGCAGCACCGCCGCGCAGCAGCTGGCCGGCGAGCAGGTCAACGACGTCACCGTCGTGGACACGCGCGACGAGATCCTGCGCGACCTGCAGGACCGGCTCGACATCCGCACGGTCTCCGGCAACGCCGCGCACCCGGCCGTGCTCGAGGCGGCGGGCGGCCGCGGCGCCGACATGATCGTCGCGCTGACCTCCAGCGACGAGGTCAACATGGTCGCCTGCCAGATCGCCTGGACGCTGTTCGGCACCCCGACCAAGATCGCCCGCATCCGCTCCGGCGACTATCACCGGCGGCCCGAGCTGTTCGGCGACAACGCGATCCCGGTGGACCTGGCGGTCAGCCCCGAGCAGCTGGTGACCGACCACGTCGAGCGGATCATCCACTATCCCGGCGCGCTGCAGGTGCTCGACTTCGCCGACGGCCGCGTGCGCCTGGTGGGCATGCGCGCGCTGAAGGGCGGCAAGCTGGTCGGCCACCAGCTCAAGGAACTGCGCTCGCACATCCCCAACCGCGAGGTGCGGGTGGCCGCGATCTACCGCAAGGGCCGCAGCATCAAGCCCGAGGGCGCCACCGTCATCGAGGAGCAGGACGAGGTGTTCTTCGTCGCCGCGCGCTCCGACATCCGCCCGATGATGCAGGAATTCTCCACCCAGGAGTCCGCGGTGCGCCGCGTGGTCATCGCCGGCGCCGGCAACATCGGCTTCCGCCTCGCCGGCGCGCTGGAGGATCACCTGCAGGTCAAGCTCATCGAGCGCGATCCCTCGCGTGCGCGCCGGGCCGCGGAAGCGCTGCGCAACACTCTGGTGCTGACCGGGGACGCCGCCGACGAGGAGCTGCTGCTCGAGGAGAACATCGACGACGCCGACGTGTTCGCCGCAGTCACCAACGCGGAGGAAGCCAACATCCTCTCCGCGATGCTCGCCAAGCGGCTGGGCGCGCGGCGCGTGCTGGCGCTGATCAACAAGCCCTCCTATGCGGAGCTCATGGAAGGCGGCTCGATCGACATCGCGATCTCGCCGCAGACCATCACCATCGGCGCGCTGCTGGCGCACGTGCGCCGCGGCGACGTGGTGCGCGTGCACTCGCTGCGACGCGGCGCGGCCGAGGCGATGGAGGCCATCGTCCACGACGAGAACCGCGACTCCCCGGTCGCCGGCAAGCGCATCGAGCAGGTCCGGCTGCCGGAAGGCACGACCATCGGCGCCATCGTCCGCGGCGAGGACGTGCTGATGGCGCACCACGACACGGTCATCCAGGCGGACGACCACGTGATCCTGTTCCTGACCGATCGCCGCCACGTGGAGGAAGTCGGCCGGCTGTTCCAGGCCGGCACCCGCACATGAACCTGCGGATGGTGCAACGCATCCTCGGGCTGATGCTCATGCTCTTCAGCCTGACGATGCTGCCCCCGATCGCCGTGTCGCTGGGCTACGCGGACGGCCACTGGTACCCGTTCGCCGGCGCCTTCGCCATCGTCGCCGCCGCCGGCCTGCTGCTCTGGCTCCCGGTCCGCAGGCTGGGCGGCGACCTGCGGCTGCGCGACGGCTTCCTGGTCATCGCGGTGTTCTGGATCTTCCTCGGGCTCGCGGGCGCGACCCCGTTCCTGATCAGCGACCTGCCTGCGCTGTCGGTGACGGACGCGGTGTTCGAGGCCGTCTCCGGATTCACGACCACGGGCGCGACGGTCATCGTCGGCCTGGACCAGCTGCCGAAGTCCATCCTCTACTACCGGCAGCAGATCCAGTGGCTGGGCGGCATGAGCATCATCGTGCTCGCGGTCGCGCTGATGCCGATGCTGGGCATCGGCGGCATGTCGCTGTACAAGGCCGACACGCCCGGGCCGATGAAGGACCAGAAGCTGACGCCGCGCATCACCCAGACGGCCAAGGCGCTGTGGGCCGTGTACGTGCTGCTGACCGCACTATGCGCCGTCGGCTACTCGATCGCCGGCATGGACGCCTTCGACGCCATCGGCCATGCCTTCAGCACCATCTCGACCGGCGGCTACTCGCCCCACGACGCCAGCCTCGCGTACTTCGACAGCGCGGCCGTGGATGCGGTCGCGACCGTGTTCATGTTCCTGGGCGGCGTCAGCTTCGCGCTGCACTTCACCGTGCTGCGCCGCCGCGACCCGCGCCTGTACCTGAACGACCCGGAGTTCATGTCCTTCTTCTGGCTGGTGTTCACGATCATCGCCGGCAGCACGCTGTACCTGTGGTGGCATGGCGAATTCGCGACGCTCGCGGAATCCCTGCGGCACTCGGCCTTCCACATCGTCTCGATCCACACCGGCACCGGCTACACGACCACGGGCTTCGCGCACTGGCCCGGCGCGATGCCCGCGCTGCTGATGCTGCTCACCTTCATCGGCGGCTGCGCGGGCTCGACCACCGGCGGCATGAAGGTGATCCGCTGGCTGCTGATCTACCGCCAGGGCGTGTCGGAGCTGAAGCGCCTGGTGCACCCGAGCGCGGAGATCCCGGTCAAGCTCGCCGACCGGCCGGTGCCGCAGGCCGTCATCATGGGCGTGGCCGGCTTCTTCGCCATGTACTGCATCGTGTTCGGCGTGCTGATGCTGGCGCTGATGATGCTGGGCGTGGACCAGGTGACGGCGTGGTCCGCGATCGCGTCCTCGATGAACAACGTGGGCCCGGGCCTCGGCGACGTCGCGGTTACCTTCAAGGACATGCCGGACGCCGGCAAGTGGATCTGCTCGGTCGCCATGGTTTCCGGGCGGGTCGAGATCTTCACCATGCTGCTGCTGCTGACCCCGGCGTTCTGGCGCCGCTGACGTGGCCCTGCGCGACAACCTGCAGCGCATGCTGGAGCGCGGCCAGGACTCGCCGCTGCTGCGCTTCGCGCTCGGCCAGGAATGCCTGAAGGCCGGCGAGCTGGTCTCGGCGATCGACCACCTGCGCCAGGCCGTGGACCAGAATCCGCGCTATTCGGCGGCCTGGAAGGCGCTCGGCGAGGCGCACGCGCGCGCCGGATCGCCGGACCGCGCGGCCGAGGTCTACGAGCGCGGCATCGCGGCGGCGCGCGAAGCCGGCGACCTGCAGGCCGCCAAGGAAATGACCGTGTTCCTGCGCCGCCTGCGCAAGGGGCCGAAGGCGGCGACGTGAACCGGCTGCTGTCCGGGCTCGACGCCCTCGCCGAATGGACCGGCCGCGCCGTGTCCTGGCTCACGCTGGCGATGGTGGTGGCGACCGTCGCGGTCGTGGTGCTGCGCTACGCCGCGGGCGTCGGCCTGATCTGGCTGCAGGAATCCGTCAACTGGATGCACGCGCTGGTGTTCATGCTGGGCGCGGCGTACACGCTGAAGGCCGACGAGCACGTGCGCGTGGACGTGTTCTACCGCCGCATGAGCGAGCGCGGCCGCGCCATCGTCGACCTGGCGGGCACGCTGCTGTTCCTGCTGCCGCTGTGCGCCTTCCTGATCGTCGAGAGCTGGCCCTGGGTCGCCGCGTCCTGGCGCGTCGCGGAGCGCTCGCGGGAGGCGGGCGGGCTGCCGATGCTGTATCTCCTGAAGTCGCTGATCCCGCTGATGGCCGCGCTGCTCGCGCTGCAGGGCATCGCCGGCGGGCTGCGCGCATGGCTGCGCCTGCGCGCGGCGGGTCGGGTCTGACCATGGAATGGCTCGCCCTCGTCCTCTTCGCGCTGATCATCGCCGCCCTGCTCGCGGGCTTTCCGGTGGCATTCACGCTCGCGGGCGTATCGCTCGGCTTCGCGGCGATCTGCAGCGCCTTCGGCGCCTTCGACGTGGTCTACCTGGAGGCGCTGCCGAGCCGGCTGTTCGGCACCATGCAGAACCAGTCCCTGATCGCGGTGCCGCTGTTCATCTTCATGGGCCTGGTGCTCGAGCGTGCGCGCATCGCCGACGAGCTGCTGGAGACGCTCGGCAAGGTCTTCGGCCACGGCCGCGGCGGGCTGGCGATCGCGGTCGTGGTCGTGGGCGCGCTGCTCGCGGCCAGCACCGGCATCGTCGGCGCGACCGTCGTGACCATGGGCCTGCTGTCGCTGCCGGTGATGCTGAAGAGCGGCTATGACCCGCGCATCGCCACCGGCACGATCTGCGCCTCCGGCACGCTCGGCCAGGTCATCCCGCCGTCCATCATCCTGGTGCTGCTGGGCGACGTGCTGTCGTCCGCGTACCAGCAGGCGCAGCTGCGCGCCGGCAACTTCGCGCCGGAGAGCGTGTCGGTCGGCGACCTGTTCGCCGGGGCCATGATCCCGGGCCTGGTGCTGGTCGCGATGTACATCGCCTACCTGCTGGCCGTGGCCTGGCTGCAGCCGCGCCGGTTGCCGGCGCCGCCGGCAGGCGCCGCCGCTGTCATGGGACACGCCGGCTGGCGGCTGCTGCGGGCGCTGTTCGCGCCGCTCGCCCTGATCGTGGCGGTGCTCGGCTCGATCATCGCCGGCTATGCGACGCCGACGGAGGCTGCCGCAGTGGGCGCCGCCGGCGCGCTGCTGCTCGCCCTGGCCCGCCGTTCCTTGTCACTCGCGCGGCTGCGCGAGGTGATGCGGGGCACGACGCGGCTCACCTCGATGGTGTTCGTGATCCTGGTCGGCGCCTCGGTGTTCTCGCTGGTGTTCCGCGGCTTCGGCGGCGACGTGCTGGTGCACGAGATGCTCTCGTCGCTGCCGGGCGGCGCGGCCGGCGCCATGCTGGTCGTGATGCTGGCGATGTTCCTGCTCGGCTTCATCATCGACTTCATCGAGATCACCTACATCGTGGTGCCGGTGGTCGCGCCGGTGCTGCTGGCGATGGGCATGGACCCGGTGTGGCTGGGCGTGATGATCGCGGTGAACCTGCAGACCTCCTTCCTGACGCCGCCCTTCGGTTTCGCGCTGTTCTACCTGCGCGGCGTCGCACCCGCATCGGTGCGCACCTCCGACATCTACCGCGGCGTGGTGCCCTTCGTGGCGCTGCAGCTCGCGATGCTGGTGGTGCTGTGGTTCTGGCCGGGACTCGCGACCTGGCTGCCGGAACTGATCTACAGGTAGCGGGCGCGCTCAGCCGCGCGAGTTGAGATACGCGCGCTCGGCGATGTCGAAATAGGGCGTCATGCGCGCGCGGAATGCCTGCACCGAATCGAGCACCCGCCGGAACAGCGGGTCGCGCGCCGCGTTCTCCTCCAGGATCTCCGCCGAGAAGCGGCGCAGCGCCTGCATCACGTCGTCCGGAAAGGCGCGCAGCTGCACGCCGTGGTCGCGCACCAGCGTCTCCAGGGCCTCGGCGTTGCGGGCCATGAATTCGGCCGACATGCGGTCGTTGGTCGCGCTGGCGCAGGCCGCGACGATGGCCTGCAGGTCGGCCGGCAATGCGTCCCACGCCCGCCGGTTGATGATCAGCTCGAGCGTCGGCCCGGGCTCGTGCCAGCCGGGGTAGTAGTAGAACTTCGCCGCCTTGTGGAAGCCGAAGGCGAGGTCGTTGTAGGGGCCGATCCACTCGGTCGCGTCGATCGCGCCGGTCTGCAGCGCGGTGAAGATCTCGGAGCCGGGCATCGTGACCGGCGTGGCGCCGGCGCGCGCCATGACCTCGCCGCCGAGCGCGGGGATGCGCATCTTGAGACCGCGGATGTCCGCCAGCGAGCGGATCTCCCTGCGGAACCAGCCGCCCATCTGCGTGCCGCTGTTGCCGCAGGGCAGCGGCAGCAGGCCGAAGGGCGCATAGGCCTCCTGCCACAGCTCGAGGCCGCCGCCCTGGTAGAACCAGGCGTTCATTTCCTGGGCCACGAACCCGAACGGAATCGCCGCGAAGAACGAGGCGGCGGGCACCTTGCCTTTCCAGTAGTAGGCTGCGCCGTGACCCATCTCGGCAGTGCCGCCCGAGACCGCGTCGAAGGTCTCGAATGCGGGCACCAGCTCGCCGTCGCCATAGACGCGGATCTTCAGCCGCCCGCCCGAGCAGTCCTCGATCTGCTTCGCGAACTCGACCGCGCCGGTGCCGAGGCCGGGGAAATTCGGCGGCCAGGTGGTCACCAGGCGCCAGGTGAACGTCCCGGTCGACATGCCGTGACCGCCGTCGGCGGTCCTGCGGCCGCAGGCCGAGGCCGCGACGGCGGCCGCACCGATGCCGATGCCCCTGATCAGGTCGCGTCGCTTCATCCCGCCCCCCGGGCCGCCGGAAACGCGGCGGCTCAGGGGCTACCATAGCAGTCGTGTACGAATCGAGGCACCAGCCGCTGCTGCACCGCGCGGGTTTCGTGCGCCGCGTGCTTGGTCACGCGACCGCGGTCCTCGGCCTCGTCCTCGCCTCGATCGCGATCGGCATGGCCGGCTACGTGGCGTTCGAGCGCCTGTCCTGGACGGATGCCTTCGTGGAGACCGCCATGCTGCTCGGCGGCATGGGTCCCATCCACGCGCCGCAGACCGAAGCCGGCAAGCTGTTCGCGGGACTGTTCGCGCTCTATGCCGGGCTGGTCTTCATCGTCGCGGCGGCGCTGCTGCTCGGCCCGGTCGTGCACCGGCTGCTGCATCACTTCCACCTCGAACGGTCGCGGCGCGATGGCTGAGACGGCGGCATGATCGGATTGCTCCAGCGCGTCACCGAGGCCGCCGTCAGCGTGGACGGCGGCGAGATCGCGCGCATCGGGCCCGGGCTCATGGTGCTGGTCGCCGTCGAGCGCGGCGACGACGAGGCGGCCGCCGAACGCCTGCTCGACCGGCTGCTGAAGTATCGCGTCTTCGACGACGCCGAGGGCCGCATGAACCTGTCCGTGAGCGACGCGGGCGGGGCTCTCCTGCTGGTGCCACAGTTCACGCTCGCGGCGGACACCGCCAAGGGCCTGCGGCCCGGCTTCAGCCGCGCGGCCCCGCCGGCGGAAGGGGAACGCCTGTTCGGACACCTTGCCCGCCGCGCCCGGGCGCGGTTTCCGGCCACGCAAACCGGCCGCTTCGGCGCCCATATGCGGGTTTTTCTCGTGAACGACGGGCCCGTCACATTCTGGCTGCGGGTATCCGGCCCGGGCGAAGGCGGCGCCGGGATTGGCGTATCATCGTAGGCAAGCCCCGGTTCCGCGGGCCGGAGTCATCGACATGGGCATTGGTTTTCGCGAACTGCTGATCATCCTTGCGATCGCGCTGCTGATCTTCGGCGCCAAGAAGCTGCGCACCATCGGCTCGGACCTGGGCGCCGCGGTGCGCGGCTTCAAGAAGTCCATGAGCGAGGGCGACACCGAGGAGTCCGGCAAGAAGCTGGCGCAGGACGAGCGCCCGGACGCCGATTTCAGCGCCAAGCGCGACAGCGCCGACACGACCAAGAACGCGTAACGGCGGATGTTCGAGGTCGGCTTCACCGAGATCGTCCTGATCCTCGGCATCGCGCTGTTGGTGCTGGGTCCCGAGAAGCTGCCGAAGCTGGCCAACCAGGTCGGGCGCTGGGCGGGCCGCGCGCGCGCCATGGCACGCCAGTTGCGGCAGCAGCTCGACGAGGAAGTGACCGTCATACCGAAGGATGACTTCGATCCGTCCGCGCCGCTGCGAAAGCCCGGCGCGCCGCCGCCGACGCCCGCCGCGCCCGGGGCGCCGGCGAAGCCCGCACCGACGGATGCCGAGCCGCCGTCCGCGCCATGAGCGCGCCCGAGCAGCACGACGAGCCGCTGCCCGAGAGCTCGCTGCTCTCGCACCTGTTCGAGCTGCGCGACCGCCTGCTGAAGTCGCTGGTGGCGACGCTGGTCATCGCGCTGCCCTGCCTGTACTTCGCCAACGACATCTTCAGCTGGCTCGCGGAACCCCTGCGCGCCCAGCTTCCCGCCGGCACGACCCTGATCGCGACCTCGGTGATGGCGCCGTTCATGACGCCGTTCAAGCTCGCGCTGCTGGCGGCGATCTTCTTCGCGATGCCGGTGATCCTCTACCAGGTCTGGGCCTTCGTCGCGCCCGGCCTGTACCGGCACGAGCGCCGGTTCGCGCTGCCGCTGTTCGTCTCGAGCGTGATCCTGTTCTACGCCGGCGCCGCGTTCGCCTACTTCGTGGTGTTCCCGGTCGCATTCGCATTCTTCATCGGCACCACGCCCGAGGGCGTGCAGATGATGACCGACATGACCCAGTACATGGACTTCGCCGTGCTGATGTTCTTCGCCTTCGGCATTGCCTTCGAGATCCCGGTCGCCACCGTGCTGCTGGTGCGTACCGGGCTGGTGAAGCGCGAGCGCCTCACCGCGAACCGCGGCTACGTGATCCTCGGCATCTTCATCGTCGCAGCGTTCCTCACGCCGCCGGACCCGGTGTCGCAGACCATGATGGCCGTGCCGATGTACCTCCTGTACGAGGCCGGCGTGCTGCTGTCGCGCCTGCTGGTGCGCGACCGGCCGCCGCCGCAAAACGCCGAATCGGCTTGATGTTGCACCGCAAGATGGCGGAGACTCGCCCGACTTTCCCGGAGTAACAGCCGCATGAGCACCGACGCCCAGACCCCGCCGGGGACTTTCCTCGGCCACCCGCGAGGCCTGTCCACGCTCTTCTTCACGGAGATGTGGGAGCGCTTCACCTATTACGGCATGCGCGCCCTGCTGATCCTGTTCCTGGTGGATGCGGTGGCGAATGGCGGCTATGGCATGGACGACCGTACCGCGACGGCGATCTACGGGCTGTACACCGCCGCCGTCTACGTGGTGTGCCTGCCGGCGGCTGGATCGCCGAGCCGCCTGATCGGCGCGCAGCGCCGCTGCGTCCTCTGGGCGCGGTCCTGATGATGATCGGCAACGGCATGCTCGCGATCCCGGGTTCACCGGAACTCTTCTACTACGGCCTGGTCGTCATCATCTTCGGCGTCGGCCTGCTGAAGCCCAACATCTCGGCGATCGTCGCCGAGCTGTACCCCGAGGGCGGCGCGCGGCGCGACGCCGGATTCACGATCTTCTACATGGGCATCAACGTCGGCGCGTTCATCGGCCCGCTGATCACCGCCTGGCTGGCGCAGGAATTCGGCTGGCGCGTCGGATTCTTCTCGGCGGCCGTCGGCATGGCGCTCGGGATCGTGCAGTTCCAGATGACGCGGCGCTACCTGGGCAAGGCGGGCGCCGGGCCCCACCGCCCGGCCGGCGACACGGCGACGCGCCGCGACTGGACCTTCGTCGTGGTCGGAACCGTGGCCGTTCTGGCGCTCACCGCGCTCGGCATCGGCGGCAAGCTGAACATGGACGCCCGCGCCATGGCGGAGAGCGCGACCTGGGTGATCGTCGCGCTGGCCGCCGGCTACTTCGCGTACCTGTTCCTCCTCGCCGGGCTGGACACGGTGGAGAAGAAGCGCGTCTTCGTGATCGCCGTGCTGTTCGTCGCCTGCGCGCTGTTCTGGTCCGGTTTCGAGCAGGCGGGCTCCTCGCTCAACCTGTTCGCCGAGCGCTACACCGACCGGATGCTGGGCGGCTGGTCGATACCGGCGGGCTGGTTCCAGTCGCTGAACCCGGTGTTCATCATCATGTTCGCGCCGCTGTTCTCGATGCTGTGGGTGAGGCTCGCGCAGCGCCAGCTCGATCCGGCGGCGCCCGCGCAGTTCGCGGTCGGCCTGGTCCTGCTCGGCCTCGGCTTCCTGGTGATGGTCGCCGCGGCGGCGGTCGCCGCGGGCGGCATGCAGGCCGCGCCCTACTGGCTGCTGCTGACCTACCTGCTGCACACCTTCGGCGAGCTGTGCCTGAGCCCGGTCGGCCTGTCGACGACCACCAAGCTCGCGCCGCAGCGCTTCGTCGGCCAGATGATGGGACTGTGGTTCCTGGCGATCTCGCTCGGCAACCTGTTCGCCGGCCTGATTGCCGGCGAGGTTTCCGACGTCGGCATCGAGCAGATGCCGGGCCAGTTCATGCGCATCTTCTGGTTCGGGCTGGTCTGCGGCGTGCTGCTGCTGCTGTTCAGCCGGCCGGTGAAGAAGCTGATGGGCGGCGTGCGGTGAAGCGCCGCTCCGCCGCTGCCGGCTGCGCCGCGCTCGCGCTCGCGGCCTGCGCAGCCCAGCAGCCTCGGGAGACGCCCGACGAGTTCGTCGTGCGGGCGAACGCGGAACTGCTGAAGTCCGGCCACGAGAACGCCCTGGCGGCCTGGACCCAGCTCACCTACATCACGCCGGACACCGAGGCGCTGGCCGCGAAGGCCTACGAGCGCGTGCAGGCCGACGTCGGGCGCCTGGTCGGCGAGGCGAGGGCCTTCGAAGGACGCGCGCTTTCCGCGAATGCCTCGCGCGCGATCCGCCAGCTCAAGTTCAGCCTGGCGGCGCCGGCGCCGTCCGATCCCGCGAAGCGCGCGGAGCAGGCGGAGATCGAGACGCGCATGGTCTCGGTGTACAGCGCCGGCAAGCACTGCCCGCAGGGCCCGGACAGCTGCCTGAATTTCGAGCAGCTCGCGCAGCGCCTCGCGGAGAGCCGCGACCCGGCCGAGTTGCTCGACGCCTGGGCAGGGTGGCACGCGATCTCGAAGCCGATCCGCGAGGACTACGTGCGCTTCGTCGAGCTCGCGAACGAGGGCGCGCGCGGCCTCGGCTTTGCCGACCTCGGCGAGCTCTGGCGCGGCGGCTACGACATGGGCCCGGCGGAGTTCGAGGCGGAGACCGACCGGCTGTGGCAGCAGGTCAAGCCGCTCTACGACGGGCTGCACTGCTACGCCCGCGGCAAGCTGCAGGAACGCTACGGCAAGGCGCTGGTGCCGGACGGCAAGCCGGTGCCCGCCCACCTGTTCGGCAACATGTGGGCGCAGCAGTGGAACAACATCTACGACCTGCTGGAACCCTACGCGGGCGTGTCGGACCTCGACGTCACCGCGGAGCTCGTGAAGCAGGGTTACGACGCGAGGAAGATGACCGGATCGGCCGAGGCCTTCTACGTCTCCCTCGGCTTCCCGAAACTGCCGGCGAGCTTCTGGGAGCGCTCGATGCTGACCCGGCCGCGCGACCGCGAGGTGGACTGCTACGCCAGCGCCTGGAACATGGATACCAAGGGCGACGTGCGCATCAAGCAGTGCATCCAGACCAACGAGGAGGACCTCTACACCATCTACCACGAGCTCGGGCACATCTATTACTACCTGAGCTACCTCGACCAGCCGTATCTCTACCAGAGCGGCGCGCACGACGGCTTCCACGAAGCGATCGGCGACACGGTCAACCTGTCCATGACCGAGGGCTACCTGGCGGACATCGGCCTGCTGGGGCGGGGCCAGAAATCCACCCGCGAGGCGCTCATCAACCGGCAGATGAAGGTCGCCAGCGAGAAGATCGCCTTCCTGCCTTTCGGCAAGCTCGTGGACCAGTGGCGCTGGGGCGTGTTCTCCGGGCGCATCCCGCCGGACAGGTACAACCAGGCCTGGTGGGAGCTGCGGCGCCGGTACCAGGGCGTCGAAGCGCCGATGCCGCGCAGCGAGGCGGACTTCGATCCGGGCGCGAAGTACCACATCCCCGGCAACACGCCCTACACGCGGTACTTCCTGTCTTTCGTGCTGCAGTTCCAGTTCCACCGCGCGCTGTGCGAGGCGGCGGGATTCCAGGGCCCGCTGCACGAGTGCTCGATCTACGGCAGCGAAGAGGCCGGTCGCCGGTTCCGAGAGATGCTCGCGCTCGGCGCCAGCCGCCCATGGCAGGATGCGCTGGAGAAACTGACCGGCACGCGCCAGATGGACGCCAGTGCCATCGTGGAGTACTTCCAGCCGCTGATGGGCTGGCTCGAAAAAGAGAACCACGGCCGCCGCTGCGGCTGGTAAGCGAAGGGGCATTCCGATGAGTTCACCCGATGCTGCACGGCAGCTGACCGTCCGCGCGATCCTGCTGTCGCTGGTCCTGACCGTGCTGCTGGCGGCGGCGAACGCCTACCTCGGCCTGTTCGCGGGCCTCACCGTCGCGACCGCCATTCCGGCGGCCGTGATCTCCATGGGCGTGCTGCGCCTGCTCGGCCGCTCGAACATCCTCGAGAACAACATCGTCGCGACCGGCGCCTCGGCGGGCTCGGCGATCGCCGCCGGCACGATCTTCACGATTCCGGCGCTGGTGCTGATGGGGCACTGGACCCGGTTCGAGTACGGCTGGGTCATCGCCATCGCCGGCCTCGGCGGCCTGCTCGGCGTGCTGTTCTCGGTGCCGCTGCGGCGCACGCTGATCATCGAGCAGAAGCTGCAATTTCCCGAGGGCGTGGCGACCGCAGAGGTGCTGAAGGTCGGCGAGGATCCGGGCCGCGGCCTCAAGGCGCTGGCGAGCGCGGCCGGCGCGGCGGCCCTGTTCAAGCTGGCGCTGTCGGGCTTCAAGCTGTCGCCGGAGGCCTTCACCGCCGCGCGCTTCTTGGGCGACCGCGGCATCGGCTTCTTCGGCATCAACCTGTCGCCGGCCCTGCTGGGCGTCGGCTTCATCGTCGGCTTCAACATCGGCTGCCTGATGCTCTCGGGCGGCGCGCTGTCGTGGTGGGTGTTCATTCCCTTCTACAACGCCTTCCTGATGGACGGCAACCCGGAGCTGGCCGCGCTGGTCTCCGGGCTGTCGGCGGAGGACACCGCGTACACGATCTGGAGCCGGCAGATCCGCTACATCGGCGTCGGCGCGATGCTGATCGGCGGCCTGTGGTCGCTGTGGTCGCTGCGCAAGTCGCTGTTCTCCGGCGTGCGCACCGGGCTCGCGCTCCGGGGCGCCTCCGCCGCGGGCGTGCCGCACACCGAGCGCGACCTGCCGATGGGCGCGATCCTGACCGGCATCGTGCTGTTCGTGCTGCCGCTGTTCGCGCTGTATTACGCGGTGGTGGACAGCCTCGGCATCGCCTTCACGATGGCGATCATCATGGTCATCGCCGGTTTCGTGTTCTCCTCCGTCAGCGGCTACATGGCGGGCCTGGTCGGTTCCTCGAACAACCCGGTCTCCGGCATCACCATCTCGACGATCCTGTTCGCTTCGCTCATCCTGCTCGCGATCATGGGCAGCGGCTCGACGGTCGGACCCGTGGCCGCGGTGATGATCGGCGCGGTGATCTGCAATGCTGCCGCCATCGCCGGCGACAACCTGCAGGACCTCAAGGCGGGCCAGCTGGTCGGCGCCACGCCCTGGCGCCAGCAGGTCATGCTCGGCATCGGCGCGCTCGCCTCCGCCGCAGTCATGGCGCCGGTCCTCAACCTGCTGCTCGAGGCCTACGGCATCGGCACGCCCGCGCGCGAGGGCGTGAACGCGCTGGCTGCGCCGCAGGCGACGCTGATGGCCTCGGTCGCCAGCGGCATCTTCGGCAGCGGACTGCCCTGGAACATGGTCGCGACCGGCGCGGTGGTCGGCGCCATCGTCATCACGGTCGACGAGTACCTGCGGCGCAGCGGCAAGAGCTGGCGCGCGCCGGTGCTCGCGGTCGCGGTCGGCATCTATCTGCCGCTCGAGCTGTCCACGCCGATCTTCGTCGGCGGACTGATCGCGGAGCTCGCGACCCGCTGGCACCGCCGCCGCAACCCCGGCGGCGACACGGAGAAGCTCAAGCAGATGGGGCTCTTGTTCTCCGCCGGCCTGATCGCCGGTGAGGCCATCATCGGCGTGCTGATCGCGATCCCGATCGTGGCCTCCGGCGACGCCAACGTGCTCGCGCTCAGGGAATCGCTGCAGCCCGGCAAGTGGGCCGGCATCGTCGCGCTGGCGTTCATGGGCTGGTGGCTGCATCGCGTTGCCACGCAGCGGGGGCGCGACTGAGCCAGGTCCAGCCACCGCCGGCCCGCCTCGCCCTGGCGCTGGCGGCCGTCTACCTGCTCTGGGGATCGAGCTACCTCGCGACCAAGGTCATGGTCACCGACCTGCCGCCGCTGGTCGCGGCGGGATTGCGCTTCAGCGCCGCGGGGCTGCTGCTGCTCGCTTTCGCCTGGTGGCACGCCGGCCCGCCGGTGCTGGAGCGCTCCGAACTGCGCCACCTCGGAATCATGGGGCTGCTGTCGGTCGCCTTCAGCAACGCCTGCAACGTGATCGCGATGCAGCACGTGCAGTCGAACATGTCGGCGCTGCTGAACGCGACGCCGTCGCTGTGGATCGCCTGGCTCGGCTCGATGGGCGCGCGCGGCAGCCCCTTGACGCGCACCATGCGCGCCGGGCTCGCCATCGGCCTGGTCGGCGTCGTGTTCGTGCTCTCCCCCGCGCGAGGCTGGGACTTCGGCGCGCTCGGCTGGCAGCTGCTGATCCTGGTCGCCTGCCTGTCCTGGTCGCTCGGCACGATCTACTACCGGCATGCCGGCTCGCGCAACCCGCCGCTGATGTTCACCGCGCTGATGATGCTCACGGGCGGACTCGGGCTGCTCGCCGCCGCTGCGGTCGCCGGCGAGTCCTTCGACCCGCAGTGGACGCGGCGCGGATTCGTCGCCTTCGCCTGGCTCACGGTGATGAGCTCCTGCATCGCCTATTCCGCCTACTCCTGGCTGGCCGTCAACACCACGCCCGCGGTGACCGGCTCCTACGGCTACGTCAATCCCGCGATCGCCGCGCTGCTGGGCTGGATCGTGCTCGCGGAGCGGCTGTCCTGGCTGCAGATCGCCGGCATGGTCGTGATCCTTGTCGGAACGGCGCTGGTCACCGGATACTGGCGGCCGCTGCCGCGGCGGCAGGTCGTCTGAGCTGAAGTTCGTCCAGCGAGAGGTGATACTCCCATGAAGCGCGTCACCGGCATCGGCGGCATCTTCTTCAAGGCGCGGGACCCGGTCGCGCTGCGGGCCTGGTACCAGAAGCACCTCGGCATCGACGTGCTGCCATGGGGCGGCGCCGCGTTCACCTGGGCTGACGAGGACGGCAGGCCATACAAGGGCACGACGATCTGGAGCATCGGCGAGGCGGCCACGGATCACTACGCGCCCAGCCAGTCGTCGTTCATGATCAATTACCGCGTGCAGGACCTCGCCGCGCTGCTGAAGGCGCTGCGCGAAGAGGGCTGCGCCGTGCTCGACAGGACCGACGACTCCGAGTACGGCAAGTTCGGCTGGGTCATGGACCCGGAAGGCAACAAGGTCGAGCTCTGGCAGCCGCCGCAGGGGCAGTAGGCTCCGGTGCCGAAGTTCGTCTTCATCGATTCCTTCACCAGCCCGCTGGACGCGCACGTCGCCAGGGGCCTGCTCGAGAGCGAGGGCATCCCGGCCCTGCTCCACTCGGAGCACCACGTCTGGTCGAACTGGCCGCTGTCCCAGGCGCTGGGCGGCGTCCGCCTGCAGGTGCCCGAGGAGTACGCCCGCACGGCCCGGGACCTGCTTGCCCGCCAGCGCAGCGGGGAATTCGAGCGCGCCCTCGAGGAACAGCAGGAGCTGGCGACTGAACACTGCCCGCGCTGCGGCGCGACCGACCTGCGTTACCGGCGCAATCCCTGGCTCGTGCTGCTGCTGGTCGCGACGCTGGGCCTGAGCGGCATCATCTTCCCGCCCGGCATCAGGGGCCGGCAGTGCAGTGCATGTGGCCAGACCATTGCGGAGCAGCCATGAAAGCGATGATCCTCGTGGGCTTCGGCGGCCTGATCGGCTCGGTCGCCCGCTACAAGGTTGGCGGCTGGGTGCTGCACCTGACGACGCTGGAGAAATTCCCCTGGAGCACATTCGCGGTGAACGTGGCCGGCTGCTTCGTCGCCGGCATCCTCGCCGCGCTCGTCGAGAAACACGACTTTTTCACGGCCGACACGCGGCTATTCCTGTTCACCGGCCTGCTCGGGGGGTTCACGACATTCTCGGCGTTCGGGATGGACGCGCTGTACCTGGTCCGCCGCGGCGAGCTGCTGACCGCCGCGTCGTATGCGGGGCTGAGCGTAATCGTCGGCATCGCCGCGGTCTGGCTCGGCTTCAGGCTCATGGGCGGGTCGCTGCATCACGCCTGACGCCATGGCCACGATCTTCATCGGCTCCTCCGCCGCCGCCAAATCGCAGGCACGCGCCATCGCCACGCACTTCGCGCGTCCCGGGCTGAAGTTCCTGCCGTGGTGGGATGCCTTCACCGCCGGGCGCACGCTGCTCAAGGACCTCGACCACGTCCGCGGCCGCGTGGATGCGGCGCTGCTGGTGTTCTCGCCCGAGTCCACCACCCGCATCCGCAACAACCGTCATGCGATCCCGAACCTCAACGTGCTGTTCGAGCTCGGCTACTTCTACGGGCATTTCGGCGAGAAGAGAGTCGCCATGGTCCGGTACGGCGAGTACTACCTGCCCTCGGACCTCGGCGGCTATATCCACATCTGGGGCAGCCGGTCGTTCCGCCGCGGCGCGGCGGTGCCGGTCGGCAAGCGCACCGAACGCGAGTTCGAGCGCTGGGTCGCCGCGCTGTAGAATTGCGGCGGACATGAACATCCGCCCGCCCAACCGCATCACGCACACCTACACCCAGCGCCTCATCGCGCCGCCCGCCGGCGTGTTTCCGCTGCTCTGCCCGGTGCGCGAGGCCGACTGGATCGAGGGCTGGAACCCGCTGCTGGTGCTGTCGGTCTCGGGCCTGGCGGAGCCGGACTGCGTCTTCGTCACCGACGCCCGGCCGTACGATGCGATCTGGTACGTCACCCGCCACGAGCCGGAGCGCTGGTTCGTCGAGATGATCAAGGTCACGCCCGAGGTCACCGCCTGCAAGCTGACGATCCGGCTGCGCGCCGCCGGCGAAGGCAGCGAGGCCGACGTGACCTACAGCCACACCAGCCTCGGGCCGCAGGGCGACCTGTTCATCGCCACGTTCACGGCGGAGTTCTACGTGCAGTTCATGCGCGAGTGGGAACAGCGCATGAATCATTACCTCAGGCACGGCGAGGCATTGCAGACGGAAAGCTAAGGAGTAACAGGCATGGGAAACGGGAAGACGTACAAGGGCAGCTGTTTCTGCGGCGCCGTCGAGGTGACCGCCACCGGCGAGCCCGCGGCCATGGGCTACTGCCACTGCGACTCCTGCCGGCACTGGTCGGCCGGGCCGGTCAATGCGTTCACGCTGTGGCCGCCCGCGAACGTGAAGATCACCAGGGGCGCAGCGAACGTCGGCAGCTTTGCCAAGACGCCGAACAGCATCCGCCAGTGGTGCAAGACCTGCGGCGGGCACATCCTCACCGAGCACCCGGCGATGGGGCTCACGGACGTGTATGCCGCGATCCTGCCGGATCTCTCCTTCCGGCCCGGCCTGCACGTCTTCTACGAGGAGACGGTGCTGCACATCCACGACGGGCTGCCGAAGCAGAAGGACGTGCCGAAGGAACTCGGCGGCTCCGGCACGCTGCTGGCGGAGTAAGCGGCATGAAGCACCTCCCTTGTTTGCTGCTGGCCGCCGTGCTCGCCATCCCCGCGCATGCGGCGGAACCGGACGATTGCATCGCCATCATCGGCACCGGCTCGGTCGGCGGCGCGCTGGGGCCGCGGTTCGCGGGCCTCGGCGAGCGCATCGTCTACGGTTCACGCACGCCGGACGAGGAGCGCGTGCGCAACCTGGTCGCCCGCACCGGGGCCCGCGCCACCGCGGTCGCGCCGGCCGGCGCCGCGGCGGCCTGCGGCACGATCGTGCTCGCGGTGCCGTGGTCGGCGGTGGAGGCAACCATCCGCTCGTTCGGCGCCCTCGACGGCAAGCTGATCATCGACGTCACCAACCCGCTCGGCGTGCGCAACGGCGTCGAAGTCGCCGCGCCCATCGAGGCCGGGTCGATGGGCGAGCTGGTGCAGTCACTGGCCCCGGGCGCACACGTGGTCAAGGCCTTCAACACCGTGTACTACACGGTGATGGCGCACCCGGCGACCGCCGGCGGCCCGGTCAGCGTGCTGATTTCCGGGGACGATGCGGGCAGCAAGGCACGCGTCGCCAGGCTCGCCGCGGGAATCGGCTTCGAACCGGTGGACGTCGGCCCGCTGCGCACGGCCCGGTATACGGAGGCGATGGCGCTGCTGCTGGTCAGCCGCCTGGTCAGCGGGCAGCGGCCCTTCGATTTCCAGCTGCACCCGTGGCCCGTCAAGCAGGCGGAGTGAAGACCGACCGCGACTATTTCCTGGGCACGCACGACGAGGAGCTGCTCCGCCTGGGGCTGCAGCACCGCGTCTGGGGCGCGGCCGTGCGCGATTGCTGGCAGCGCGCAGGCATCGGCGCCGGCTCGCGCGTACTGGACGTCGGCGCCGGCCCCGGCTACGCGGCCGCCGATTTCGCGCAGATCGTCGGCCCCACGGGCGAGGTGGTCGCCGTCGAGCGCTCGGGACGCTACGTCGAGGCGGGCCGCGCGATGCTCGCGAAACACGGCTTTGCGAACGTCCGTTACCACGAGCTCGACCTGATGACCGACCCGCTGCCGGGCGGCGATTACGATTTCGCGTGGTGCCGCTGGGTCGCCTGCTTCGTGTCCTCCCCGGCCCTGCTGGTGGACAAGATCGCCGCCGCGCTGCGCCCCGGCGGGCTCGCGATCTTCCACGAGTACCTGGTGTACGAGACCTTCTGCTTCGCGCCGCCGCACCCGCGCCAGCGCGAGTTCGCGCAGCAGGTCATGAAGGGCTGGCGCGCCGCCGGCGGCGAACCGAACGTCGCGCAGCCGCTGTTGCGCCTGCTGGAGGAGCGCGGCTTTGCGATCCGCGAGGCGATTCCGCGGATCTACTGCCTGCGGCCGGCCGACGAGATGTGGCAGTGGCCGGCGTCCTTCATCCGCATTCACCTCGAGCAGCAGACCGCGCAGGGCGCGATCGAGGCATCCTGGGCCGAGGCCGTGCGGCAGGAGTTCGCCGCCGCCGAGACCGAGCCCGCGACCATGCTGGTGACGCCGCTGGTGCTGCAGATCATCGCCGGGAAGCCATAAAGGGGACGCGTCCAATTACCCGCGGGTAATTGGACGCGTCCCCTTTATCGATCAGCGTCGCACCACCGCCATCGCCGCCGGGTCGTGCCGGTACCGGAACAGGAACGGGAACAGGATGCCCAGCACCAGCGCGTAGCCGGCGAACGTGAACCAGATGCTCGGCCAGTCCTTCACGCCGTCCACCGTGAAGTGGTCCACGACCATCCCGGCGCCGATGCTGCCGAAGAACGCGCCGAGGCCGTTGGTCATCACCATGAACAGTCCCTGCGCGCTGGCGCGGATGCTCCCCTCCGCCTCGCGGTCCACGTACAGCGACCCGGAGATGTTGAAGAAATCGAAGGCCATGCCGTAGATGATCATGGACAGCACCAGCAGCCACAGCCCGGCGCCCGGGTCGCCGACCGCGAACAGCCCGAAGCGCAGCACCCAGGCGAAGATGCTGAGCAGCATCACGATCTTGATGCCGAAGCGGTGCAGGAAGAACGGGATGGTCAGGATGAAGAGCGTCTCGGAAATCTGCGAGATCGAGATCAGGATGTTCGGGTGCCTGACGCCGAACGAATCCGGGTACGTGGTCGCGAAATCGGCGAGGAAGGCGCCGCCGAAGGCATTGGTGATCTGCAGCGCCGCGCCCAGCATCATCGCGAAGATGAAGAACACCAGCATCTGCGTGCGCCGGAACAGCACGAACGCGTCGAGGCCGAGCGCCGAGACGACGCTCTTCTTCGCCACTTCGCGCGCCGGCGGGCAGGCCGGCAGGGTGAATCCGTACAGCCCGAGCAGCGCCGCCGCACCCGAGCTGATGTAGAGCTGCAGTTCGCTCTTGGTCCAGCCCGCGAGGTCCACCATCCACATCGCGACGATGAATCCCACCGTGCCCCAGACGCGGATCGGCGGGAACTTGCGGATCACGTTCAGCCCGTTCTGCTCAAGCACGCGGTACGACAGGGCGTTGTTGAGCGCGATCGTCGGCATGTAGACGATCGCGTTCAGCAGCATGATCATGTACAGCGTGTCGAAGTCGCGGACCGTCGACGCCCACAGCAGCAGTCCTGCGCCCGTCAGGTGCAGGACGCCGTACAGCCGCTCGGCGTTGACCCAGCGGTCGGCGACGATGCCCATCAGCCCCGGCATGAACAGCGCCGCGACGCCCATCGTGGCGTACACGCTGCCCACCTGCCCGCCGCTGAAGCCGAGCGTGACGATCATGTAGGCGCCGAAGGAAATGAGCCAGGCGCCCCAGACGAAGAACTGCAGGAAGTTCATCACCGTGAGGCGCAGCGGGATCCCCATGGGCGCGGTCCTTGTTGTCAGTCTTTGTCGCGCAGCGCCCGGCCGGGCCTGAACATCGCGTTGCCGACGAAGCTCACGACGCTGACGATGAGCGCGGCCCAGAAGGCCGGCCAGAACCAGGGGATGGCGACCCCGGGCAGCAGGGCCGCGACCAGGCTCAGCATGGCGGCGTTCACCACCAGCAGGAACAGCCCGAGCGTCACCAGCGTGATCGGGAGGGTGAGGATCACGGCGATCGGCCTGACGATGGCATTGACGATGCCGAGCAGCAGCGCGGTGAGGATCAGCATCGCCGGGCTGTCGATGCGGATGCCGCTCACCCACTCGGTCGCGAGCCACAGGCCGAGGGCGGCGATCAGCGCGCGTACGATGAAGGCGGTCATCCCGGGCATTCTCCCTGGCCCCGTGGCGGGCGCATCAGCGTACGCGACGGCCGCGCTTGATGACAATGTCCACGTTCTGCAGCAGTCCCGGGTGCCGCAGCACGTCGCCGCGCACCGCGATCAGGTCCGCGTACTTGCCGGGGGCGAGCGCCCCGGCCTCGTGGCCGGCGCCCATGGCGACCGCCGCGTCGTGCGTCGCGGCGCGGATGGCGCGCTCGGCAGGAAAGCCGCATTCCCGGACCCAGAAATCGAGCTCCTGCCAGGTCGCGCGCGAATGCAGGTGCCCCGGAACGCCGGCGTCGGAGCCGATCAGCAGCATGACCTTCGCCTCGTCGAGCTGGTGCAGCTTCGCGCACATCGACCGTGCCTTCGAGGCCGGCATCTCGAACCAGGTCACCCGGTCCGGGTTCGCGAGCGAGCCCAGGACGTCGGCGGCGACCAGCGGCGGCATCAGGTCGGTCGCCCGCGGATCGTCCAGCGGCTCCGCATTCTCCCGCAGCGACTCGAAGTTGAGCAGCGCCGAGATCGCGGGCGTCCACGCCAGCTGGCGCGGCGCGGCCTCCAGCAGCCGGCGGTGCAGCGCAAGGACGACGGCGTCCGGGAACGGGCCGACGCCCATCGAGCTGCCGAGGAAGCCGTCGACCTGCATCGAGACGCCGCGCTCCACGTCGCCCGGGCGTTCCGCGAAGGCGTGCACCGGCAGTCCGCGCGCGCGCGCCTCCGCGACCGCGGCCGTGAGTTCCTCCGCGCTCCAGAGGTCCACCTCCGCAAGCAGCACGTAGTTGACGCCGGCATCCGCGAGCCGCGCGACCTTCGCCTTCGCGTCGGCGGCGCCCTTGACCGCCCATTGCCAGGCCTCGGTGCCCTCGGGCACCAGCTTGCGCAGCGCGGGGCCCGAGACGTACAGCTCCGGCCCCTCGAGCAGGTGCTCGCGGATGCGGCGGCGCACGTTGACGGCCGCCTCGAGCGGCGAAATGGCATCGCGCGCACTGGTGACGCCGGCCTGCAGCAACTGGCGCGCGGCGATCGGCATCACCACGCGTTCCGCCAGCGGGCCGTAGGTCCCGGTCCAGCGCGCGTCGTCGCCGTGACCGAGGCGCATGGTCCGCACCTGCAGGTCCCAGAGTCCCGGCAGGACCGTCATGCCCTCGGTGGAGATGACCTGCGCGCCGTCGGGCACCAGCACCTGGCCGCGTCCGCCCACGGCGAGGATGCGCTCGCCGTCGATGACGACGACGCCGTTGGCGATCGGCGGGCCGCCGTAGCCGTCGATGACCGTGCCGCCGGTCAGTACGATCGTGTCGGCGGAAGCAGCCACGCCGAGCATGGCCGCAGCGAGCGTGACGAGGGCGCGACTCATGCCCCGGGATCCCGCAAGCTGCCGTCCCGCAGGCGCATCTGCAGCTGCGCGAATGCGAGTGCCCAGCCCGTCCGCAGCCGGATCAACGATCGCTCCCATTCCTCGCCGGCCGGGATGCCCGAGCCCATCACCCGCAGCGTGCGCTGCCCCTTGCGTTCCTCGATCAGGAAATCCTCCATCAGAACGGTCTCCGGCATCGGCGGCCAGTCCGGGCTCGGGTCGTAGAGCAGTTGCAGTTTCACGCCCGGTTCGAACTGCTCGATCGTGGCGAAGCGCCTGCCGAACAGGCGCGAAGTCACCGAATATCGCCCGCCGGCGCGCGGCTCGACTGCGGCCTCGGTCGCGTACCAGGCACGCAGCGCCGCTGCGTCGGTCAGCGCGTGCCACAGCGTGGCCGCGCTGGCCGCCGTCTCGAAACCCTGCATGTAGCCGCGGGACTGCCTGCGCATGGCCTCAGGGCCGCCTGCCGGGTTCGGCCGCTGCCTCGCGGCGCAGGGCGCGGTCGCGCTGCCGGCGCGTGTCGGCCGCCGACACGACGTCGTCGTACTGTGCGCCGTCGCGCGGGTAACTGGCCGTGCCCACGCTCACGGTCATGCGCTGCAGCCGCTCGCCGACCGGGAACAGGCTGCGAAACACGTTGTTGCGGATGCGCTGGGCGACGGCTTCCGCCACCTCCGGCGTCGCCTCCGGCAGGAACACGATGAACTCGTCGCCGCCGTAGCGCGCAGCCACGTCGGTGGTGCGGATCGCGCGCTGGATCGCGCCCGCGACCGAGGTGATCGCGCGGTTGCCGGCCTGGTGGCCGTCCTCGTCGTTGAGCCGCTTCAGGTCGTCCATGTCCACCAGCAGCAGGCCGTAGCCGCCGCGGCCGGCGCGTGCGCGCAACTCGTGTTCGCGGGCCAGCACCGCGCGGAAAGTGCGCAGGTTCAGCATGCCGGTCAGGCCGTCGCGTTCGGCCATCTCCTCGATGCGCCGTCGCGCGGTCATGATGGTGCCGGCGAGCGCCTGGGTCAGGTAGGCGACCAGCGCGTAGGGGCCGAGCTCGCCGAACAGCCGCGCGAAGATCGCTCCCGGCGGCGGCAGCGGGCCCTCGCCCGCGATCACCGACAGCCAGGCGAGCGCGACGCCGGCGAAGACGACCACCGCGCCGCGGCCGCCGAGCGTCATCGCGACCAGCACGATAGGGAGCAGGTACAGGTTGACCATCGGGCTCGCCGAGCCGCCGGTCAGCATCGCCACCACGGTGATGAACGCCACCATGGCCGCGGCGCCGAAGGCGATGCGGGCGCCGGTGGCCTGAACCGGGAATCCCCGCCAGCGGAACGCGAGCACGAAGAGCGCATAGGCCGCGATCGCCGCGTACAGCCAGCGCGGCGACGGCGGCGCCACCGGCGCGTAGAGGGCAACCAGCAGGAGCACCAGCCAGTCCACGCGCGTGAGGCTCTTCAGCATGCTCGCATGCTCGTCGCGCGCGGGGGCGGCCTGGCGGACGCCGGGAAGCGGCACCTGCGCCGGCCGTTCCTGCAATGCGGTCACCGGCGCCCCGCCGCTTCGCGCTGCAGCGCGGACTCGACCCTGGCGCTCGCCCCGGGGCCGGCCAGCTCGGTGACCAGCGCGAGCGCGAAATCGAGCGCCGTGCCGGGCCCTCGCGAGGTGATGACGCCGCCATCGGCGACCACCGCGTCGCCGCTGACCGTGGTGCGCTTCGCGTCCTTCAGGAAGCCCGGGTAGCTCGTGGCGCGTCGGCCGTCGAGGACCCCGGCGGCTTCGAGCACCATCGGCGCCGCGCAGATCGCGGCCACCGGCCCGCCCCTCGCCCGATGCCTGCGGAGGAGTCCGGTGACGCGCGCGTCGCCCTTCAGGTGTTCCGCGCCCGGCATGCCGCCGGGCAGCGCGATCATGTCGAAGTCCTGCTCCACCACCGCCGCCAGCGGCGTGTCGGCGGCCAGGCGGATGCCGTGCGATCCGGTCACCGGGCTGCCGGCGAGCGAGGCGACGATCACCTCGATGCCGGCGCGACGCAGGATGTCGATGATGGTGACGGCCTCGAGTTCCTCGAAGCCTTCCGCCAGGGGCACCAGGACCCTCTTCATCGGCAACCGCCGCTCCCGCGCAGGACGCGCGTCAACGGCGGTCCGGCGCCGCCTGGACCGCGGCGAGCGCCGCCTTGCCGTGCTTCAGCCAGGCGACCGCCGCGCGCACTTCCGCGTCGCGCTCGAGCAGCGTGCCGTCGCCCGCGAGCGCCGTCGTTTCCTGCTCCGGCAGCACGATGTCCGGCTCCAGGCCGCGCTGGTGGATCGAGGCGCCGGAAGGCGTGTAATAACGCGAGGTCGTCAGCTTGAGCGCCTGGCCGTCGCCGATCGGCATGACGGTCTGCACGGAGCCCTTGCCGAAAGTGCGCCGGCCGAGCAGCTTCGCGCGGCCATTGTCGCGCAGCGCGCCGGCGACGATCTCGGCTGCCGAAGCGGAGCCCTCGTTCACGAGCACCGCGACCTGCGCGCCGCGCGCGAGGTCGCCGCTGCCGGCCTCCATGCGGAACCGCGATTCACTCGACCGCCCCTCCGCGGAGACGATCAGGCCGCTGTCGAGGAAGGCATCGGAGACTTCCACCGCGGCATCCAGCACGCCGCCGGGATTGTTGCGCAGGTCGAGCACGAGGCCGCGCAGCTCGCCGCCGGCCTGCTGGCGCAGCGCGCGCAGCGCGCTGCCGACGTCGGGCCCGGTCGTGTCGCTGAACTGGGAGATGCGCAGGTAACCCACGCCCGGCTCGAGCATCTGGTGACGCACCGAGTGCACCGCGACGACCGCGCGCTCCACCGCGATCTCGATCGGGTCCGGCGCCGCCTTGCGCCCGATCGTCAGGTTCACGACCGTGCCCGCCTGGCCGCGGATGCGCGCGATCGTCTCGGCGAGCCTGGCGTTCTCGAGCCGCCCGCCGTCGACCGCCAGGATCGTGTCGCCGGGCCGGATGCCGGCGCGCGCGGCCGGCGAACCGTCGATCGGGGCGATCACGACGATGGCGCCCGATTCCGCGGTGACCTCGACGCCGATGCCGGAGTAGTTGCCCTCGGTCGCGATGCGCAGGTCCTCGAATTCGTTCGCGTCCATGAAGGCGGAATGCGGGTCCAGTTCCCCGACCATGCCGCGGATCGCGTCCTTGAGGAGCTTGCGGTCGTCGGTGCGGTCCACGTATTCCGCGTGAATGCGGTCGATGACCTCCGACAGCAGCCTGGCGTCCCGGCCCCGCAATTCGGCGGGGCCGCGGTCGCGGGTGGAAACCCAGAGGGCGCCCCAGGCGAGCGACACGCCGAGCAGGCAGCCCAGCAGGACGGCGAACAGCGTCTTCCTCGGTTGCATGAGTGCTTATGGTACCCGCGCCGCCTCCGGAGCGGCCAATCCGGGCCAATCAGGGGCGGGTCGGCTCCTGGGCGGCCATCGCCTCGCACAGGGCGAGGTCCCCGAGCACGTCCGGCAGCGGCACCGGGCGGCCGATGGCGAAGCCCTGGCCGAAATCCACGCCCAGGGCCGCCATGCGCTCGCGCAGCTCGTCGGTCTCGACGTATTCCGCGACCGTCTCCATTCCCATGGTGTGGGCCAGCTGGGCAATCGCGCGCACCATGGCTTCGGTGCGCTGGTTGTTGGCCGAGTCCCGCACGAAGGCGCCGTCGATCTTGAGCATCGAGACCGGCAGCGTCTTCAGGTACACGAGGGAGGACAGTCCGGTGCCGAAGTCGTCGAGCGCAAACGAACAGCCGAGCGCCCGCAGCCTGTGCATCAGCCGTTCGGCGCGGGCGAGGTTCGACACGGCCGAAGTCTCGGTGAGCTCGAAGCACAGCGTCTCCGGCGGGACCCCGGAATCGCGGACGCTGCGCTCGAGGAATTCCAGGAAATCCTCGGCTGCGATCGAAGCCCCGGAAATGTTGATCGAGAAGCGCATGCCGCGCCCCTCGAGCACGCGGGCGCAGGAACCGAGCGCCTCGAGCGAGTTGCGGACCACCCAGCGGTCGATCTCGGGCAGCAGCTGGTAGCGCTCCGCGGCCGACAGGAACTTCTCCGGCGGCAGCAGTTCGCCGTCCGTGCCGACCATGCGCAGCAGCATCTCGAAGCGCGGCTCGCCGCGCTCGCCGGCCAGCGGCAGGATCGGCTGCGCGAACAGCACGAAGCGGTTGTCCGCGAGTGCGCCGTGCAGGCGCTGGACGACCAGCACGTCGGTGTGGCGGCGCATGATGCTCTGGTCGGCGTCCTGGAAGATCTCGGTGCGGTTGCGGCCGCGGTCCTTGGCGGCCTTGCAGGCGATCTCGGCGTTGGCGAGGCCGTGGGCCAGCGCGTTCTGGGAGTCGGGGAGTTCGGCGACGCCGACGCTGGCCGAGACCTGCACCGTGCCCTCGCCGCGCAGGTAGGTGAGCTCCGCGCACTGGCGGCGCAGCATGTCGGCGATCTGCTGGGCGAACTCCAGCGCGCAGTCCGGCAGGAAGACCGCGAAGCGGTCGCCGGCGATGCGCGCCGACAGCGCGCCGGGCCGCGGCTTGCGGCGCAGCACCTCCGCCACCTTGCCGATCACCTCGTCCCCGATGTGCATGCCGTAGTTGTCGTTGGTGACGTGCAGGCGGTCCACGTCCAGGTACAGCACGCAGTCCGGTTTCCGCTCGCGGCGCCCGGCCAGCAGCGCGCGCACCTGGGTCTCGAACGCCGAGCGCGTCAGCAGCGAGGTCAGCGTGTCGAAATTGGCCTGCAGGGTCGCGGTGGTCTTGCGCGACAGCAGCTCGACCAGCCGCTCCGTGCGCGCATCGAAGTTCGGCGCATTCTCCTCGCGGAACATCGCCAGGAATCCGGCCACGCGCCCGGAGGAATGCCGCACCGGCGTGCACAGGATCTTGTAGGGCGGCAGCTCGATCGGCCGCACCTTGATCTTGTTGATGACCAGGTTGCGCCGCTGCAGCTGCGCCCAGTTCAGCAGGTGCCGGTGGATCTTGCTCAGGATCTCGACCTGCGGCTTGTGCCCGAGCGGCGCCTTGCAGATCGCGATATTGCGCTCGGGCACGACCAGCGCGCCGAGCAGGCAGCCGAGGTGGTCCACGCAGGTCTGCACCAGGGCGCCCAGTTCGTCGCCGTGCTGCGGGCTCGACGGGTCGTCGGGTGCGACGCGCAGCAACAGTTCGAGGTCCTCGTCGCGCGAGCGCAGGTCGCGGGCCAGGTCGCCGACGCTGGTCCGCGCCTCGAGTTCGCGCTGCAGGCACTCGAGCGCCGGCTGCACCAGCGACTGCACGAAGGAGTACGGGCGGTTCTCGCCGTCGCGCGTGAGCAGCGCGGCGATGGCGATGACCTCGCCTTCGCTGTTGCGCAGGCGGAACACGTAGGCGGGCGCGCCCTCGTGGTCCTGGCCGAATCCGTCGATACGCGCCGTGGTCGCCGGCGGCACCTTCGCAAGCGCGGCCTGCACCAGCGGCAGCGGGTCCGGCCCGTCGTAGCCTGGCGCGACCCAGAGCGGGGCGCCCTTCGCGTCGTAGAACCCGATGCCGAGCGCGCGCGGCATCAGCATCCGCAGCAGGTGGCCGTACGGGTCGAGGTTCGGCTTGGCGCTGGAAAGGTGCAGCGGCAGGTCGATGTTGGCTGGCGTGGCCACGATGCGGAGCAACCCCCTGCCGGCAGACTGCCGGCCTCATCGCACAGGTTCGCCGATCGGCACCCCGGCCGTCTTTGACGTAATCGGCAGTTTCCCGGGCCCCGGTGCCGCTTTTCCCGCCCGGAATCAGCTATTTACGGGCTCGGGCGGCGGAACCAGGGCACGGGGTCCACGGGCTGCGCGCCGCGGCGGATCTCGAGGTACAGGCCGGGCTGGCTGCGCCCGCCGCTGTCGCCCACGGTGGCGACGATTTCCCCGCCCTCGACACGGTCGCCCACCGACTTGAAGAGCTGCTCGTTGTGGGCGTACAGGCTCATGTAGCCGCCGTGGTCGATGATGAGCAGCAGCCCCATGCCCGGCAGCCAGTCCGCGTAGGCGACGCGGCCCTCGTACAGCGCGCGCACGTCGGCGCCGCGGCCCGCTTCGATCAGCACGCCGTTCCACTTCAGGCCGCCGCCGCGCGCCTGGCCGTACCTCGCGGTGATCTTTCCGGAGACCGGCCAGGCGAGCCGCCCGCGCAGCTTCTCGAAGGCCTGCCCGGCGCCGGGCGGCAGGTCGGCGAGCGCCCGGCGCAGGTCGGCGAGCAGTTTCTCGAGCGCCGCGGCCTCGCGCCTGAGCTTGGCGATGGCGTCGCTCTGGCCCTTGATCTGCGCGTTGACGGCGCGCAGCGCCCGCGTGCGCTCGGCGCGCGCGGCATCCACGGCCGCGAGCTCGCGCCGGCTGTCCGCCTCCAGCGAGGCGAGCCGCTCGCGCTCCGCATTCTCCGCCGCGAGCGATTCCTCGAGCTTCGCGGCCAGTGCCTGGATTTCCTGGATCCTCCCGGCCCGCGCGCGGCCGAGGTAGGCGTAGTACGTCATCATGCGGCTGAATGCCGCCGGGTCCTCCTGGGACAGCAGCAGCTTCACCGGCTCCTCGCGCCCGCCCATGTAGGCTGCGCGGATCTGCGACGCGAGCGCGGCGCGCTGCTCGGTGAGCGCCCGCTCGTTACGCTCGCGCTCCGTCGTCAGCGCCTCGAGGCGCGCATCGCTTTCAGCCAGCCGCTTGCGCGCGTCCCGAAGCCGACCCCGGGCGCCGCGCACGTTCTCTTCGGCATCGCGCAACTGCCCCGTCAACGCATCGCGCCGGTCGGTGTCGCGGCGCACCGTGCGCTGCAGTTCCTCGATGCGCTCGCGGACCTGGCGCAGCTCCTTCTCCGGGTCCCTGTCGGCCGCCTCGGGGGCTGCGACCAGCACCGACAGCAGCGCGCCCACCGCCATGGCGAGCAGCCCCCGGTGGAAGATAGTGCGTTGTTTTGTCAGGATATATTCCTCTGTTCGGCCGGCGCCAAGCGCCCCGGGAACGCGCTGATATAATGCGCGGCCGTTTTCAGGCCCTCGCGCCGGCGACCGAACCCGCTCCATGGACCGACTGCTCGATTATTTCACCAATCATCCGCTGCTGGCGGGCGCCGCCGTCGTCATGGCCACCCTGGTGCTGGCCTACGAGATCCGCCGGCGCGGCGAGCACTCGGCAGCAGTCGCGCCGAACCAGGCGATCCGCATGATGAATGGCGGCGCCGTGCTGGTGGACCTGCGCTCGACCAACCAGTTCAAGGACGGCCACATCGCGGGCGCGCGCAACGTGCCCGGCGACCAGCTCGCGTCCGACGCCAAGGCCCTCGAGAAGCTCGCGGGCAAGACGCTCATCCTCTACTGCGACAGCGGCACGACGACGGCCGCGGCGCAGCGCACCCTGGCCGCGGCGGGCATGAAGGACGTCTTCAGCCTGCGCGGCGGGCTCGCCGCCTGGCGGCAGGAGAACCTGCCGGTCGTGAAAGGTTGAGCAATGGGCGCGCCGGCGGTGACCGTGTACACGGCCGGCTTCTGCGGCTACTGCATCCGCGTGAAGTCCCTGCTCGAGCGGCGGGGAATCCCCTACGCCGAGGTCAGCGTCGAGGACCATGCGGGCTTGCGGGAAGAGTTGCTCGCCAGGAGCGGACGGCGCACGCTGCCGCAGGTGTTCGTCGGTGACCGCTTCGTCGGCGGAGCCGACGAGATCGCGGCGATGGACCGGGACGGCGGACTTTCCAGGTTTCTGCAAAGTGAGGAATGACGATGGCTGAAGAAAATACCACTCCCGCCGCCGCCGGCGACGGGGCAGCGGACGCGCAGGGCCCGGCGGTGGCGCTGCAGACCGTGTACATCAAGGACCTCTCCTTCGAGTCGCCCAAGGGTCCGTTCCTGCCGGCGCAGCCGCAGGATCCGAAGATGTCCATGAACCTGAGCACGGTGTCGAACCAGGTCGGGCAGGATGCCCACGAAGTCGTGCTGTCCATAACGCTCGAGGCGAAGAGCGGCGACGCCGCCGTGTATCTCGCCGAGGTCAAGCAGGCCGGCGTATTCCTGGTCCGCGGCTTCGGGCCGGAGGAAACGCGGCGCATCCTCGGCTCGTTCGCGCCGAACCTGCTGTTCCCGTACATCCGCCAGACGGTGTCGGACGTCGTCACCAAGGGCGGCTTCCCGCCGTTCCTGCTGCCCCACGTCAACTTCGACGCATTGTTCGAGCGCTCGCTGCAGGAGCAGGCCGCGCGCCAGGCGCAGCAGGCGCCGCCCCCGGGCCCCGCGAACTGAGCGGGCCCTTGCGGCCGATCGTCGTACTCGGCGCCGGCTCCTGGGGCACCGCGCTCGCGATCCAGTTCGCGCGCGGCGGCGGGCCCACCGTGCTGTGGGGCCGCGCGGAGGACGAGCCGGAGCTGCTGGCCCGCACGCGCCGCAACGAGCGCTACCTGCCCGGCGCGGAATTCCCGCGCGCGCTCGCCATCGAGCCCGATCTCGCCAGGGCGGTCGCCGGCGGCGAGGACCTGGTGCTGGCCGTGCCCTCGGGCGTGCTGCGGCAGATGCTGCAGCAGCTCAAGCCGATGCTCCGTCCGGGCGCGCGCATCGCCTGGGCGAGCAAGGGATTCGAGCTCGCGACCGGCAAGCTCCCGCACCAGGTCGCCCAGGAGGTCCTGGGGGCCTCGGTGCCGGTCGCCGTGCTTTCCGGCCCGACGTTCGCGCGCGAAGTCGGACAGGGACTGCCGACGGCGATCGCGGTTGCCTCGCCGGACGAGGCCTTTGCGCTCGCGCTGGCGCAGCGGATTTCTTCCGGCGCATTCCGCGCCTACACCCAGACCGACATCGTCGGCGTCGAGATCGGCGGCGCGGTCAAGAACGTCATCGCGATCGCGGCCGGAGTGTCTGACGGCCTCGGCTATGGCTCGAACAGCCGCGTGTTCCTGATCACGCGCGGCCTCGCGGAACTCGTGCGGCTCGGCGTCGCGCTCGGCGCCAAACCCGAGACGCTCATGGGACTCGCCGGCCTCGGCGATCTGGTGCTCACCTGCACCGACGACCAGTCGCGCAACCGCCGCTTCGGCCGTGCGCTCGCGGCCGGCAAGCCCATGGATGCGGCGATCGCCGAGATCGGCCAGGTGGTCGAGGGCTATCACGCGGCGAAGGCCGTGCGCGCGGTCGCGAAGAAGCACGGCGTCGAGATGCCGATCTGCGAGCACGTGTATCGCGTGCTGCACGAGGGCGCCCCGATCCGCGAGGTCATCGAATCGCTGCTGCAGCGCGGCGTCACGCCGGAGAACTAAAGGGGACGCGTCCCATTAAGAATCAGAGGGACGCGCCGCCATTGGTCAGGTGCTGCCGCCGAATCCGAGCTGGCGCCAGGCCTCGTAGATGACGACGGCGACGGCGTTGGACAGGTTGAGGCTGCGATTGCCCGGCATCATGGGCAGGCGGATCACCCGGTCGGCGGGCCATGCGGCTACCAGGTCCCTCGGCAGGCCGGCGCTTTCGCGTCCGAACAGGAAGGCATCGCCCGCACCATAGGTGACGTCGCTGTGGCGCCGGCCACCCGCGGTCTCGACGGCAAACACCCGCGTCTCTCCCAGTTCCCGCAGGCAGGCCGCCAGCCCGCCGTGTTCGCGCACGCGCGCGCGGTCGCCATAGTCGAGGCCGGCGCGGCGCAGGCCCGTGTCGTCGGTCGCGAACCCGAGCGGATGCACCAGGTGCAGCGTCGCTCCGGAATTGGCGCAGAGCCGGATGATATTGCCGGTGTTCTGCGGGATCTCGGGCTCGAGGAGGATCAGGTGGAACATCGCCCTGGCCGCCGCTGCAAGTAATGGGACGCGTCCCCTTTATAATGATGCCGTGGCCGAGGCGTCCCCGGGTCCCGATCCTTCGCTCGCCGTCGAGTTCTGCGGGCTATCGCTGGCATCTCCCATCGTGCTGCTGTCCGGATGCGTCGGTTTCGGCGAGGAATACACCCGCGTCGAGGGCTTCTCGAACCGGGACGCCGGCGCCATCGTCCTGAAGGGAACGACCGCGAAGCCGCGCCTCGGCAACCCGCCGCCGCGCGTGACCGAGACGCCCTGGGGCATGATCAACGCGATCGGCCTGCAGAACCCCGGCGTCGAGCACGTCGTCAGCGCGATCCTGCCGACGCTCGACTTCGCCGAGACGCGATTCATCGCCAACGTCTGCGGCTCGACCATCGACGAGTATGCCGAGGTCACGCGCCGCTTCGACGACTCCCCGATCGACGCCATGGAGATCAACATCTCCTGCCCGAACGTCAGGGAGGGCGGCGTCCAGTTCGGCAACTACCCCGAGATGAGCGCGCGCGTGGTCGCCGCCTGCCGCAAGGCGACGAGGAAACCGCTGATCACCAAGCTCTCTCCCAACCAGACCGACATCCGCGAGAACGCGCGGCTGTGCATCGAGGCTGGCAGCGACGGCCTTGCGGTGATCAACACGATCTCGGGCATGGTCATCGACCCGAACACGCGCCGCGCCGTCATCGGCAACGTCCAGGGCGGCGTCTCGGGCCCTGCGATCAAGCCGATCGCGCTGCTGATGGTGAAGAAGGTGTACGAAGTCGCCGGTCCTGCGCGTGTGCCGATCATCGGCCAGGGCGGGATCGCCTCGGCGGGCGACGCGATCGAGTTCCTGGCCGCGGGCGCAACGGCCGTCGGCATCGGCACGGCGCTGTTCTACGATCCCTTCGTGTGCCGGAAAGTCAACGCGGGTCTCGCGGCGTACCTGCGCGACAACGGCATGCGCAAGCCGGGCGAGTTGACGGGCAGTCTGAGCGCCGCAGCGACTCTCGACTGCGGGGGCGGATGAAGGCGAATGGCAGCCGGACCGGTCGAAAGTGACGATGTTATGTCAATGATGCACTGCCAAAAATGTGACGCGCCCGACAGATAATGGTATAGAACGCAGCAACTGAACGAACGGCGCGACAAGCCGTGGCGGGTCAGGGGAGAGGGTTTCCGGTGCACGGACTTCCGGGGAGATGCGGCCCGCGGCCGTTTTCCAGTCTCGTGTTCCGGCAAGAAGAATCGAAAAGGCTGCGCGGAGACGGGAAGTGCCGTAATGCCGAACCAATGGAGCCACACGCGATGAAGAAGTCGTTTTTCGCGGCCACGATGTGCAGCGCGCTCGCGCTGTCGTTGGGCCTCGCGACCGCCAGCGCGCAGGAAGCCGTTTCTGCGAGCGACGCCGAGGGCGGTGAGCTGTATTTCGTCGAGCTGGCGGGCAAGCCCGTCGCCGACGGCAACAGTCTCGCCAATGTCCGTGCCGAGAAGGCACGCTTCCTGCGCGCCGCAGAGGGTGCCGGTACCGAGTTCACGGTCCGCCGCTCCTATGACACGCTGTTCAATGGCTACGCCGTCCGCATCAGCGGCGCGCAGCGCGCGGCGCTCAAGCGCCTGCCGGGTGTCGTCGCCGTGTGGCCCGTGGAGACGATCCAGGCGCCCGAGTTCGACCCGGCCGTCGGGCTCACTCCCGACCTGAACCTGGCGTTGTCGCTGACCGGTGCGGACGTGGTCCAGAATTCGCTCGGCTACACCGGCACCGGCATCAAGGTCGCGATCATGGACACCGGCGTGGACTACGACCACGCGGATCTGGGCGGCGACGGCACCACGCGTTCGAACAGCACCGTGTTCCCGACCGCCCGCGTCACGCACGGCTGGGACTTCGTGGGCGACGCCTACACCGCCGGCCTGACGCCGGTGCCGGATCCGTATCCGGATGACTGCAACGGGCACGGCTCGCACGTGGCCGGCATCGTCGGCGCCAATGGCACGCTCAAGGGCGTGGCGCCCGGCGTCACCTTCGGCGCGTACCGCGTGTTCGGCTGCGGCGGTTCCACGACCGCGGACATCATGCTCGCGGCGATGGAGATGGCCTACAACGACGGCATGCACGTGCTCAACATGAGCATCGGCTCGCGCGCCCAGTGGCCGCAGTATCCGACGGCCGCGGCCTCCAGCCGCCTGGTCAAGCGCGGCATGGTCGTGGTCGCCTCCATCGGCAACAACGGCCCGGGCGGCTCCGCTCCGGACGGTCCCTATGCAGCCGGCGCGCCGGGCGTGGGTGAACACGTCATCGGCGTGGCGTCCTACGACAACGCGCAGCTGTCCTTCTCGGTCAGCGGCACGTCGTATGGCTACAATCAGGCGTCGGCCTCGCCGGCGGCGCCGACCAGCGGCAGCCTCGAGATGTCGAAGACCGGCACGCCGACATCGGTAGACGACGGCTGCACGGCGTACGCCGACCCGGCGCCTCATGCCGGCAAGGCGGTGCTGGTCCGTCGCGGCACCTGCGCCTTCCACATCAAGGCGCTGAACGCGCAGAACGCCGGCGCAGCGGCCGTAGTTCTGTACAACAACGCAGCCGGTGCGCTGAATCCGACCGTGGCCGGCACGCCGGCGATCACGATCCCGGTGGTCGCCATCACGGCGGCGCAGGGCGCGACGCTGGACGGACTGATCGCGGGCGGCACGACCACCCTGAACTGGACTTCGACCGCGGTCGGGTTCCCGTTCGGCACGGGCGGCCTGATCTCCGGCTTCAGCTCCTTCGGCATGGCCGCGGACCTGTCGCTCAAGCCGGACATCGGCGCACCGGGCGGCGGCATCCTTTCCACCATCCCGCTCGAGATCGGCGGATTCGGCACGCTGAGCGGCACCTCCATGTCCTCGCCGCACGTGGCGGGCGCGGCGGCGCTGTTGCTGCAGGCCCATCCGTTCTTCACGAAGGACTTCCGCATCCACACCCTCGGCGCGCGGCTCATGAACAACGCCAATCCGACGCTCTGGTCGGGCAATCCGGCGCTTGGATTCCTCGAGCAGACGATGCGGCAGGGCGCGGGCATGCTCGACATCGAGGATGCGATCCTGGCGACATCGGACGTGCTGCCCGGCAAGCTGTCGCTCGGCGAGAGCGAGGCGGGCCCGCAGACACGCAGGCTGACCATTCACAACCGTGGGGCGAGCGCGGTCACCTACGACCTCTCGCACCAGCCTGCGCTGGCGGTCGGCCCGAAGAACGCGACGAACTTCGCGACCATCGGGAACTTCCTCGCCAATGCGGGCGTGGCGTTCAGCGCACCCAGCGTTACCGTTCCTGGCAACAAGGGTTCGGCGACGGTTGACGTGACCATCACGGCGCCTGGCGCGCCTGCGCTCGGCCAGTACGGCGGCTACGTCGTGCTGACTCCGCAGGGCGGCGGACGTGCGCTGCGCGTGCCGTACGGCGGCTTCATCGGGGACTACCAGGCGCTGCCGGTGCTGACGCCGACGGCGAACGGCTTCCCGTGGCTGGCGCAGCTGGTCGGGACGAGCTTCTTCAATCGTCCGACCGGCGGCACGTACACCATGGTGGGTGACGACATTCCGTTCTTCCTGATCCACCTGGATCACCAGTCGGAGCGGATCGAGCTCACGGTGCAGGACCGCACCGGTCAGTCCTGGCGCTACATCAGTGACGACTGGTTTGTCGGCCGCAACACCACGGCTGGCGGGTTCTTCGCCTTCGAGTGGGATGGCACGACATTCCACGGGGACAAGACCTTTACGGTCCCCAACGGCGAGTACTACGTGACGATCACCGTCACCAAGGCGCTGGGCAGCAAGCGCAACCCGAGTCACCAGGAGACCTGGGTTTCGCCGGCGATCACCATCGCCCGGCCCTGATCGGATCTGAATTGATCTGATGCGGCCCCCGCCGGAAACGGCGGGGGCCTTTTCATTGGGACTGTCCCCTTTTCCGCGAAGCGGAAAAGGCGGACTGTCCCCGTCTCCTCAGTCGATGCCGAGCTCCCTGAGCTTCCGCGTCAGCGTATTCCGCCCCCAGCCGATGAGCCTGGCAGCATCCTGCCGCCGCCCCTGCACGCGCGCGAGCGCGGCGCGGGCGAGCGTGCGCTCGAAGCGCGCTTCCGCGACTTCGAGCAATGGCGCGCCGCCCGCGGCGAGATGCCGCGCGGCCCAGGTTTCGAGCTCGCGGCACCAGCCATCCGGCGCCGGCAGTTCCGCGCCCGCGCCGCCGAGATCCGGCGGGATGTCCTCTTCCCGGATCTCGCGCCCTGGCGCGGTCACGGTGAGGCGCCGCGCCGCGTTCACGAGCTGGCGCACGTTGCCGGGCCAGTCGAACGCGACCAGCCGCTCGCTCGCGCCTGCGGTCAGCGTCTTCGGTTCCACGCCGAGCTCGCGCGCGGCGACGGCCAGGTAGTGCGCCAGCAGCTCCGGGATGTCGCCGCGCCGCTCGCGCAGCGCCGGAACGTGGACGCGGATGACGTTCAGGCGGTGGAACAGGTCCTCGCGGAACCGTCCCTGCCGGACCCGCGTGTCCAGGTCCTGGTGCGTCGCGGCGATCACGCGCACGTCCACCCTGATCGGCACGTTGCCGCCGACGCGATAGAACTCGCCCTCCGCGAGCACGCGCAGCAGCCGCGTCTGCAGCGCCGCCGACATGTCGCCGATCTCGTCCAGGAACAGCGTGCCGCCGTCGGCCTGCTCGAAACGGCCGCGCCGCTGCGAGTCCGCGCCCGTGAACGCGCCTTTCTCGTGACCGAACAGCTCCGATTCGAGCAGCTCGGAGGCGATCGCGGAGGTGTTCAGGGCGATGAACGGGCCCGCCGCGCGCGGGCTGTTCTCGTGCAGCGCCCGCGCGACCAGTTCCTTGCCCGTGCCGGATTCGCCGGTGACCAGCACCGAAAGGCTGGAGCGCGACAATCTCCCGATCGCGCGGAACACTTCCTGCATCGCCGGCGCCTGTCCAAGGATGCCGGCGATTGCCGCGCCGCCCGCCGCGGCGCCGCCCGCCTCCCCCTGCGTCGCCGCGCGGCGCACCAGCGCCACGGCCTCGTCGATGTCGAAGGGCTTCGGCAGGTACTCGAAGGCGCCGCCGCGATAGGCCGCGACCGCATGGCCGAGGTCCGCGTGCGCGGTCATCACGATCACCGGCAGGCCCGGGTAGTCGCGCCGCACGCGCTCGAGCAGCGTCAGGCCGCCGAGCCCCGGCATGCGCACGTCCGTCATCAGCACGTCCGGCAGCGCGGAAGCCAGCGCGCCAAGCGCGGCTTCCGCCTGCTCGAAGGACCGCGCGCGCATCCCGGCCTGGCCGAGCGCCCGCTCGAGCACCCAGCGGATCGAGGCGTCGTCGTCCACCAGCCACACTTCAAGTGGCGTGTTCATGTCGGCCCTCCATCGGCAACAGCAGTGAGAACACCGTCCGTCCCGGACGGCTGTCGAACTCGATGATTCCGCCGTGGCGGGTCGCGATGTCCTGGGCGACGGCGAGGCCGAGGCCCGTGCCGCCCTCGCGCGCGGACACCAGCGGGTAGAAGATCGTCTCGCCGAGCTCCCCCGGCACGCCGGGCCCGTTGTCCTCGAACTGCAGCGAGGCGACGACCCGGTGGCGCTCCGCGCCGATCGTCGCCTGCGTCAGCGCGCGGCTCCTCATGGTGATCGCGCCGCGCTCGCCCACGGCCTGGACGGCGTTGCGCGCGATGTTCAGCATCGCCTGCACCATCAGGTCGCGGTCGAGCGCGAGCGGCGGCAGGCTCGGGTCGTAGTCCCGTTCGATCGCGATCCCCTCGGGCGCCTCGGCGCGCGCCAGCCAGTACACGCGGTCGATCAGCTCGTGCACGTTGACCGGCTCGCGGCGGATCGGCCGCGCCGGCCCCAGCAGCGAGTCCACCAGCGCGCGCAGCCGGTCGGCCTCGCCGATGATCACGCGCGTGTATTCCTTCAGGCGCTCGTCGGGCAGTTCGCGTTCGAGCAGCTGCGCGGCGCCGCGCAGCCCGCCGAGCGGGTTCTTGATCTCGTGCGCGAGCTGGCGCGCCATGACGCGGCTGCCGCCCTGCTGGGCGAGCAGCGCCGTGTCGCGGTTCATGCGCGACGGGCGCGTGGTGTCCGCGATCTCGATCAGCACGCGGCCGGCGGGCGGCCCCGCGAGCGGCGCAAACGTCACGTCCACCTGGTAGCGCACGTCGCCGCGGGCGGCCGGCGCGAACTCGAACGCGCGGAGTGCGATCGGCTCCCCGCTCCCGCGGCTGCGCGCAACCAGCGATTCGATCGCGCGCCCGTCCTGCACCAGCGTCGCCAGCCCGCGGCCGCGCGCCGCGGCCGTTCCCGTCGCCAGCAGGTCCGCCGCCGCGACGTTGAGCCAGGCCAGCCGGTCTTCGCCGTCCACGACCAGGATGGCGGTCGAGAGCTGGTCGAGGATTCCCGCCGGGTCGAACCCGGGCACCGGGCCGGCGGTCATGGCGCGACGCCGGGGCGTCGCGCGCCGTTCAGTTCGCGGGTTGCGGCTGCGGCCGCGGCTGTGCTGGCGGCGCTGGCCGCTGCGGACTCTGCGGCGTGTTGATCGACGGCTGGCGCACGTGGAACGCGATCTGCGCGCTCGAGATGACCATGTTGCCGTTCTGGTCGAGCACGCTGGCGCGCAGCAGGTGCGTGCCGCGCTCGACGCTCGTGAGCGTGAGATTGCCGCCCGCATCCGTGTCGCGACGGCTGCCGTTCAGGAAGAAGACCAGTGTGTGCCCGGGGCGCAGCGTGCCGCCCAGGTTCGCCGCGACCGTCACCGCCGTATCGCCGCCGAAGAACACCTGGTCGTGCGTCGGCTGCACGATGACCAGCGAGGTGTACGGCGAGACTTCCGGTTCCGGCTGCCACCCTCCCTGTGCGCCGACGCCGAGGTCCGACGGCTCCGGCTCGTAGGAGTTCGGCAGGATCACTTCCACGCGCTTGGCGCCCGGGGCGCCGGGCTGGTCCGAGTAATGGACGACGCCGTCCTTGTCCACCCACCGGTAGATCTCCTGGGGCATGGCCGCCAGGGACAATGTCAGGCCGGCGAGAAGCAGGAGTATGCGCATGACCGACAGCATATCCCGCCACCCGCCGGGCTGCCAAAAGCGGCGGCCGGAACTGTGACCGCCGTGCCTCGGGTGCCCTGGCCCTCAGAGGCTGTAGTACATGTCCATCTCGACCGGATGCGTCGACATCCGGAAGCGCGTGACTTCGCCCTGCTTGAGCGCGATGTAGGCGTTGATCAGGTCGTCGCTGAACACGCCGCCGCGCTTCAGGAAGTCGCGGTCGCGGTCGAGGTGCTCGAGCGCCATGTCGAGCGAATGGCAGACTTCCGGGATGTTCTTCGCTTCCTCCGGCGGCAGGTCGTAGAGGTCCTTGTCCGAGGCCTCGCCCGGGTGGATCTTGTTCTGGATGCCGTCGAGCCCCGCCATCAGCATGGAGGCGAACGCAAAGTACGGATTCGCGAGCGAGTCCGGGAAACGCACCTCGATGCGGCGGCCTTTCGGGTTCGAGACCCACGGGATGCGGATCGACGCCGAGCGGTTGCGCGCGCTGTAAGCGAGCATGACCGGCGCCTCGAAGCCCGGCACCAGGCGCTTGTAGCTGTTGGTGCCCGGATTGGTGAAGGCATTGAGCGCCCTGGCGTGCTTGATGATGCCGCCGATGTAGTACAGCGCGACGTCCGACAGGCCCGCGTAGCGGTCGCCGGCGAACAGGTTCTTGCCGTCCTTCTGCAAGGACTGGTGCACGTGCATGCCGTTGCCGTTGTCGCCCACCAGCGGCTTCGGCATGAAGGTCAGCGTCTTGCCGTGGCCGTGCGCGACGTTCCACAGCGCATATTTCAGCAGCAGCACCTCGTCGCCCTTCTTCGTCAGCGTGTTCGCGGAGACGTTGATCTCGCCCTGGCCGCCGGTCGCGACCTCGTGGTGATGCACCTCGACCTTGAGGCCGAGCTCCTCGCAGGCCTGCGACATCGCCGTGCGCAGGTCCTGGAAGCGGTCCACCGGCGGCACCGGGAAATAGCCGCCCTTCACGCCCGGGCGATGGCCGAGGTTGCCGCCCTCGTAGGCGGTGCCCGAGTTCCACGCGCCCTGCACCGAGTCGATGTGGTAGCTGCAGCCGTTGAGGTCGTTGCCCCAGCGCACGCTGTCGAAGATGAAGAACTCGTTCTCGGGGCCGAACAGGCAGGAGTCGGCGATGCCCGTGGACTTGAGGTAGGCCTCCGCCCGCTTCGCCAGCGAGCGCGGGTCGCGGCTGTAGCCCTGCATCGTCGTGGGTTCCACCACGTCGCAGCGCAGCAGCAGGGTGGTTTCCTCGTAGAACGGATCGATCATCGCGGTCGATGGATCCGGCATCAGGATCATGTCGGACTCGTTGATGCCCTTCCAGCCGGCAATGGACGAGCCGTCGAACATCTTGCCGTCGACGAAGAAATCCTCGTCCACCATGCGCGCGGGGATCGTCACGTGCTGTTCCTTGCCGCGCGTGTCCACGAACCGCAGGTCGCAGTAGGTGGCTTCCTTGGACTGGATCAGCTTGACGACGTCGGCGGGGGTCATGGTCTTGCTCCCTGTCATCCTGTTGCGATCGCTCGCGATCCCTTATTTAGTGCAAAGTTTATGCCAGACCGATGATGGCATACAAATCGTTATAAATTAATAGCTTATATATTTCGATTGGACCGTTGTCCTGTACCAACGCACTGTTATGGTGCGCGCCAGATGATGCCCGCTCCACCCCGGTGCGAAGATCCGCCTTTCCGCCGCCCCCACCCGCCGCGACAATCGCCGCCCGATGCGCCTGAACAAGTTCATCAGTGAGCACGGCGTCTGTTCGCGCCGCGAGGCCGATGCCTGGATCGCCGCCGGGCGCGTGACCGTCAATGGCGCGCCCGGACAGCTCGGCACGCAGGTGAAGGAGGGCGACCGCGTGCTGGTGGACGGCGAGCCGCTGCCGCAGCGCAGGAAGGCGGTCTACCTCGCGCTCAACAAGCCGCGCGGCATCACCTGCACGACCGAACGCGACGTGCCCGGCAACATCGTCGACTTCGTCGGCCACGCCGAGCGCATCTTCCCGATCGGCAGGCTGGACAAGGACTCCGAAGGCCTGATCCTGCTCACCAACGACGGCGACATCGTCAACGAAATCCTGCGCGCCGAGCACGGCCACGAGAAGGAATACGAGGTCACGGTCGAGCGCCCGGTCACGCCGGCATTCCTGCAGATGATGGCGGCGGGGGTGCGCATCGGCGGCGAGAAAACGAGGCCGTGCAGCGTCGTCCGCTGCGGTCCCGCGTCGTTTCGCATCGTGCTGACGCAGGGACTCAACCGGCAGATCCGGCGCATGTGCTCGGCGCTCGGCTCGCGCGTGCAGTCACTTCGGCGCGTGCGCATCATGCACATCCGCCTCGGAGCGCTGCCTTCCGGCCGCTGGCGCGAGCTGACCGACGCCGAAGTCCGCCCGCTGCTGGCGGCGGCCAGCCGGCGCGCGCCTTCGGGCGGGTGACCGGCCCGCTATACTGGGCGGCGTTTCGCCCATCCTGCGACGAATGACGAAAACCCTGAAAATCCTGCGGCCGCCGCGCACCTTCCAGGACCTGATCCTGGCGCTGCAGAACTACTGGGCCGGCCAGGGCTGCGTGCTGCTGCAGCCCTACGACATGGAAATGGGCGCCGGCACCTTCCACACCGCGACCTTCCTGCGCGCGCTCGGGCCCGAGCCGTGGAGCGCCGCCTACGTGCAGCCGAGCCGCCGGCCCACCGACGGGCGCTACGGCGAAAACCCGTTCCGCCTGCAGCACTACTACCAGTTCCAGGTGGTGATGAAGCCCTCGCCCAAGGACATCATCGACCGCTACCTGGGCTCGCTCGCGATGCTCGGCATCGACGCGCTGACGCACGACATCCGCCTGGTCGAGGACAACTGGGAGTCGCCGACGCTGGGCGCCTGGGGACTCGGCTGGGAAGTCTGGCTGAACGGCATGGAGATCACGCAGTTCACCTACTTCCAGCAGGCCGGCGGCCTCGATTGCCGGCCGGTCACCGGGGAGATCACCTACGGCCTCGAGCGGCTGGCGATGTATCTGCAGGGCTGCGAGAGCGTCTACGACCTGACCTGGACCGAGGGCGAGTCCGGGCGCGTGAGCTACGGCGACGTGTTCCACCAGAACGAGGTGGAGCAATCGGCCTATAACTTCGAGCAGGCCGACACCGCGGCGCTGTTCGCGGACTTCGAGCAGCGCGAGCAAGCCTGCAGCAGGCTGCTCGAGGCGAAACTGCCCCTTCCTGCCTACGAGCAGGCGCTGAAGGCCTCGCACACGTTCAACCTGCTGGATGCGCGCAAGGCGATCTCGGTGACCGAGCGCCAGCGCTACATCCTGCGCGTGCGCGCGCTGACGCGCGCGGTCGCCGAAGCCTATTACGCGCGCCGCGAGGCGCTCGGCTTCCCGCTACTGAAAGCGGGCGGCGCGTCATGAAGCGCCTCGACTTCCTGGTCGAGATCGGCACCGAGGAGCTGCCGCCGAAAAGCCTGCTGCCGCTTGCGGAAGCGTTCCGCGACGGCGTTGCGGCGGGCCTCGACGTGGCGGGCCTCACGCATGGCGCGGCGCTCGCCTATGCCACGCCGCGGCGGCTCGCCGTATTGGTGCGCCGCCTGCTCGACCAGCAGCCGGACCAGCGCGTGGAGCGCCGCGGGCCGCCCGTGTCCGCGGCCTACGACGCCGCCGGCAAGCCGACCAAGGCCGCGTACGCCTTCGCCGCTTCCTGCGGCATCGAGGTCAAGGAGATCCAGCGCCGCAGCGACGCCAAGGGCGAGTTCCTGTTCTGCAAGCTGACCCGGCCTGGCGCCAGGACGGCGGCGCTACTGCCCGGTATCGTCCAGCAGGCGCTGGCCAGCCTGCCGGTCGCCCGGCGCATGCGCTGGGGGGCTGGCGACGTGGAGTTCGTGCGCCCGGTGCACTGGGTCGTGATGCTGCATGGCGACGAGATCGTGCCGGGGGAGATCCTCGGGCTACCGGCCGGACGCATGACCCGAGGCCATCGTTTTCACGCCCCCAAGCCGGTGGCCTTGCGTTCGCCCGGCGTCTACCTCGCCTCGCTCGAGCGCCGGGGCTACGTTCTCGCCGATTTCGAGGCCCGGCGCGAACGCATCCGGGCGGGGGTCGCCGCTGCCGCCGAGGCGGGGGGTGGCCAGGCGGTCATCGACCCGGCGGTGCTCAACGAGGTCACGGCCCTGGTCGAATGGCCGGTTCCCATCGTCGGCCATTTCGAGGAGCGCTACCTGGAGCTGCCGCCCGAGGTGCTGGTCGCGACCCTCCAGGACCACCAGCGCTATTTCCCGGTGAAAGCGGCTGATGGCACGCTCCTGCCGGCCTTCATCGCGGTGGCCAACATCGAAAGCCGGGACCCGCCGCAGGTCCGCGCCGGCAACGAGCGCGTAGTCCGGCCCCGCCTCGCGGACGCCGCGTTCTTCTACCAGACCGACCGCAAGACGTCCCTGTCCAGCCGCCTCGCGGCCCTCGCCAGCGTCACTTTCCAGGCCCGGCTCGGCACGCTGGCCGACAAGACCGCGAGGGTCACCGAGCTGGCGGGCCAGATCGCGCGCGCCACGGGTGAGGACCCGATCGCCGCCCAGCGGGCGGCGCAACTGGCCAAGTGCGACCTGCTGACGGCCATGGTCGGCGAGTTCCCGGAACTGCAGGGCGTCATGGGGCGGTACTACGCCCTGCACGATGGCGAGCCGGATGCGGTCGCGGCCGCCATCGGCGAGCAGTACCTGCCGCGGTTTGCCGGCGACACCCTGCCCGCGACCGGCGCCGGCCTCGCGCTCGCGATCGCCGACAAGCTCGACACGATCGCCGGCATCTTCGCCATCGGCCAGAAGCCGACCGGCGCCAAGGACCCGTTTGGCCTCCGCCGCTCTGCGCTCGGCGTGCTCAGGATCCTGATCGAGACCGGCGTCGCGCTCGACCTGCGCGGGTTGATCCAGTCGGCGCTCGAGCTGGTCCATGCCGACGTCGTGCGGCTCGCGAGCGGCGGCGCGGCGCCGATGCCGGAGGCGCTCGCGGACGAGATCTATGACTACATGATGGAGCGCCTGCGCGCCTGGTACCTCGAGAGCGGCGCCGGCATCAGCAGCGAGATGTTCGACGCCGTGCTCGACACGCGGCCGGCATCGCCGCTCGACTTCGACGACCGCCTGTGCGCGCTCGCGGCGTTCCTGAAATTGCCGGAAGCGGCCAGCCTCACCGCCGCCAACAAACGCATCTCGAACATCCTGCGCAAGGCCGGCGAGCAGCCGAACCCGCGCGTGGACCCGGGCCTGCTGACGGATCCGGAGGAGCGCCGGCTCGCAACCGAGATCGAGGAACTGCGGCAGGACGTCGAGCGATTCGTGACCTCGCGCCGCTACGAGGATGCGCTGCTGCGCCTGGCGGCGCTGCGCCCCGCGGTGGATGCGTTCTTCGACAAGGTGCTGGTCATGGCGGACGACGTGCGCATCCGCGCGAACCGCCTCGCGCTCCTCGCCGCGCTGCAGAAACTGTTCCTGCACACCGCCAATCTCGCCCGCCTGCCCGGCTGAGATGCCGGGTTTTTCGGATGTCGATACACATCCATAATGACCGCAAGGCCATGACGGAAGATGAGAGCCCTGTTTCCGGGGCTGCGCGGGTGCCCCGATGGCGGCGGTTCGCGCCCGTGCAGTGGCTCGGATCGCTCGTTTTCACCACGCTGCTGTTCGCGGACTCGTTCGTCTGGGGTCTCGCGATCGTGCTGTTCGGCTGGCTGCCGTTCCGCCAGCTCTACCATTTCGCGCGCGCCTGGGCGCGCTGGCACCTCTGGCTGGCGAAGGTCCTGTGCGGCCTCGACTGGGTCGTCGAAGGGCGCGGGCACATCCCGCGCGAGGGCGCGCACATCTCGATGTGGAAGCACACCTCGGCCTGGGAAACGATCGCGCAGATGGTCGTGTTCCCGCCGCAGGCCTGGGTGTACAAGCGCGAGCTGCACTGGATCCCGCTGGTCGGCTGGGCGGCGTGGTTGCTGAAGGGCATCGCCATCAACCGCGGCGCCGGACATCGCGCCGTCAACCAGGTGCTCGACCAGGGGCGCGAGCGGCTCGCCGCCGGCATCTGGATCCTGATCTTCCCCGAAGGCACGCGCGTCGAGCCGGGGCAGACGCGCCGCTACGGCATGTCCGGCGCGCTGCTCGCCTCGCAGACCGGCGCGCTCATCGTGCCGGTCGCGCACAACGCCGGCGACTTCTGGCCGCGCCGCGGGCTGGTCAAGAGACCGGGGCTGATCCGCGTCGTGATCGGGCCGCCGATCGCGACCGCCGGGCGCGATCCGCGCGAGCTCAATCGCGAAGTGGAGGCCTGGATCGAGGGCACGATGCGCGCGATCAGCGCGGCGACGGCGTGAATTCCTGGGGGCTCCGTAACCCGCAGACCTGGCCGCGGCCGCCCGTCCGGGCGCCCCGCAGCGTTGCAAAACGCCCGGTCAGCGGATGGTCATATGCATCTGAAACTGCCGCAAGTCGGCACGGCAAAAGGATGCTGCGCAAGGTGGGCGCGCGCCGGCCCGCTCAGACGTCGAGATTGACCACGTACAGCGCGTTCTTCTCGATGAACTCGCGGCGCGGCTCGACCGCGTCGCCCATCAGCGTGGTGAAGATGTCGTCGGCCGCGACCGCGTCCTCGATGCGCACCTGCAGCAGGCGGCGCACCTCGGGATTGATGGTCGTCTCCCAGAGCTGCTCCGGGTTCATCTCGCCGAGGCCCTTGTAGCGCTGGATGCTCTGGCCCTTGCGCGCCTGCTCGAGCAGCCAGGCCATGGCCTCGGGAAAGGTCGCGATGTCATTGCGCTCGCCGCCGCGCGTCACGCAGGCGCCGGTTCCGATGAAGTCCGAGAGCGTGCCGCCGAGCTCGGCGATGCGCGCGTACTCCGCGGAATCGAAGAACTCGCGCTGCAGGTGCTTCTCGGTGGTCGAGCCGTGCTCGGTGCGCGACACGTCCACGCGCACGGGCTCGCCCTCCTCGTTCCGCCGCACCGAGATCCGGTAGCTGTGCACCAGGCTGCCGCCCGCGTTCAGCCGGGCCTCGAGTTCCTTCGCCCAGCCCTCCAGCCAGGCCGCATCCCTGAACTGCTGTTCGCCGACCGGGCGCATCGTCAGCAGCTGCTCCAGCAGCCTGCGGTCATAGCGGCGCGACCAGCGCGCGATGATCGCCTTCACTTCCATGTACTGCCGGGCCAGCATCTCGAGCCCGGACCCGGCCAGCGGCGGGGCCTCCGGGTTCACGTAGAGCGCGGCGTTGTCGAGCGCGCTCGCGAGCAGCAGCTGGTCGAGCTCGGCCTCGTCCTTGACGTAGAGCTCCTGCTTGCCGCGCTTGATCTTGAACAGCGGCGGCTGGGCGATGTACACGTGCCCGCGCTCGATCAGTTCCGGCATCTGCCGGTAGAAGAACGTCAGCAGCAGCGTGCGGATGTGGCTTCCGTCCACGTCCGCGTCGGTGTTGTGGCAGCAGATGCCGCCCATGCCCGCCACGAAATTTTCGTCCGCCTCCACCGAAAAGTCGTAGACAAAGCCGTTGCTGGCCCCGACTTCCTCTATGGATCGGATGGGTATTGACATCAGGTCACCACCCAACTCCTTGAATCGGCGATTGTTGCCGCTGCGCCCGTCCTCCAGGCGGCGCGCGAGCGCCGGGCCGCCCGCATGATCGGCCCACACCACCGACAGCTTCCGCAGGTCTTCAGCCGCGCAGACCGTGATCTGCCAATGGCGGTGCTTGGTTACGCATGGTCTGCCCCGAATGTCGCGCGCGATGCCGTCCGGCTCGTGTTCGCTCAGCGAGCCGACGACGCCCAGCGACGAAAGCAGGTACAGGAGCCCGCTCGCGAGATCGTAAGAGGAGGTCGAGAAGGCGATGTTCCGGTCCGCAACGGTTCCATCGCCGATCAGGTATCCACGCAGGAACGCCAGCCGCAGCGCCTCGGGCAGGTTGAACACGAGATCCGGGACGCGCTTGGTCAGCGAGTCGGCGCCGCGGAAACCGAACAGGCGCTGCCAGGCGAGCGCCGCGACGCGATGAACGAATTTCAGCTCTGAAACCCTCGCGCGATTCGTGTAGATCACGGACGGCCGACCGAACACCCGCGCCAGGCGCTCCTGTAATTCGGGCACGCGCGACGCGTTTCCCTTTCCGATCGCGAACCGGATCCCTCCGCGGTCAGATGCGCTTCCTTCGGCAACGTAGAACCCGAGCAGGAACAGCAGATCCTCGTTTACGTCGAGGAAGCGGGAGATTCCGCGGCCGGCGTGGTGTTCCGGCGTGAGCTCGAAATCTGCCCGCGCCGCGAACCACTCGAGGTCGCGCTGCCCGATCGAAGAAAGCCTGACTTGATTACGGACTTTGTTGCGCCCGGAACCGGTGTACTGCGTCTTCCACGCGTTCTCGAGGCGGCTCGGCCCAATGTTGACCCGCGCCATCATGCCTGCCACATCGGCGCCGACCGCCTGCAGGTACGCGCCGAAATGCTGTGGCGTTGGCCGCTGCTGCCCCCGCTCCCAGGCATAGAACGTGACCGGCTGGGATATGCCGACGGCCTCGCAGAGGGCCCGGTTGCCGATCCCGCTGGCGCGGCGCTGTGCAGCCATCTCGGCTCGCACACCAGCAGGTATCTCCAGGCGCGGCGCGCTCAGTCCCGGGTTGCCGGCGTGCTGTCGCAAGACGCGCCGGCGATGCCATTCCTCGACTGCCGGGCCCCGAACCCAGACCTGTCGGGCGGCGTTTCGATCTGCCCAGAGTTCCCCAAGCAAATCGAGCCGGCCTGGCGCGGCTTCCGGCAGGCGGAGCCTCCTTGGCGCCACCAATTCGTCGCCAACCTCGAGCTGGTCTCCGCGCTTCAGCCGCAGCCCGCCCGCGTCCTGCACGAACACGCTGTGGCTGGATGTGACACGAACGGCCCGGCCATAGGCGGTCCGGACCCGGAACAGCTTCTCATCCAGCGGATGGCGAATGACCGCGGAAATCCGGCCGAAACGCACTTCCCGGTCCTTCAGACCGAAGCACAGGACCTCGCCGAGCGGTTTGCTCCGCAGCTTTTCGGCATGTCCGTCGCTCTCGACCGCCCCGCTGGCGCGGTGGGCATCGAGCGCCGCGTCGATGAAATCGCCGATTCGGACCATGCGCGCGAGGCCGCCCGGGGGGCGCACGAACACGTGGTCGTCGCCATCCACGCTCATCACGATCACGCGGTGGTACCGCAGCTTGTCCGCGTCGAAGTCGTCGCGGCCGATGCCGGTGCCGAGCGCGCTGATCAGCGTCACCACCTCCTGGGACGAGAGCATCTTGTCGAACCGGGCCTTCTCGACGTTCAGGATCTTGCCCTTCAGCGGCAGTACCGCCTGGGTGCGCCGGTCGCGGCCCTGCTTGGCCGAGCCGCCGGCGGATTCGCCCTCCACGAGGAAGATCTCGGACTTCCCGGGGTCCTTTTCCTGGCAGTCGGCGAGCTTGCCGGGCAGCCCGGAAGCGTCCAGGGCCCCCTTGCGGCGGGTCATTTCCCGGGCTTTGCGGGCCGCCTCGCGGGCGCGGGCGGCATCGATGATCTTCATGCAGATGCCGCGGGCATCCGCAGGGTGTTCCAGCAGGAAATCCCCCAGTTTCGCGGCCACGGCCGACTCCACCGCCCCCTTCACCTCGGACGAGACCAGCTTGTCCTTGGTCTGCGAGGAGAACTTGGGGTCCGGCATCTTGATCGACAGGATCGCGGTCATGCCCTCGCGCGCGTCGTCGCCCGTGAGCTGCACGTTTTCCCGCTTCGCGAGGCCCTCTTTCTCGATGAAATCGTTGATTTTCCGCGTCAGCGCGGCGCGGAAACCCGCCAGGTGGGTGCCGCCGTCCTTCTGCGGGATGTTGTTCGTGTAGCAGTACATGGACTCCTGGTAGGAGTCGTTCCACTGCGCCGCGACCTCGACCGTGATCGGCCCTTCCTGGCTCTGGAAGTAGAAGATGTGCGGGTGAATCACGGTCCGGCTGCGGTTCAGGTACTGCACGAAAGCGGAGACGCCGCCCTGGTGCTCGAACACGTCGCGCCGGTCCTCGCGCTCGTCGATCAGCTCGATGCGCACCCCGGAATTCAGGAAGGACAGCTCGCGCAGGCGCTTCGCCAGCCAGTCGTACGAGAACGTGGTGTTGGTGAAGATCGTGTTGCTCGGCTTGAAGCGGATCGTGGTGCCCCGCTCCGTGGTCGTGCCGACCACCGCCAGCGGCCCCTGGGGCTCGCCCATGCGGTACTGCTGCCGATGCAGCTTGCCGTCGCGGGCGATCGTCAGCGTCAGCGATCCCGACAGGGCATTCACCACGGAGACCCCGACCCCGTGCAGCCCGCCGGCGACCTTGTACGAGTTGTCGTCGAATTTCCCGCCGGCATGCAGCACGGTCATGATGACCTCCGCCGCCGAGCGGTTTTCCTCCCGGTGGATGTCGGTCGGGATGCCGCGCCCGTTGTCGGACACGGTGACGGATTCGTCCGCGTGGATGGTCACCAGGATGCGGTCGCAGAAGCCCGCGAGCGCCTCGTCGATGGAGTTGTCCACCACCTCGAAAACCATGTGGTGGAGGCCGGTGCCGTCATCGGTGTCGCCGATGTACATGCCGGGCCGCTTGCGGACCGCCTCGAGCCCCTTTAACACCTTGATTTTGGTGGAATCGTAGGCGTCCGCCCGGGGGGTCTCGCTGGGGGGCTGTGTCATCCCCAAATTATACCGGAAGAAGTGGCGTTTTTACTTTGTTTTTCAGTTGCTTGCCGCGCGTCTGCCCCGCCCGCCGGGGCGGCGGATCCTGGTCTTGCTGCCGGCGGGTGGAAACGCGCGTTCCCGCAGCCGGATACCGAGATTTCGGATGCATATAAGCATCCATAAATTCGCTCATCCCCGCCGGACGGCGCCCTGTTCCACGTGGAACATGCGGGAGGCCGCCGGCAGCCCCGGTATGTCCGCCCGCAGCGAGGTGACCCAGAGCTGCGCCGGCAGCGATTGCACGGCGGCCATGAGGCGCGCGAGGTTCTCCCGGTCCAGCTCGGCGGCTGGGTCGTCAAGCAGCAGCGCGGAACGGCCCGGCCTCTGCTGCTCCTGAATCGCGAGCTGGGCCAGCATCAACGCCGATGCCACGAGTTTCTGCTGGCCCCGCGATACTTGGTCTTTTGCCGGCCGGCCGGCAACCTGGATCGTGACGTCTCCGCGGTGAGGCCCCAGCTGTGTGGCCTTATACCGGCGATCTCTCGCCCGCCCCTCCTGCAGGCTTGCCAGCAGGCCGCTCTGTCGGTCCCACCCGGCCCCGTGGACCACCGTAATCGGCCGATCGAGCAATGCCGCTCCGATGCTCCCGAGGGGCCCGGCGAGCCTTGCCAGATAGCTGTCGCGCTGCCTGGCGAGCTCTTCGCCGCTAACCGCCAGCTCCTGCTCCCAGGCCGCCAGGTCCTCGTCGCCACGCCCCTGTTTCAGCGCCGCGTTCCGCTGACGAAGGGCCTGGTGGTAGCGGCGCCAGTTACTGAGAAACGTTGGTTCCACGTGGAACACGCCCCAGTCCATGAAGCGCCGGCGGCGCCCCGGACCCTCTTCCAGAAGCTTGTGGACTTCCGGGTCGATCACCTGCGCGGGGAACTGCTCGGCGAGGTCTGCGACGCCCTCCGCCGGCGCCCCGCCCAGGCGCCACTCGGTCTGCTCCCGGCTCGCGCGCACACCCATCGTCATGGGCGCGGGATCCGCTTCGCTCCTCCCCGCCAGCAGGAACTCCTGTTGCCCGTGGCGAACCAGCACCTCGCGCCGCCGGCTGCGGAACGATCGCCCCCGGCCGAGGAAGAACGCAGCCTCGAGGATGCTCGTCTTGCCCGAGGCGTTCGGGCCGACGAAGAGATTGGCGCGCGGATCGAGTTCCAGCTCGACTGCCGCGAGGCAGCGGAAATTCTCGGCGCGGAACCAGCCGAGCGGCATGCGGCGGCCGGGCTCTTCTGTCCCGCGCGGCGCGGGTCAGAGCCGCATCGGCATGACGACGTAGCGCGCGCTGGTTGCGCCCGGAGCGCGCACCAGGCAGCTCGAGTTGCCGTCGGTGACCCCGATCTCCACCTCGGCTCCGTCCACCGCGCCCAGCGCGTCGAGCAGATAGCCGACGTTGAAGCCGACCTCCAGCTCCTCGCCCTTGTAGTTCACCTCTACCTGCTCCTCGGCCTCTTCCTGCTCGGGGTTGTGCGCCTGGAGGGTCAGCAGGTTCTTCCTCAAGGCGAGACGAATGCCGCGGTACTTCTCGTTCGCCAGAATCGCTGTCCGCTGCAGGGCCGCCCGCAACGCCTCCCGATCCGCCACCACCGCGCGCGGCGGCGCCGACGGAATCACCCGGCTGTATTCCGGGAATCTGCCGTCAATAAGCTTCGATGTGAAGCGAACGTCTCCGATCTGGGCGCGAATGTGGTTCGTTCCGATGGTGATCGATACCTCTCCTTCCGTGCCCAGGAGACGCTGCAATTCGAGTACGCCTTTGCGCGGAACGATGACTTGCTGGCTGCCCGCCTTCCCCGGCAGATCCATCTCGCACAATGCCAGACGATGGCCGTCAGTCGCGACCGTTCGGAGCATTTTCCCGTCCGTTTCGAGCAACATTCCGTTCAGGTAATAGCGCACGTCCTGCTGGGCCATGGAGAAGTGCGTCTTGTCCAGAAGGCGGCGCAGGTCGGCCTGCGCGACCTTAATGGTCTGCTGTTGAGCGAGCTCATCGATGACCGGGAAATCGCTCGCCGGCAGGGTGGCGAGCACGAAGCGGCTGCGGCCCGCCTTTGCGGTGATTTTCTCCCCGTCCTGGCTGAGATTGATCGTGACGCCTTCCGGCAGCGCCCGGCAGATGTCGAGCAGTTTGCGTCCCGGCACCGTGACGCGGCCATCGGTGCCCGACTTGATGTCGGCTTTCGCAACCAGCTCCACCTCCAGGTCGGTCGCCGAGATCGACAGCGCGCCCTGCTCGGCCGACAGCAGCAGGTTGGCGAGGATCGGCATGGTCTGCCGCCGCTCGACAACGCCGATGACGGACTGCAGGGCGGCAAGCAGGTTTTCGCGTTCGGCACTGAATTTCATCTGTGCACCCGGGTGGCTGGATCGTTGTTCGGTTCTTTCTGGAATCATCTTTTCTGATGATTGTAGTAGCTGTAGAGCAGCGCATTTTCCGTGGACAAGCGGCGAAAAGCGACCGCCGTGAACGGCTTGCGCGAAGCATAACCCCACGGAACCCGCGGCTGGAAACTATGGCACCCCTGTGGAATCGCTGTGGAGCAAAAAGCCCGGCGGCGGGCCCCACACATTATCCACATCAGCTGGTCAGGATCCGCAGCAGGTTGAGGTAATCCTCGCCGGCGCGGCGCTCGATCTCGCGCAGGTCCTTCACGCGGTCGCAGGCGTGCAGCACGGTGGTGTGATCGCGCCCGCCGAAGGCGTCGCCGATCTCCGGCAGGCTGTGGTTGGTGAGTTCGCGCGCCAGCGCCATCGCGATCTGGCGCGGCCTGGCGATGGAGCGGCTGCGGCGCTTCGAGAGCAGGTCGGCGAGGCGGATCTTGTAGTACTCCGCGACCGTCTTCTGGATGTTGTCGATCGTCACCAGGCGCTCCTGCGCCGCGAACAGGTCCTTGAGCGCCTCGCGCGCCAGTTCGAGCGTGACGGCGCGGCCGGTGAAGCGCGAAGTTGCGAGCACGCGCCTGAGCGCGCCCTCGAGTTCGCGCACGTTCGAGCGGATGCGCTTGGCCACGAAAAACGCGACTTCTTCCGGGAAATCCGCGCCCGCCGCCTGGGCCTTGGCCATCAGGATGGCGACGCAGGTCTCCAGTTCCGGCGGCTCGATCGCGACCGTGAGCCCCCAGCCGAAGCGCGACTTGAGCCGCTCCTCCAGGCCCGCAACCTCCTTCGGATAGCGGTCGCAGGACAGCACGATCTGCTGCTGGCCCTCGAGCAGGGCGTTGAAGGTATGGAAGAACTCCTCCTGCGACTGGTTCTTGCCGGCGAAGAACTGGATGTCGTCGATCAGCAGCGCGTCCAGCGTGCGATAGGTCTGCTTGAACTCCGCAATGGTGTTGTGCTGCAGCGCCCGCACCATGTCGCTGACGAAGCGCTCGCTGTGCACGTAGGCGATGCGCGCCTCGGGGCGCCGCTCGCGGACCAGGTTGCCGATCGCGTGCATGAGGTGCGTCTTGCCGAGGCCGACGCCGCCGTAGATGAACAGCGGGTTGTAGGCCCGGCCCGGGTTCTCGCCGACCTGGACGGCCGCGGCGCGCGCCAGCTGGTTGCTCTTGCCCTCGACGAAGCTCGCGAAGGTGAAGTCGGGGTTGATGCGGCTGCCAAGCTGCTGCGGCTGGCGCGGCTTCGCCGCGGAGAAGGGCGGGTCCGGCACGGCGGAGGCGGGGGCCCCGGCGGGGCGGCTGCCCACCTCGAGGACGACCCGCGGGGCGCGGCCATCGCCACCGTCTCCCAGGAGCTGCTCGATGCGGCCGAACAGGTTCTGCTCGATCCACGACACCACGAAGCGGTTGGGGGCGAGCAGCAACAAGGTGTCGTCCCGCAGGACCGCCTGCAGCGGCCGCACCCAGGTATTGAACTGCTGCTCCGGCACCTCGTTCTCGAGCTGGCGCAGACAGCGATGCCAAAGCGAGCCCTGCACGAGTTACCCCTCTCTCGTTGTTCAGTCGGGCCGAGGAATGACGATTGAGTCTACGGCGCGTCAGGCACCCGCGCCAGAGTTATCCACAGCCCCGCGCGGTTGACACGCGTGGCCACGCTCCGTAACCTTGCCGCCCTTTGCTGACATCTGTAGTCCCTTTAATTTCAAAGGTTTGGGATCATGGCCACGAAGCGGACCTACCAGCCGAGCAAGATCAAGCGCAAGCGCACGCACGGCTTCCGCGCGCGCATGGCGACGAAGAAGGGCCGGCAGGTCCTGAAGCGCCGGCGCGCCAAGGGCCGCAAGCGCCTGGCCGTCACCGAAAAACGCTGACGAGTGGCACTACGTCGCGGCGCCTCGGACTGCGGGCCGGCCAGAAGCTCGGAACCGCCGCGGAGTTCGAGCGCGCGCGCAAGAGCCGCGAGCGCCACACGGATGCCTTCTTCATCGTGCAATGTGCGGACAACGCCCTGGGCCGGGCGCGGCTCGGCATGGCCGTCGGTGCCCGGGCCATCGGCAACGCGGTCGGGCGCAACCGCCTGCGCCGGCTGATCCGCGAGTCTTTCCGCGTGAACCGGCCCACATTGCCGCCGCTCGACCTGTTCGTGACCGCCAGGGCGGCGGCGCGCGCCGCCGGCAACCGCGAGATCGCCGCCAGCCTCGACCGGCTCTGGCAGGACATCCGGGCCGCGCGATGAAGAAGGTCCTGCAGGCACCGATCCACCTGTATCGCTGGCTGCTGAGCCCGATGCTGGGCAGCAACTGCCGGTATCAGCCGACCTGCTCCGCCTACGCGCTGGAGGCGATCGACACGCACGGCGCCGCGCGCGGCTCCTGGCTGGCGGCGCGGCGCATCTGCCGTTGCCATCCCTGGGGCGGCGCCGGCTACGACCCGGTGCCGGAGGCGCGCCGCGCATGAAGGACCGCATTCGGATCCTGCTCTGGCTGGGCCTCGGCGTGGTGCTGTGGCTCAACCTCAACGCCTGGCAGAAGGACTACGGGGCGCAGCCCGCAACGAGCCGGCCCGCAGCCGAGGCTGCGGGCGCAGCCCCGGGCCCGGGGGCCGGTAACGCGTCCGGCCTTGCCGACGACCTGCCGAGCGTCACCGCCGAGGCGGTCCCGATGCCGACAGGGCCAGCGCGCGCGCCGGAGATCGCGGATGCGCCGGCGGCGACCGGCGGGGTCGTGCGGGTCGTCACCGACGTGCTCGATCTCGACATCGGCCTCGCGGGCGGCGAACTGGTCCGGTCCGACCTGCCGGAATACCCGCGCAGCAAGGACGATCCGACCGTTCCCGTGCGGCTCTTCAACCTCGACTCGCCGGAGAGCCAGTTCCGCTTCCAGTCGGGCCTGACGCGCGGCGGGGAGGGCGGCGACGAGCCGAACCACAAGGCGCCGTTCACCGCGCCGGCGTCCGAATACCGCCTCGCCGACGGCGCCGACACGCTCGCGGTGCCGCTCACCTGGAGCGACGGCGCCGGCCTCACGGTCACCAAGACCTTCGTCTTCCGCCGCGGCAGCTACGCCGTGGACCTGCGCTACGAGATCGAGAATGCCGGCGCAGAGGCCGCGCGGCTCGCTTCGTATGCGCAGCTGCTGCGCCACTCGCCCGGCAACAAGCGCTCGATGTGGGATCCGGAGACCTACTCGTTCCGCGGGCCGGCGTACTTCGACGGCGAGAGCTACCGCAAGCTCGACATCGAGGACCGGGACGACCAGGCGCTGTCCCGGCCGGTCACCGGCGGCTGGGTGGCGTCGCTGCAGCATCACTTCGTCGCCGCCATCGTGCCGCCGGCGGGCGAGAGCTGGCAGTACGAGCTGCGCGTCAAGGACCTCGATTACCTGCTGCGCGTGGTCGGCCCTGCGCAGACGATTCCCGCGGGCGGCAGCCTGGCGCTGGAAGAGAAGCTGTTCGTCGGCCCGAAGCTGCAGGAGCAGCTCAAGGCGACCGGCCCGAAGCTCGAGCTCACCGCCGACTACGGCATGCTGACGATCCTCGCGCAGCCGCTGTTCTGGCTGCTGTCGAAGGTCCACGACTTCGTCGGCAACTGGGGCCTCTCGATCGTGATCGTGACGCTGCTGATCAAGCTGGTGTTCTACAAACTGTCGGAGACCAGCGGCCGCTCGATGGCGAAGATGAAGACGGTGGCGCCGCGGATGAAGGCGATCCAGGAGCGGCACAAGGACGATCGCGAGGGGCAGGCGCGCGCGATGATGGAGCTGTACAAGCGCGAGAAGATCAACCCGGTCGCCGGCTGCCTGCCGGTGCTGGTGCAGATCCCGTTCTTCCTCGCGTTCTACTGGGTGCTGCTCGAGAGCGTGGAGATGCGCCAGGCGCCGTTCTTCGGCTGGATCCAGGACCTGTCGTCGCGCGATCCCTACTTCATCCTGCCGATCCTGATGGGCGCCGCGATGTTCGGGCAGTTCAAGCTGAACCCGACGCCGCCGGACCCGGTGCAGGCGAAGGTGTTCGCCTTCATGCCCGTGATCATGACCTTCATGTTCATGTGGTTCCCCTCGGGTCTCGTGCTCTACTGGCTCACCAACACCGTGCTGTCGATCGCGCAGCAGTGGAAGATCAACCGCGTGGTCGAGGCCGAGGCGAAGAAGCGGCGCACCGACTGACGTGCATTCACCGGGCCTGGCGCGGCCGGCATGGTTACAATGACCTCCTGATGGCGGAGACCGGCGCCGATACGCCGCCGCCGTTGCTGTCCACGACGGCCGCGTTATATCTCGATTTCGACGGCACGCTGGCGGACATCGCGCTGCACCCCGACGAAGTCGTGG